>JAZDGN010000080.1:0-77216 GCA_043806875.1 Pseudomonadota bacterium
AGATTACCGACTCCCCGGGCCGTTACCTGGAGTTCACCTACGCTTCCGGCAATCTGATGTCGGTACAGGACTCCATGGGACGCTCCTGCAGCTTCACCTACTATCCGTCCGGCGATCTGAAAACAGTCACCGATCCGGCCGCGTCGTTACAATAGCACGGGAATTCAGGTTACATGGGAAAGCATTCTCATTTGCGGCCGTTTGATAGGGTACCGGCTGACGGACGCCTGGAATCTTTTCAGGGTATCCCAAACCGTGGTGAGCTGATTGGTCAAAAGCGATGTTACCCCCGCCAGCGAGTATTTTTTCCTTTACAATACCGTTAAATGCCGGTAGGAAAACCACACGGCAACGCCTTCCCGGGACCCGCGGACCGTGTCCGGTACGGCCATCCACCCGGGACAAACACCAAAGTGCGGGATGGGCCCGGACCCGACCTGAAAATCTATGCCGGGCCGGATCACGGACCGGTGACCGGCGCTAATGGAGGACACACATATGAGACTGATTCTGGCCATTCTGCTTCCCTGGTTTCAATTTTTCACCATAGGGCGCCCCTTTGCAGGGATCATCTGCCTGATTCTCCAGGTCACGGTCATCGGATGGATTCCGGCAGCTATCTGGTCCGTGTACGCCCTGAGCCAGTACAAAACAGATAAAAAAATCGAAAAGGCCCTGGGCAAATAGCCCGAACATCCCGGTATTGTTTGCTTGACAGGGATCACGGCAACGGATACAACAGGGAAAAAAGACAATCTGCCATAACCGCACCCGTGAGTCAGCTTCTGGGTGGCAAGACCCCATGGAGTATCCGGACGGTTCCGGCAGCATCCCTGCCATGCATGGATTTTTACTGTAGAACGGAGCACTGCGTTGGGATTATTTGCACCAGGAAGCCAAATCCGAAATCAACTGGTCCTCATGGGCGGCGACGCCCTGACCGGTCTGTTCATCCTGTTCCCGGTAATCATGTCCCTGAATAGCCAACAGAAAATCTCACCGTGGGTTATGGGATTCATCCCGACCCTCCTCTTGAGTGCTTTTTTGTGTGAAGTCTACAAACCCGGGCAGAAACCCGGCCGGGAGACCATCCTGCGCACAGGCGTTGCCGCAGGGCTCGCCCTCATCCCTCTTGTGCTTCTCGTGAACAGGTCCCATGACCGGTACACCCACGTTCTGCTCTGCCTTATTGTTTTTATGGTTCTCCAAAATCTGTGGCAGGGTATTTTCCATAAATCCAGTGCATCGGCCATGTTTGCCAGGAACATCCTGGTCATCGGCACCGGCCCCACAGCAAAAAAAATCGAGAGTCTTGTCCGGGACTCCCACTTCAGGTATTCTCTCAAGGGATACATCCGGACAGCCACGGACCCGATCTCCGTGGACAAGGACCTGATCATGGGCCCCATAGATGACATCGTTTCCCTGGCCAGGACCCACGATATCCATGCCATTGTCATTGCCCTGACCGAACGGCGGGGGAACCTGATGATCGACAAGCTGGTGACCTGCAAGCTCATGGGCGTCAGGATCATTGATTATCCAACGTTCTTTGAAACCATGACCGGCAAACTACCCGTGGAGGATATCAATCCTTCATGGCTGGTCCAGAGCAACGGATTTTTAATTACGCCCTTCATCAGGATCATGAAGCGGATCATCGATATTGTCTTTGCAACCATTGGACTGGCCTGTGTCCTTCCCTTTTTCCCCCTGGTGGCATTGCTGATCAAACTGGACAGCCCGGGCCCTGTCTTTTATCTCCAGGAGCGCGTAGGCGCCAACAGCAGGCACTTTATCATCATCAAATTCAGATCCATGACCCAGGATGCCGAAAAGGAAACCGGCGCGGCCTGGGCCTTGGAAAACGATCCCAGGATAACCTCCCTGGGGGCTTTCATGAGAAAAACCAGGATTGATGAACTGCCCCAGCTCGTCAATGTCCTCAAGGGGGACATGAGCTTTATAGGGCCCAGGCCCGAGAGGCCTGAGTTTGTTGAACAGATCAGCAAGGTCGCCCCCTATTATCTGGAGCGGCACGCGGTAAAACCCGGCATCACGGGCTGGGCCCAGGTCATGTATCCCTATGGGGCGTCCCTGGGGGATTCCGTGGAAAAACTGAGGTACGATCTTTACTATATCAATAACCTTTCATTTTTCCTGGACATTCTAATTGTCCTTGAAACCGTAAAGGTTGTGCTGTTCAGAAAGGGCGGCAGGTGATCGGATGAAAAATACCCTGGACATGAACCGGAGCCAGCGGCTGTTCATTGAACTGGGAACCCCTCTGCTCCTTGAATCCATGGAACCGGGCAGGTCTGTTTCCGGTGAACTCGTGGGCATGCGGGTGGGCAGCTACCTGATCGTCCAGGTGTCTGATATGGTCTGGGCAACGAACCCGGATGACTGCAATGCCGTGCTTAAAGTCAAGTATATCTGTTCGGGCGATGTGTTTGGATTCACAACCCGTATCCTCCATACAACGGAGCAGCCCGACCGCCTGGTTTTCCTTGAATACCCCCTGGAGGTGGAATCGTGCAACGTCAGATCACGCCTTCGGGTGGATTGTTTTCTGCCTGTAAGGATTGATCTTGAGAAGAAACGGACAACGGGCGTTGTGCTGAACATCAACCAGGACGGCTGTCTGTGCCACATGGACATGAACGGAGTCAGCGAATCGGATGTCCGCAGCATAACCTTTCTCAGCCTGGGATTTGAATACGCCAACAATGACACCCTTGCCATCCGGGGCCAGGTCATGAGTCTCAGACCGGAAAACCGAAGGCTGCGTCTGGGTATCCGGTTTGATCCCCTGGACAGCTTTGCCAAAACCGTTCTCACCACCCTTGTTCCGGCCCTGAACCTGTGAACCGCAAAAGTGAAATTTTTCCGATGGCTGAAAAACCAACCTATGAAGCATTAAAAAACAAAGTCATTGCGTTGGAAAAACAACTGGTAGACAGCAGGGATGAAAAGTATCGCATCCTTTTTGAAAAATCCAAAGACGCCATCCTGATCATTGAAAATAAGAAGTTTGTCGACTGCAACAGATCAACCGTAGAAATGCTCGGTTATACAAGCAAAGAAGAACTTCTGAACACCCACCCATCTGAACTGTCCCCGGAAAAACAGCCGGACGGCAGAGACTCTTTTTCAAAAGCCATAGAGATGATGGATCTTGCCATCCAGAACGGCAGCCACCGCTTTGAATGGAATCACCGCAAGGCCAATGGTGAAATTATCCCTGTTGAAGTCCTTCTGACTTCCATTTCCGCAGATGAAAAAAACCAGATCATCCACACGATCTGGCGGGACATATCGGATCGGAAAAAAGCGGAAAACGCTATCAAGGAAGAAAAAGAGACCCTGTCCATGATTCTTGAAGGGCACCCCCACGGGATTGCGATGATGGATGAAAAGGGACACTATATCTATATCAACCCCTATTTTACAAAACTTACCGGATATACGCTTCAAGATATTCCGTCAAGGGATAAGTGGTTTGAAAAAGCCTATCCGGACAATCGATACAGGCGAAGCGTTGTCGAGAGCTGGGTGCAGGACTCACTGAAACAGGGAGAGGGACCAAGCCGGGAGTTTACCGTCACCTGCAAGGACGGCAGGACCAAAAACATTGAATTCAGATCCACTGCCTTGAGGGACAAGGTCACCTTTGTACTGACCGATGTGACCCGGAAAAGGGATGCTGAAAGGGCATTACGGGAGAATCAGAAGCGGCTTTCGGCACATCTGCAGAACACACCGGTGGGAGCCGTTTCATGGGACCTGGATTTCAAGGTAAATGAATGGAACCCTGCTGCAGAAAGGATATTCGGATACACGAGAAAAGAGGCTCTTGGAAGACATGCCTCGGAGCTTATTGTTTCAGTAGATCTGAAAGACCGGATTGAGGGTGTTTTCACGGACCTGCTTGCCGGCAGGGGCGGAGAACGAAGTATTAATGAAAACAGGACCAAGAATGGGAAAAAGATCCTTTGTGACTGGTACAATACCGTAGTGAGAAATGATGATGGTGCAATAACGGGTGTTGCATCACTGGTAAACGATATTACAGAAAGAAAACGCTCGGAAGATATTAACAGAACCCTGTTTGCAATCTCAAATGCAGTGAATATCACGTTGAATTTACAAGAACTTTATAAGCAGATTCACTGTTTTCTGGGTGAAATTATCGATGTTACAAATTTTTTTATTGCGATCCTAAGCAAACAGAAAAATACCCTTTATTTTCCATATTATGTGGATACGGTTGATGAGGATTTCTCGCCCATTACTGATTTTAACCCCAAAAATTCACTGACGGGCTTTGTGGTCTCAAACCGAAAACCCGTATTGTTAAAAAAAGAACAGCTGACAGCGCTATCGCAAGAAAAGGGCGTATGGGGCCCTGTCCCATTGATCTGGATGGGCGTTCCCCTGATGATCAAGGATGACGTTATCGGCGTGATGGCTGTACAGAGCTATACCAATCCTGATTTATACAATGAAAAGGACCTGAAGGTGCTGTCTTCCATTTCCGACCAGGTGGCCATTGCCATTGATCGCAAACAGACCGATGAGGAATTGCGGGAAAGCGAAAAAAAGTATCGATACCTTTTTAATCATGCACCGGCAGGCATGTATGAAATAGACTTCGCCACACCCAGATTCACCGAGGTGAATGCCATCTTGTGCCAGTACACGGGATATTCGGAAAAAGAACTTTTATCCATGGATCCGTTGACTCTTTTGACAGAGAAAAGCAGGCAGACGTTCATACAAGAGTATAAAAAAGCCATTAGGAATGAAAAACTCTCAGATGTGGTTGAATATGACATTATAGGAAAAAATGGTCATAAGCTGTGCGTCACCCTTACCAATGATTTTATTTATAAAGACGGCAGATTAACAGGCGCCAGGGTCGTGGCCCACGATATAACCGAACGTAAGAAGATGGAGAAAATGATCATCCAGTCTGAAAAGATGATGTCGGTCGGCGGACTTGCCGCAGGCATGGCCCATGAGATAAACAACCCCTTGGCAGGCATGATACAAAGTTCTCAGGTGCTGCGCAATAGATTGACCCGGGACATACCGGCAAACAGCGAAATTGCAGAAGAGCTTGGCTTGTCAATGGCGGGAATAAAAGCGTTCATGGAAAAAAGGGGTATACTGGAGCAGCTTGACAATATCCATAAAGCCGGACAGCGGGCAGCGAAAATAATCGAGAATGTACTGAGTTTTGCAAAAAAAAGTGACTCAAAAAAGAGTGATGCAAACCTGGCTGAATTGATCAATAAAACAATAGAACTGGCTGAAAACGATTATGACCTGGAAAAAAAATTTGATTTCAGAAAACTGAGGATCATTCGGGACTATGATCCGGAAGTTCCGAATGTTCCATGCGAGGCAAGCAAAATCCAGCAGGTATTGTTCAATATTCTTAAAAACGCCTCGGAAGCCATGCACCAGGATAACCGCAGGGATGGTTCGCCGACAATAACACTGCGCCTTAAAAGATCGTTTGGAGTGGCTTGCATTGAAATAGAGGACAATGGCCCCGGAATGGACAATGAAATCCGGAAACGGATCTTTGAACCCTTTTTTACAACAAAGAGTGTGGACAAAGGAACAGGTCTCGGCCTTTCTGTTTCCTATTTTATAATTGTCAATGACCATAAGGGCGAAATGGTTGTTGAGTCAACGCCAGGCAAGGGCACAAAATTTATAATCAGGCTGCCCTTTGAATAATCGGCTTTTTATTTAAAAACCACCTTCGAGATGTTCACACGGTGACCGCTTTGACCTGGCAGCATCGCCCTCAAATCAATGCGCGGACAGTTCCATGATTGAAAACAAACCGATTATGGGTTATGATCCGGCCCTGACGTGTCCTGGAACCTCCAGATACCTGGGCCCAGACACCGGATACCAACAACGGCCGCAGCGCGGCCATATTGATAACAGGAAGATAACCATGGAAGCACCACAGCGCAATCTCGCCTTGGATCTTGTCAGAACAACAGAAGCTGCAGCTCTTGCATCGGCCCGGTGGCTCGGCAAGGGAGATAAGGAAAAAGGAGACGAGGCAGCGGTCCAGGCCATGCGCATTTCCTTCAAAGCCCTGGATATCGACGGCACCGTGATCATCGGGGAGGGAGAAAAAGACAACGCCCCCATGTTGTTCAACGGGGAGAAGGTGGGCAGCGGCAAAGGCCCCAGGGTGGATGTGGCCGTGGACCCGGTGGAGGGAACCAATCTCCTGGCCACGGGAAGGCCCAACGCGATATCAGTTGTGAGCATTGCTCCTGCCGGCAGCATGCTGGACCCCGGTCCCAGCTTTTACATGAAAAAACTGGTTGTTCCTGCTGAGGCAAAACAATGCGCCGACCTGGACGCGCCGGTAAAGGACTCCCTGAAATCCATCGCCAGAGCCCTGGGCAAGGACGTGACTGACCTCATCGTCTTTGTCCTTGACAAACCCAGACACGCTGGTCTTATAAGAGAAATCAGGGAGGCCGGCGCCCGCATCCAGCTCCATACGGACGGCGATGTGGCAGGCGCCCTCATGGCTGTGGATCCAGGTTCAGAAGTGGACCTGATGATGGGAACAGGCGGTACTCCGGAAGGTGTTCTGGCTGCCTGTGCCATCAAGGCCCTGGGCGGCGAGATACTGTGCCGGTTCGATCCCCAGCTGCCCCAAGAGAAACAGGCCATGGCCGACGCCGGCATGGATCTTGGAAGGATACTGGATGTCAACACCCTGGTCAGAAGCGATGATGTCTTTTTCGCAGCCACAGGCATCTCGGGCGGAACCTTTCTGACCGGCGTGAAATATACGGGAGCAGGCGCCAGCACTCACTCCCTGGTCCTGAGGGGAAAGACAGGGACAATCCGGTTTATAGAATCCCGGCACAACTGGAACAAACTCATGAGCTTCAGTGCGGTTGACTACAGCTGAGCGGCTTGGGGGAATGCAGACGCTGCCATAACCGGATCCGCTCAATTGTCAGGGGCTATTGGTTCCCATCAAGCTGATAGTATTTCGCTTTCTGAAAGCTGCATATCCTGAACCGGTCCGAATATCCGCTCACCGATTCACCGGTGCCCAGGAACAGGACCCCGTCCCGGGCAAGCTTGCGGGAGACTCTGTCCAGAAGAATTTTCTTGAAAGGGTCTGCAAAATAGATAATGACATTCCTGAGCAGGATGATGTCAAAAACACCCCACGATATGGGCAGGGGGGCCTGAAGGTTGAATACTGAAAAATTGACAAGCTGTTTCACCCTGTCATTGATAGCCCACCCCCTTTCACTCCCTTGAAAATAGGTGGTTTTCATCTCATGGGGCAGGCCGCGGCCCATATCGTTTTCCGTGTAGACACCCAGCCGCGCCTTTTCTATAGCCTGGGTTGAGATATCCGTGCCCACGATGGTCAGACAATCGGTCAACTGCTTGCCAAGAACGTTGGTCTTCTGGAATTCCAGTGCTGTCATGGCCACGGAATAGGCTTCCTGTCCATAGGAAGAGGCAGCCGACCAGATATTGATCCGATCCCGCTTCCCCTCATGGATTTCACGGGCCATGGCCGGAAGAAATACTGTCCTTATGAAATAAAACGGGTAGTCATCCCTGAACCAGTAGGTTTCGTTTGTGGTTATCGCTTCCACAACCCTGTCCATTATCCTGTCGGCATCCGGTCCCTGGCTCAGCCTTTTGCAGAATTGGGCAAAAGACAGGCATCCCGAATCCAGCACCAGTGAAGAAAGCCTGGTCTCAACAAGGTATTTCTTGTTGTCGCCCAAGGCAATTTCAGTCTTTTTCCTGATGATATCCTTGAGGTAATGGAATTCCTGGGTTGAAACAGAAATCATGCCTTCAGAGTCCTTGTTTGACGGCCGCCGCCAGTTTGATGGGGATGAGATCCAGGTCAAGACTCGCATCGGAGAGTCCGGCATCATCAACAGCCCTGGGCATTCCGTAAACCACACAGCTGTCGGGATTCTGTGTAAAACAGATGCACCCCTTCTCCTTCATGGCCATGACCCCTTTCTTTCCGTCCTCACCCATGCCGGTGAGGATCACGGCAAGGATGGCCCCTTCATAGGAGTCTGCCACAGACCGGAACAGGACATCGGCCGAAGGTCTCACACTGTTCTCGGGCGGCGCATCTGTCAGGCGGATGAATCGTCTGTTATGGCCATCTCTGGGGCTTACTGCCAAATGCCTTCCTCCGGGAGCCACATAGACTCTGGACGGAAGGATCTCATCCCCGTCCAGGGCCTCAACCACTGAAACGGCACATCTGGCATCAAGGCTCTTGGCAAAGGAGGACGTCATGTGGGAAGGCATATGCTGCACCAGGAGGACAGGCACCCCGAGATCCGCAGGCAGGCGGGGCAAAATTTCCACCAGAGCGCCAGGCCCTCCGGTTGATGAGGCTATGACAACCACCTTTATCCTTCCCGGCCTTACCGTCACACCAGGGGCCAGGTCCCTGGAAGGGGACAGCCTTTGATCGCGTGCCGGTTCAGGAACTTGTCTGGACGTTCCGCCGGTCGGCCGGCGATGTTTTCTGCCAAAGGCCTTTCTGCTCTTTACCAGTCCCAGGATGGTCAGAAGTTGGAGTCTGAACTCCCGGAAACTCAACGATTCAGGGTCGCCTGGTTTCTGGATGCAGTCACTGGCTCCCATCTGCAGGGCCTTGACCGCTGTTTCAGGATTGGATTTTCCCGAATCATAAACGATGAGAACAGGAATGTCCGGACGCAGATCCCGGATCTCGTCCATTACGGTAACGCCACCCAGACCTTCTGCGTCCAGGTCGAGTATCAGAAGGTCAACGTCGATGTGCTTTATCCGGGCTATCAGCATATCCCTGGATCGAACACCTCCTGACACAGTCACGTCCGGAACGGTCAGCAGCGCCTGGGTCATTGTCGACAGTGCAACAGGGTCCGAATCGGCGAGGAGGATGGTGATGCTCTCTGATTTTGATGGCTTTGTCTTCATTTGCCCTTAAGAAACCCGGCCTGGGTGAGCTTTATTGTCACCGACGCCTTATCAAAGGGTTTGATGATATAGGCTTTGATCCCAAGCTTCATGGTGGCCAGAATAATCTCTTTTGTGTTCACGGTGGTGACCATGATAAACGGGGTCTTAGACAGCACCGAATCCCCCCGCACGGCCTTGAGCAGCTCAAGGCCGGACATCACCGGCATTTCCATATCCGAGATGATCAAGTCAAAAACATCGGGCTTTTTACCCTCGAATTCGGCTTTCAGCTTGAACCAGGCATCATTCCCATCAACCGCCTCAACAATATCGTTGAACCCGAGTTCATGGAGGATGGCCGTCATGGCCGAACGGATTGAGGTTTTATCATCAACTACCAACAGCTTCATAGGATTCCCCAGACCACAGGCTCCTGCTTGTGATTTCGAATACAGGTCATTTGATTATACATGGAACTCTTTCATACGTTTCTTGAGTGCCCCTGACAGTTCAGCCAGGTGGTCAGCCTGTCTGATCTGGGATTCCGCCACATCGGCACCAGAGGTTACCAGGCTGGACAAGGTATTCACATTCCCGGAAACCTTGCGAGTGCCCAGTGAGGCTTCAGAGGCATCCCGGGCAATTCCGGCAGCGGCCTTACTGGCTTCTGTCAGGTTTTCCGAAACCCTGAGCTCCAGGTCAACAATCCTGCCAAGGCGTACGGATGCGTCACTGGCTTTTTCAGCAGCGCTGTTAATATTACGGGCCACGGAATCCGCAGCTTCCGCCGATTCGGCAACACTCTTGGATATTTCATTGGTCGTTGCCGTCTGCTCTTCCACAGACGAAGCTATGGTTCCCATGGCTGAATCGATCTCACTGATGACCTCGGCAATTGCCTGGATGGCTGCAATAGCGTTCCGGGTGTTGGACTGCATGTCTTCGACCTTGATTTTGATCTCTTCCGTTGCCCTGGAGGTCTGCTTCGCAAGTTCCTTGACTTCGTTGGCCACAACGGCAAACCCCTTGCCGGCATCACCAGCACCAGCGGCTTCAATGGCCGCGTTCAAGGCAAGAAGGTTGGTCTGTCCTGCGATGCCGGTTATCAGGTTGACAACAGCACCGATCTCCTTGGCGGCAATACCCAGATTGTTTACAATTTCCGATGTCAGATGGGCATCCTTTGCAGCCTGGTTTGTCACATTGGCGCATTTCCCTGAACTCCTGGCCACTTCATTCTGGCTTGCATACATCTCTTCTATGGCGGATGCCACCGATGTAACCGATGCAGACATCTGTTCAGCAGTTGCTGCAACAGCACCGATGTTCATGGAAACTTCGGAGATACTCCTGTTCACGACATCAATGCCCTTGGAAACATCCAGGGAGTCCTTATCCACATTTTCTATCTGGGAACTCATCTGTTCTGCCGCTGCGGCCACGCTGGTTATATATTCGGCTATCTCCGCGGCAATGGCCGACGAATCCGCAGCCATCTTCCGGCCGTTGCGTGCTTCTTCACCCATCTGAATGGAAACATCCTTGAGAACCTTTGACGAATCAGCCACGGCCTCGCAGGTTTCCCGGATATGATGAACCGTGCCGTTGATCCTGTCAGCCATCCTTGAAAAGATAATCCATATGACCAGAATAACCAGGGCAAGTCCCATGCCGCCGGCAACAACGCTGATGTTCCTGGCCATGCTTATGGCAGATTCCGCATCCCCTGTATCCACGAACACGGCAAGCCCCCCCAGAACTTTCCGGGAACTGCCGTGGCAGTGATAACATCTGGGGCTGTTCATGCTTGGAATAAGCCTGCCAAGATAGGAACTTCCGTTGATTGTCTCCACGAACAGGGTGTCGGGAAGGATGCCGGTGTCCAGCATATCACGGTTGAAATCCTGATATTTTCCGGTCTTCAGAATGTCGGTAAAGGACCGGCCCTCCTGCTCTTTTTCCGTGGAAAACGCAATAACATTGTTGAAATCATAAACAAATACCTTGACCCCTTCCAGGTTTGAGTTCAGCCTGTCGAACTGGTCCCGGACAACGTTGTTGTTACCGATGGAAAGAGCATCGATCATGGAACCGTTGATGGCGGCAGCAACGTCGGAACATCTCAGTTCCGCCTGCTGGCTTAACATTCTCTTCTGGAAAGAATACCCGAAATAAATCAGGGCAATCAGAAAAACCAGAATCACCACCGATATGGCCACAGCGGATCTGAACCAGCTTCGTTCTCTGTAATAGGTCCTGATACCCATCAATGCTCCTTTTTCAGTTATGTTGTCACCGTCAGCTGGTTTTGCATCAGCACGGCAAGCCTGTCCAGATCAAGAAACTGGACAAGCCTGCCATCGATAAACGCCTTGCCTTCCACACCTTCCGGAGACGTTGCATCCCGGGTAAGGGCACGGGCTATTTCCATGGTGTCTATGATTTTATGAACCACCAGCCCTGACTGCATTGAAATCCCCTTGGGAATAATGACGTGCAATTCCGGATCATCCATGACACATGGTGACACAGGCAGCATGTCTTCAAGTTTGACCAGGCTGAGGGTTGAATCATTGTACTTCATGAACCGTTTACTTCCGATCCGGTGTATATCTCCTATCCGTATGGACTCAAGCCTGGCTATCCTGGACAGGGGAAGGGCAAAAAATTCGTCCCGCGCACTGGAAAAAATGATCACGTTTCTTGCCTGGACCTCGGTTGCCCTGGCCTCCATTTCCCTGGCTTTTCTCCGTTCAGCCTCCGCGTTGACGGCATCGAACCTGAGCCCGGCAAATGCGGCCATGCCTACCGCATCGAGAATCATGATCACTTTGCCGTCCCCCAGTATGGTGGCCCCGCTGAAGCACCGGCAGTCCCTGACAAAATGGGACAGGGGTTTGACGACGATTTCTTCCATATCGTATAGATCTTCCACGCAAAGACCGAACCGGTTGTTCCCCACTTTCAGGACAACCACATACACGGCTCCCCAGTCTGTTTTTCGGCGGTCGTTCTTCCTTGCCCTCAAGTCCTGGCCCTCCGGCTCAGCCTTACTGTTCCGTCGGTCTGCAATGGTGTGCCGCCGCTCGGTTTTAATCGCTCCGGATGCTGAATCCTCAAACAGGGTTTCCATTCCCAGAAGGGTTCTCAGTCTCACAACGGGCAGAAGGCTTCCCCTGAACCGCATCACATCCGACCTGTTGATGCTCTCTACACTATTTTGCAGATCTCCAGGTTTCAGGAATACCACCTCACTGACATTGATCTGGGGAATGGCAAACCGGAACTGGCCGGTTCCCAGGATGAGGGCAGAAACTATGGCCAGGGTCAGAGGGATGATAATCTGAACCCGTGTCCCCTTTCCGGGTTCGGATTCAATATCGATGACACCCCTGAGCTGTTCGATATTGGTTTTTACCACATCCATGCCCACACCCCGGCCCGAGATATCAGTGACCACATCGGCGGTGGAAAAACCGGGCAGGAAGATCAGGCCTATTTTTTCCTTATCGGTCATACCGTCGGCCTTGGCTGCTGAAATGATGCCCTTGTCCAGAGCTGCCCTGACGATCCTGTCCGGGGCCATCCCCCTGCCATCATCTTCAATAATGATATGGACATGACCACTCTGGTGAAAAGCCCGGATGGTAATGGTACCGGTTCCTGGTTTTCCCAGGGCTTTGCGCTCTTGCGGGGTCTCAATTCCATGGTCTACGCAGTTGCGGATCAGATGTGTAAATGGGTTGGCCAGCCCTTCGAGAACGGTCCTGTCAAGTTCGACTTCTCCACCCTGGACAACCAGCTCAACCTCCTTGGACAGTATTCTTGCCATATCCCTGACCATGCGGTTGAAACGCCCCAGGAGAATGCTCACCGGCTGCATCCTGAGCTGCATGATATCCTCCTGGATCTCCGTGGTCACCAGGTTGAGATTCTGCATGACACTGTTCACACCGGTATCTTCCCGGGCATACCCCTCGATCAGGGGTTTGAGCTGATTTCTTCCCAGAACCAGCTCTCCTGCAAGATTCATCAAGCGCGATATCAGATCCACGCTGACACGGATGGTCTCACCGGGCTTTTTGATTTCGGGTCTATGGGCTTCCTCGCCTGTATCCCTCGGGGGCTTGCTGGTAGAATCTTCCCGGACAGGTACCGGGATAGCTTCCCTTTCAGATGCCTGGGAAGCGACACTGTCTATAGGACCGGGTCTTGCGTCTAAAGGAGGGGATAGCGGGGATGCCACGACTTTTCCCAAAGGAGGGGGGTCCAACCGCAGTATCTGTTCCGGCAGAATCTCAATGACTTCGGCAAGAAATTCCGTATCAAGGATGGTGGCCAGGACAATTGCAAAAAAACTGTCACCTGCGGCTGCATCGCCACTGCCCATGTCTGACAGATCCGGGTCCGCATACAGGATCTCTCCCGTGCTGACAAGGTCATCATGGAGGGCTCTGACATTCCGGCCTTTTGCGGCAATGTCCTTTTTTGCTTCAATAACTAACACATACACAAATTTCCCTTCCCTGGCAGCACGCTCCAACTGCTCTTGCTCCACTTTGAAGGATCTGCCCCTGAACGACAGGTTTCCGGCGGAATCCAGAGAAGCGCTGTCAGGACAGATTGTGCCGGGAGGGGAAACAGGAGGCTTCGTTTTCCCGGTTCCGGACTGTTCCGGCAAATCTGAAAAAGAAGGTTGCCGGACAGGGGAGGCACCCTCGACAACAATCCCATCCAGAATCTGCTTTTCACGGAGAAATTCTACCGGAGTACCTGTCCCCAGGTTGCTGATCATCAGTTTCATCCGGTCAAGCCCTGCAAGGAGTGCATCAACGATTTCAGAAGTGATGTCCAACCTTCCGTCCCGGATCCGCATGAGAACATTTTCCATGGAATGGCTGATGGCCCCAAGGTCTCTTAATCCGCAGAAACCGGCCCCACCCTTAATACTGTGAATGGCCCTGAAGGCATGATTGATTAGATCAGCACCGACACGGCTCCCTTCCTTTTCCATGGCCAGGAGATCCGGCTCAAGAAGATCCAGATCATCTTTGATCTCGGTTATAAAATCATTGTCAAAACCGGCTGAGCTGCATTTCCCATTTTGATCGCCCATTACATTACCCCATTTTCACCGGTTGAGGATTTAAGTCTGAGTGCTCAAGAATCATTTCCGGTGAAATCACCATCATGAGTTCCTTGTCCAGCTTGATTACACTGTCAATATAGCTTACGGCCATGTCCATATTAGCCGGCGGAATTTCAAGATCGTCTTCAAAAACCTCAATGACATCACCGATACTGTCCACAAGGATACCCACATCATCATGCTTGAGAATAATATTGTGACTGTCCTGGGTTATCTCCCTGTCGGTTCTCCCCAGCTTTATCCCTAGATCAAGTACCGTTACAATCTGGCCCCTGAGATTGATAAGCCCCCTGACGAAATCGGGCGCATGCTGTACCGGTGTAATATCCAGGAGCAGGTTGACCTCCCTGACCTTGGTGATATCAATGCCCATGAGATAATCATCAATCCGGAACGAAACATACTGTTTCGTACTTTTCCCTGTCATCGAATTCAAAACCATAGTCCACTCCTTGCATGCTGATCATACCCCATGACTCTTTTAATAAAACCTGGCCTGAAAAGTAAAGCCCATTCTTTCAACGTATTAATAATATGACTGAAATTTTCCGCCTCCCTTGAACAAATCCCGGTTGGACCCACACGCACCAGCCCCCGGAACACCCCCTGCTGCAATGCTGTTTGACAAGGGATTCAGGTTTGGCTATACTCATGGCGTGGCCGTTGCCCCTGGGCAGTGCTCCGGGGACGCAAATCTTCGAAGCCGCAGAATTTGATCGTTTCAATCAAGGCAAAGGAAACAGACCTTTCCATGACCCTGTGTTCGGAAACAGTTCACCTGCGCCTGGGCAGCACCCGGGAGCATGCCGTTGTCCAGGTGTGCTTCCTGGATTTCAAGGATTTTGTCCAAAGCATTATTCGCATCCCCATAACCCTGGATTACAGAACCCGAAAAAATCTCATGTTCAGCCACCCGGACTTCACGAGCACTTTTCTTTCCCAGGAAGAACTCGATCAGGTAAACGGATTCAGGAGTCTTAAAAAACAGGTGGAATGGATGGCCGGCAGATATATCGTCAGAAAAATGGTTGCTGCCTTCATCGATCCTGACCACACCCCATCCCATACCCTAATCGAATACAGGGACAAAGGCGCACCATGGCTGAAACCCTACCCGCGGGTCAAACTCTCCATTACCCATTCAGGTGACTATGCTGCTGCGGCTGTCTGCTTGGCGGAATCCATTGATATCGGTCTGGACCTGGAACAGGTCGGCGAAAGACCCGACCCCATGTTCATGAAAACCGCCTTTACCCGTCAGGAGATCGATTCCATGGGAGACAATCCTCCGGTCGCTGAAATCATCCGGCAATGGACAGTCAAGGAAGCTTTTCTGAAGTACCTGCAGCAGGGTTTCCACGAGAACCTTCACAGGGTTGAAATCCTGGATTCCGCGATCAGGTTCCATGGCCGAAAAGCGCCAGCGGTCTGGAAAACAAGGACCATCGGTGCGGATCACATCATGACACTCCTGGCAGGACCTCCCAGGACCTGAAGCCTTGACTCCCCTCAGATTATGTCCACAGGGTCAATGGTCAAAAAGATACCCCACGGACCTGCGGCTTTGGAAATAGCGGGGATGTTTCGGATTTTTTTCAAAATATTTTCTGAACCTGACCATGAAATTATCCACGGTCCTGGTTGTTGTATCACTGGAGTACCCCCATCCGGCTTCCAGAAGTTTCTGGCGGGACACGGGTTTCCCCCTATTGGCCACAAATGCTTTGAAGAGTTTGATTTCCTGTTCGGTGAGAACAATCGTCCCTGCCTCGCACACCGCCTTGCCGGTGGAAAAATCCACCCGGTTGTCTCCGAACCGGTATTCCCCATCCATGACTGCTGTCCCATGGGCTGCCCCGGGCCCATTTTTTTCCCTGTACCAGGACTGCCTGGCCAGAAGGCGCTGAACACGGAGCAGAAATTCGTCCAGGTCAAAGGGTTTTGCCAGGTAATCATCCACCCCTGCCTGAAGCCCCCGAACCTTGTCCTGGGCACTGCTCTTGGCTGAAAGAATCAGGACCGGAAGCATGGCATCTTCTTTACGGATACTTTTAAGAACGGACAGGCCGTCAACCACGGGAAGCATGATATCCAGAACGATCAGGTCCGGTTTCCAGGATTGCCACCGGTCAATCCCGTCAAGTCCGTCCGAAGCCGTCATCACATCGTATCCCTGCATTCCCAGGTTTAATTTTATCCCTTCGGCGATGTGCTCTTCATCCTCTATGACCAGGATACGCTTTTGGTCAGCATTTTCCATAGGTTCCTCTTTTTAACATCCACATGTTCATGGGTGGGCAGCGTCAGGCTGAATACCGCACCCGCCCCTTTTCCCCGGCTGGAAGCTGCGATTTTCCATCCATGAATCCGGGCTATGCTGAAAACAAGATACAATCCCAGCCCGCTGCCCTTTACATCTGAGCCATCCTGGCGACGGGTCTGGTAAAATTTCCTGAAAATCTTTTTTATCTCCTGCTTTTCAATACCGATGCCGTTATCTGCGAACTCAACCACCAGTTTTTGCTTTAACGGTCTGAACACAATTGCAACCCGGGGGGTTTCCGACTCATTGTACTTGGCGGCGTTGGACAGGATATTCATGAGAAGCATTTCAAAAAGCAGCAGATTCACCGGATAGACAAAAACCTGGTCTGCCGGACTGTCAACGGTGATGGTAAGGTTGCGGAACAGGGTTCTGCTCCTGTTGCAGAAATCCCTGATCAACCGGACCAGGTCCTGGTTGGTCAGATCCGCTCCGTAGGTCCGGCTCTCGATTCGGGCAAGGTTCAATATGCTGTTGATGTTATCGGTGAGACGCCCCACATCAGCCAGCATGTACTCGGTGTACTTGCGGATTTCTTCAGGAGGCAGGTTGTGCCTGAGAAAGGTTTCAAGATATATCTTCAGGGATGTCACCGGTGTTTTCAGCTCATGGGTAAAATTGTAGATGAAGTTATGCTGAAGCCTGAACAGACGCGCTGTCCGCTGGTAATAGATGAATGCCAGCAGAATCCCGGCCAGGACAACCGTCACGAGCAGGGTGAGAACCAGGAAAATCATCCCTGTTTTTGAGGGAAAAATCTGTCCGGGATCGATATGGAAATTTTTGATGATGACTTCCAGCGCAGCCGTGATCTCCATATACCAGGATACGGTGAGCATCAGTGCCGTGGCCAGGGCCACAATGGAGCAGGCAAATATGAATACCGGGTGCAGGTACCATCTTGAAGGATTAAAAATCTGCATGATCTTCCAGCCGGAGTCTTTTCATTTTATTTTCAGGGGGATTACCCCGCAAGCTGTCATGCCCTTTTCTGTTCGCCGGGTCTGAGGCGTGAATCGGGGAACTGCATGATAAACGCCACACCGCTGCCCGGGTTACTCTCGCACCGGATGGTTCCCCCCAGGGTCTGGGTAACAAGGTTGAATACGATGGACATGCCAAGGCCGGTTCCGCCCTTGCCCCGCATGGTGGTAAAAAACGGATCAAACACTTTGGCGACCTGCTCCCTGGTCATGCCCACCCCGTTGTCAGTGTAAACAAAATCAATAACAGAGTTGTTCAGGCCTATCTCAAAGCGCATCTTGCCGTTGTCAATGCCCTTAAACCCATGGAACAGGGAATTCATGATGAGATTGCTCACGATCTGCGAGTATGCCCCCGGATAGGAATAAATTTCCAGGTCGCTGTCGCAGATGACTTCAATCTCATGGCCGGTGTTCTTGTACTTGGGCCTGAGGCTCAGCAGGACCTCCCCGATGTAGTCCTTGAGATTGAAAAAACGTTTTTCTTCGCTGGACTGGTCTACGGCCACCTGCTTGAAACTGCTTATCAGTTCTGCAGCCCGCTCCATGTTGATCAAAATGGAGTGGGATATTTCTTCAATGATCTGCAGGTAGGACTCCAGATCGCTCCGCTTCAGCTCTCCGGATGCATAAAGCTGCTGAAGTTCTTCGGTCTTGGTCTGGAGAAAGGAAGCTGCGGTAACGCCTACCCCTACAGGGGTATTGATCTCATGAGCAACCCCTGCGACCAGTCCGCCCAGGGCAGCCATTTTTTCGGACTGAACCAGCTGATCACGGGTCCGCTCCAGGGTTTCAAGGGAGTCCTTCAAGGTTGCATTAGCTTTTTCCAGGTCCTTCTGGTACCGGTTCTTCTCCCGGATCAGCGCTGCCCTTTCAAGGCCCTTGCCGACAGCATGGTACAGAACGTTCATGTCCTGGATGGGTTTGATGATGTAATCCCATGCCCCCAGGCGCAGGGCCTCTACCGTGTCTGCTATATTGCCTGCACCGGAAACAATGATGATGGGGGTTTCCGGGGAGTTGCGTGTTACTTCTCCCAGGACTTCAAGGCCGTCCATCTCCGGCATTCTCAGGTCGCATAGAATAAGATCGGGCTTTTCAGATGAGAACTTTTCAAGACCCTGGTTCCCGTCACTGGCCTCAATCACCGCGTAACCGTAATCTTCCAGGAAACTCTTGACGCTGTCGCGGATATAGGCTTCATCATCGATTATAAGAATGGTGCGGGTTGTGTCAGCCATGCAATTGAGCCCTCATGCACAAGAACAATTTCTTCACGGAACGCGACTACCGGGATGATTGAACACCTCTCATCCCGGACATGCGGACAGATCCCTAGGTCAGTTTAAGAGCTTCCATCAGAATCCTCAAATCGTGGACAGGCTTGATGAAAACATTCTCCGGCCCCACCCCGATGGCCATGACCGATTCCGGAAGAATATAATCCGCAGACCCGGTATGGACTACGAACCGTATTCCAGGCCTGATCTGTCCGGCCTTTACCATGAACGAATTGCCGTCCATCCCGGGGAGCCTGATATCCACAACAGCCGCTTCTATGGGTGTATTGGATACGATATCAATGGCCTCTTCTCCGCTGGATGCCTGGAACACAAGTATTCCCTCATCTTCCAAGTAGGCCGCAATGCTCTGCCGGATACTCTCTTCATCATCCAGAACCAGAACCTTTACAGATGATTCAGGCATCTTCCCTCCCAACGCCTAGGCGCTTATTCCTGCGATTAACCCCTTAACGCGTGTTGAATTTCCCTGGACAGGTCATCAACCGTAACAGGTTTCATGACAAACCTCCTGATGCCCGCCTCCACCGCCCGCTTTGCATTGACCCCGCCGCCATGACCGCTGCACAGGATAACAGGAATTTCCGGCCGCAGAATGATCATTTCCCTGGCCAGGTCAAAGCCTGTTTTTCCCGGCATGGTCTGATCGGTGACCACAAGGTCAACACTCCGGCTATTGATCTTGAAAAATTCCAGGGCATCCAGACTTGAATATACTGTCTTTACGCCATACCCCAGCAGTTTCAATCCCTCGTCGAACATATCGGCTATGGCTGTATCGTCATCAACCACCAGGATCATTTCTCCCGAAGCCTTTCCCGGCAGGCGTGAACGTTGGGGGTCCTTTTCCTGGAAGGATGTTACGCTCACCTCGGGCAACAAAATAGTGAAGACGGTCCCCTGCCCTGGAGCGCTTTTGACATGGACCTCCCCCTGATACCCCTTGACGATGCTGTAGACGATGGACAGCCCCAGCCCTGTTCCCTTCCCTTCTTCCTTGGTTGTGTAGTAGGGATCAAAGATCCTCTCCTGGACAGACTCGTCCATGCCGCATCCCGTGTCCGTCACCTGGAGTCTGACGTATCTCCCGGGTTTCAGATCGGCAAAGGCGCCTGCCTCTTTTGCGGACAGATCCACCATATTCAGGGTCACCGTCAACTCGCCGCCGGTCTCTTCCATGGCATGAAAGGCGTTGGTACACAGATTCATGATGATTTGGTGGACCTGGGTCGGATCGGCCTCCACAAAGCCGCACCCGGTATCGATACGGTCCAGGATACGGATGGTTGACGGGATGGATCCGCTGAGCAGTTTCAGGACCTCCTTGGCAACAGGATAAATCCGCATGGGTTTTTTTTCCTCTTCATCACGCCGGCTGAACAGAAGAATCTGACTGACCAGATCCGCTGCCCTGAAAGCTGCCTTCTGTATCTTTTCGCTGCGCTTGAAGGTGATGTCCTCGGGGTCTGTTGAGCCCATGATCATGTCCGCATACCCCAGTATGGGACTCAGGATATTGTTGAGATCATGGGCTATCCCACCGGCAAGGGTTCCGATGGCTTCCATTTTCTGGGATTTTCTAAGCTGCTTTTCCAGGCTCTGCCACCGCTGCTCAGCACGCTTCTTTTCCGTGATATCCAAGAGGGATGCCACAAACTTCAGCGTTCCCGGAATCTGGCCCACGTTCAGGGAAACATACCGTTTTCCCCCTGAGTTCCGGACAAATCTGAATTCGAACTGCTCCTGGGACAGGTCCAGATCCCCGGCCGCCACCAGACGGGCATGATAGAGCTTCATCTGCGCCAGGTCTTCACCGGTGACAAATTCTTCCCAGGTTTTTTTCCCCTCGATCTCGGAACGGCTCAATCCGGCCAGTTCCGCAAACCGTGTATTGGCCATGGATATCAGACCAGTGTTTTCCACGATGATCGTCGCCGTACCAGTATACTCGAAAATGGCTTTATAGCGTTCTTCGCTGTCTTTCAACTCCCGGGTCCGGGCCCTGACCAGTTCTTCGAGCCGCTCCTGATATGCCCTGTTTTCAAGTTGAAGCCGGCTCTCTTTCAGACATTTTGACACCGAATGGAACAGAACGCTCATGTCCTGAACCGGTTTCAGAATATAGTCCCAGGCTCCCAGGTGAAGAGCCTCTACTACAGAATTTATATTACCGGTACCTGAGGCTACGATCAGCGGCGTATCCGGAGATTTCAGTTTTAATATCTCCAGGACCTGGAGCCCGTCCATTTCCGGCATCCTCAGATCAAGGAGCACAAGATCGGGCCGGACCTGATCGAACATCTCAAGTCCTGCCCTGCCATTCTCGGCTTCAAAGACTTCAAACCCGTAGTCCTCCAGATAAGTCCGTATGCTCTTTCGGATATAGGCTTCATCATCAATGGTCAGTATTTTGCTGGCGTCTTTTTTCTGCACTGGTTATCCCACCCTGACAGAACACGTGCGCCCACGGCACACCCTTGTCCTATTATATGTGTAGAACATTATGCCGCAAACCCTAATTCTGTCAAGAACAAATCCGGCCAGGTCTTTGCTTGACAGCGGCGTCCCACTTTTGATAAAAAAAAAGCCCTGGAGGTCATCCAAGGCTGCTTTGTCCTAATCGAACACTGTTCGACATGGTGTAATTTTTTGGCTCCCCAGCACGGATTTGAACCGCGGACAAAGTGGTTAACAGCCACTCGCTCTGCCGACTGAGCTACTGGGGAGCAGGTGTCCAGGGCCTGATCCTACCCGCCCGAAGACCCGAATCTTATATAGCAACCAGCCTCTCCTTGTCAAGAAAAAAGTAATAAAAATTTGACATGAGCACTTTTCCTGTATATTCTTATAACATCATCCATACCCGTCAGATGGAGGTTTTTCATGAATATAAATAGTGTCATGGGCAACAGTGCCTATGCCAGCATGCAGAAAATCACGGCACCGGCAGAAAGCAATGCCGGTCAGGCTCCCCGGCAAAACCAGACGACTGCACCCCTGGGACAGTCGCAGGCAGGTCAGAACCAGCAGGCCTTCCAGGTCAGCATCACCCCTGAAGCCAGGGCCATACTTGCAGCCGACACGACGAGCCAGCAGCCTCCGCCGCCACCGCCGCCGGCCGATACTCAGAGCCAGGAACCAAGAGCCATGATTGATGTAGTCGGATAACGTTTCAGCATTCGTTAAGAGGTGAACCATGCCAGCCCTACTTACCGGCATAAACAATCTGACACCCTACCAGGTTCAGACGTTCCTCAATACGGATACCCAGTCCCCATCGGTCCAGACACGGGAAACGGACAAGAACGCACAGTCTTCGGATTCCCCGGCCCTGAAACTCAGTATTTCTGCTGAAGCACAGACGCTTCAGCAGAAATATGCCAGAAAGCGTGATGACCTCGAACAGAAGCATGCAGTGGAAAAGCAGCATCTCGAATCTGACTATGAGCAGGAAAAACGGAAGCTTGAACAGGAATACCGGCAGAAAAACAGCTCACTGACTTTGAGCATCTACGCCTGAAACCCCGTCACCAGAAATCTGCCGGCCAGTCTGCCATCTGCACCGGAGATGAACAGGACCCATATCATCATGGTTACCGAAAAGGGAGTCATCACCAGCACAACATCGACCATGGCCTGGGTCAGGACAATGCGGTCCAGCGCCTGTGAGGCCTGTGAGGCCAAGGGCTCCTGCACCGAAGGAGCACACGGCTCCAAGGAAATGTTTGTCCAGGTTGAAAACACCATCAATGCCAGAACCGGTGACCAGGTGATCATCGGCTTTCAGACAGCCCCCCTGCTGAAACTTTCGTTCCTTCTCTACGTATTCCCGGTCATCCTTCTGATCATCGGAGCCGGGACTGGCCAGACCATGGCATCCAGCCTGGGTACTGATCCATCCCTTACCGCCTGCCTGGCAGGATTTGCCGGATTTGGAATTGCATTTGCCGCGATCCGGGTATCCGGCAAAAGCCTGGCCCTCAGGAATGAATACAAACCCTTTCTAATTAGAATTTCAAGAAAAACCCCTGCCGGTTGCAGCAAAGACCCCCTGACCCTCTAAAAAAATTGAATTTTTTTCTTGAACATTACCCAGCTTTGCGATAGATGAATCTGAGTTTTCGTTTTGTCGTTTTATACATTCCCAGCGACTTTTAACCGAAGAGGGCGCAATAGCTATGACCTCGAAAAAAGAATTGCAGATCGCTTCATTTCTTACCGTTATCCTGTTGATTTCCGGCATCGCATGTTATGCCGCCTTTCACCCGCCTGCCCCTGAAGAACCAATTCGTCTCATGTTTCAAAATGCTGCCGGTAAGGTGCTGTTCACCCACCAGGTACACACTGTGGACTACAGCCTGTCCTGTGTGGACTGCCATCACAACATCGAGGATGGTGAGGTTTACAACTGCGGTGAGTGCCACGAATCCACAGGCGACGAAAGCATGCCGTCAAAAACCGATGCATTCCATGCCAAATGCAAAGGATGTCACGAAAATTCAGGATCAGGCCCCGTGGAATGTAACGCATGCCACGCCATATAGTCTGAACGGCCTGACAAAGCTGCCTCCAAGGGGCTGAAACCATGGAACTTTTACCGGATAAAGGTTTGTTATGATGAAGAAATCATTTATCGGATTGACTGGACCAAAGCTCAATTACGATCTTATTGAGCCCGATCCCAAAGAACCTGCAATGATTCCCATGCCCCCTCGTCTGATACTGTTGCTCGACGAACCCCTGGACAGTTCCAGGGAGACCCGGCTTAAAAAAGGAGATGTGGTCAAAACAGGGGAGCGCCTCTTCCTTTACAAGGAAAGCACCGGATACGCCCTGTCTCCCTGCACAGGCACCATCACCGCCATCGCTACCTACTCCGGTGATTTCGGATCCATATCCACCTACATCATCCTTGAACGCAATCCCAAGGATGACCAGGACAACGGCTTTTCAAATCAGGCTGATTCTCCGGATATGGACCTGTGCGACGCTTATCTGAGGTCCATCCCCGGTGCCCTCCCCATACAGCAGCTCAAGCGTCGGGGAAGCCAGATACACACCCTGGTGATCTCCGGTATGGACAACGACCTCATGTCTACCACCCGCCAGTATTTCCTGCTGAAAAACCAGATGGAAATCAAACGGGGGATTCAGCTCCTCAAGCAGATCACCGGAATATCCAAGGTGGCCATCACCATACCCGAACAGATGAAAGACCTGAGCAGTTTTGACGGTCTCCAGGTGTACAGGATTTCGCCGGTTTATCCGTCCGCCCTGCCCCATCTGGTCGTAAAAAACCATCTCAGCATCACCATCCCTGCCGGTAGCACCCCTGAAGACATGGGAATCTGCTTTATCGGCGTCGAGGCTGTGGTAGCCCTGGCCAGGGCCATGGATACCAGGCAACCTGTTTACGACAAACTGGTCACCATTATAGGCAAGAACGGGGTCAGGCACCGCGTAAGAGCAGCCATCGGCACACCCATACACAGACTGCTGAAGCCCTTTGACCTGTCTGCCGGCGATCAGGACAGGGTAATCATCGGCGGCCCCATGAAGGGGTTTGCGACCTATACCCTGTACCATCCCGTACAGCCGGACATGGACACCATCATTATACAGGACCGGGATATCATCCCCTATGTTTCGGACTACCCCTGCATCAATTGCGGAAAATGCGTCCGAATCTGCCCTGCTTCAATCCAGGTCAATCTCCTGGTCCGGTTCCTTGAAGCTGATCTCTACGAAGAGGCTGCCGACGGCCATGATCTCAAATCATGCATCGAATGCGGTCTGTGCGGCTATGTCTGCACGGCAAGAATCCCCCTGTTCCAATACATACGCCTTGGAAAACATGAACTCCTGAAAATGGAGCTTGCTATGGAAAGTGAGGCCGACAATGCTTAAACAGAATAAATTCACCGTCTCCCACGCCCCATTCTGGCATGATGGCGACAGGATCTCGGTCATGAACTACAACATCATGCTGGCTGCCCTGCCCGCAGTCATCGTCGGTATCATGACATTTGGGGCACCCGCTGCGGGCGTCATCTGTCTGTCTGTCTCCACGGCCATGATCTGGGAACTTCTCTTTAATGTGGCCGCCCGGCGCTCCATCAGCATCGGTGACTGCAGTGCCGCGGTCACGGGACTGCTCATGGGAATGATGCTTCCTGCCACAGTACCCTGGTGGGGTGTTGTCATCGGAACCTTTGTGGCTATTGTCGTCGGGAAACAGGTATACGGAGGTATCGGTGCCAACCCCTTTAACCCGACCCTCATCGGGATAGCCGTACTCATGGTTTCCTGGAAAAATTTCTTTGATTTCGATGCTGCCCTCCTGACCTATGATTTCTCCTTCAAGGCCCTGGCACCCCTGAGTGCCCTGAGACACCAGGGGCCTTCAGCAGTCGATCTGTTCAGCCTCTCTGATCTCATCCTCGGCAAACAGGTCGGAGCCATCGGTTCGGTATGCGGTCTGGCCTTGATAATAGGCGGGCTCTATCTGATCCTGCGCGGCTATATCCGGTGGGAAATTTCCATGGCATACATTGTCGGGATAATCGTTACAGCCATTATCTTCAGCGCAATCCATCCTGAGAAATATGCCGGCCCCCTGTTCCATCTCTTTACCGGATACACCCTGCTTGGTGCCTTTTTCCTGGCAACGGAGACCTCATCGTCCCCAGTCAACCTCATCCCTATGCTCATCTATGGCGCCATGGGAGGCGTCATGACTATCCTAATACGAAACATCGGGGCCTATCCTGACGGCACCGTGTTTGCAATCCTCATCATCAACCTAATTAACCCGCTCATTGACAAGATCAGACCAAAAGCTCTGGGAAAGGGTGTGAACAATGCGTGAAATGATAAACATGGTTGTCGTCCTGACGCTGCTTAGCGCATTTTCAGGCGGCATTCTCGCAGCGGTAAGAACAGGCACCCAGGAGAGGATTGAAGCCCAGGTCCTGAAATTCCAGAAAGCTCCGGCCGTCAGTTCGATTCTCAGTGATGTGACCAACGATCCCATGAAAGACCGGTTCAAGATCAAGGACAAGGACCAGGAGATCACCTTCTTTGTTGGAAAAATCGACGGCAAACCCCTGGACGTTGCCTTTGAAACCACTGGCAAGGGATTCGGCGGGGACCTGGGACTCATGGTGGGCATCAATATCGACACCGATGCCATCGTTGGTGTCAGGGTCACCACCCACAGCGAAACCCCGGGAGTGGGGTCCCGGGCCAAGGACAATCCCACCTTTGTTTCCCAGTTCTCCAATATGAAGATGGACCGGAAATTTGCCATCAAACCGGACGGTGGTGATATCGATGCCATGTCAGGAGCGACGGTCACCTCAAAAGGTGTATGTATTGCAGCCGCCCAGGCCCAGGATATCTACACCCGGCTGAAACCTGAAATATTGAAACAAATCCAGAACATGGCCAAATAGGAGAATCAGCAATGTCTCAATCCATGGTAAAAGAATTCACGAAGGGACTCTGGGCCGAAGTACCTCCGTTCAGACTAGTTCTCGGGCTGTGTCCCACCCTGGCCGTAACCAAGACCGTTGAGAACGGTATCGGTATGGGCGTTGCCGTTACCTTTGTTCTGGTCTGTTCCAACCTGCTCATCTCCATGCTCAGGAACGTCATCCCCAGCAAGGTTAGGATAGCCGCCTATATCATCATCATCGCCACCTTTGTTACGGTTGTGGAGCTGGTCATGCAGGCATTTACCTATCCCCTGTACCTGAAGCTCGGTATCTTCATCCCCCTCATCGTCGTAAACTGCATTCTGCTTGGCCGGGCTGAGGCCTTTGCCGGAAAGAACCCCATTCACCTGTCCATTGCCGACGGGTTTGGCATGGGGATCGGCTACACCATTTCCCTGGCCGTGCTCGGTGCCTTCAGGGAAATATTCGGGTACGGCACCTTTTATGGTCACGCTGTGTTCGGCCCCCATTTCCAGCCGTTCAACTTCCTGGTCGAAGCCCCCGGAGCGTTTGTCTGCCTCGGCCTGATGCTCTGCCTGATGAACCTTATGGGTAAGAAATAAAGGAGACAATTCATGACCGACTTAATTGTTCTTGCCATCAGCTGTATTCTTGTCAACAATATCCTTCTTGCCCAATACCTCGGCAACTGTCCGTTCCTGGGCACTTCCAAGAAAATGGAAACCGCCGTGGGTATGGGCATGGCTGTAATCTTTGTTCTTGTCATGGCCGGTGCCGCAACCTGGCTGACCAACGCCTATATCCTGAAACCGCTGAACATCGGCTACCTGAGCACGCTGTCCTTTATTTTGATCATCGCCTCCCTGGTTCAGTTTGTCGAAATGTTCCTGAAAAAAAGCATTCCGGCCCTGTACGCAGGACTGGGCATCTTTCTTCCGCTCATAACAACCAACTGCGCGGTCATGGGTGTGTGCCTGATCAACATCAACGAAGGATACACCTTCCTGGAGTCCCTGGTGACATCCTTTGCCTATGCCGCAGGGTTCGCCCTTGCCCTGATTCTCTTTGCCGGGCTCAGGGAGCGCATCAACCTGGCCCGGGTTCCGAGGCCGCTCCAGGACACATCCCTGGGACTAGTTACTGCAGGGCTGATCGCCTTGTCCTTTTACGCCTTCAAGGGGATGGCTTGACCGCACGTGTCCGGAAAACCGATAGCAGGTTTACCGATAGCGGGTTTGATGTTATTTAAAGTCAACCCAACACCCATATCCAATAATACCCTGAACAACAGTTCAACAGGGTCAAGAGGTTGATATGACAGAATCTCTATTGTTCATGCTGGTTCTTGGGGGAGTGTGCGGCATCATCCTCAGTTTTGCCTCAAAACTCTTTTACGTATATGAAGACCCAAGGGTTGCCCGGGTTGAAGAAAACCTGGCAGGCGCCAATTGCGGCGGATGCGGGTTTGCCGGGTGCAGCGCCGCAGCCCAGGCGGTAGTAAAAGGGCAGGCCCCGGTTAGCGTATGCATTGTCTCAGGTCCGGAAGGTGTGGCCAAAGTAGCGGCTGTCATGGGAATGGAAGCCGGTACCGCTGAACCCCATAAGGCCTACAACATGTGTGAGGGCGGTGTCAGGGCAACGGACAAATACCATTACATGGGGGTAACCTCCTGCAAAGCCATGGAAGTCGTGTTTGGCGGCAAACGCGATTGTCTTGTGGGATGCATCGGCCTTGGGGACTGCGTGCGTGCCTGCAAGTTCGGTGCTGTACACCTTGGCAGAAACGGACATCCTGTTGTGGATGAGAACAAATGTGTGGGTTGCGGTGCCTGCCAGCGGGCCTGCCCCAAGGACATCATCGAAGTCCGAAACATGTCCGAAAGGCTCCTTAAATTCAACCAGAAAAATGATCCCCTTGCTCCATGCGCCCAGACCTGTCCAGCTGAAATCAACATTCCCCAGTATATTGCACAGATCAAGAGCGGAGAATATCTGGCAGCAGTGCAGACCATACGCATGCGCAACCCTCTGCTTCTGTCCTGCGGAAGGGTCTGCCCCCATCCCTGTGAGTCCGAATGCCGGCGCGGCATTGAAGACGAACCGGTCTCCATCAACCAGCTAAAACGTTTCGTGGCTGATTACGAGATGCTGTCCGGCTCCCGGATTCCAGTAAAATGCGCACCCGACACCGGGAAAAAAATAGCCATCATCGGCGGGGGTCCTTCAGGGCTCAGCTGCGCCTACTTCCTGAGACGCATCGGACACGAGGTTTCCATCTTCGAGGCCATGCCCAAGATGGGCGGCATGCTCCGTTATGGCATTCCCGAATACCGCCTCCCCAAGAAGGTCCTGGACTGGGAGATCGAAGGAATCCTGAATCTCGGTATCAAAAGTTACAATCACGTCAAGTTCGGTGTGGATTTCGGCCTCGGCTCCCTGATGGCTGCAGGCTACAATGCGGTTTTCCTGGGTGTCGGTGCATGGAAAGACTACACCCTGGGCATTCCCGGCGATGATCTCAAGGGGTGCTTTAACGGCATCAATTTCCTTTCCAGGATTTCCGGAGGGGAAAAGATCGATCTGGGCCGGCGGGCAGCCGTTATCGGCGGAGGCAACACGGCTGTTGACTGTGCCAGGACCATGCTCCGCCTTGGCCTGGAAAAGGTGTACATGGTTTATCGTCGTACCCGGAAAGAAATGCCGGCCAACGAGGTTGAGATTGTTGCCTCCGAGCATGAAGGCATTGATTTTATTTTCCTTGCCGCCCCCACCAAAGTCATGGGCAATGACAAGGGGTTGGTTACCCATCTGGAGTACCTGAAGATGAAACTGGGCGAACCCGATACCAGCGGACGGCGGAGACCAGAACCGGTTGAAGGTTCTGAAACCCTTTTGGAAGTGGACACCATCGTAACAGCCATCGGCCAGTCCCCGGATGTCACCTTCAAGGAAGATCCCCATCCCAGGATTACGGAACTTGAAATCACCCGGTGGAATACCATCGAAAACAATCCGGAAACTCTCCAGTCCACCATCCCGTACGTTTTCACGGCAGGAGATGCCGCAACCGGTCCGTCCCTGGTCGTCGACGCCATCGGCGGTGGACGGCGGGCGGCCCGGTCCATTGATCTTTTTCTCCGGGGTGAGACGGTCAAGCCCGTGGTTGATTCCCTGCAGCACAAACGGATACCCGAATCCATATTTACCACTGTCAAAGGGATCAGGCAGACCCCCAGGGCAAAGATGCCTGAACTCCCGGTCAGCAAGCGTCTGGATTCCTTTGTGGAGGTCGATCTTGTGCTTCCGGAGGATGCTGCCCTGGCAGAAGCCAGCCGTTGCCTGAACTGCTGCAGACTCTGCTACAACCCGGATATCAAGACCGCATAACAACGTGTCTTAACCATAAGACTGCCCATCCTATCCCCGGTCTTGTGGCCGGGGATTTGCTATTTTAAGACAGTCGTACCAACAGGGAGTTTTCATGGGCACAATCCAACCCACACCAATGGAATCCGCCTTTACAGGCCTGGCTCTTCTGTGCCTTGCCCTCTGTTTTACAGTATCCCCGTGTCTGGCAGAAAAAATCACCCTGTCCGGAAAGACCATGGGCACCTTCTTTCATGTCACCCTGATCAGTCCGGGTGACACCCCTCCCCTGTCCCTTGAAACCCTCATCAACCAGAGGCTGCAGATGGTCAATGCCAGTATGTCCATCTTTTCCAAGACCAGCGAGATCTCCAAATTCAACGCATCTCAGGCAGACGTGGACATTCCCGTATCAAGTGACTTTCATTATGTACTCGAGCAATCAAAGCTGCTCTTTGAACTCACCGGTGGTGCCTGGGACGGAACAGTAAAACCCCTTGTGGACCTGTGGGGATTCGGCGTCCGGTCAGAGCCCAGGACCCTGCCGGACAAAGAAACCGTGGCAGCCCTTGTCAAGGAAACCGGATTCGCCAATATTCATCTTACAGGCCGGTCTGTCAGGAAAACCATTCCCTCTTTAACCCTGGATCTGGGATCCATTGCCAAGGGGTATGGCGTGGATTGCATTGCAGGGCTGCTGAAGGAGTACGGACATACCAATTTTATTGTTGAAATCGGGGGGGAAGTCCTGACTTCAGGAGAAAAGGCCAAGAGCATGCCCTGGAGCGTCGGCATCTCACGTCCGGATAAGGTCTTTGCCGGACAGACCCTTTACAAAATCGTGACCTTAAGGGACAAGGCCATGGCAACCAGCGGGGATTACCGCAATTTTGTAACCATCAACGGCGTGGACTACCCGCACATCATCAATCCGGCCACAGGGTACCCAATTACATCGGGTGTGGTCAGCGCCTCGGTGATCTCGGATACCTGCACCTTTGCAGACGGTCTTGCCACTGCGCTCATGGTCATGGGGCCCAAAGCGGGAATAGATCTGGTCAACCGTCTTGAAGGCACGGAATGTCTCCTCATCACCCAAGGCAAGGATGGAACGCTCCAGGACTTCATGTCCAGCGGATTTGGCGCCTATCTGCACAAGGAATAATCTGGTTGATCTGTGCCCCGGCTCAGGCAGCGCAGCGGGTCTTGATGAACCCTGCAACCCTGTGAACCTGGACTCAGTCAAGCCGAATCCCCGAGGCCTGGATATGGCTGACAACGGATTCCGGCAAAAGCATGCCGACACCATCACACTTCCGGGGCCCAGGGCAAACCTTATCCGGCGGGTCAGATCCGGGACTCTCAAAACTGATACAGCTTGTTTTACATATCTCCTTTACAAACCGGCCTATCTTATTTATAAGAATGCCAAAAACAGGAAGAAAAAACGACCCAGAGGTTAACCGGCCCATGAAAGTCAGTGTCATCATCCCATCCTTCAATCATGAACGATACATTGAGAGTACCATTAACAGTGTCCTTGATCAGACCCTGGATGACCTGGAGATTATCATTGTTGATGATGGCTCAACCGATGGTTCCCGTGATGTAATCCAAAAAATGTCCTGTGACCGGATCCGCCTGTTCACCCAGGAAAACAGAGGTACCGCACCAACCCTGAACCGGGGCATGGACCTGGCATCCGGAGACATTATCGCCATTCTCAACTCCGATGATTGCTATGCCCCAAACCGTCTGGAACGGCTTATCCGCGAGATGGAAGACAATCCCGGAACAGGATTTGTCTTCTCAGGTGTTGAACTGATAGATGCCGCAGGCAAGGTGATCACCTCGGGGTCTACCCATGACTGGCTGTCACGGGCCAGGCGGTATTACGATGAAAGCGGTGACCTTGTCCTGAGTCTGCTTAAGGACAATTTCGCGTGCACCTCCTCCAATTTTCTGTTCAAAAAAGAACTGATCCGGCTGAACGGCGGGTTCAGCGGTTTCAGGTATGTCAACGATCTGGCCTTCATTCTGGGAGCCTTCCGGCACACGCGCTGCAGGTTTGTTGACGAGCCCCTGCTCCAGTACAGGGTCCATGACGGCAATACCATCAAGGAGAGCTGCCTCTCATCCACCAGCGCCAATTTCCTTTATGAACTGTCCTGGGTGGCGGGAACTTTTCTTGGCGACCATCCTGGTTTTGACGAGCTGGACGTGGAACGTCTGTTCAGGGTTCTCCATGAGACCCACCTGATTACCCAGGAAACCGTGCTCCAGTGCATGGTGCTCCAGAAAAAAACAATTTCCTTTGAACAGGGCCGGCAGCTTCTTGGGGGGTACATCAGGGATAATATGGAACGTCAGTCAGACCATGAACGGCTCCGAAAAGACGTGGACAAGGTCCTGTCTGACAACAGGAAGCTGTCCGACCAGGGCCTGGAACTGTGGGGAAAATATAAGGATCTGGACAACCGCTTCGCAGACCTGTCCTCAGAGCACGGACTCCTGTTCCAGCAGTACCATGAACTCCTGGGGCAGCATAACAATCTTAGTGATCATTTCGCTGCTTTGAAAGGCCATTCAGCGGAACTTGAATCCCATGTGGAGCGGCTTACCCTGGTGAATGCCGAAAAGGATCAGGCGCTCCAATCCCTGAACGGACAGGTCACCCGGATATGGCACGAACGGCAGGATTTTGCCTTTCAGCTGACAGCGATTCTCAATTCCAGGCGGTACCGGACCATGTCGGCCCTGTTTGACCTGGCCCGTTTCCGTAACGTAAAAGCAAGTGCCAAGGATCTTCTCAGGGTCTTTCTTCCCGAATCCATGAAGGAGCGACTGAAGGGAATACTGGGCCGGTACAGGGAAACTCCCGAACTGGGGGAGAGAATCCAGAGCCTGAAAAAAACATGTCAAACAGCCCGGCCACGGAAAATGGTCAATCTGAAACAGAAAATCCATGACGGCCCCCTGGTCAGCATTATTGTGCCCTGTTACAATTACGGCAGGTATATTGACCGGATGATGGAATCCCTGGATGCCCAGACATTCCAGAACTATGAGATCATTCTGGTGGATGACGGTTCAACCGACCCGGCAACCATTGCCAGGATCAAAGACCTGGAAGATGAAAACCGTCCGGACCTGCATATCTTCAGGCAGAATAACCAGGGGGTCATCGCTGCAAGAAACCATGCCATGGGAAAGGCAACCGGGAAATACCTGTTCCCCCTTGACCCGGATGACACCATTGAAAAGACGTTTCTCGAAAAATGCATGCTCCTTCTGGAATCATCGCCCGACCACTATTTTACCTATACATGGACCTATTCCCTGGGGGAACCTGAGTTTATATGGGAAACTGTTGATGCCGATTTTACGGAGCTCCTTGAACGGAACAGGGTGGGTTTCGTTGTCTTTCCGGCAAGGGCCTTCAAGGATACAGGCGGGTACAACCCGGTCATGAAAGACGGATATGAGGACTGGGAGTTCTGCATCAACATGGTCAGACGCGGCTATGTGGGCAGGGTGATACCGGAGCCGTTGTACCAGTACTATGTCAAGCCGGGCTCACGCAATGATGATGCGATCCGCAAACATGCCCTGCTCAAGAAAATCATCAATGACCTGCACAAAGGCCATATAAGCAGCCATGGGAAAATGGAAAAAAAGGAAAACTCCAGGCGCTATGTGGTGACAAATCCGGTTGCAAACCTGAAGGCCAGGATCAGCCGAGACGCCAGGCCCACGCTCATGGTGGATCTCTTGCACCACCCGGTGGAACCGTTGACAGCCTTTCCCTGGATTCTGACCCTGTGTGAAAACCGGGAGCAGCGGGTTGTGGTGGTGATCCCGCGCAAATGGCATTTTTTCTTTAATGTCAATCCAAAGGACAACCTCCTGGTCTATTATCCGGAAAATTATTCTCCGGACGGCAACCCCGATCCCCTGTTCGAGTACCTGGAAAGCGTTTACCATCCCCAGGCAATTGTTCCTTCTGAACCGGGAACGCCCATGGATCCAGGACCCTGCGATGACCGGACCACCATTCTCTTTGCCGCCCCCTGGCTCATCACCGGAGGGGCCGACTCCATGATCCTAGACTGGTTCACCCACCTTGACCCGGGACGCTTCAGAAAATTTTTCGTGACCACCCTGCCCCAGACAAACACATGGCTCCTCAAGCTCAGATGCCATGCCGACGGGATCTATGATCTTCCGGCCCTGGGCTGTTCCGATAGTATAGACCAGCAGGCTTTTTTCCTGGATTTCATCCTTCACAAAAATATTCAGATCCTGCACATCATGAACAGCACATCGGCCTACGCGGCACTGCCCGCCATCAAGGAGCGGTTTCCCCAGGTAAAAACCGTATCCCAGTTCCACTGTTTTGATTATCTTGAGAACGGGCAGCGGGTGGGTTTTCCCAATGACATCCCGGGCAGGTACGATCCGTATATTGATCACTACAACATTGAGTACCAAACCCTGAGGGATGATATCACAGGCATCCACCCCCATGTTTCGCCTGAAAAGTTCACTGTGATCCATGGATGCATTGATACTGCCCTGTTTGATCCTGACAGGGTTAACGGACAGATGCCTTCCCAGGTTCATGGTCAGGAGAAGGCATTCCGGATACTGTTCATCGGACGCCTGGACTACCAGAAACAACCCCTTGTCATGGCTGAACTGGCCCATGAGCTGAACAAATCAGGTATTGATTTTATGATCAACGTGATCGGGGACGGCAGTCTCAATTCCCAGAAAAAGGAACTGACGACCTATCTGAAACAGCACGGATTGACGGACAAAGTCCTGCTCCACGGCAACCAGCCTCTGGAAACTTTGCCCCTGTGGTATAAGGCAAGTGATATGCTGCTGTTGACATCCCTGTGGGAAGGCGTTCCCATGGTATTGTACCAGGCCATGAGCATGGGCCTTCCCTGCGTGGCACCGGATGTGGGCGGCGTCGGGGAACTGGTAAAAACAGGGGTTACCGGCACTCTGATCCCGGATTGCAGGGATGTGGCAGCATACAGGGACGCCATTATTGCCCTGGCTGAAAACCCTGAGGAACGTGAGATCCTTGGCCGCCAGGCCATGGAAAGGATGCACCAAAGCTTTGACATCGCCACCATGAAACAGGGATATGAGGCCTTTTACCAGGCCATGGTAACCCCATCATGAGATGACTCTCTTCAGATCAATCCCGTACTTTCGCATCCGGTTCCACACCGTGACCCGGTTGATGCCCAGGATCCCGGCAGCCCGGGTCTGGTTTCCTCCGGCCTGAATCAGCGCGTCCAGCAATGCCTGTTTTTCCTGTTTGTCATCCCCTGGGGCCAGGCACATCGTCCGGCTGTGGGATTTCCCCCCATCCATGATCTTCTGGGGCAGGTGCTCCTGTGTGATAATGTCACTTTCTGCCACCACAAAGGCGTATTCCAGCGCGCTCCGCAACTCACGGACATTACCCGGCCAGTCGTACTCCATGAACCGTTCCATGGCATTGGCGGCAATACCGGCAATGGCTTTTCCGGTCTGCATCCCAAGGCGTCCCACGAACCCTGACACCAGAAGGGGAATGTCTTCTTTTCTCTCCCGCAGGGGCGGCAGATGAATGGGAATAACATTGATGCGGAAAAAGAAATCCTGGCGAAACTCCCCCCGTGCGATCATCTGCTCCAGGTCCCTGTTGGTGGCGGTGATGAACCGCACGTTGACCGACACCGGCTCTTGGTCACCGACCCGCTCAAAGGCCTTGGTTTCCAGTACCCTGAGGAGCTTTATCTGCATTGACAGGGGTACATCACCGATTTCATCCAGGAAAATATCTCCGCCGTGGGCTGCCTCGAACCGTCCCCGCCGATGCCGGTAGGCCCCGGTAAAGGCCCCTTTGATGTGCCCGAACAGTTCACTTTCCAGAAGGGACTCGTTCAGGGCTGCACAGTTGATCATGGCAAAGGGGCCTTCTTTTCGCAACCCCAGGTCATGGATGGCCTGGGCAGCCAGCTCCTTGCCAGTTCCGCTTTCACCGTAAATAATCACGGGTGCGTCACTGCGGGCCGATTTCTGGATGATCTCAAAGGTCCGCTGCATGACGACTGATTTCCCGATAAGGCCGTGAAATCCCCCTTCGGCATCCATCTGCCGGGACAGCTGTGACAGTTTCCTGTCCAGGGCATCCAGCTCAGACAGGTCGGTAAAGGTTTCCACGGCACCCGAAGGTTTTCCGTTTTCATCTTCCAGCAGGGCCGCATTTTTCAGGACAGGCAGTAACCCCCCGTCCTTTTTCAGAATACTGCACCGGCATTTGATATCCCCGGTCTTTTCAAACAGGGTACACCAGAAATGCTGACCCTGGCGAAGCTGACCCTCACAGGCATCGCACCCCATAAGGGTACAGGGCCGGCCCATGATTTCATCGGCCCTGTACCCGGTCATCCGTTCAAAGGCTTTGTTGACCATGAGAATGGACCCGTCCGGTCCGATGAGCATGAGCCCATCGTTCATGGTGTTGACAATCTGTTTCCACTGCCGGTTGATTTCATGCTCTTTCATGCCATTACCTGTCCGGTCGTTTGGAGAATCTGTCAAAGACCGATTAATTGTTTAATCGTTTAACAGCACAACAACACATGTTTAAACACATCCTTATCACAACACCGGAACCACTGTCAAACCGTTAAAAAATATATAGCTATTTCAAATAATTATAAATAATTCCTCCCATGGTATGATGCTTGCTCATCGTTTTTACAACCTATTATCCAGGAGGACAGGAGCATGACAGAAATCCATAAACTGAATCTCATGGGCGTTGTCCTGCCGTTCTGCCTCCTTGAATTTAAAAACGCCCTGACCCGCCTGGGACAAGGTCAGATGCTGGAAATTCTCCTGCAGGATCCTGACGTTCTCGAGGACATTCTCCGTCTGGTGGAACGCTCCCAGGACCGCCTGATAGAACAGAAAAGAGTCGGCCGGCATTTCAGCATCCTTGTGGAGCGGACAGGGAACCAGAAAAAATCGGTCAAGGAGGAAGCATGAATCTGGATCGTCGCGGTTTTTTCAAGATCATGGGGGCGGCCGGTACAGCACTGGCCGGCCGCCCCAGGAGCGCAACGGCAAGCTCTCTCAAGGCGCCGCCTGACGCCTATGGATGCCTGGTGGACCTGACCCGGTGCATCGGGTGCAGAAAGTGTGAGGAGGCCTGCAATACAGTGAACGGCCTGCCAGCCCCGGAAAGGCCCTTTGAGGACCCCACTGTGCTGAACAGGCTGCGGCGTCCGGATGAGAAAGCCTACACCGTTGTAAACCGGTATTTCCCGGGAAAACTGGACACCCATAACCAGCTTGTCCCCACCTTTGTTAAAATCCAGTGCATGCATTGCCAGGACCCGGCCTGCGCCTCGGCCTGCATTGCCGGTGCCCTGACAAAAAAGAGCAATGGTTCGGTTTTCTATGATGTCTCAAAATGCATCGGCTGCCGGTACTGCATGGTCGCGTGTCCTTTTGAGATCCCTGCCTATGAATACCATAATCCCATTACACCCCGTGTGATGAAATGTACCTTCTGTTTTGAACGGATCTCGGAAAAAGGCGGCCTTCCCGGGTGCGCCCAGATATGTCCGGTGGAAGCCATCACCTTTGGCAGGCGGAGCGCCCTCCTTGACCTGGCCAGGGAGCGGATCCGGAAAAACCCGGCCCAATACATCGACAGGATTTACGGAGAGAACGAGGTCGGCGGCACATCCTGGATGTACATTTCCGGGGTGCCCTTTGACAAGCTCGGATTTATCAGAGTACCGGACCAGCCCACCCCGAAGCTGGCAGAAACCATCCAGCACAGCCTGTTCAGCTACCTGTGGTCCCCCATACTTCTCTTCGGTCTCTTGAGCGGCATCATGTGGACCTCAAAAAAAGATGAGCCTACCAACGGCAATGAGAAAGGAGAAAACCCATGACCCATCGCCCCCACCCCCTGAAGACACCGTTCTGGACTCCGGGAGTTTTTGTTCTTGGGGCTTTCATGATCGCCGGATTTATGACCCTGGTTGCCCGTTTCACCGGAGGGATAGGCTACGTGTCCAACCTGTCCACTGCCCGGCCCTGGGGACTGTGGATCGGAATCGATGTGGCATCGGGAGTCGCCCTGGCAGCCGGAGGGTTCACCACGGCATTTCTGGCCCACATCAATGGGCGCCATGCCTATGAACCGGTTGTCCGGCCGGCACTTCTGAGTGCCATGCTCGGGTATACCTTTGTGGTCCTGGGTCTTTTGGTGGACATCGGAAGGTCCTGGGCTATCTGGAAACCCATGGTGTTCTGGAACTTCAATTCAGTCCTGTTCGAGGTAGCCATGTGCGTCATGTTTTACCTCAACGTCCTTTACATCGAATTTCTGCCTGTGGTTGTTGAACAGTTCAAGGGACGGGTCAGCCTTCCCGGTCCCCTTGCAGGCCTGAACGGGCCGGTCGAAACCCTGCTGAGTCTGGCTGACAAGATTCTGGGAAAAGTGATGTGGGTGTTTATCATTGCCGGGGTCGTCCTGTCGTGCATGCACCAGTCAAGCCTGGGCTCCCTCATGCTGGTGGCCCCCACAAAGCTCCATCCCCTCTGGTACACCCCCATACTGCCCCTTTTGTTTCTCACCTCGGCCATTGCCGTGGGGTATCCCATGGTGGTGTTTGAAACCACCCTGGCCACGGCGTCCATGAAACTGGACGGCGAAATGAGGGTTCTGACTCCCCTGACCCGGATCACCATCTTCCTGCTGGGCCTGTACATGACACTTAAAATAGGAGACATGGTTGTCCGGGGCACCTATGTCTACCTCCTGGATGGAACCGCCAGGACCAATTCCTTTATCGCGGAGATGCTCCTGGGGGTCATTGTTCCCTGGCTGATGCTCCTGTCCGGCAAGGTACGCCGCTCGCGGGGAGCACTGTTTACAGCCTGCGCCATGATCGTTGGCGGGGTGGTGCTCAACCGGGTTAACGTGTTTGTTGTCGGATACCAGCCGCCGGTGAGTGAAGCCACCTATTTCCCGGCTGTGGGAGAATTTTTCATTACAGCAGGACTCATCGCCACCCTGATGTTCATTTACCGGTTTCTCGTAACCCATTTGCCGGTGCTCAGTGCACCCTCTCAGGAGGTGTCTTCATGAGAAAAAAACGCTTAACCGGATTCCATCAAGAGTTTCTGGTGGGACTTCTGCTTCTGGCAATGGCCTGGGTTCTGCCGGCGGGAGCCGCCCCCGAACCCGCCGACGACAACCAGGCAAAACCCGCTGACTGGAGCGCTCCGGACCAGACAGACGCCATGGAACAGGCTAAGGAAGTGGTCCCCTTTGTGGATACTGTAGTGGACGAGTGCCTGCTTTGCCGGCAGCAGAAGCTCCGGGATATGGGCCTGGGGGAGAAAGACATTACCCACAGCTATTTCCTGCTGGACAGCCCCATCATCAAAAAAACTGAAGATCAATACGGACCTGTCCGGTTCATGCATTCAAAACATGCCAAAGCAACCCAGGACTGTGCCCTGTGCCACCACTTGCGCCCCACTGACCCCAAAGCCAAAGAGACGACCCGCTGCAGTGCCTGTCACCAGGAAGCGTTTAAACCTGACCACCCGGAACGTATCGGTCTCAAGGCAGCCTACCACCAGCAATGCCTGGAATGTCACCGCACCCAGGGCAAGGGACCGGTGGAGTGTGCAGGATGCCATAAAAAAAACGTACCCGACCACAAGGCCCTGGTAAAGCTGGGACCGGATCCCAAGCCCTGGGAAGTCACCCGGGAGTGCCTCCGCTGCCACAAGGAAACCGGTGACGACATCGTAAAAACAGCCCACTGGCTCTGGAAAGGCCCATCCCCCTATACCCTGGAACACAGAAAGGAGGTCATGCACGGAAAGGCAACCACAGCTGTCAACAATTTCTGAGTCAGCCCGATCAGCAACGAGGCTCGTTGCACAAGCTGCCATATCGGATACGGATGGAAAGACAACTCCTTTGACTTCAACGACAAGACCAGGATCGACTGCCTGGTCTGCCACGATACCACCGGAACCTATAAAAAGGCCCCACCTGCGGCCGGCATGCCGGACCCCAATGTCGATCTTGTCACCGTGGCCAAGAGCGTGGGCCACACGTCCCGGAAAACCTGCGGTGAATGCCACTTTAACGGTGGCGGCGGCGAAGCGGTCAAACACGCGGACCTGTCCCGGCAATTGCTCTACCCCAACCGGAACTGTGACATTCACATGGGCGGATACGATTTTGCCTGTGCTGAATGCCACAAGACCCGGAACCACAAGATCGAAGGACGCAGCTCGTCCGTATCCGTGGTTGAAGGCGCCCTGGACTGTCAGGATTGCCATGGAACCAAGCCCCACTACGGTGACAGCCTTTTGTCCCATCACCTCAATAAGCACACGGAAAACGTTGAGTGCAACACCTGCCACTCACCGGTTTACGCCAAATGCAAACCCACCAAGGAGTGGTGGGACTGGTCCAAGGCAGGTGATAAAACACGTAAACCCAAAAAAGACAAGTACGGCATGGAAGACTACAACTGGATGAAGGGAGAATTCAAATGGAAGGAATCCCCCAAACCGGTATACCGATGGTATGGTGGTTTCTTCAAACGGGTTTTTCTCGGAGACAAAATTGACCTGGACGCACCGGTAACGAACCTGACCGAGCCTGTGGGATCCTTCAAAGACCCCAGTTCCAGGATCGCACCTTTCAAGGTCATGAAAGGCGTCCAGCCGGCAGATGCCAAAAACGGCTATCTGGTTGTTCCCCACCTGTTCCCCAGGAACAAAGAAGATACCACGGCCTACTGGAAGAACCTGGACTGGCAGAAAGCCATCGTCGACGGGATGAAAGAGGCAAAGATGCCCTACAGCGGAGAGTTCAAGTGGGTGGAGACCTGGATGTACTGGGGTGTGGAACACGAAGTCATGCCGGCAAAAAGCGCCCTGTCCTGCGTGCAGTGTCACGAGAGCCTCAAGCAGGAACGTTCCTGCAACCGTTGCCACCAGGACAACCGGGACGTGGATTTCAAAAAACTGGCCAGACAGGGAACCGACTTTTCCTGGATGGTTGAACAGGGGCGGGACGTGAGCCACCTGATCGACACCACCGACTACATCGACTTCAAAGCCCTGGGGTACAAGGGTGATCCCATCATCTACGGGGGCAGGTTCAAAAAGCTGCCACTGGGATACACCAAAGACAACTGATCCTCGCCTTACCCGCTGAATCCGGAACCTGCCATGGTTCCGGATTCAGCCCCTGCTCCTGTTCAGATCCCTGCCTCTCGAATCCTTTCATTTCAATTCTTCCTTGATTTTATGGGTTAACATACGGCATTATGCCACGAAGCGGTTCCCATCGAATATCCCAATACTGTCAGATACGGATCGATTCATTGTCAAAAAACTTCTGCTGCCGGGGAAACACCATGGTATCAACGCCAACAAAAAACCATGAACTGGAACTTGCCAGGGACTTTGTCCAGAATACGGGCTGCCATATTTTCCTGACCGGAAAAGCAGGCACCGGCAAAACCACTTTTCTGCAGACCCTGAAAAAATCAACACCCAAACGGATGATCGTCACAGCCCCCACAGGGGTTGCGGCAGTCAACGCAGGAGGTGTTACCCTCCACTCTTTTTTTCAACTGCCCTTTGGCCCGTTCATCCCGGGCAGCGAATCCTGGGACAAAAACCGGCAGCGCCTGTTCCGTTTCAGCAAAGAAAAGAAACGGATCATCCGGGGGCTGGACCTGCTGGTGATTGACGAAATCAGCATGGTGCGGGCCGACCTCCTCGATTGTGTAGATTCAATCCTGCGCTTTCACCGCAACACGGACAAACCCTTTGGCGGGGTTCAACTCCTCATGATCGGGGACCTTCACCAGCTGGCACCGGTCGCAAAACCCGGGGAATGGCAGATTTTGCAGCAGCACTACCCGTCGGTCTATTTTTTCAGCAGCCAGGCCCTTTCCAGTACCGACCTGGTCACCATTGAACTGACCCATATCTACCGCCAGGCTGACCCGAAGTTCATCGAGTTGCTCAGCCGGGTCAGGAACAACCGCCTTGATGAGCATGCCCTGGACCTGCTCAACCAGAGGTATAACCCCTCCTTCAAACCGGACCGCAAGCAGGGCTATATCACGCTGACCACCCACAACCGGAATGCGGATGCCATCAATGCCGCCCAGCTGAATGAACTGCCGGGAAACGGGCAGGCGTATGATGCCGATGTTACCGGGGATTTCCCCGACCATACCTTTCCTGCACCCGGCAGCCTGACTTTGAAACCCGGGGCCCAGGTCATGTTTCTCCGGAACGATGCCTCCCCCCAGAAACGGTATTACAACGGCAAAATTGGAACCGTAGCCACACTTTCCCGGGACCGGATCACTGTTGAGTGTCCAGATGATCCCGAAAGTATCCATGTTGAACCCGTGGAATGGGAGAATATCACCTATACTGTCAATCCGGAGACCCATGAAATTCAGACCGATATTATAGGCCGTTTCAAACAGTTCCCCCTGAAACCGGCCTGGGCCATCACCATTCATAAAAGCCAGGGTCTCACCTTTGACAATGCTGTCATTGACGCAGAATCCGCCTTCAGCCACGGCCAGTTCTATGTGGCCCTGAGCCGGTGCAGAACCCTGGGTGGGATCGTGCTCAGTTCCCGAATACCCTCCCAGGGCATTGCAGCCGATGATGCGGTCCTTGACTTTATTGAAACAGCCCGCCGCAGTCCGGCCTCCCTTGACCGGCTCAGGGCTGCCCGCATCACCTTTGGGCAGCAACTGCTCTTGGAGTGTTTTGATTTTCAAAAGCTGGGGAGCCGCCTCTCCTGGTTTGTCAGGCTTATTCAGGGCAGCGCCGGCCGGGTTAAGGTATCGGGTCTCCCGGATCCGGCCGGGCTTAAGGACAATGCCTTAAAGCAGATTGTCATTGTCGGTGACAGGTTCCGCCAGCAACTGATATCCCTGTTCACGGACCAGACCCTGCCTGAATCAGATCCCCATATCCAGGAGCGCACCAGCAAGGCGTCCGCATGGTTCCAGGAAAAATTCTCTGAACTTTTTCAAAATTTTGGGGAAGCCATCCAGATGGATACCGACAACAGGGAGCTGGCCAGAAAAATCAACAATGGCCTGGACAACCTCAGACAGGAAATAGCTCTCAAACTCGCCGGTGTGACGTCGTGCCAGAGAGGGTTTTCCTGCTTGCAGTATCTGCGTGCCCTGTCAGACGCCGGTATGGGCGCTGCCCCTGACCCGAAAAAAAAGCCCCGGCTCCAGGAGTATACCGATTCGGACATCCAGCATCCGGAATTATTCCAGGCCTTGAAAGACTGGCGCTCCAACAAAGCCCAGGAACTGGGCGTCGCCCGGTTCCTGGTTCTCCACCAGCGGGTCCTGATTCAGATCGCCACAGACCTGCCCTGCACTGAAACCGACCTGAAGCAAATCCACGGCGTGGGCAAAAAAACCCTTGAAAACCATGGAAATGAGCTCCTGTCACTGGTTATGGATTACCGTAAAAAGAGCGGAATGAAAAAAATTCCACTGCCTGGGGCAGATTCTGTCAACACCGGACCGGGCCCGGGGTAAGCCCAGGACAGACACTCTTTCTGGCATCTGGCACCCACCGATCATGAAACCCGGGCAGACTAAACGCCGTACAGCCTTCCCTGGCGGGTATTGCGCGCTTCCAGACAGCTTTGTATCATGGCAAAGGTCTCGGTTTTCCGTCTGGACCACTGGGGGGCGATCAGCTCATCGGGATGGGGATCACCGGTCAGGCGCTGGATGATGATAGATTCCGGGAGGCGTTCCAGAAAGTCACACACGGTTTCCACATAAGCTTCCTGTTCCATGCACCGGTAATGACCGGCTCCATGCATCACGGCAAGGGGCGTCCCCTTGATGACATATAAGAGGTGGATCTTTACCCCGTGAACACCCAGGCCCCCCAGCACTCTGGCAGAATCCAGCATCATGTCCCGGGTTTCTCCCGGAAGGCCCAGAATCACGTGGGCACAGATATTGATCCCCCGATTCCGGGTCATGGCCACAGCCCGTTCAAAGCAGGCAAAATCATGACCCCGGTTGATTTTTTTCAAGGTAACATCATGAACCGACTGGAGTCCGTACTCGATCCAGACCAGATACCGGTCCGCATACCCGGCCATGAGACCCAGTTTCCCATCATCAATACAGTCGGGCCGGGTGCCCATGGCAAAACCGACCATCCCGTCGGCGTCGATGGCCTCGTCGATCATGGCCTTCATGTGCTCCACCGTCGTATAGGTATTGGTGTAGGACTGGAAGTAGGCCAAAAACCGGGCCGCCTTGTACCGCCGGATCATGGCTGTCCGGCCCTGGGCCACCTGCTCCCGGATGGACAGTCCCCGGCTGAACGCCCCTGACCCTGACCCGCTGCTGTTGCAGTAAATGCATCCGTTGCCGGCAAGGGTTCCGTCCCGGTTGGGGCAGCTGAGCCCGGCATCGATGACGATTTTCTGGACCCGCTGGCCAAACAGGGATTTCAGATAGGTATTGTAGTCGTTGTACCGCCGTTCCATGATGTCTCCCTTGCCGGATCCCGGGGACGGGTCCGCCCGTAGCTTATCTTCTTGACCTTGCACAAAACCATAGTTATAGTGGATTCTTATGAATTTTTACACAAAAAAATATGACATCATCGTGGTGGGAGCAGGCCACGCCGGATGTGAGGCTGCCATGGCTGCGGCAACCATGGGCTGCAAGGTGCTCCTGGTCGCCATCGACCTGGACAAGGTTGCCGCCATGCCCTGCAGCCCGTCCATCGGGGGCATGGCCAAGGGGCAGCTGGTCAAGGAGATCGACGCCCTGGGCGGCCGCATGGCATCCGTGTCCGACGCTTCCGCCATACAGTACCGGACTCTGAACACCCGCAAGGGACCGGCCGTGCAGTCCACCCGGACCCAGAACGACAAACAGAAATACCACCAGGTCATGAAAACCCTGCTGGAAACCTGCCCGAACCTGGATTTCAAACAGGCCATGGCAGAAGAGCTGGTGGTTGAAAACAAGGCAGTAAAGGGCATTGTTGACCGCACGGGATTCGGCTTTCTTGCCGACTGTGTGGTCCTGGCCACCGGAACGTTCTTAAAGGGTCAGGTCCATATCGGTTCCAGGAGTTTTGCAGCCGGCAGGGCAGGTGAGTTCGCCTCCATCGGCCTGGCCGATTCCCTGGCGGCCCAGGGCTTGACGCTTGGCCGTATGAAAACCGGAACCCCTCCCCGGCTGCTCAGATCCAGCATTGATTTTTCAGTCTTCAGCCGCCAGGACTCGGATGAAAACCCCACACCCTTTTCCTTTTCTGCATCCCGGTCGTCCATGCCCATGCTGCCCAGCTATATCGGCCACACCAACCGGGAAACCCAGGCCATTGTCCAGAAGAACCTCCGGTTTTCAGCCCTGTACGGGGGGTTCATCAAGGGCCGGTCCGCCCGGTACTGCCCTTCTTTTGAAGACAAGGTGGTCAAATTTCCGGAACGGGATGCCCACCAGGTGATTCTGGAGCACGAAGGTGTCCACACCCAGGAAATCTATGCCAGCGGGCTGGGCAACAGCCTGCCCGTGGACATCCAGATCCAGATCGTACGGTCCATCAGGGGTCTGGAGCAGGCAGAGATCATGAGGCCGGCCTATGCCATTGAATACGATTACATCAACCCTCTGCAGCTCAAGCCCACCCTGGAGACCAAGGCGGTGAGCGGCCTGTACCTGGCAGGTCAGATCAACGGGACCTCGGGATACGAAGAGGCCGGGGCCCAGGGACTCTGGGCAGGCGTCAACGCCGCCTGCCGGGTACAGAAGCGCCCCCCCTTTATCCTGGACCGATCTGAAGCCTACATGGGCGTCATGATCGACGACCTGGTCACCCGGGGGACCAGCGAGCCCTACCGGATGTTCACCTCCCGTGCGGAATACCGCCTCATCCTGAGGGAAGACAACGCCGATCTTCGGCTGGCTGAAAAGGCCCATGATCTGGGTCTCATCACCAAAGACACCCTGATGAAGCCCCGGGAGATCATGGCGCGCAGGGACAGGGAGATCACCCGGGTCCGCCAGTCCATCATCAAACCCTCCCAGACGGTAAATACCTGGCTGGAGGCTGCCGGCACCCCCCCCATTACCACAGGAACACGCCTGGATCAGATCCTCAAACGATCCGGCCTGGACTACACCACTGTGGAGACCCTGGATCCGTCACCGGAGCCGGTCCCAGGCAGGGTCAGGCAGCAAGTTGAAATTGAAATCAAGTACGAAGGCTATATCAGCCGCCAGCTGCATGAAATCCAGAAATTCAGGAACATGGAGAAAATCCGGATTCCCAGGGAACTGCTCTATGACGACATCCCCGGACTGTCCAACGAGATGAAGGAAAAACTTTCCAGAGTGATGCCCGAGTCCCTGGGGCAGGCCTCTCGCCTGGACGGGATGACTCCGGCCGCCCTGTCCGTGATCATGGTTGCCGTTACAGCGTTCAAGAAGCGCACGCCCACTTGACTTTGGGGCAAAGCAGTTTATTATTTGAACACCATCAGAATAACAGCATACCAGCAAAGAGGATTACATTGTCATGGCAGAAAACGATTACTATAAACTTCTGGGCATCAGCAAGGACGCCACTGAAGCAGATATTAAGAAAGCCTACCGGAAGCTTGCCCTGAAATACCACCCGGACAAGAACGAGGGTGACAAGACTGCTGAATCAAAATTCAAGGAAATCAGTGAGGCCTATGCAGTTCTCAGCGACAAGGAAAAACGTCAGCAGTATGATACATACGGTTCAGCCGGGTTCCAGCAGCGATTCTCCCAGGAAGATATTTTCAGGAATTTTGATCTAGGAGATATTCTCAAGGAGTTCGGATTCGGTTCAGGTGGATCACGGGGAGGTTTCAGCTTCAATTTCGGTCAAGGGGGTGGCAACACTTCCCATAGGGCACGGGGCTGCAACCCTTTTGCCCAGGGGATGGGAGGAGGCCAGGCAAGAAGCCGCCAGGTCAAGGGAAGCGATCTGGAATACGAGGTGGGCCTCACCCTTGAGGAAATCATCAACGGAACTAGTAAAACCATTACCATCAACCGCGGGGATGCCAGTGACACTATTACGGTAAAAATTCCCAAAGGGCTTGTGTCCGGAAAAAAAATCCGCATTCCCGGCAAGGGAGATCCCAGCCCCTACGGAGGTCCGCAGGGGGACCTGTTCATCACATCCAGACCCATTGCTTCAAGTAACTTCGAGATTGATGGGAATTCAGTCATTACCAATACGGTAGTAAAACTCACCGATGCCATTCTGGGCACCACGGTTGAAATCCTTACCCCGACAGGCCCGGCAATCAGCCTCAGAATCCCTCCCGGAACCCGTCACAAATCAAGGATGCGCATCCCTGAAAAAGGGATTCCCAACCTCAACGGTTCCGGAACCGGAGACCTCTTTGTGGTGATTCACATCTCAATGCCTAAAAAACTTACTGCCGAGCAGAAAAAACTTGTTGAAAAATTAGCAGAAACAGGGCTATAAAAAATATTTATGACAACACTGATTCCCATGATCTCCCAGGAAGAGATCCAGAAGAAGGTACAAGAAACCGGAAGCAGGATAGCCCTTGACTATACAGGCAAGCAGCTTGTACTCGCAGGGGTGCTCAAAGGTGCCTTTATTTTTCTAGCTGATCTGTCCAGGAGCATACCTATTGACCATGAGATTGATCTGATAGGGACATCAAGCTATTCAGGAACTGTAACAACCGGCAGCATCACATTTACCAAACGGCCGGACCTGAACCTGAAAGGAAAGGATGTGCTGCTGGTTGAAGATATCGTTGATACGGGCAGGACTCTCTTATCCATTGTCGAGCATATCAGGACATTGGCGCCGGCATCAGTAAAGATATGTTCTCTGATCGACAAACATGAACGCCGGGAAGTTGATATTCACGTAGACTACTCGTGTTTTGAACTGGAAAAAGGGTTCATTGTCGGCTATGGTCTTGATTACAATGAAAAATACAGAAACCTCCCGGCAATTTTTGATCTGAATTTATAGCCACATTAGGGGAGAGAGATGATTGTTACCTGTGAAGAATGCGGAACCCGTTTCAATCTTGACGGATCGTTGTTAAAGGGAAAGGGATCCAAGGTTCGCTGCAGTGCATGCAGACATGTTTTTACTGCCTATCCCCAGCCCGTTGACCAGGATCAGTCCACGTCCTTTGATGGAATACCTCTACCCAACGATCAGCACTTCGTATTCAAAGATCAGAAAACAGCCGGCTCACTTCCGGGGAAAAAGCCGGAACCCGCAACCCGGGACAGCCTTCCCCAGGATGATGATCCTCTCAACGAAGACGACTTTGACCTGGACCAGGACCTATTTCTGGAGGACGATTTCAAGCCGGACCAGGACCTGAACTCGAAGGATGACCTGTCATTGGATCAGGACCTGAGCCTGGAGGATGACCTCTCCCTGGACCCGGGCTTGAGCCTGGAGGATGATCTATCCCTGGACCCGGGCTTGAGTCTGGAGGATGACCTGTCATTGGGTCAGGACCTGAGCCTGGAGGATGATCTATCCCTTGCAGACGGGCTCCAGATCGATGACGAATTGAGCCTGGAACAAGACCTGAAGCTGGAAGACGGATTTGAATCCCCCGGCGCCCCGGGTCAGGAGTCCCGTGAGGAAACTGACAATCCGCCCCTTGGCATTTCCTTTGATGACGAAACACTGGATTTTTCTGAAACCGACATGGACTTTGACCAGGAGACTCCCCCCGGGGAGCATGACCATGATCCTGAAGACAAGTTTGATATCGAACTTGACCTGGCCATGGAATCCGATTCCATCACGCTCACAGAACAGGAACAAGAAGGTCCCGACTCCCAGACAGAAGACGATGCAAAAAGCGATGACGAGCTTGAAGAGGAGATCGATTTATCGGTTTTTGACGAATTCCTGAAACTGGAGGACAGCCTCCCCGAAGCAGATGTTTCAGGTCCGGAGCCTTCCAGGGGAACCCAGCCCCGGGAGGATGTGGATATGGACAGGGCTCCCGAGGACGCTGCGACACATACCCCCGAACCTGATCGGTCTGCCCAGGACGATACCAACCTGGGCAAGATCACCCTGCTGGATCGCATCAACACGGATGCGCCATCCATGACCGGCCTTGGACTCTCCTCAGCATTTGATGATGATTTTGATAACAGAAAGACCGTCGGCCCCGGACGTATTGTTCTTCTGGTTCTGTTCATTGCCATCCTGCTGCTTGCAGGATACAGCATCTGCATCATGAAAGGTATTGAGATCCCCTACGTTTCATCCCTGAACATACCCTATCTGAGCGACTACCTGAAAGGCCAGACTCCGGGTCCTGCTCCCATAACCATCACACCGGACAAGAAAAGCGTAAACGGTCGTTTTGTCACAAGCAGTACGGCAGGCACACTGTTTGTCATCACAGGCAAGGTGACCAACCATTCCAAAGCCGTGGTGAGCCATATCCGGGTACAGGGCACCCTGATTACCAAAGACAAAGTGAAAACCCAGACAAAAACTGCTTTCTGCGGTAACGTCATCCCTGAAGAAACACTGAAGACAATTGAAATTTCAGCCATATACGATATTTTATCCGGTGAAAACGGACAGGATCAGATCAACCAGAATGTGGGGGAGAACCAATCGGTTCCCTTCATGCTCGTCTTTGCCGACCTTCCGGACAACCTTCAGAATTTCACCGTTATTGTTGAGGGTTACGATAAAAATCCCTAATTGAAGAAACCTCTTGTTGACACAGGTTTGATTCGATGGTATAAATGCCGGGTTTTTGGCGATGTAGCTCAGTTGGTCAGAGCATGCGGCTCATATCCGCAGGGTCCGGGGTTCAAATCCCTGCATCGCTACCAGTCAATACGAAACCCCTGGTAGTCAAGGCTATCAGGGGTTTTTTGCTTCTGATGAAGGTGCTTATGTCCAAAGTTCTTAAGTGGTGGTACTAATCCGCTGCTCAGGGCATGACACAGGGAGCACCGAATGGAACCCACCTGCGTTCTTTTAAGACCTTCCGGCTATTGGTTCAGGAATCAAGCTGTTTATCCGCATCGCTGACGGTCACCCCAGAACTCGTGGCAGAGAGTTCAGGAATTTTTTTTGCAGTTAAAATACGCTATTTTCCCGTTAAAATTGCGCCTTATCCCGATTGATCATTGCCCAATTATTCCGTTATAAAAAAAACATAGACATGTCTGAGGTGATTTCAGCGCATTTTCTATCCCAGCTTGGATAGTATCAGGTCAATGAAACCCAATAACCGGCGATCTTTTCTGACAGATGCAGACCTGTCAGGTCCAGCGTTATCTTTCATGGCACCTCCAACTGATGCTGTCCTTTGCAAGGCAGAGCCTTATTACGGCTCTGCCTTGCCTTTTCGGCATCTGCTGATCCAATCATTCCCCATGCTGCTTAATCCATGCTTCAGGTGTTGCAATGCACATGAAAAAACAGTCATGTCTGACTTTCCATGGCCCGGGAGGCCGGTCGTCCAGTTCACGGATTCATGGATTTCACCGGTCCCCTGACTGTTGCTTTCTAACACCCTTGGTTGTGAAATTGCATTGATATGCAGGCAATAGCTATGATATATTACAAAAATTTAACCATCAGACACCCATCTATGCGCTTACCCGGTGCCTGGGGGTATTATCAGGAAAGGAAGAACCATGCCCGGAGTATATGAAATTTATGTCAAAGACCATTTTTCCGCCGCCCATGCTTTAAGAGGTTATGATGGCAACTGTTCAAAGATTCATGGTCACAATTGGATTATCGAAGCCTTTGTCCAGTGCAGGAAACTCAACAGCATCGGGATCGGAATCGATTTCCGGGATGTCAGGGAAATTCTAAAGAGCATTCTCAAACGCCTGGACCACTCCAACCTCAATGACATCGCGGAATTCAGCAGCATGAACCCCACGTCGGAAAACATCGCCCGGTTCCTGTTCCAGGAGCTGGGGCGGCGGCTCAATGCAGAGCATATCCGCGTGTCCAAGGTAAGGGTGTGTGAAACCCCGGGATGCGGATCCACCTACTGGGAGGATTGATTGGATTTCAAGGTCTGTGAAATCTTCATGAGCATCCAGGGAGAGTCCACCTTTTCCGGCAGACCCTGCGTGTTTGTCCGGCTCTCGGGATGCAACCTGAACTGTACCTGGTGCGACACCGTATATGCGAAAACAGAATACACGGCCATGTCCCTTGAAACCATCCTTGACAGGGTCAGATCCTTTAGCTGCGGCCTGGTCGAAATCACGGGAGGTGAACCCCTCCTACAGGCAGGCACCCCGACCTTGATAAACCGTCTCCTTGACCTGGGGCGCACCGTTCTCCTTGAGACCAACGGCAGTTTCAGCCTGGCCGGTGTTGACCCCAGGTGCGTCCGGATCATGGACATCAAGTGCCCCCTGTCGGGAGAATCCGGGAGCAACGATACGGGGAACCTGGACCTGCTGACTCCCCTGGATGAAGTAAAATTCGTGCTTGCCGGTGAGACAGACTATGAATTTGCCAGGACCTTTATCACCGGCAACCGGCTCCTGCGGTTAGGGCCCGGCAACATTCACCTGTCTCCGGTGGCCGGGAGCCTGACTCCTGAAACCCTGGCCCATTGGATGATCCGGGACAACATCAACGCACGGCTCTCCCTGCAGCTCCATAAACTGATCTGGGATCCGGAAAAAAGAGGAGTTTAGATTCAAGTGACGTCATCATCACCCATAGCAGTTGTCCTGTCCAGCGGCGGCATTGATTCAACAACAGCCATGGCCATTGCCCGGTCCGAGGGCTACCGGATTTTCAGCCTCAGCTTTTGCTACGGCCAGCGTCACAGTATCGAGCTTGAATCTGCAAAAAAGGTTGCAGCCTTTCTCGGGGCTGAAAAACACCTGATCCTGGATGTGGATCTGGGGAAGATCGGCGGCTCGGCCCTGACCGACGCCATTGATGTCCCAAAAAACAACACGGCAGCGGACATCCCGGCAGGTATCATTCCCGTGACCTATGTCCCGGCCAGGAATACCATCTTTCTGTCCTATGCCATGGCCTGGGCCGAGGTCCTCGGGGCTGAGGTGATTTTCATCGGTGTGACCGCGGTGGATTACAGCGGTTACCCGGACTGCAGGCCCGAATTTATCAGGGCCTTTGAAACCATGGCCAACCTGGCCACCCGGACCGGGGTAACCGGAGAAACCCGTCTCAGGATCAGAACCCCCCTCATCACCCTGTCCAAGTCCGATATTATCAAAAGAGGCTTGGCGCTCGGCGTGGATTATGCCATGACCCTGAGCTGCTATGACCCCGACTCAGGCGGCAGGTCCTGCGGACATTGCGACAGTTGTCTCCATCGGAAGAAAGGGTTCCTGGAGGCGGGAATCCCTGACCCGACGCCCTACGCTCCACCGGCCTGACCCATTTTTTACCTGTCCGTCTGCTCCCGGATATGGAGAGCCGGCCGGGTTCAGCCGTTGACTTGGGATGGAATCAGGACCAGGGCAGCGATCATGACAACGCCGATAATTCCAAATGGTAGGATGAAACTGCCCAGAGTGTCGAACCCCCAGCCCGCCAGCATGGGAGACAGGGCTGCCGGGATATTGGCGGAAAAAAGCCAGCCATAAACCTGGGCCATGCGGTGATTGCCCCAGATACCGGCCGCTGACGAAGCGTAGAGAACAAGCACCCCGCCGTAATTGAACCCGGCAAGAACGGCAAAAACAAGCAGGCCGGTTTCGGACCTGAGCAGCATTGCCGATGAGAACAGGAGCGCGGCCTGGCACAGGAGATTGGCCCTGAGGGCATGGCGCGGACGGATTCTGTCAAACAGGAATCCCCAGATGATACGCCCTGCCGCGTTGGCCAGGGCAAACAGGGAAACTGCGGTGATACCGGCCCTGATACCGGTACCCGTGTACAGTTCCTTGAGATTGGCGTTCACGGCAAACCCGGCGGCAAGGCCCGCGAACATGGCAAAGTAGAGCATCCAGAACACCGGCTTTGACAGAAACTGCGTCAATGGAAGAGGCTCTTTTCCGGCAGCGGCTTCACCCGGTGCGGGCTGCATGATCAGGCCGGCGCAGGGAATCAGGAACAGAAAAAGTCCTCCGAAAACAAAAAAAACCTCAAAGGGCGTCTTTCCCAGGGAAGCCATCATGAACCCGGCCACCTGGCTGACAATGGCCGCCCCGCCGCCGAACCCGGCCACGGCAATCCCTGTGACAGCACCCTTGTGTTTAGGGAACCACTGGATGCAGGTGGAAATGGGAACAATATAGGCAAGCCCTGCCCCCACACCGGCAAGGAGGCCTATGCCTGAAACGGTAAATGAAAAACCGGCCTTGCCGAAACCAGCCAGAATCCAGCCGGAACCGAACAGAATTCCCCCCAGGACCGCATTGAACCTGGGCCCCCGCCTGGCCAGAATGGAGCCTGACACGACCATGGTCAGTGGGAATACAAAATAAAACACCGAAAACGGGAGCTGTACCGGCCCCTGACCCAATCCTGTCATGGATTTCAGAGAAGCCACATACACAGACCAGGAGTAGGTCGCACCAAGGCAGAGCTGCATGAGAACAGCGCAGATCAGAATATAGTATTTTTTCATTATCTCCGGTCTTTAAAAAAATTGAGTACGAAGTTGATGTGTTCTTTCATGGCCGTATAGGATTTAAAAGAGTCCCGGCTTGTCACAGCCTCGTAGATCAACGTGTGCTGACGCACGATTTCTTCGATATTTTTGGGGTCCTCATAGAGAGAGGCCAGGTTCTCCCGGATGCCGTAGAACAGGTAATCGTAGAAGTTGCGCATGATCAAAAGGTGGAGGGGATTTTTCACCGCATAGGCCACAGCCATATGAAAAGACGTGTCTGCCTCGGTGCCCAGGCGGCCCGAAGCGATCTCGCTTTTCATCTCTTCAATGCTCTGTGCCATGGCAGTCAGATCACTCTCATCGGCCCTCTGGGAGGCCAGGGCTGCTGCATTGCACTCCAGCCCCATCCTGACTTCAAGGAGATCTTCCAGGGATGCATCCTGGATTTTCATGGCCCGGGCCAGAACACTTTCCTGGGTCTCTTCATAGGTTTTTACAAAAGTCCCCTGCCCCTGCTTCTGGACAATCAGGCCCATGGCAGCCAGCCGCTGGATGGCGTCCCGGATGGTGGTTCTGCTCACGGCCAGGGCCTCGGCAAGTTCACGCTCCGGCATGAGCCGCTCTCCGGGTTTGAGTTTTCCCCTGAAGATCAACTCCCGGATCTGGTCGAACACCTGATCGGATATGCGCTTGGGCTTAATCGGTTTTAATGGCAAGGTCATTGTTGTATTACCTTTTTTTTAGTCGAAGTTTATCCCCGGTGATTCCGCAATGCCTCGCGGTACAGTTCAATGGGGTGTTTCACCGCCATATCCACGTTGTTTCTGGCCAGCATGTCCGATATCTGCATCATGCACGCCGGGCATCCCGTAGCCACGGTTGTTGCACCCGTGTCCACAATCGCCTTCTGTTTAAGGGTACCGATGGACGAGGAAATATCATAGTGGTACGCGTTGAAACTTCCTCCCATCCCGCAGCATTTATCAGAACCTGCCATCTCCTTTAAAATATTTCCCGACGCACGGATAAGCTTTCTTGGTTCCTCGGCCACACCCAGTGACTTTTTCAGGTGGCAAGGGTCATGGTAAGTGACTGTATCTGATGCACTCCCTGCCTGCCCTGCCTGGTCGACGAGTGTGATACTATTTACCAGAAACTTATGAATATCAAGTGTTTTTTCGGAAAATTTCCTTACAGCCTGGGCCTGGCCGCCGCTTCCGCGGAACAGGGCAGGCCATAGCTTTCTGATGGTTGAAGTACAGGTTGCACAGGCCGTGACGCAGTAGTCGAATTTTTCCTTCTTCATCAACTCTACATTGTGATCCACCAGCCGGTCAAAGGTTTCCCGGTCGCCGGACGCCAGGGCCGGTATGCCGCAGCACCCCTGGCCTTCGGCAATATAAATGCCGACCCCGTGAAAGGACAGGACATCAATCATTGCTTCTGCAATGCGGGGAAAAATCTTGTCAATGAGGCACCCGGTAAAAACCGCCACCTTGAGGCCTGATTTTCCCGGAGGTGTATTCATGCCCGGAGTCATGGCATGGAAGGGCCTGTCAGCCAGGGGCAGCAGATGACGGCCGGAGATCAGCGGAGAGATGATCCTGGCGCAGGAGGTTCCCTGGAGGTTGTTGTCGCTCTTGATAAACAGGCTCTGGAAACGGCCTGCCCACTCAGTTATCCTGTCAAAGGTTTCGGGACGGCCAAGCATGCGCCGGAAAATCGCCTTTTTGGCAGGAGACAGCCCTGAAAATTCGGCCAGGATGGCCCGGGCCCGGATAAATATCTCCACCACGTTAACGCCGCTGGGGCAGTTGGCCGCACAGGAGCCGCACAGCAGGCACTTGTTGAGCCGCTGACTGACACCATCCGGATCCGTAAACATATTTTTCATGAGTCCGTCCAGAAGTGCCAGTTTCCCCCTGGCAACATCCGACTCCCGCCGGGTCTGCTCGAACAGGGGACACACAGCCTGGCACATCCCGCACCGGATACAGACCACAAGCTGTTCTTCCAGCTGCTTCACCTGACTTGCAAGTTCCTTCATCCCAGCCATATCAGCACACCCCCGTTACTTTACCCGGATTGAGTATTCCATGGGGGTCCATGGCCTTTCTGAGCCTGCGTGAAAACACGATGGATGACAAGCCGATCTCCTTTGCCAGGAATGGGGCCTTGGCCAGGCCGGTCCCATGTTCCCCGGACAGGGTTCCGCCCAGAGCAAGGGCCTTGTCAAAAATGGCATCAATGGCCCCCTCCACCCGCTTCCACTCCCCAGCATTCCTCCTGTCCGTCAGGATGGTGGGATGGAGATTGCCGTCGCCGGCATGGCCGAAGGTTCCGATGTCAATGGCAAAATCCTTGGCGATCTGCTGCAGAGCCCGGACCATTTCAGGGATACGGCTCCTGGGAACCGTGGCATCTTCCAGGACCAGGGTCGGCTTCAGTTTGGCCAGGGCAGACAGGGCACTCCGGCGGGCTGACCAGATACGGTCCCGCTCCTGGTCGGTTTCAGCCACCCGGATGTCGGCTCCCATCTTCCGGCAAAGGGCTTCAACCCTGGCAGCATCCTCGCCAACCTGGCCCGGATGGCCGTCCACTTCGATAAGCAGAAGGGCACCGGCATCCACGGGAAGCCCTGCCTTGCTGTAGGCTTCTACCGCCCTGATGGTGAAGTTGTCAAGGATTTCCAGGGTAGCCGGAACAATCCGCGCCGCAATGATGCCTGCCACGGTCTCGGAAGCCTGGTCCATGGTCTGATAGACAGCCACCATGGATTTCCGGGTCTGGGGAAGGGGGATCAGTTTCAGGGTAATGGAGTCAATGACACCCAGGGTCCCCTCGGAACCCACCATGAGACCGGTGAGGTTGTATCCGGTAGCACACTTGACGGTCCTGGAACCGGTTTTCACGAAGGTGCCCATGGCGTCATAAAAACTCAGGCCCATGACATAATCCTTGGTCACACCGTATTTAAGGCCTCTCAGTCCCCCGGCATTCTCGGCCACATTGCCCCCCAGGGTTGACACGGCCTGGCTCCCGGGATCCGGGGGATAGAACAGGCCCTTTTTCTCAACCGCCGCTGCCAGGGTTGCCGTAACCACGCCGGGCTGGACCACGGCGTACATGTCCTCTTCGTTGATCTCCAGGATGGCGTTGAGCCGCCCGGTCAAAAGCACGATACCCGATTGGGCCGGGATGGTGCCTCCGGACAGGTTGGTCCCTGCCCCCCTGACCGTGAGGGGGAGTCTGTTTTCGCTGCACAGGGCCACAACCCGGCCAAGCTCTTCGCTGGTCCGCGGCATCACGGCTGCATCGGGCTTTACAGGATCCAGCACGGCAGCATCGTAGGAATAGGTTACCCTGTCTTCAAGTTCCGCCAACACATTCTCCTTGCCCACAACGGCCCTGAATTCGTCAAGCAACGCCTGGTTTGTCATATTCACCCCATCTCTTCTAATGGTATTACCAATTATTCATTTCAAAGCAGCATGGACTGTCCCTGTAAAAAGCCCGTAAGGTCTGCCCGTTGTTCAAGGAGCCATGATGCGCGCCAATAGCCGATTCTGCAAGATTAAATAGTGATATAACAGAGAAAATTTTAAAATACAATTTATTTAAATTTTTTTCTTGACAATAATTCCTTCATACAATACTTAGTGGTCATACCATAACTTTTTTTATGTTTTTCGTCATAAAAACATTAATTGGTGTTCTGGTCCAACAGCATTTTACCTGTGTGGGAAAGGAGGTCTGCTGCATCATATTTCGTCAGAATGTTCCTGAAATTTCTGTGTTTACGAATAACAATCAGCTATTTATGAACGGAGGAGCAATATGAAACAAAGACTTACCCTTATCATCGCCTGCCTGACAGCCCTTGTCATTCTCAGCAGTCCGGCCTTTGCCAAACGTGAAAAGTTCGGGGAAGACCCCAGGGCCGCAGTGGCCAAGCGGGTATCCTTCAAACCGTCCACGGAAACCGTAAAGTGGAAAATGGTCATGCCCTGGTCCAAGGGCCTCCTGTTCTATGACATTGCCTCCCATTTTGCAGACAGCGTACGCCTGGCATCTGCAGGACGTCTGGACATCAAGGTTTTTTCCGCAGACGAACTGGTACCGGCCATGCAGTGCTTTGACGCCGTGAGCAAGGGTTCAGCCCAGGTGGGACATGACTGGCCCGGATACTGGAAGGGCAAGAACGAGGCCTTTGTCGCCTTTGCATCGGTTCCCTTCGGCCTGGACGCAGAAGGCTACAACATCTGGCTTTATGAACGCGGCGGTCTTGAAATGATGCAGGACCTGTACGGACAGTTCAACCTCTTTGCCCTTCCCGGCGGCCAGTGCGGCCAGGAAATGGGGCTCTTCTCCAACAAACGCGCCACCAAGATGGAAGACTTCAAGGGCATGCGGCTCCGGACTCCGGGCTGGTACATGGATATCATGAACATCCTGGGCGCCTCGGTCAGCCCCCTGCCGGGCGGCGAAGTCTACCTGGCCCTGGAACGCGGCGTCATCGATGCAGCGGAATTTTCATCACCGGCCATCAACTATCCCATGGGTTTTGATGAAATCACCAAATACGCCATAGGACCCGGCGTTCACCAGCCTGGTATCCAATGTGCCCTGTTCTTTAACAAAGAAGCCTATGCGGGACTTCCCGACGACCTGAAATGGATCATCGACATCTGCGCCAAGGAAACCCAGCTGTGGAGCTACAACTGGATCAACAATCTCAACGCCAAGGCCATACGCCTGTTCCAGGAAAAGGTGGAGCTGGTCAGGATGGATACCGATACCCTCATCGAATTCCGCAAAACCACCAAGACCTATATCGACGGCCTGAAAGAAAAATATCCCGAAGTCAAAAAAGTCATGGACTCCCAGGAAGCCTTCCTTCAGGATTACGCCATCTGGCGTGAAGCCCGCGGCGGTGCAGCCCCCTGGCCCTATGAAGACTACATCAAGGGAAAGATCATGGAATAGGCCCCGGGCCTCCCATGACACTGGTGACCTAACGGACTGCCCGGCACTGCAGCGGGCAGCCCGTTCATCCGCAAATCACACGTCAACACCCCAAAAGCCGGTCAGGCAGGACCGGATAACGGTGTTCAAACAAGGAATCAGACCATGCTGGAATCGGTATCCAAGGGACTTTCGACCATCAGCAGGAAAGAGGGCGAGATCACCTCGTTTCTCATCTATCCCCTGCTCATCGTCGTCTTCTACGAGGTGTTCATGCGCTATGCGTTCAACGCCCCCACCTCCTGGGGGTTTGAGCTGACCACCTTTCTCTACGGTCTTCATTACATGTTCGGTTTTGCATACACGGATGTACACAACAGCCACGTCAAGGTGGACATCTTCACCGCCCTCCTGTCCACGAAAAAACAGGCCCTGATCGCGGTGCTCACCAACCTTGTCATGTTCATGCCGGTCACGGCCTGCATGACCGTGTGGAGCATCAAGTACGCCCTGACCTCCACCCTGGAGATGGAAGTCAACGCCACGAGCTGGGCGCCGTCCATCTGGCCCGTCAAGATTCTCATGGCCCTGTGCTTTTTGTTCCTCCTGCTCCAGGGGATCGCGAACCTGATCAACGACATCAACACCCTAACCAAAAAATAATCTATCGAGGTATTTTCCATGAGTCCCGAAATCATGACCGTGGCAATGTTCGGATCCCTTATCCTGGCGATAACCCTGGGACACCCCCTTGCCTACACCCTGGCTGCCGTGGCGGCGCTCTTCGGCCTGATAGACAACGGCTTCTCCGTACCCATGCTCTTTGACATGTTCGTCAACAACGCCTGGGGACTGATGAACAACTACACCCTGGTGGCCATCCCCCTGTTCATCCTCATGGCCCAGCTCCTGGACCGGTCCAAGGTGTCCGACGCCCTGTTCGAATCCCTGTACATTGTCCTGGGATCCGTCAAGGGCGGGCTGGGTCTTGCCGTTGTGGTGGTCTGCACGGTCTTTGCCGCAACCACGGGCATCATCGGCGCATCGGTGGTGGCCATGGGGCTTCTGGCCACTCCGGCCCTGATGAGCAAGGGCTACCAGAAGGAGCTCACGGCCGGCATCATCTGCGCATCCGGAACCCTCGGCATCCTGATTCCGCCCTCCATCATGATGGTCGTGTACGGCGGGCTCACCGGCCTTAAGGAAACCTCGGTCGGCAACCTCTTTGCCGGAGCCATTCTGCCCGGACTCATACTGGCAGGCATGTATTTTCTGTACATCTTTATCCGGTGCAATATCAACCCGGATCTTGGCCCCCCCATCTCCAAACAGGAGGCCGCAGGATACACGGCAGCCCAGAAATGGGGCATGACCCTGAAATCCCTTATCCCGCCCCTGGCCCTGATCCTGGCGGTCATGGGAACCATACTGGCCGGTGTCGCCACACCGACCGAAGCCGCGGGTTTAGGTGCCGGCGGCGCCCTGATCCTGGCCCTGGTGTCCGGAAAACTCAACTTCACGGTCCTGAAAGAGGCCAGCTACGCCACCTTGAAAACCACCTCCATGGTCATGATGCTCTTTATCGGCGGCAAGTTCTTTTCCACGGTGTTCCTGTCCATGGGCGGGGGGGATGTGGTGGCGGACCTGCTCATCGGGTCCGGCCTGAACCCGTGGCTCATCCTGTTCATCATGATGTTCATCGTGTTCGTCATGGGCATGTTCATCGACTGGGCCGCCATCCTGCTCGTCACGGTGCCCATCTTCATGCCCATTGCCATGGAGATCGGATTCGATCCCCTGTGGTTCTCGCTGCTCATGTGCGTGAACCTCCAGACGTCCTTCCTGACCCCGCCCTTCGGGTATGCCCTGTTCTACTTCAAGGGCGTTGCACCGGAAGGATACACCATGATGCACGTGTACAAGGGCATCATCCCCTTTGTCATCCTCCAGGTCATCAGCCTGTTCATCCTGTGCATGTTCCCGGGCATCGTCACCTGGCTGCCCAGTGTGTTCTTCGGAAGCTGACAACCCCTATCCGACAACAACGGAGGTTTTTACCATGACCACAACACAGATGGCCGACCGTTTCAAGGAAAAAGCCTCCCTTGTGTCGGCCCATATCCACGACATGGGTACCCTGGAAGATGTCTTCCAGAAAACCCTTGACCTTTGCGCAGCCAAAGCACCCCTCCAATCCATGATGCCATCATCCCCTGGCCAGGGAGGATCTACCCCTGTGGATGGAGAAGGCAGAGTCATAGCCGCACCCAACCTGAGCGATGCCGAGTTCACCCGGTTCCAGTTCCTGTGCCGGGAAAGGGAGATTACCCTTATCCGGGATGGCCTGCGCCGTTACCCGGGCGGAATCGACCTGGGGCTCACCCATGTCAACTTCGGCATTGCTGAAACCGGCACCCTGGTTCTCAATTCAAATTCCGAAGAGACCCGGCTCTCCACCATGCTGTGTGAACTCCACGTGGCCGTCCTGCCCGCGTCCGCCATCCGTCCCACAGCCCTTGACATGGCAGAAGAACTCAAGGCTCTGACAGCGATACCCGGCTCCTTTACTGCGTTTATCACAGGGGCCAGCCGTACCGCCGACATTGAACGGGTTCTTGCCCTGGGGGTCCACGGACCGCTCGAACTTCACATCATGCTTCTTACGGAGTGATCATGGAACATCCCGAACAGATCAGCGACTACAGGCAGCGCCTGGACAAGGCCCTGAACAATGAGTTCCTCAGGTCCGCCATGGACAAATTCGCCGTGGCCTACCGGACAGGCAGAGCCAATGCCTTTGCAGGCATGGACATCGACCAGCTCACGGCCCGGGTGGCTGAAATCAAAAAACAGGCTACCCGGGACAACGAACGCCTCCTGGAGCAGTTCACCGCCAAGGCAGCCGAAAACGGTATCCACGTCCACATGGCGGCAACAGCCGAGGATGCCTGCCGAATCATTGCCGACATCGCAGCAGCCACCGGTTCCAGGCGTATTGTCAAATCCAAATCCATGACCGCCGAGGAGATCCACCTCAACGCCTTGCTGGAGACCCGGGGCCTTGAAGTTACGGAAACCGATCTGGGTGAATGGATCGTCCAGCTTCGCCATGAGGGCCCTTCCCACATGGTCATGCCGGCCATCCACCTGTCCCGGTTCCAGGTGGCCGAACTGTTTTCAAGTGTGACGGGCACACAACAGGATTCGGAAATCCAGCGGCTGGTCAAGGTCGCCAGAAAAGAACTGCGGGAAAAGTTCATCCTGGCTGACATGGGCATTACCGGCGCCAACTATGCCATTGCGGAAACCGGCACCCTGGGCATCGTAACCAATGAGGGCAATGCCAGACTGGTCACCACCCTGCCCCGGGTCCACGTGGCCCTGGTGGGCATTGACAAGCTGCTGCCCACCATCAGCGATGCCCTGGCCGTGAACCGGGTCCTGCCCAGGAATGCCACGGGCCAGCAAATCACCTCCTATGTCACCTGGATCACCGGACCCACCCAGTGCACCATTACCCCTGAAGGCAGACGGGAAATGCACATCGTATTCCTGGACAACGGCCGCAGGCGTATCGCGGCGGACCCCGTGTTTTCCCAGGTGCTCCACTGCGTCCGGTGCGGGGCCTGCGCCAACGTGTGCCCGGTATACCGCATGGTGGGCGGCCACCAGCTGGGCTACATCTACATCGGGGCCATAGGCCTCATCACCACCTATTTCTTCCATGGCCGGGAAAACGCCAGAAATCTTGTACAGAACTGTACCAACTGCGGGGCCTGCAAGGCTGTGTGCGCTGCCGAAATAGACCTGCCCAAGCTGATCAAAGAGGTCCATGCAAGGATTCAGGACGAAGAGGGCCATCCCCTGAAAAGCCTGCTCCTGGGCAGGCTCCTCAAGAACCGGAAGCTCTTTCACACCCTGCTGAGAACGGCCCAGCTGGCACAGCGGCCCGTGACCGGCGGCACCCCGTACCTGAGGCACCTGCCCCTGATCTTTTCCAAGGAGCACAATTTCCGGGTTCTGCCGGCCATTGCCGAGAAACCGTTCCGGGACCGGTGGGCCTCCCTACGGCCCAGGGTTGCCAATCCCAGAATCAGGATCGCCCTGTTTTCCGGTTGCGTCCAGGATTTTGTCTATCCTGAGCAACTGGAAGCAGGCCTTGCCGCCATGGCAGGCAGAGAGGTCGGCGTTGATTTCCCCATGGGTCAGTCCTGCTGCGGACTCCCGGCCCTGATGATGGGTGAAAAAGACGCTGCCAGGGATGTGGCCATCCAGAACGTCCGGGCCTTTTCGGCCAGCGGGGCCCAGTACATCGTCACCCTGTGCGCATCCTGCGCCTCCCACCTGAAACACGCCGTCCCCGACCTTGCCGGCGATGCCCTTGGAAAAATGGCCCAGGAATTCGCAGACAGGGTCATTCCCTTCAGCGTGTTCATGAACCAGACCCTGGGCCTGAAAGACGAACCGGCTGCTGACAGCATCCATGGCAAACGGGTTGCCTGGCACTCACCCTGTCACCTGTGCCGGGGTCTTGGGGTCAAAGACGATCCCAGGGAGCTCATTGCAAAAACCGGCAACACCTATGTCCCCTGCCAGGAAGAAGAGACCTGCTGCGGATTCGGGGGAAGCTTTTCCACCAACTTTCCGGCCGTATCCAGGGAAATCCTGAACCGGAAGCTGGATGAAATTGTGGAGACCGGAGCGGACATCCTGGTTAGCGAATGCCCGGGATGCGTGATGCAGCTCCGGGGCGGAGCCATGAAACAAGGATGCGATGTCCAGGTGATGCACCTGGCCGAACTCATGACAAAAAAGCCGTAAATGCATGCCGGGCACGCTTACCGTAAGACGCTGCAGCTGTCCCGGTCAGGTCCTGAAGCTCCTCGCAAAAAATTGGGGCAGCCGTTTCCCTGCAGCGACTGCCCCTTTTCAGCTTCACAGGCTGTCAGAATCGCTTCTGGGCAAGCCTGACCTGGGGCGCATTCTTCAGGTGCTCCAGGACGGTATCCACTGTTTTCCCCTCATCTATCTTGAGAATGTACAGTCCGTTTTCCAGGGGTCCGCCTATGATGATGGCGCCCGAGAGTGTCAACAGGGCCCTGATTTCCCCTTCTGTCGCCCGGTCATCAAACACCACATTGATCATGGTACCGTTTGCCGACAAAGAAGCCTTGTCAGGACCGTTCAGGGTTTTAAAACCCCTGTCCGGAATCTGGGTAAAAACAAGAACAATGATAATTGCCATCTGCACTGAGGCGACTGCCCAGGCAAGGTGGAAAGATTCATAAGCACCGCGACATTTCCTGACCAGGGCATGGATAGAAAAAAGCGGGGATTTCGCCGTCACCTTTTCGTCCTGCCTGTTAATGCTATCCATTATCTTCTCAAAGGCATGTTCCGGAGGATCAGACAGACAGGAAACCATCCCGGAATAACTTTTTTTAATATCGTCAAACTCCTGGAGTTCACGTCCAAGCTCTTTATCCTGGTCCAGTTGTGATTCAAAAGCTTTTTCAAGATCACCGGACAATTGCCCGTTCAGGTAAAGGGGGATCATCGCCTTCCAGTTGTGTTTTTCAGTATTCATCGTCTTTTATTTTCCATCTTGCGCAGCTGCTCTTCCAAGGCAGATTTTGCATAAAATATCCTTGTTTTGACTGTGTTTTCGGAAATATCCAACAGATCTGCAATCTCCGAATAAATCATGTCATGGAAAAATACCAGATCGATTATTTCCCGATGCTTCAGGGAAAGAGCGGACAGGGCCTTCTGGATATGAAGCCCGCGCTCAAAGGCATCAACCGCCTGTGAATTTCTGTCACATCCTAGTGTTTCGGGAAGGCACTGCACGGTTCTTTTTCCCCCTTTTCTCAGCTCGTTTAAAGCAAGGTTCCGGGCAATTCCAAATATCCAGGTTTTTGCCCTTGACTGGCCCCTGAAATTCCCGGCGTTCTGCCATACCTGGGCATAGACTTCAATGAGAACATCTTCCGCACCCTCCCTGGACTGCATCAGCCGTTGAAGGTAATAAAAGACCTGTTTTGAGGTTGACTCATACAGTTCTTCGAATGCCTTTTTATCACCTCCGGCAATCCGTACCATCATTTTCTTATCGTCGTCTCTATCCACTGTGTAACGTCAATCCAGAGAAAAGTTCATTTTTTTATTGAAAAGCGTCCCGGCGATATTGACATGGATCATAGTATCCGGGTATTTTGATGTCAAATAAAAACAAATCTGAACCTTTCCCATGTCTTTGGTTACAAAACAAGTGAGTACCAGGAATCATCAATTACAACATGAGGAGGAAAACCATGAAAAAAGTCAGAAGGTGTTCAACCCTGATGGTGGCAGGTATTTTATCTGTGCTTCTTACCACGTCCAGCCTGTTTGCATCCCCCCCGGTGAACAAGACAGGGGTTGCTGGCAAAGCCCCAACCAGCAATGCAATTACCACAAAAAACATGAATACGACTGCAACCACAAGGCTTGACCAGTCTGCCCTGCCCGTGCTCACCATCACCCGGTTTAAAAAGTATGAGGACAACACCGGCATGGTTGCAATGGCCATCGGGTCTTCAAACACAGCTACCCCCACCAGCACCACTATTGACCTGGGTGAGGATATTGAGCTGTACTGGAGTATCACCTATAAAAATGTGCAGGCCCCCAGCGTAGCTATCAACGGAGCTCCCGTGATTGGAACCCAGCACACCGCAAGCGACGGATCTCTGTGGATGGATGGCAGAAAAAGTTTCAGACCCGGCACAACAACCAATTACCTGCTGTCCGCAAGCGCTTTACGCTCAAGCGGTACAGGCAGCCCGGTTCAGACAAGCAAAACGCTGCAGGTCATCGTAAAAAAACCCGTACTCACCCTTCTGGCGCCGGAGGTCAATCAAAGGACACTGGCCATGAAATTCTTCCTGAAAAACACGGGTGACGCCGACTTTGGTCCAACCCCGATCAACGTGGGATATGAGGTGGAAGGCGGAACCCTTGCCAGGGGGACCTTTACAACTCCGGCGATGGAGATCAGAAAGAACCAGCGGGTCGAACTGGGTGAAATTACCCTCCCGGATAGAAACCGGAGTTTCAGGACAGATTCCATCAGAATTTCGCTCAATGCCGGTGCCTATTACAGGATGCCCCTTGCAGAGGCAACAGGGGTCTTTACCCACAGGTGGGCAACCAGCACAGCAAGGATTGACAATGCCACATTGAATCTTCTTGGCATGGGGACCACATGTGAAATCATGATTGACAACTGGAATGAACACCATGGTTCCGGCCGTGCAATCACCCCCCCTGACCAGGCAAACGCATCTTTTGTGGACTTCAACGTTCTCGGCAACGGCCAGAGAATGGATTTCAACCTGCCCCATCTCGTGTCAAGAAGCAGCGGCGGCACGCTTGTATACTGGACCTACCTGAGAAACATCCATTCGCTTCACAGGGGGGACTCAAATCTGTTTTCCGTCAGCAATGGAAAGCTCAAGATATCCCTTGCCTTTCCCAATACCGATTCCAGGGAAATCAAAATAGGAAGAATCGGCAACGTTGGCGGCTATGATGGCAAATGGATAGACGATGACGCCCCGGACGTTGACCTGAGCAGTTTCACGGTTGACATCATGGTTACCCCAAGCCTCGGCAGCGGCGGGCAACTGACCTACAGCAGCGTGGACGTCCAGATAACAGGATTGAGTGCCAGCTTTGCCGGGGGATGGTCCTGGCTGAATCCGGGATTCCAGGACTACATCACCAGGGTTGTCAGAAGAAATCTCGATTCCTCCCTTACCAGCGTCCTGAACAGCAGCAGCATCAAAAACGCAATCGTTGAAGGCATCAACAGCGGCATCAGTGCGACGGGCGTCTCCATAACACGGATAATCAGCGTCCTGGGATCAGGAAATACAATCACCGTGACATATCTGTAACCGAGTCAGCCTGCCTGCAGTCAGCCATGATTGCAGGCAGGCTTTTTAATGTTATCGCCGCAGTCAGAATATCCTTGACACCATGGACACAGGATACTACTAACTGCGATATAAGGCTACCCTCTTTACCATTCAGATTAGGGCGACGATCATGAAATTGAGAATCACAACCTTATCAAGAGCAGCGATAACGCAAACTGTCTTTACGATTTTTGTAATGTTCCTTGCCGCCTGTCCGCCCGGGGAAGTCAAGGGGGAGGCGAACGAAACACTGGTTCTGATCGAACCTGCACCCGGTGCTGAGTTTATCGGAAAAAAGCCTCTGATACAGTGCGAAATCAGGGAACCCTTTGACAGGACCAGCCTGCTTGTCCTGCTTGACGGCACCGATCTCACCGGAATAATCGAATTTACGGAAAAGGGATTTCAGGTAAAGCCTGTCAGTGTCCTGCCTGCCGGCGACCATACCCTGAGCATCACGGGAACCTTATTGTCAGGAAATGGTTTTGAAAACCAGCTTAGCTTTTCCAGCCGCCATTCCAAAACCTTTGATGAAGCCTATTCAACCAGCGAATTGTCGGCGGTATACGAAACCATTATCGATAAAAGTGACAATAATGAAGGTATTCCCGACTCCAAGGCAGAGGTCAACCTGTCCATGGACAACATTCTGAGGACAAACAGGTGGCAGCTCCTCCTGAATTCAAAAATCCGGTATTTCGACCAGGATATGCCGTCCTTCCCCCCCATGGAAAAAGGGGTTGATATCATCAATTACCTGTTAACGGCCACCTACAAGAATGAAAAAACTTCATTCATGGCAGCAACCGGGGATCTGCAGATAAATGAGAGCGAGAACACCGCGGCCTATCTGGCACGGCGTGGGGGCCAGCTTGCGGGAACATATAAGGATTTCAGTCTCAGCGGCTTTGTGGTAAAGAGCGACCAGGTATACGGTTTTGGCGGAGACATGGGACTCAATGGCGACCTTGACCACAGTATTATGGGCATTTCCGGAGAAGCCCGGCTCCTTTCAGACAACCTGATCTTGAAAACCGTATTTGTGACAGGCTCCGAATCTGGGGAGGATTTCGGATCATGGTCGACGGGTGGGGACAAAACCGGTGATGTTCTCGGTTTTATCGTAAAGACTTTTCTGCTGGAACGAAAATTGGAGCTGGATGCTGAACTGGATTTTTCCGACTATGACGCAGACACCCTTGACGAGTTCGGATCCGAATCTGACAAGGCCTGCCGGATCAGCGCAAGGACAAACACAGAGATCTTTAATTTCCAGCTTGCCTACGACTACACCGGACCGGAGTACCAGGTCGTGGGAAATCAGTCCGTCCAGAAGGACAGGGAAGGTGTCGCCCTCCAGGGAAGTGCCTTTCGAGGAAGCCACACCGTCAACGTCAACGCCTCCCTTTACCAGGACAATGTGGGCGATGACCCGTTATATCCAAACCTGCAGACACTGCAATTCATGGGTGACTACAATTATTCGGGATTCCAGAGCTTTCCCATGGGCCTATCCTTCAGCCAGACCACGATGTCGAGTTCAAACGAGCCGGAATACACTCCGCCCACCAAACTTGACATGCTAAACCTGACAGGCTACCTGTCCTACCTGAAAGGCAACCTGAACCTGAACCTCCAGGCAGGATACGCAATCCAGAACGACCAGATTTCAGACGCCAATGATACGACCAATTTGAGTCTCACCCTTACACCGGCCTATAACTGGAACTCTTTTTCCATATCTCCAAGCCTGAACTTCAACAGGTCCAGGTATGAATTGACGGGGAATGCAACCGATACCTTTGGTGCGAATATAACCGTCTACAGCTCACTGATACCCGACAGACTGGGCCTGGACCTTTCCGGCACCTTTAACAGAACCGTCAGCGATGACAAGACCATGGACATGGACAGCATGGATGTCAATACGAGAGTGTCCTATGTTCTGTGCAAAAAGTTCTGGATCATGGAAAGGCCGTCACTGGCTCTTCTGGGCCGGTATTGTAAAAGCACGGACAGAGTCTATGCCCAGAACAATGAAGAGTTCACAATCCTTTTGTCCCTGACAACCGATCTGAGATATTCCTTTTAAGGGGAATCAAATGAACGCTAAAAAACACATATATCTGAAAGCCCTTTTCATTGCAGCGCTCATCATGCTCCTGTCAGGCCCTGCATCTGCCATAACCATCTCGGCCAACCCTGCCAATCCCGATACAAACCAGCCTGTCACTATAACGATCGGGGCCGTTTTCCGGGAAAGACCCGCTTGCTCCCTGGAGGTGAATTTCGGGGACAGCCAGAACTGGACCCCGGTCGGGGCATGCTATTCATCGCCGTGCATCAAGGTGGTGACTCACGCCTATACCTCACCCGGGATGCATACCATTTCCGCCAGGAGCCAGTCGGGAACGTGTTTGTACCCTCCTGTGGGACCCAATCCCGCCTCCTACACCATAAATGTCCAGGCAGCCTGCAACCCATTGATACTGATCACACCATCCCAATTACCACCGGGCACCACAGGTCAACCCTATTCCCTTCAGTTCAACCATTCCGGCGGGTTCGAACCCGTCTCCTTCACCCCGGTCGGTTCCCTTCCGCCGGGATTGAGCATGGGATCTTCGGGACTTTTGTCCGGAGTGCCGACGGTAACTGGAACAGGAAAATTCACGGTTCAGGTGGTGGATTCATGCCCCAACGGCAGGCAGACGGTCAGGGGCGTTTTTTCCCTTACCATAGCCCAGCCCTGTGATCCCCTTTCCATTACAACACCATCCCCATTAAGACCGGGCACCACGGGGAAGCCCTATTCCTTTCAGTTCAGCCATTCCGGCGGCTACGAACCCGTGTCTTTCATCCTGGCCGGTTCCCTTCCGCCCGGCCTGAGCCTGGGATCGTCGGGACTTTTGTCCGGAGTGCCAAAGACTTCAGGGACAAGCACATTCACCGTTCAGGCAATGGACTCCTGCGCTTTTGGCATACAGACGGACAAAAGAGTTTATTCCCTAACCATAGCCCAGCCCTGTGATCCCCTTTCCATTACAACCCCGCCCTCCTTGCCCCAGGGCACCAAGGGTCAACCCTATCTGCTTCAGTTCAACCATTCCGGCGGGTACGAACCCGTCTCTTTCACCCCGGCCGGTTCCCTTCCGCCCGGATTAACTCTGGGATCGTCGGGACTGCTGTCGGGAACGCCGATGGCTCAGGGGACCTACTCATTCACTGTCCAGACACGGGACACCTGCCCCAGCGGCAGCCAGACGGAGAAAAAAGTCTTTTCCCTTTCCATCGCCCAATCATGCGATCCCCTTTCCATTACAACACAATCCACCTTGCCGCCTTGCATCACTGGCCGGAATTACCAGGTACAACTCATTTCTGCGGGCGGGTTTGGTGCCATTTCATACCAGATACTCTCGGGCAGTCTGCCCCAGGGACTCACCCTGAATTCATCCGGGCTGATTTCCGGAATCCCGGCCTCAAACGGAACATCTGTGGTTGTGATCGGCTCAAGGGATTCGTGCCCCGATGGGAATCAGACTGCCCAGAAACAATTCTCCATCACCAGCCAGACCCAATGCAGTCCCATATCCATAACCACCCCGTCCTCCCTTGCAACTGGGAAAACGGGGATTGTCTACCAGATGCAGCTCAGTATCTCAGGAGGGATGCCCCCTGTGAACTATAGCGTTGTGACAGGCTATCTGCCCCAGGGCATGGGGTTGAGCCAATCCGGACTGATTTCGGGAATTCCTGCCCAGGGCGGAACCTTCACCATCACCATCAGGGTTGAGGACTCATGCCCCGGCGGGGTTCAATCCGACCAGCGGACCTTTAACCTCGTTGTGGACCAGTCCCAGGACATGAACCTGGCGGCTACCCCGGCAACATTCATCATTGGAAAAGATACCCCTTCCACCCAGAGGGTTACCTTTACAGCCTCATCCTCCGCTCCCGCAAACAGGACTCTCACGTCCTCTCTGGGAACATTCATGGCCGGGAACACTGTAATCGGGCAGCAGGCAGCGCCCCTCACACTGACAATGACCAATGGATACGGGAATGTCTCGGAAAATGTAGCCATCCCCATAGCCATCATAAAAAGAGCCAGAAACGCCGGAACATCAAGAATCATCTATAAAAGAGATTTCAGGGACCAGGCCGTTTCAGCCTCGGCCCAATCCGTTATTATTATTACAACCGATGCAGGGGCAGCATTCAGGATAAACAGCGTAAGGCTCTATTTTGAAAACAACCGGCCCGAAATAACGATCCAGAAGAACCAGCCCCTTCCCAAACTCTGTATTGAGGTCATGCATACGGGAGCAGGTCTGATCCAGGGCTTTTGGGAGGTGGACGGGAAACTGTTCTCCACTGTGACCAGACAGATCGCCAATACCGGCAGGGAAATAATCTGTGCACCGGTTTCACCCACATTCCCAACTTTTAATCCGGGAACCCATATTGTCCGGTTTGTAATAACGTCCCCGGAAAACAGCATGGATTTCCCCGAAGCCGTTTACTATGTCCTGACTTCTGAGAACCAAAACATCACTTCCATCCAGCTGGTACTGCCGGCAGACACTTCCCAAGTTGAATTCGGACCGGCCGACTTTCGATGGAACGATGGGAATCCTGTCAAATCCACCGCCTACCTGATAGAATTCTTGCCCATGACCGGGGAAAAACCTGTCTTTTCCGCCTATACCAAGAAAATGGCATATCAGATTCCGGTTCCGGTACTCAAACAGGTCTTTGTACCGGGCAGGGAATACCAGTGGCGTGTGACCGGGTATGGGGATGACAATGAAATCCAGGCATTGAGCAGTACATTCAAATTCAGATTTGCGGATCCACGGGCCTATGTCCAGCATGAGATTATTGTTGCATTGGATAATCAGGAAAACGCACCTGCCCTGATCAAGGACCTGGCAGGAAAATACGGGCTCGAAATTCTCGAAACATTTGAACTCAAGGCCACGAATATCCGGATTGCCATCCTGTATTCATCCGGGGATATTTTCCCTGTCATCCAGGCCCTGAAAACGGAAAAAGATATCCTTGAAACCCAGCCCAACCATATTTTCAGGACAATGGGGGACCCCCTCAGCGACATGCAGGGCATGATCAAGTCTTTGAACCTTGGCCGGGTCCATCACTTTTTTACCGGCAAAGGTGTGAAGGTTGCCGTTATCGACACAGGCGTCGATTTCGATCATGATGACTTAAAAGACAGGAATGCAGGCTCCGGCAATTTCATCAAGGACTCACCGTACAGGGGTGAAATCCACGGCACTGCTGTGGCTGGTCTCATTGCAGCCAGCATCAATGGATTCGGCATCGAGGGGGTGGCCCCGGAGGCTAAGATAGTCTGCCTGAGAGCATGCAGGCAGTTGGAGGAGGGAAAGCCTGAAGGGGAATGCTATACAGGTTCCATCCTCAAATCCATTGATGCAGCCATTGAGGGAAATGCAAAAATCATCAATATGAGTTTCGGCGCCGTTGCAGCCGATCCCCTTATAAGCTCCCTTATTAAAAAAGGGGATTCCATGGGGATCCTGTTTGTGGCTCCTGCCGGAAACGCCCCTGATCAGGAGGAACCAGGGTTTCCGGCAAACCTTCCCGAGGTGATTTCAGTGGCGGGTTCCGACACTGACGGACAGCCTTATCCGAACAGGGCTCTCGGGCAGAGCGCAACAGCTTCCGCTCCTGCGGTCAACCTGCTTACCTGCGTTCCCGGAAACGGGCACAACTTTGTCTCAGGGACCTCTTTCTCGTCTGCCATCGTATCCGGGATCCTTGCCATGTCCGTTGAAAAAAACGGGAATTCCGCCATGGACAGGCTGCCTGACTTCAACGGTGACCTGTGCAAATGGATGGAAAAAGCCCTGGGCATATCTGTCTGCAACTAGTCCTGTATGAGGGGCTCCTTTAACTCCTGACACAATGTAGACTTTCTGCTACAATACATCCGGCCAACGAACAGGGCAAACGCCAGACCCTATCCCTTTGACCCAAGACGGAGCCCGCCATGGATAAAAAAGGTTTCACCACTCAGGGCTTCATTCCTGTACAGTTCACCCACCAGGGACGCCACCTCTTCCGGTTCTATGAGACGGCCGATGGGTACGCTGCCGAGAATCCCTTCCAGGGCCTTCTGGTTCATGTTTTTGACCATGGGCGTCCCCACGTACCCGGGAGCCACTGCCGCGCACCGGATCCTGTCCGAGAATCCCCTGCGGAAAAATTCCGCGGTGATAACCTTGACCATGGCGTTCATGGCGGCCTTGGTGGAGGAATAGTTGATCTGGCCTGCCGTTCCCAGGGATCCGGTGGACGATACCAGGCAGATGAGCCCCCTGTCCTTGTTGTTGATCATCTGCTCTGCGCATTCCCGGACTGTGAGGAATACACCGGTAAGATTGATATCCACCACAGCCTTGAACTGATCCAGGGACATCTTGCCCTTGACCTTCCCCGTTTCCTTGTCCGTGGAGAGCATCAGGCCGTCCTTTATTATACCTGCAAAGGGTGCGATAAGGTTGATCCGGCCGAAGGTTTTCATGGTAAACTCGGCCAGGGCCGTGCAGTCGGCTTCCCGGGTCACATTGCACACAAAGGTTCTTGCATTGTCGCCCAGATCCTTTTGGGCCGCCTCCAGGGCGTTGGCGTCAATATCTGCGATGACTGCCTTTCCCTGGTTTTTGATCCAATACGCTGCCAGCGCCTTACCGATACCGCCGCTGCCGCCGGTGATAACGGCCACGGAATTTTTAATGTCTAACATGATTATTCTCCCCCCCAAGGTTTTTTTCCATTAATGATTCGCAGGCAAAATGTCCTGATGTCAAAGTCTTTGTCCATAATCAGTCATTGTAACCGGGTTGGGTCCCCAGCTCAAATAAAAAATTCAGGTCCTCCGGTGCTGCCCGCCAGGGTCTTTTTTCTATCTTGCTGCCGGCCAGTACTCAGCCAGGGCACATACCGGAGGCAAGCAATTACCTTGCCAGAGACTTTTTCCAACTGGCATGTATCTTGTATAGGACTCTGGCCAACGCAACATTTCCATTTTCAACAACGATCAGGCACAACAGGAGGCTCTGATGAGGACAGATTCGACAAACGCAGCCGTAACAAGCGGCCATCCCATGCTCTCTTCCCTGTCACCGGCAAAGGCCAAGAAGGGAAAAATTGTTTCCAGTGAAGAGGCTGTCCAGCTGATCCGGGATGGCGACACCGTTGCTACAGGCGGATTTGTGGGTATCGGTTTTCCCGAGCAGCTTGCCATTGATCTGGAAACCTATTTCCTGCGCACCAAAAGCCCAAAAAATCTCACCCTCCTCTATGCTGCGGGCCAGGGTGACGGAAAGACCCGGGGGCTGAACCACCTGGGTCATGAAGGGCTGGTCCGGCGGGTTGTGGGGGGGCACTGGGGACTGGTGCCCAAGTTGCAGAAACTGGCCATCGACAACCGCATCGAAGCCTATAACCTGCCCCAGGGCGTGATCTCCCACATGTACCGGGACATTGCCGCAGGCAAACCCAGGACCATCACCACGGTGGGCCTGGGCACCTTTGTGGACCCCAGGAATGGAGGCGGCAAGATCAATGCCAGGACAACCGAGGACCTGGTGGAGATCATTAAATTTGACGGCAGGGAATACATGGCCTACAAGACCTTTCCCGTGGACATCGCCCTGCTCCGGGGCACCACGGCGGACACCGACGGCAATATCACCATGGAAAAGGAGGCCCTGACCCTGGAAGCCCTGGCCATTGCCACGGCAGCCAGAAATTCAGGCGGATTTGTCATCGTCCAGGTTGAGCGCATCGCCCAGCGCGGCAGCCTCAACGCCCGGCAGGTCAAAATCCCGGGGATCATGGTAGACTGCGTTGTCCTGTCCAAACCGGAAAACCACTGGCAGACCTTTTCCGAGATCTACAACCCCTCGTTCAGCAGTGAAATCAAGGTTCCCATCCAGTCCATCCAGCCCATGGAGATGACCGAGCGGAAGATCATCGCCCGGAGGGCCGCCCTGGAACTCAAGGCAAACAGCATCGTCAACCTGGGTATCGGCATGCCCGAAGGGCTTTCCAGCATTGCCAACGAGGAAAAAATACTGGACTTTCTGACCCTGACCGCCGAACCCGGCGTCATCGGGGGACTGCCTGCAGGAGGCCTCAATTTCGGGGCAGCCATCAATACCGATGCCCTCATCGACCAGCCGTCCCAGTTTGACTTCTATGACGGCGGCGGCCTGGACATGGCCTTTCTCGGCCTGGCCCAGTCCGACAGGCACGGCAATCTTAACGTGAGCAAGTTCGGCCCCAGGCTTGCCGGAGCAGGCGGATTCATCAACATCAGCCAGAATGCCAAGAAGGTCATCTTTGTGGGAACCTTTACAGCCGGCGGCCTGGAAGTCTCCATCCATGACGGAAAGCTCAAAATCAACCAGGAAGGCCGGTCAAAAAAATTCATCGACCATGTGGAACACGTGACCTTCAGCGGCCGGTATGCGGCGGCAAAGGGCCAGCCGGTCCTGTATGTCACCGAGCGGTGTGTTTTCGCACTCACCGAAAAGGGAATGGAACTGATTGAAATCGCACCTGGAATCGACCTGGAAAAAGATATCCTGGCCCAGATGGACTTTGTGCCTGTCATGGAAACCCAGCCCAGGCTCATGGACTCCAGGATCTTTCTCCCCGGGCCCATGGGACTTCAGGACGATATCCTCGGCCTGTCCCTGGAACAGCGCCTTACCTACAACAAGGAAGAAAATCTGTTCTTTGTCAACTTCGAAGGCTTTTCCATACGGTCCCAAGAGGATATTCTGGATGTTCAAAAGGGCGTGGAACTCCTGCTTGAACCTTTGGACAAAAAGGTGTACACCATCGTCAACTATGACCATTTCACCATCCATCCCGAGCTTCTGGATGATTACACGGAAATGGTCAAAGGGCTTGTGGAGCGGTTCTATTCCGGTGTAACACGATACACCACCAGCGCGTTCTACCGCATGAAAATCGGGGATGCCCTGAAAAAAAGGAAGCTGGCCCCCCACATTTATGAAAGCCGTGAACAGGCTGGCAAAGCCTTGAAAAGCCTTTAAGTATCAGCACCCTGCCAGAAAATGGGCAGGCTGCCGGGCCGGTTGCAGTCCTCCTGGTTCCGGGCCGAAGCCTCTGGACATGGTGAAGAACCGGGCCGTGGCCGGATCAGGGCTCCGGGGCCAGGGAGATGCCGTACCGTTTCATCTTCCTGTACAGCAGGGTCCTGTGAATCCCCAGCTTCTCCGCGGCCCTGGCCTTGTTATAACCGCACCCCTCCAGGGCTGCCATGACAGCCAGCTTTTCGGCACCGGTCTTTACAGACCGCAGGGACCCCTTGGTGGGCGGGTCGCTGAGCACCTGCTTCTGGAGGATGTAAAAGGGCAGGTTATGGGGCCGGATGGTGTCTGAATCCAGACGCGACAGGGTCCGCTCCAGTACATTGGACAGCTCCCGCACATTGCCGGGCCAGGTGTAATCCATAAGCGCCTGCCTTGCTTTGGGGTCAAGGCTCACCACCGGCATGTTGGCTTCCGCAGCCTGGTTTTCCAGGAGCTTTTCCGTCAGGAGTCCTATGTCGAATATTCTGTCCCTCAGGGGCGGGATGTGCAGGGGAATGACATTAAGCCTGTAAAACAGATCCTTTCTGAAGGTCCCCTCCTGCATCATGCCCTCCAGGGCCCGGTTGGTTGCGGCAATGACCCTGAAATCGGATTTGATGACACGGGTCCCGCCGATGCGTTCAAACTCCTTTTCCTCCAGGACCCTGAGAATCTTGGGCTGCATCTCCAGGGGCATGTCTCCGATCTCGTCCAGGAAGATGGTTCCCCTGTGGGCCAGCTCGAACTTGCCGGGCTTGCCTCCGGTCCTGGCGCCGGTGAACGCCCCCCGGTCATATCCGAAGAGTTCCGATTCCAGAAGGTCCCGGGGTATTGCCGCACAGTTAATCCGCACAAACGGGTGAAGACGTCTTGCACTGGAATGGTGAATGGCCTGGGCAAACAATTCCTTGCCCGTACCGCACTCCCCTGAGATCAGTACGGGGAAGCTGTTGGATGTGGCGCACAGGGCCTCGTCTTTCAGGGCAGTCATGGCCGGGGAGTCACCGATAATGGACTCAAAGGTGTACCGGGTGGACCTGAGGCTGAGGAGTTCCTCCTCGTAGAGTTTAACCTTGGACTCCAGATCCCCGATTTTTTTGGCCAGCTGTGTCACCTCCCTGAGATCGCTGAACATGACCAGACCGAAAACAGCCATGACCTTGCCGTTCTTCCTGACCGGAATCCTCTGGACAACGATATTCTGCCCCTTTATTTCCTGAATGTGATTGATCTCGGCCTTGCCGGTCCTGCCGACGATGTGCATCCTGGTATTCTCAACGACCTCGGTGCAGTGCCTTCCCACCTGGGCGGCGGGATCGATGTTCAGGAAACGGCCGTAGGGTTTGTTCATGTGGGTGATGATCCCGGACGGATCGGTAATCATTATCCCGTTCTGGACACTGTCAAACACCCGTTCGTACAGATCCACCTCATCCCTGAGACTCGGCTTCTTCAGAATGGTTTTCCTGAGTGGTTTCATGGCTCCTGCTCCCATGCATGTATCAAAAAAGCGACAAGTAGCATTTTGGCTACACATGTCATACCCCATCCCGGAACGTCTGTCAAACACAGTCTGCGCAGGCGGCACAGGTTCTGACCCCGCAAGCAGCCAGGTGCACAAATGGCCTGCATTTTGCAGTACCCCGGAGGCAGGTCACGGAAGTTTTTCATTAACCCTGATACAAGAGGAGAAACCATGAAACAAAGACTTACCCTTATCATCGCCTGCCTGACAGCCCTTGTCATTCTCAGCAGTCCGGCCTTTGCCAAACGTGAAAAGTTCGGGGAAGACCCCAGGGCCGCAGTGGCCAAGCGGGTATCCTTC
>JAZDGN010000081.1:0-89865 GCA_043806875.1 Pseudomonadota bacterium
CCCGAGGAAGTAGCCCGGGTCGTGAAATTCCTGTGCTCGGAGGATGCCTCTTATATCACCGGCCAGGTCATTTCAGTCAACGGCGGGATGTTCTAAGAACCCCAGTGGAATAGGGATGAAGGAAATCATAACCGCTGAAGCGTTTGACAACAGAATCAGGAGCCTGGATGAAACCGGAAAACATGACACTGGAAGACCTTCTTCCCCACCGCAACAAAATGCTCCTCATTGACGAGATCCTGGACGTGGATGAGTCCGCCACGGTTTCAAAATCCGTAGTCACCGGCAAATGGCCCCTTGCGGGCAGCGGCTCGGTCAGCCCCATTGTATTGATCGAGCTGGCAGCCCAGACAGCCGGAATCAACAACAGTATCAAACGCATTAAAGACAGGGGAAAACAAGACGGCAACATGGGCTGGATCGTTGGTATCAAATCCGCAGTATTTTATGTTGATGCCATCCCCATGGGTGCTACGGTCATTACCCGGACCCAAAACAGCTTCTGCTACGAAGACTTCAGGGAAATCACCGGAACCGTCACAGTGGAAGGCCAGGTTGTGGGAGAAATAACCCTGCAGCTTGTGTCCGCATGACCGCGGGCCGTTTCCCGGCAGACCCGGGGCCTGCCTTTTATCAAGGCGAACAGCACATGAGCCGACAAACTGGAATAGGGACGGCCATGGTAACCGGCCAATCCATTCCGGCCAACAATAACAGGTTAGGAATCCCATGCTGAAACAGATACTCCAGATCCTGGTTGCCGCTTTCTGGTGCGCCGCAGCCGCAGCCGCCGGACCCATGGCAGCCTCCCTGGATGACATCCGGTCACAGGCCGAAAAAATCCAATCGGTCAGCGCCAGGTTTATCCAGGAAAAACACATGAAAATCCTGGTAAAGCCCCTGGTCTCCACCGGCATTTTCATCTACCAGGCCCCGGACTCCCTTCGATTTGAGTATAAGACCCCGATTAAGAACATCCTGGTCATGCACGGCGGAACCGTGAGCCGGTACATCCAGAAAGGGGATACCCTTGTCCGGGACAATGCCGGCGCCATGGGCTCCATGCAGGTTGTCATGGACGAAATCACCCGGTGGATGCAGGGGGATTTCGACACCAAGGCCTTTGATGCCACAGTGGTTGACACCCCTGAACCGGGCAGGATCATCCTTACTCCCAGGGACAAGGCCATGGCCAGGTTCATCCAGGCCATCGAAATGGGGCTGTCCGAACACCCGGGCGTGTTCCGTGATGTGACCATCCGGGAGGATGCGGACTCCTTTACGCGGCTGTTGTTTCAAGACGTAGCCATCAACGCCCCTGTGGACCAGGCCGTTTTTGAAATCCGCCCATGAACAAGGCCCCTGCGCTCATACTGGTACTGGCTGTTCTCCTTGTGGCAGGGGGCTGCGCATCCCTGCCTTTGATTATGCCTGACACGCACTCCCCCCAGGCGGCCCAGGTGCAGAGCAAGGATCTTGACCTCCTGTTCCCCCCCGGTTCCTTCCAGTTTGTCCACTCCCTGGAGATGACCCTGCCAGGCAACCATTCAGCCATGCTCATGGGGGTTCTCAATGTGGATTCCCTTTCCGGCACCGTCCACTGCGTTGTCATGACCCTGGAGGGACTGGTCCTGTTCGATGCCGAATCCAGGGGCGATGATCTGGCCATTGACCGGGGCATACCTCCCTTTGATAACCGGGAGATGGCCCTCGGCCTGATCCGGGATATCCGCCTCGTCTTTTTCAGACCCAAAGGCAGCCCTGTTGCATCCGGGTACCTGGCGGACCGGCAGAGGATCCTTCGTTTTCAGGGAATCGATTCCGGGACCGTGGACCTGATCTATCCCCAGGACAGGTCAGCCTGGATTCTCAATGTTCATGACAGGAGAAGCCGCCTGACAAGGAGCGTCAGATACCTGTTCCCCGAAACCCCGGCCTCGGGAACAGCCCCCCGGTTTCCGTCAACCATAACCTTGACAGCCATGGGCCCGGCAGGGTACACCCTGACCATGACCCTTCTTGAAGCCCATTTAATCCATGACCCCAACCAATCCCGGTGATTGTCCATGAAACTGAAACTTATCTACCCCAGGTGGGAAAAACTTGACCGGCAGACCGAATTCCATCTGCCCCCCCACGGACCGGTAGTATTTGCAGCAGCACTGCCCAGCCACATCGACGTCCAGTTCATTGATGAAAATGTCCAGGCCATCGACTATGACGAGCCGACAGACGCGGTCGCCCTGTCCATGATGCTCACCATCCAGATCAACCGGGGACTTTCCATCGCCCGCGAGTTCAGGTCCAGGGGCATACCTGTCATTGCCGGCGGCATTGCCACCATGCTCCATGCCGACCTGGTAGCCGAACATGTGGACTCGGTGTTTCTCGGAGAGGCTGAAGGCCGGATGGAAGCTCTGTTCGAGGACCTGAAACACCACCGCCTGGCACCCGTATACGATTTTCTCTCCTCGCCCCCGCCCATTGAAAGCGTTGGACCTGCCCGCAGGGATATACTGGAGCGGGACCTTTACAACTACAAGGGGGTCCAGATGGTGGACCTGGTCCACGCATCCAGGGGATGCCGATTCAACTGCTATCCCTGCGCGGTGGCCTACCTGGGAGGAAGGCAGTTCAGGCCCCGGCCCATTGACAGAGCCATTGAAGAGATGGCCGGCATCGACAACAACCGCCTGTTTGTGGTGGACAACTCCCTGGCCCAGAACCGGCAATGGGAGCTGGACCTGTTCAGGGAGATGATCCCGCTCAAGAAAAAATGGTGCAGCCACCCCATAGAGGACGATCCCCAGGTCCTGGATCTGGCTGCCCGGGCAGGAGCCTGGTACGTTTACCAGGCTGTGTTCGACACCTCGGACTATATCCGGGAAAGGATCAGGCGCTACCACGATCACGGCATCGGTGTGGAAGGAACCATACTCCTGGGTCTGGATCACCACACCGAGGATTCCATCAAACAGCTCATCCATTTCCTCCAGGAGATCAATCTGGACCTGGCCGAATTCACCGTACTCACCCCCTTTCCCCATACCCGGGCCTGGGAGGAACTCAAACAGGAAAACCGGATCCTGTCCTATAACTGGGATGACTACTCGGCGGACAAGGTCGTGTTCCAGCCGAAACACATGGCTCCCCAGCGGCTCCAGGAATTGCTCCAGTACGCCTGGGACACCTTTTACCAGGACGAACCCCAGGAGATCAAAATGTTCAAACTTCTGAAACAGGTAGTCCAGAAGGAAAAGGCGGACAACACATTCCGGCCGAGGAAGCGGACCCTGGCCGCATCCGCCTTCGGCAGGCCGGTGGGTCAGGTCTGAAAACATCGGTGCTTACCAGCAATACGATTCCTTGCCTTGACCGGCATGGTGACCTTCTGGAGTTATTGTGTTCGGAACTGTTCTGATTTCTGTTGTTACCGTGATGCACATTTATGTCACTTGGCGTGTGGCAACCTTGACGCTTGTGACCCGGTACCTGCCGGGAGGAGCCGTCATGGCTGCAAGTACTGCCCTGTGGTTTATATTCTGTCTCGGCCGAGTCTGGGGTCATCACCGGGCAGGATTTCTGGCTGTTTCGCTGGAAAGCCTCGGGATGAACTGGATGGCCGTCCTGTTCCTGATCTTCATCTGCCTCCTTGCCGTGGACCTGGTCACCCTTTTCGGTCTTCTCCTGCCGAGGCTGTGCCCGGGGCTGAGGGCCGGGGCCGTGGCAGCCGGACTGGTGCTTTCAGCAATCGCGACTTTCCAGGGACTCCGTCCACCGGTGATCATGAACCATGAGGTCACCCTGCCGGACCTCCCCCAAAACCTGGACGGAACCTCTCTTGTGGCCCTGTCCGATACCCACGTCGGATCACAGCTGAAAGGCGGCTGGCTTGCTGCACGGGTCGAACAGGTAAAGGCCCTGAAACCCGACCTTGTGGTTCTGCTGGGCGACATTGTTGAAGGTCATGATCCTCCGGGCGAGGAACTGACAACCCTGTTCACCGGGATTTCGGCGCCCCTGGGCGTCTGGGCCGTTCTCGGCAATCACGAATCCCATGACTGGAAAAGCGTGGCATTCTACAAAAAAACAGGCTTCACGCTGCTGAGAAACACCTGGGTCGAGGTGGCTCCCCAACTGGTACTGGCCGGGGTGGATGATCTTTTTTCCAGGTATGGAAGGGCCCGGGTTCAGACCCCCATGCAGCAGGCACTCAAGGACCGCCCCGCCGGTGCCGCGATCCTTCTTTCCCATACCCCATGGGGAGCAGAGACAGCAGCGGAACAAGGGGTTGGGCTGATGCTGAGCGCCCACACCCACGGGGGCCAGATCTGGCCCTTCGGCTACCTGGTCCGGCGCATGTTCCCCCTGTTTGAAGGACGGTATGACGTCCACGGCATGATTGCCATCGTATGCCGGGGAACAGGCACCTGGGGGCCCCGGTTGCGCCTCTGGCATCCCGGAGAAATTCTTTACATAACCCTTCGGGCAGGATCAAAATGATGTTCGCCCATTAAACCCGTCTGGATATTCTGACTTTTCTTGACATGCATTCCGGAATAGTATAACTATTACGGAAAATAATTTCATTATGGTATCGATTATGTATATTGACAGATCCGTCTTTGACACGCTCTGCGAACAGAAAAACAATTCTAAAATTACCATACTCATCGGTGGCAGGCAGGTTGGCAAGACAACCCTTCTCCAGGCACTTTACTCCAGTGTCAAGCAATCAAATCCCTGCCTATTTCTTGATCTGGATCTGTATTCAAGCTTCGAAAAAATCAGAACCTACGATAACCTGATCAACACATTGATACTGAACGGATACAAGAGCGATCAGGAAAAAATATTTTTCCTTTTTCTTGACGAATTCCAGCGGTATGAGGATGTGAGCAAAGTGCTGAAAAACGTTGCTGATCATCACAGCAATATCAAAGTGTTTGCATCAGGTTCTTCGACATTGGGGATTAAATCCAATATCCAGGAAACCCTTGCAGGCAGAAAAAGAATTATCAGCATTTATCCGTTGAGCTTCAGGGAGTTTCTCCAGTTTACCCGGAATCAGGAGGCCATTGACAACCTCAGCCATCTTCCCGAAATCTCATCCAGAACCCTGAACCAGCTGACACCGTCCCTATTTAGGGCACTGGACGATTTTCTCATTTATGGGGGGTACCCTGAAGTCGCCCTCGTAAAGCAGGATGAGAAACAAGAGGTCCTGAACAGCATTTTTGACCTCTATGTCAGAAAAGAGCTGGTTGACTATCTGAAGATAGACAAAGTAAAGAACACCAAAACCCTGATCCAGCACCTTGCCGTCAACAACGGGGGTGAAACCAGATACAATGAATGCGGTCAGGTCGCAGGTCTGGATGAAAAAACTGTTAAAAACACCATCGAGATACTCAGAGAAACCTTTCTCCTGGCAGTACTGACGCCCTGGTTTACAAACCGGAACAGGGAACTTGTGAAAATGCCGAAAATCTATTTCCTTGATAATGGGGTCAGGAACTACTTTATCAACAACTTCAATCCTCCCGGGTTGAGACCCGATACCCCGTTCCTGTTTGAAGGTTATGTTATATCAGAACTGATAAAATCGGGTTTCGCCCAGGACTCCATAAAGTTCTGGCGCACCAAGAACCAGATGGAGGTTGACCTGGTCCTGGACCGTTCAGGCCGGCGCACACCGGTTGAAGTGAAATACAAAAAGAGTATATCCGGCACTGATCTCAAAGGACTCAAGAGCTATTGTTCAATGTATCCGGAAACAGAGCAGACCTTTCTGATAAACCTTTACGACAATACCCGGATGGACGGCATCAGGCTGTTGCCGCCCTTTGATCTTTCGGCTCTGGCTGAATAGCCAGGCTTGAATGCCCGCCTGAGGTTTTCAGGAAAACCGCTTGATGATCAGGCTGGTGTTGATGCCGCCGAAAGCAAAGTTGAGGATGGCGGCGCAATTGATCCTGGACTGGACAAGGCCGGGGGTGTGACGTATCATGGCGCACCGCTCGTCCACATGGTCCAGGTTCAGGGTGGGGGCGATAAAACCCCTGTCCATCATGTACAGGGTCAGGATGGTTTCGATGACCCCGCAGGCTGCAATGGTATGGCCCATGTAACTCTTGAGCCCCGTGACCATGGGCCTGTCACCGTAGACCTTGTGGATAGCCCTGGCCTCGACCACGTCGCCGATACGGGTTGCCGTGGCATGGGCACTGATGAAATCCACATCCAGGGCGGAAATTTTTGCACTTTCCAGACCCATCTCCAGGGTTTTCGTGACTCCGGCAAGGTCGGGCATGATCAGGTTGCCGCCGTTGTTGTTGGTGGAAAATCCGATGACCTCCCCCAGAATGACAGCGCCGCGTTTCCTGGCTGACTCCAGTTCCTCCAGCATGACGGCGCCGGCGCCCTCGCCCACGACCAGACCGTCACGGTCGGCATCAAAGGGCCGGGGAGTCCTGTGGGGTGTGTCGTTGTAATGGGTGGAGCAGGCCAGGAGGTTGTCGAACACGGCTGCCGTGGTGGTGTCATACTCTTCGGCCCCGCCGCAGATCATGGCGTCCTGGACCCCGTACCGGATCAGCTCATACCCGTACCCGATGGACTGGCTGCTGGTGGTGCAGGCTGACGGAGAACAGATGACCCGGCCCGTGATCCCGAACATGCGGGTGATGTTCACGGCTGTGGTGTGGACCATGGATTTGAGGTAATCCACAGCTGAAATGGGAAACCGCTCGGATGCATCGGCATTGAAACAGGCCTGGTAGATGGTTTTCAGCACCGAGGTGCTCCCATGGGACGAGCCAAAGGCAACCCCGGCCCTGCCGGCCCCCAGGAACTCCCGGTCCAGGCCGGATTGCCGGATAACATCCCCGGCCACCTGGCAGGCGTAAACGGAAACCGGTCCCATGGTCTTGCGGAATCTGCGCTCAAAATCACAGGGGATGGGATAATCCACAGTGCCGAACACATGGGTGTTCAACTTTTCGATGAGCAGTTCATTGTCCCGGATCCTGCCCACGCCGGACGTTCCTGTTTCCAGGTTCCGGAGGATATCCTCCCTGGAATAGCCTATGGGGGTTATGGCCGAACACCCGGTTATGACAACGCGTCTATCCATAAACACACATCATGGTTCACAGGTCCATGCTGACAGAGTCCAAAAGACCCCGGACCCCGCTCCCGAAGCTTCCAGTCTCATGCCCGGGCACGGTCTGCCATGGCCTTTTCTATAAAATCAATAATCTGGTTGATGGTCCGTATGCCCATGGCCTCTTCCTCTTCATCCCGGGTGAGTTTGGAGTGGATCATCACCTCGATTTCCCGGAGCAGCTCAATGGCATCGATACTGTCAAATCCGTGCACTTCACCCAGGTTGTCATCCAGTCCGGGATCCACAATTTCAAAGTTGGTTTCAATGAAGTTGATGATAACCTTTTTTATCTCGTCTCGATTCATCCTGCTGTTTCCTTTGCCTCCTGCCCCGTCCGGGGACCTGCCCGGCCCGGGAGCCCCTTCGAAGATCTGATTCGTCGCGGGTCGGCGCCATGTAATCCGCCAGCCGTGTGATTCAGGGTATAGTCAATACCATAAATACCGGTCAAAGCAAACACAAACAATGGCATCATCGGGGACCGGTGTGGAGAAAGGGCTCAAAATGGTACCATTCATGGGGGTGCCGGCGCAGGGTATCCTCCAGCATGCGGGAATAGGCCAGGGCTGACTCCCGGATTGCCTGACTGCGCCCGCTCCGTGAGGAACAGGTGACCCGCAGCGGCGCGGACAGTTCAAACCTGTACTGGTCCGGGCCGGTCCGAAAGGTAAAAAAGACAAACAGGGGCGCTCCGGACACCAGAGCAAAAACATGGGGAAATTCAGGCAAAAAGGCTGTATGACCCAGGAACGGAACAGGGATGAAGCGCTGGTCCGGACTCCACAGCTTATCCCCGGTCAGGGAGACAACCCCGCCGGACCTTAAAAAATGAATCCCCTCCACCACATAAAGGGGGGAACCACCCGAGGGTTCCACGGCGATGATGCGTATACCCTGGCCCTGGAGATCCGATTTCTGGACAGACTCGATCTCCTCCTTTGCCCGGGCACCCATGTACAGGAGAAGCTTGAAATTCCGGCCAAGGCGGGGCAAAAGCGATGCGGCCAGGTCCCAGTTGCCCATGTGGGACATGAGGATGATGGCGCCCTTGCCCTTGTCAAGCTCGGTTTCAAAGGCCTCCCATCCCCGGGAGCTGAAACCGATGTCCGTGCGGTTTCTCAGCCGGATTCTGTCCGTGAACACCGTGGTGAAATTCTGGTACTGTCTCCAGGTACACCAGATATGGTACAGGCTGCTTTGCTCCGGAAACAGGGCCCTGTAGAAACGGGCACCCATGGCTGCCCTGGCCGGGAAAAACACAAAGTACCCGGCAGCGATGGTCCGGGAGATGAGGCTGAAGATCCAGTCCCCGAACAGGCCGGACAGGACTATCAATGCAGAGTAGGTAAACTGCTTCATACCGCCCTTCCCTGTCATGTCAGGCCGATGATGCGCCTGAAGATCAGACGGCTGAACACGGCCGAGTTGCGCAAAAAATCCCGGAAGGGCCGGAAATGGGATACCCGTTCCTCCTTTGCAGGATACCAGACGTCAATAGGCGCCTCGATCACGGGAATATGGTTCCTGTGGGCCTTGACCAGGACTTCCACTTCGAACTCATACCGCCGGGCCCGGGTCTTGAGCCCCAGGGTCTCAGGAAGGGGGTAGATGCGGAACCCGCTCTGGGAATCCAGGACCCGGGGGCCGCCCGAAGCCAGAATCCAGAAATTTGAGAAGCGTCTTCCCATGCGGCTGGTCCAGGGTGTATCCGGGCCCAGCATGCCTTTCCTGCACCCGAGCACCAGGGGGCGCTCTCCCGGGGAGATGGCGTCCATGAGGGAATGGGCGTCCCTGGGATAATGCTGGCCGTCGGCATCCATGGCAATGGCAAAATCTGCCGCGTCGGCAGCTGCCTTAAGCCCGGTCAGAAGAGCCGCACCCTTTCCCAGGTTCCCGGGATGTGTCAGCACCCGGATGCCTGGTATTTCACGCAGCCGGTCAGAGGTCTGGTCCGTTGAACCGTCATCCACGACGATCACCGGAAAGCCCAGCTTCCCGGCCTCCAGGACAACTTCCGCAACGGTTGCTCCGTGGTTGTAGACCGGTATGATGGTGACAAACCTGCTTTTGCCCGATTCCGGGATTTTCCCTGTCATGGTGTAAAGCCTTTGTAACGCCATTGGAGTCTCTGGTTGAAAGAAAAACAAATCGGGTGTATAAGAAACCCCATGATAGCACTGATCAACAGAATCGCCCGGACGGATTTTGTCTCCCGGGCTATTGCAGACAAGGCCGATCTCAGCGCCTTCCGCCAGAAGCCTTCCCTCAAGGTGATTGCCGGAGTTACGGCCATTGTCATGAGTTTTGTCCTGGGGTGGCCCATGGTCAGCTTCCTGGGAGGCGTGTCCGTTTACACGGGCAACCCCTGGATTCTCCTTGTGGGCGGCCCTGCTGTCTACGGTCTCTCCCACCTGGTCTTCATACTGGGCATGTACCTGTCCGGGGGCGAATATTCCCTGATCTTTTTCCGGTGGCTGGCACGGATCACCATGGAATCGCTCATGCAGCGATTCCGGGCCTGACCTGTCCTGCCCAGTGTCCTGGCCTGACCCGCATCAGCCCCAGACACCCATGCCTTGAGACTTTCCCGGATCCGGATCATCTCCGGGATTGATATTCACGCCTTCTGGTTTCCTGCTCCCGGGAATTCTGTCCAGACCCGGACTGTCTTTTCATCCACGGCCACAGGTATTCCCGCCGTGTTGATGGCGCAGTGCCGGGTGTACCCCTTGCAGATGATCTTGTCATACTCCTGGCTGGTGATCACATAGTCGAACTGGAGCTTGACCCTGTCCAGGGTTGCCGGACGGGTGTGGATCCACATGCAGTCATCATAGTACAGGGGTGCAAAATATCCGGCGTGGATCTCGATGATGGGATACACATACCCGCTCTCTTCAATCTCCCGGTAGGAATAGGCCACGTCCCGCATCAGGGAGGCCCTGCCCTGCTCAAAGTACTTCAGGTAATTGGAATGGTACACCACCTGGGACCGGTCCGTGTCTGCATACAGGGTCCGGTGGGGGGTCCGGTGCCAGACAAGACCCGTGGTCAAATCCTTCACGTAGGGGCCGTCTTCGTTCAGGAGCTGGGGATTAAAGGGCTTTGGTCTCATGACGATTACACACCTCTGAAAACAATACAGCAGTTTGTGCCGCCGAACCCGAAGGCATTGGACAGAAGAATGGAATGGCGGTGGGCCCGGCATACGTCCGGCACCACATCCACGTCATCGAATTCAGGGGCATGGCGGTAGTTGATGGTGGGAAGCACCAGCTCCCTGTTCATGGCCTCAATGCTCAGGGCAGCCTCAATGGCGGCCGAGGCTCCCAGGGTATGGCCTATCTGACTCTTGTTGGAGGACACGGGTATCTGCCCCAGGCGGCTGCCGAACACCCGTCTCAGGCACTCGATCTCGGTGCGATCGCCCTTGACCGTGGATGTACCGTGGGCATTGACGTACTGGATGTCCATGGGCTGGAGCCCTGCATCGTCTATTGCCTGGTGCATGGCCCGGACAATGGTGTCCCTGTTGGGATTGGAAAAATGAAAGGCATCCGACGTCCACCCCACACCCAGGACCTCGGCCCTGGGTGTAAGGCCGTGGGCCCTGGCCAGATCATCGGAGGCCAGGACAAGCACCCCGCACCCTTCGGACAGGACCATGCCCCTGCGGTCAATGCTGAAGGGCCGGGATGCCTGGCCCGGGTCACCGTAGGCCCGGTCATCGGGATTGACCTTGATGGTTGCGTTCATGTTGGCAAATCCCTGGACAATCTCCGGCACAAGACAGGTGTCGACCCCTCCGGCCAGGACAAGGTCCACATCCCCATCCCGGATCATCCTGGCCCCCAGGCCGATGGCGTGGTTGCCCGATGCGCATGCTCCCTGGGGCGAAAACAGGGGCCCGGTAAAACCCAGGAGCATCCCGGCCTTGGATGCCGGCATATTGCCGCACAGGTTGGGCAAAAGGTAGGGGCTGACCTTGTAGGGTCCCCTGCCGGTGTAATTCTCCATGGCTATGCGGAAGGCGTCGGTCCCGTTCAGTGCCGAGCCGATCAGGCATGCTGTACGGCCCGAAAGCCCGTCATCCATGACGATTTTGGACCTGTCCAGGGCCTCCTTGCACACGGCAACGGTAAGGAGCACAAAAGCCGCATTCCAGTTATAGGCTTCCTTCTGGTCGAACAGGCCTGTCTCGAGGGGATTCCAGTCCGGGATCTCCCCGACCACGTTGCTGCGGGATGTCACGGCGCACCGGGTGATCTTCCGGAAACCGGCCTCTGCCTTTACTGCCCGCTCCCAGGTCAGGTCAAAGGTTTTCCCCAGGGGGGTGGCCGTCCCGAAACCCACCACAAATGCGCGTCTGTTCATCGGTGATTTCATTTACCGATCCCCTATCCCAGTATTTCGAAGAACAAGGCAGGCATTACACCCCCCGAATCCAAATGCGTTCTTAAGCACGTATTCCTGGGCCAGGGTCCGGGCCTGCCCGGCTGCGCAGTCAAGGGGCATCAACGGGTCCGGCGTGAAATTGATGGTGGGCAGGATCCGGTCCTCTGTCATACCCTGGAGGGCAAAGATGGTCTCAATGGCGCTGGATGATCCCATGGCATGGCCGATCTGGGATTTATTGGCCGACACCGGCGGAATTTTACCCTGGAAAACCTGGCTCAGGGCATCGAACTCCACCTTGTCCCCTACCCGGGTGGATGTGGCATGGGCGTTGACCGCTGAAACAGCACCTGGCTCTATGCCCGCATGGGCCAGGGCCAGTTCCATGCACCGTTTCACCGTTGGCAGGCAGGGTGCCACCACATGGTTGGCATCCGAGGTCATGGCCCACCCTGCAAGCTCCGCAGGATAGGCCAATCCCCAGGTCCTTGCAAAATCCCGGGTTGCAATGATCACGGCGCCCGCGCCTTCGGACACCACAAACCCCCGCCGGTTCAGGGAAAAGGGTCGGCTGGCCATGGACGGGACGTCCGGCTCGTTATCCTGGGGATAAAAGGTGCCGTTCATGGTTGCAAATCCGGCCAGGATCGTCTCGACCAGGGCAAAATCCACGGCACCGCAGATGGCCACGTCCGCAAGCCCCTGCTCCAGGAACATGGCTCCGATGATCATGGAGGTGACCCCGGTGGCGCAGGCCGAAATGGTGGTGGTAATGGGTCCTGTGGCTCCGGTCAGGATGGAGATCTTACCGCCGACCATGTTGATGCATGAATTGGGATTGGTAAAGGGCGGCGGCAGCTTCTTTTCCCTGACCAGGCGGCGGTCTGCACTCAGCACGGCATCTATCCCTCCCAGGGCTGAACTGTAGGTCACTGCCACCCTGGGAGCGATGGCATCCGTGATCTCAATACCGCTCTTTCGGAGAGCTCTGGACACGGTGAGCATGGCATACCTGAAGATGGGCGAGGTCCATTTGGCCAGTTCCCTGGGTTTGAGGAAGGGATAGTCCAGGCCGTCGATATCCTCGACCTGGCCCGCGATCCTGACCGGGAAAGCCTCATCCAGGGGAAACCGGGTCAAGGGCCCGATACCGCTTTCCCCGTTCAGGGCCCGCGCCCAGGCTTTGGCAAAGTCCGCACCCAGGGCACTGGCTGCGTCATACCCGAGAACGACCACGGACCTGTCCTGGAATTTCCGGGTCATTGTTCCATGCCCCCTGTTTCCATCATGGTTCTGGCTGTGTCCATCAGGTCTTTTGAAGCAACGGTTTCCCGGGTGTAATCCGGGTCAATGGTGCCTGCCAGATCCACATGGATGGTGTTTTCCAGGCGTGTGTTGAACAAAAACCGGCCCGGGGTGAACAGTTTGTCCGTATTCCGGATTGCCAGGACCCGAATGGGGACCCTGCACATCCTGGCAATCTTAAAGGCCCCGGGGTTCAGGCCTGCAATCCCTGCCTTCCGGTTCCTTGTCCCTTCGGGAAACACGAACAGGACGCCTCCCCTGCTCAGGTAGTCTTCCATGCCAGTCATCTGGCGGACCATAAGGGCCGACAGCCCCCCCTGGGAAACAGATGGCAGATACCCAGAGGCCCGGATGACCCACCCGAAAATCGGGGTTTTAAAAAAGGTGCTCTTCACAATGGTCTTATGGCGTCGGAACAGGGAGATCATGACCAGGGGGTCCAGGTAGGAGACGTGATTGCACACAACAACGCAGGATTTAAGGCCCCTGACTTCCGGGGCTATCCGGAAGCGATGGCCTGGAATCAGGATCTGGACCAGAACAAAGAAACCCCTGTAAAACATGTGGTTCAATCCCTGGAATGCAAGCTCCCGCCTGGAAGGGATCAGACAGGCCGCCAGATAGAACGGGGAAAAGACCATGATAAACCCCAGGGTAAAATATCCCCACAGGAGCAGGGTAACAGCAAGGTCCCTTGAAAAATCCCAGGCAGAACGCCCGGCGGATATGGTTTCAGAGGTCGATGTCACGGATGGATCTCTTCCAGTCATATAAACTTTTTCAGGATCAGGCATGTATTGACACCGCCAAAGGCAAAATTCTGCACCGATGCCACTGTCACGGGCTTTTCTGTCAGGCGGCGGACATGGTTGATCATGGCGCAGGTTTCATCCACGGTTTCCAGGTTCAGGGTCGGCGGAATGAAACCGTGCTTCATCATCATCAGGACAACAATGGTCTCAATGGCTCCGCAGGCAGCAATGGTGTGCCCCATGTAGCTTTTCAGGGCAGTTACCATGGGCTTTGCACCGTAAACCCTGTCAATGGCCCGGGCTTCAATGGTATCCCCCCGGCGGGTGGCTGTGGCGTGGGCACTGATGAACTCCACGTCACCGGCGTCCAGGGCCGCATCCGCCAGGGCCAGATTCAGTGTCCGGGTTATGCCCTCCAGGCTGGGCAGAATCATGTCCCCGCCGTTGTTGTTGGAAGCAAAACCGATCACCTCCCCGAGAATCACGGCCCCCCGTTTCCGGGCGTGATCAAGGGATTCCAGCACAAGAGCCCCGGCCCCTTCACCCACGACCAGCCCATCCCTCAGGGCGTCAAAGGGACGCGGCGTCAGGTAGGGGGTATCATTGAACCGGGTGGAGCAGGCCAGGAGGTTGTCAAACACTGCCACCGTAGATGTATCGTATTCATCGGCACCGCCGCATACCATGGCATCCTGGAGGCCGAACCGGATCGCCTCATACCCGAACCCGATGGACTGGCTGCTGGTGGTGCATGCCGTGCAGGGGGAAATGACCCGGCCGGTGATCCCGAACATCTTGGTGATGTTGACCGCCGTGGTGTGGGCCATGGATTTCAGGTAATCGGCGGCACTGATGGTGGCCCCTTCAGACGGGGACCCCTTGAAGAACGTCCCCATGATCTCCCGCTGAACCAGGGGGCTGCCGTGGATGGAACCAAAGGCCACTCCCATTCGGCCCGAGGCCATGAACGCGGCATCCAGACCTGCCTGATCAATGGCCCGCCGGGAAGCCTCGCAGGCAACATGGGCAACAGGCCCCATGGTTTTCCTGTGATTCCTTTCAAAAGCATAATCCATGGGGTAGTCAATACCCCCGTACACACCCGAACGGATAAGCCCGGACAGGAACCCGTCGTCCTTGAGTTTTTTCACTCCGGAGATCCCCTGGGTCAGGTGACGGATGATCTCCTCGTCGCTCTGGCCGATGGGGGTTATTGCACCACACCCTGTAATGACCACCCTGCTGTTCATGCTTGCCTTTCCATGGGCTCACTCATCCCTGTCGGCCGCAAACAGCGCTTCGATGGCAGACCGGTCATATTTCCCGGCACGGGTCATGGGCATCTTGTCCACGATCCTGAAACGCCGGGGACGGGCCACGGCCTCGAGCTGATCAGCCAGGAAGGCGCGGATACCGGACCGGGCGCAGTCTCCCTCGATCAGTGCATGGATATCGAACTCCCGCCCCGTAGGGATGGCCCTGGCGTAAACAAGCGCGTCCCTGACTCCCGGCATCTGCTTGAGAACCGTCTTGACATGATCCAGGTCAACCCGCTTCCCGCCTACTTTTACGATGGTATCGGTCCTTCCCAGGAGCGCAAAAGCTCCGCCGGATCTGGGCTCAACCCTGTCCTGGGCCAGGTAGAACCCCTGATCGTCCAACCCGATCTCGGGTGAGACGAACGGTGACCGGATCCTCAGGTCATTGTCCGTAATCCTTGCTTCAATCCGGTCAAAAGGCGTAAAACAGTCCTCGCCCCGGGCCCGGCACCGGAAGGCGATACCTCCGGTTTCCGTTGATCCGTACACCTCCACAACCGGTGTGCCTGTCAGGGTGCGGAACGCGGCTTCATCCTCGGGGTCCAGTGTCCCGGCAGAGGAAAGGGCAAACCGCAGGCAATGCCTGCCGAACTCGTGCCCTTTCAGGGCCTTGTAGTGGGCCGGGACACTGACCAGGATCGTTGCTGCGTTTTTTTGGACTGCGTCAATGATCTCATGGGGAAACGCCAGAGGCTGGTTGACCACCGAAGCACCGGCCATGAGTGGTGCGGCGACTGAAAAAAGCAGTCCGTAAATATGGTAGGGTGGAACGGTTGCCAGGACCACATCATCTGGTGTGAGTCTGTGGGCCAGGACATGGAACCCGGCTTCGGAAACTATGTTTGTTGCAGTCTTTGACCAGATAACCGGTTTGCCCGTGGATCCTCCGGTGAACAGTTTGAGCAGTGGTTCATCCATGGCTATGGACCGCTTCAGCGGTTTGTCTGCCAGGGGGCCCTGGACAGGTTCCAGGGGAACCGCACTGATCCCGTCAGGGAGCGTGCGCGCCGGATCAGCCAGCACCCGGGTCAGCCCTGTGCTGGTTTTCAGGTCCTTCAGGGCCGCATCTGAAATGTCGCTGGGAAAAACCAATATGGGCCCACCGGCCAGGGATGCAAGGATCGCGGCTGCAATGGCGGCCCTGTCTTCGGTACACACGCCCAGGAGTTCCTGCCGGTTCATCCCCGGCGGGCAGCTGTGGACAATGGACCGGGCCATAGCGAAGACATCCTTGAAGGTCTTTCCCGTAACAAAGGGCCGATCCTGGAAAACAGGTCCTTCCAGGAGCCGGTCCACCGTCTGCTCAGCCGTGGGATACAAAATGGGCGTCACCATGGGACATTGACCTCCAAAACGGATATATTCAGGGGATTGAAGACCATGGACAGGATATCACGGGCAGGGCATTGTTCAAGAATTTAATACCATAAATTTGCAATTTCCAGGCACAGGACATCATCTTGGGTGAATACGCTAGGACCCTTTACACTGTCAAGAAAAAACAGCCTGCCAGCCATTGCCCAGGCTTCCCTGGAGAGATTCTCATCAGAAAAGCCCATCCATCTTACGGGCAAGACTGATATCACGCTGACTGATGCCGCCGGCCTCATGGGTTGTCAGGTGGACCTTCACGGTTCCATAGACATTGAACCATTCCGGGTGATGTCTGTCAGCTTCGGCGATCTCAGCAATCTTTGTCATAAAAGCAAAGGCTGCCCTGAAATTTTTAAACCTGTATTCCTTGACATCTTTTTCAGAACAGCTTATCCACCCGCCTTAACCATTGAAGTTGTTTCGGCAAGATGGTATTCTCCGGGAAGTTTCCTCCTGACCTGGAAGACAAAAAATACCTGGAAGGCACCGCCGCCCCGGCAGGATGAAACCATCCCAACAAACCAATTCCGGGCACCGTTCATCAGGGCCCGGTCATATGGAGAAAATATCATGAACAAGGACAAACAGACAATCCTGTACCTGTGCACGGGCAATTCCTGCAGGAGCCTGATGGCAGAAGCATGGACACGGCACCTGAAAAGCCATGTACTGATCCCCTGGTCAGCAGGCACAAAACCGGGAGCGGTAAACCCCATGGCGGTAAGCGTCATGGAGGAAGCCGGGGTGGATATGTCGTTTTCGGTTTCAAAACATGTTGATACCATGATGGGAATGTCATTTGATTTTGTGGTCACCGTGTGCGATAACGCCAACGAGAACTGTCCCTATTTCCCGGGGAAGACCAGGAGAATCCATAAAAGTTTTGATGATCCGCCGGCCCTTGCCCGGGGATTGGATAATACCGCCGCACTGGATACCTATAGAAGGGTCAGGGATGAAATCAGAAGCTTTGTTGAAGGGATGCCGGAGAATCTTTAATCTTCAGTAAAACGGTTCATATGGTGGACAATCAACTCATGGGAACGGGAACCCAGGTCTGTGAAGCTTCGCCGGTGACCGGGCAGGACAAGGGACACGTCAAGTCCGCTGACCTTCTCAAGGCTCGAAATATAATGCTTCAACGGATTTTCATAATCGGTCCAGCATTGAATGTTGGGGGTGATGTCCACGAGCACATGATCACCGGAAACAAGAAGCTTCCTGTTCTCCTCATAAAGGCAGATATGCCCCAGTGTATGTCCCGGCGTTTCCAGGCAGGTGAATGTATGGTCACCATAGGTTAATCGCTGTCCCTCTGACAGCATGGTCGCGCCCGGAGACCACTCAACCCCGAATTTGCTGCCCGGGTGGGTTTCCAGGGCTGCTTGAAGGCAGTCATCAGGAAATCCATGACGATCCGCGTTGCTGAGCATTGCCCCGAATCCTTTCCAGTTCTCCAGAAGTTCCGCTTCAGGCCGGTTGAAATAAATACAGGTCGTGGGCGTTTTCAACTGAGGCAATCCTCAATTTCTCCCGGTCCGATCCTGTAACCGGCAGAGGTGATCACGTCGTCGTCCCGCCCAACGAACCGCAGCCAGCCCCCCTCCTTATAAGCCAAAAACTCTATCAGCCAGAGACTCTGGTTTTATCCCGTCCCATGGGAACTCAAAGGGATGGGGCAATATTTAACAGAAACAGCGGAAAGTTGAAAGAGAAATTGGGGATCCCCCCAGGAGTTACATGGCAGGAACAAATGCTCCGGACAACTTTTTATGGATCGATCTGCACACAAAACCGCAGGCAAACAAAGCAGATAAGCCTGAATCAAGCGTCCGCCGCCTTTCGATCCGGGGAAAAGGATCCGGACAGCAGTGACTGAGATAAGCATCTTCCGCCTCAAGACGGACATGCAGCCCGGCCCGGTGATTAGATTATTATGCAGTGATAGAATATTATACATTTTATGAATTCACCTTTATTCTGGCCTGTTATGTTTTTTCATCTCTGTCGTTGAATAAAATTCTATTCATTTTGGGCCTCTATTATCCGCTCCGAAGGATAGTCTTCTTCCCGTATCCGTACCTGCATGGAAAATATCAGCCCACCCGTTATGAGCACAACATATTAATTTTATTAATTCTATTTAAACACATCCCTGCATCACCCACCTGATTGAAGTCCTGCTGGCAAGCAATTTGCTCACTTGTAAAACCGGATAAGAATTTAAGGACAAGATGTTGTGATCTCATAAAGCAGGCATTGAAGATAAGGATGACAGGTGCACATGAGCCATTTTAAGGTCAATCAGAAAGATATCTTTTTCATTCTGAAGGAGCAGCTCAATTACGGAAAACTCTGTGAGCTGGAAAAATACAGTGATCTGAATGAAAAAACATTGGATATGATGGTCACCGAAGCCTTGAGCTTCGCAAAAGGCGTTGTTTCCCCCTTGAATGAAATTGGCGAAGAATGGGGCGTGGGATTTGACAACGGGAAAGTGACCAATCCCCCTGAGTTTAAAAAGGTCTTCAAACAGTACGGGAGCGACGGGTGGATTGCTGCAGCCAGGAGCCCTGAATACGGAGGCCAGGGTTTTCCCACCATGATGAGGATCATCGTCAACGATCTCATGTACGGGGCCTGCCAGTCCTTTAACATGGCTCCCAGCCTGACCCATGGGGCAGCCCACCTGATAGAAACCTTTGGATCCGACGAGTTAAAGAAAATTTTTGTGCGCAAAATGTACAATGGAACCTGGTCCGGAACCATGTGCCTGACCGAAGCGGATGCCGGTTCAAATCTGGCAGCCCTGACCACCACTGCGGTCCCGGAGGGGGACTTTTATAAAATCGCCGGGACCAAGATTTTCATCTCCTGGGGAGATCATGACCTGACCGACAACATCATTCATCTGGTTCTGGCACGGATCGAGGGGGCACCGGAAGGCGTCAGGGGAATTTCCCTGTTTGTGGTACCCAAATTCCGGGTCAACCCGGACGGATCTGTGGGGGAAGCAAATGATGTGCGGTGTGGCAATGTGGAAAAGAAACTGGGCCTCCACGCCTCACCCACTGCAGTTCTCCATTTCGGTACTGACAACGATTGCATCGGGTATCTTTGCGGCACCGAGAACCAGGGTCTTGCCCAGATGTTCCAGATGATGAACCAGGCACGGATCAATACAGGGGTCAGCGGCATGACCCTGGCCTCAACTGCCTACCAAAACGCCCTGGAGTATACCCGGACCCGGGTCCAGGGACGCGATATTGCAGACCGTAAGCCGCAAGATGCGACAATCATAGACCATCCGGATATCAGGAGAAATCTGCTCTGGATGAAGGCGGTGGTGGACGGCATGCGGTCCATGATTTATACGGCAGCCTTCCGGGCCGACCTGGCAGCCCAACTTCCCGGTGGAGCGGAAAAGAGCCACAACAGGGACCTGGTTGATTTCCTGACGCCTATTATCAAGGCACACTGCTCGGATATGGGGTTCAGGGTATGCGAGACCGCCATCCAGTGCCTTGGGGGCTACGGTTTCTGCAAGGATTTCCCCCTGGAGCAATACCTGAGGGACGCCAAAATCATGTCCCTGTATGAAGGAACCAACGGCATCCAGGCAATGGACCTTCTTGGCAGGAAAATGCAGATCAACGGCGGAGCTCCCTTCAAAGCTTTCCGGAAGGAAATCGAAAACTTCTGCTCGGCCAATCAGGATCACCCGGGACTTGGGGAAAGGGTCAGGGCCTTCAACCAGGCCGCGGGCCTGCTGTGGGAAACCGCAGACGCACTCCAGAAACGAAAAGCCGATGATCCCCTGCAATGGGCATCCTATACCTACCCTGCCCTGACCGCTTTTGCAGATATTGCCATGGTCTGGTCACTGCTTTCCATGGCTGCGGTTGCCTATCCCGCCAGCCAGCAGGCCGGAAAAAAGAACGACTTTTACAGGGCCAAAGTTCTCCAGGCCACCTATTTCGCGGACATCACCTTGCCCCATACCCTGGCAACCATCGGGATCTGTCAGCGCCAGGGCCGGGAAATCCTGGACATCAAGGACCATGCCTTCTGATCCCGGGCACATAGAGAGAGAGATTGTTAACATTTGTCCGGCCGGGAACCTTCCTGTACCGGACTGCACAGAAAGGATAAAAAATGGAATTCAACGATAAAGATGTGTTGGTTATGGATGCCGTGCGTACGGCCTTTGGCCGGGCCGGGGAAAAGGGAATTTTCTGGAAAACACGGGCCGAGGATATGTGCGTGGCCGTATTAAAGGGGCTCATGGCAAGAAACAAAGCCCTGTCTCCGTCCATGGTGGAGGATGTGATCTGGGGTGTGACCAACCAGATCGGCGAGCAGGGCGGAACCATAGGCCGGATGATCTCCATGCTGGCAGACTGGGGCTGGAGTGTTCCCGGGTGTTCCGTGGACCGGATGTGCGCCGGCGGCCTGACAGCCGTGGGCTTCGGCGTCTCATTCATTGCCAGCGGCATGGCGGACTGCCTTGTGGCAGGCGGTGTGGAGCACATGGGCCACCTGCCCATGGGGTATATGCGCGATTCCCATCCCAGGTCCGCAGAGGTCATGGGTGATGCCTCTGCCTTTAATATGGGAATGACCGCGGAAAACATCCATGACCTGTGCCCGGAACTAACCCGGAAGATGGCGGACGACTATGCCGCAGCCTGCCAGAGAAAAACCCACCAGGCGGTTTCAACCGGGAAAATGGCCGGCATGATCATCCCCATGACTGTTGAGCTTAACGACGGGTCGACTATTACTGCAGACAAGGACCAGCACCCCCGCCCCGAGACCACCCTGGAGAGCCTGGCGAAACTCAAGACCCCGTTCCGTGAGAACGGCCGGGTCACCGCAGGAAATGCCTCCGGCCTGAACGACGGGGCAGCCGCGGTCCTGCTCATGAACGGGAAAAAGGCAAAAGAAGCGGGCATGAACCCGTCCATGCGCTGGGTTTCCACCGGTGTAGCCGGCGTTGATCCCAGGATCATGGGTACCGCTCCGGTGCCTGCGACCCTCAAGGCCCTTAAAAAGGCAGGGCTGACCATGGATGACATGGATATCATCGAAGTGAACGAGGCCTTTGCCGTTCAGGCACTATACGACCTGGACCGCCTGGGACTCAAACCCGATGATCCCAGAGTCAACATCTGGGGAGGCGCCATTGCCTATGGCCATCCCCTGGCCTCTTCCGGCCCACGTCTCATTGCCTTCATGCAGGGGTTGTTCAAGGAGAACCCCGGTGCCAGGTACGGATTGACCACCATGTGCGTGGGCAGGGGACAAGGGTATTCCATGATCTGGGAAAACATGAACCGCTAATCGGATTAAAATGGGAAGCCCCATGTCACACACAAAAGAGTTTGAACAATTACGGTCCCTGGTGCGCAATTTTGTGGAAACCGAACTGGAACCGGCGTCCCTGGATATTGAACTGAACGCCGCAATTCCCGAAGCCCTGGTGGACCGCATGCGGACCCTGGGCCTGTTCGGCCTGTCAATTCCCAAAGCCTATGGCGGACTGGGCCTGACCACCCTTGAGGAGGTCACCATCTATGAAGAGCTCACCCGCACCAATGCCTGTCACCGGTCCCGCATCGGCACCAGCAACGGCATCGGCTCCATGGGAATTCTCTATGACGGCACGGATGAGCAGAAAACAAAATACCTGCCGGGCATTGCAAAGGGCACCTGGACCACCGCCTTTGCCCTGACCGAAGCAGACGCCGGATCCGACGCAGCCAATATCAGCACCAGCGCGGTACTAAAAGACGACGTGTGGATACTGAACGGGGCCAAGCAATTTATCACCAATGCCGGGGCCGCCGACCTGTTCACGGTCCTGGCCGTGACAGACCCGGAGAAAAAGGCCAGGGGCGGGGTAACGGCCTTTATCGTGCACAAGGACAGTCCCGGACTCCACGTGGGGCCGCCGGATACAAAAATGGGGCTCAAGGGCTCCCATACCCATGAGGTCGTGTTCAAGGACTGCCGGGTTCCGGTGGAGAATGTCATCGGCGGTATGGACCAGGTGGGCCAGGGGTTCAAAACGGCCATGCGGGTTCTGGACAAGGGCCGACTGTCCATGGGCGCCTGCGCCCTGGGCGCTTCCCAAAAAATCCTGGAGCTGTGCATTGAAGCCCTGAAAAAACCGGGTCTGCAACTTCCGGACCAGGCCATCCAGTTTGACCTGGCAGACATGGCCACCCAGATCTATGCGGCAAGGCAAATGCTCTATCATGCGGCATCCCTGAGGGATGAGGGCAGCGCGATCACCGCCCAGGCGTCCATGGTAAAGGTCTTTTGTACGGAGATGGCAAGCACCGTTGCCGGAAAAGCCATGGATATCTTTGCCATGGCCGGGGCCATGACAGACAGGCGCCTTGAAATGTTTTTCAGGGACGTAAGGCTGTACCGCATCTATGAAGGTACCAGTGAGATTCAAAGGATCATCATTGCCAGGGATCTCTTCAAAACGAACTGATACGGCCTCGGGCACAGGAGGGGCCATGATCTGCCCCTGGGAGAGGGATTGTGACGATTGAACTGACACGCGAACAAAAACAGATCCAGAAGGCAGCCCGGGATTTTGTAAAAGGTGAATTTAAAAAAGAGATCATCCAGGAACTTCTGGAGGGACACGCTTATCCGGAAAACATCCTGAAACAGGCTGGCAAATTGGGGTTTCCGGGAATCCATTTCCCCGAAAACCTTGACGGGGAAGGGCTTGGACATAAGGAACGCGCAGTGATTGCCGAGGAACTGGCCAAGGGCCATTCCACCCTGGGCATCTGCATCGCCCTTGCCGGGTATGGGACTGAGCTCCTTCTGGACTACGGCACCAAGGATCAGAAAGCAGCCTGGCTTCCCCGCGTGGCATGCGGGCAGATCCTGTCAAGCCTGGCGGTTGAGGAAGAAAGCGACCTGACCTTGGCCGTCCCCCAGGGGGATGACTGGGTGATCACTGGAACAAAATCCCTTGTGGTCAATGCCGGGGCCCAGGCCGGATTCTACGGGGTCCTCTGCTGCACTGATCCGGATGCGGGAGATAACGGCCTGAGTACCATCCTGGTGGAAGCCGGCAGTCCCGGAGTCACGGTCCTTGATGCGGGAAAACGCCTGGGCGGATCACTGGTGCCCCTGGCCCGGGTTGACTTCCACCGTGTCCGTGTCCCCAGGTCAAACCTTATCGGCAAGGAAAACAAAGGGCTTGAGCAGGTGAGAACAACGGGTGCGACCGTCAGTCTGACCCTGGCAGCCCTGGCCGTGGGAACTGCCCAGGGTGCCTTTGACAGGGCATTGGCCCATGTCAGAGAGCGGCAGCAATTTGGGAAAAAACTCATCGGGTTCCAGATCACCCGGCATAAACTTGCCTGGATGGCAACCCAGATTGAAACGGCAAGGCTCATGACCCGCAAAGCAGCTCTGGCCTGTGACTCCGGTAAAGATCAGATCCGGGCCTGTGCCATGGCCAAGCTGACCGCTGCCCGGACAGCCGCCCATGTGTGTGACGAAGCCCTCCAGCTGTTCGGCGGTTACGGGTATATCCGGGAATACGAAATCGAGGCATTTTACCGGGATGCCAAGATGCTGGAATTATTTAACGGCAGCCCCCATGACCAGAAGGATACCATTGCAGAAAACCTGCTTGGGAAATACTGATAAGGAGACCCAATGACCCAGTACAAAAATCTGATTTATACCAAAGAAGACCATATCGGTATCATCACCATCAACCACCCGCCCGCCAATACCTGGAACCTTGCCACCATGGAGGAGTTCGGGGACTTGCTTACGCGGGTCAGCCAAGATGACAATGTCAGGGTAGTCATTATCACGGGTAGCGGGGAGTCCTGCTTCTCTGCAGGATTTGATGTCAGCGATGCGGCCAATGCCGCGGTTACAAGCCCCAAGGGCAGGGAAGCCTGGCGCAGACTGGACCGGATGAGCAAACCAACCATTGCCGCCATCAACGGCCATGCCCTGGGCGGCGGCCTGGAACTTGCCCTGTGCTGCCACTTCAGGATAGCAGCGGACAACCCGAAAATCAAACTGGGCCTGACCGAGCTGAATCTGGGCATTATCCCCGGCTGGGGCGGCACCCAGCGCCTGCCCCGCCTGGTGGGCAGGGCAAAAGCCCTGGACATGATCCTGTTCAGTAAAGTCCTGAATCCTGAAACAGCTTTGACCGCCGGGCTTGTGGACCAGGTGGCCCCTGCCGGTGCCCTGCTTGACCATGCCCTGAAATTTGCACAGGGACTGGCTGTCCGCCCCCCCATTGCCGTACGCTGCGTCCTTGAAGCTATCAGCGCCGGACTCTACCAGGGGCTGGATCCGGGACTTGAAACAGAGGCCAGGGGCAGTGCCACTGTCCGGGAGTCGGAAGACAGAATAGAGGGGTTCACCGCATTCATGGAGAAACGCCAACCCCGGTTTCAGGGAAAGTAATCCACCTGTCCGGGGACTTTACCTGGGGCAATTCAAAAAAAAGGGCTATCTTAAATGGGCAAATCGTTAGCAAGGGATTATGAGGCAAAACAAATTTCGGCAGAACAGGCCGCCGGTATGGTTCAATCAGGCCAGACCATCCACCTGGGCGGATCTGCCAATGTGGCGGCGATCATCGGCAAATACCTGGCCAGGCGCGCCGGCGAACTCAGGGGTGTCACCGTAAAAACCTATCTGGACACCCTGAACTATGATTTCTGCCAGGCAGATCCAGAGGGAAAGGCTTTCAACTGGTGTTCGGGTTTTCTGCTCAGCCATGTCAGGCCCCTGTCCCAGGAAAGGGGGGTCGGGGTTTATATCCCGGAAAGCTGGCATGCCGCCCCCATGATATACCGCCAGAGTCTCCACTTCGATTATTTCTTTATCGTGACCGCCCCCATGGATGACAAAGGCTATTTCAATTTCGGCCTCACATCAGGCCATAACCGCGCCATCGCCGACGTGGCCGACAAAGTTGTGGTCATCGAGCGCAAGGATATGCCCGTCATATACGGCGGGAACGAAGAAGGGCTTCACCTGGACAAGGTGGACTGGGTGGTGCGGGACGATGAGTTTAAGACCTTTTGCCTCCCGGCCATCAAATCCAGGGACGAAGACAGGCTGATCGCCGGGAATATCCTGGAATCTGGTCTGATCAAGGATGGTTCCACCCTGCAGATCGGCATCGGCGGACTTCCCAACGCGGTGCTGGATTCAGTGGCCGAGTCAGGCATTAAAGACTGCGGTCTGCACACGGAGATGCTCACTTCCAAGATGGTGGACCTGATTGAAAACGGGGTGGTCACCAACTCAAGGAAAAATCTGGACCGGCATAAAACGGTTTTCACCTTCTGTCTGGGCGACCGGACCCTGTATGACTATGCTGACCGCAACCCGGGATTCGCCCTCTACCCCGTAGACTATACCAACAGCCCCATGATCATCGCACAGCAGCCGGACATGTTTTCGCTTAACAGCACTATCAGCGTGGACCTGACAGGTCAGGCGGCTTCAGAACAGGTGGTTACAAACGGGAGGCCCCGGCAGATCAGCGGAACCGGCGGGCAGATGGATTTTGTCATGGGGACCCTGCTCGCCCGTGACCAGAAAGGGATTTCGGTGCTCTCCCTGTATTCCAGCTACAAGGGAATTTCCCGGATCGTGCCCCTGCTGGACCAGGGTACCAATGTGACTGTTCCCAGGTCTTTGACCCAGTATGTGGCCACGGAATGGGGGGTGGTCAACGTAAGGGGGCTGAGCAACAGCGAAAGGGCCAGAGCTCTCATCGCCATTGCCCATCCGGATTTCAGGGAGGATCTGACAAGACAGGCCCGTGAGTTGGGCCTCATGTCCTATTCTCCGATCAAGAAAAATATATCAGGACTTGTGTTTGCCAGGCAGTAATTCAATCCATTAACCAAAGAGGGGGTATCATGTGTAAACCGATTCTAAGATGTCTGACTTTCTGTATTGCTTTGATGTTCATTGTCACCGGAACTGCAACAGCCGAAAAAGTGCTCAAGATGCAGCTGGTCTATCCCGAGAACAGCTCCGTTGCTGCCAATTCCATATTTTTTGCAGACAAGGTTGCTGAGCTGACCAAAGGGGAAGTCAAAATCAAAATCTTTTTCCCGGACCAGCTGGTCAAGGCCAAGGAAGGACTGACCGCCATGCAGCGGGGAATGATCGACGGCTATATCGGATCCATGCTCTACTTTGCCGGGGTGGTTCCCGAAGTCAACGGGGAATGGCTTCCCTTCAGCTGGAGAAATGTTTCCGAAGCCATGGATATCTACTACAAATACGGGTATCTGGATCTCATGCGTGAAGCCACGGCCAAACAGGACTGCTATTACCTGGCACCCATTTCCGTTGCCACCATGGGCCTTTTGACCAAGTTCCCGGTCAACGGGATGGATGATCTGAAGGGCAAAAACATACGGGCAGTGGGCATGGAAGGCAAAATCGTCAAAGCCCTGGGAGGGTCCGCAGTATCCCTGTCCGGTGCCGAGCAGTACACAGCCCTGCAGCGGGGGACGGCAGACGGCACCGATTATCCCTGGTACACCCTTCGGGACTATAAATTTTTCGAGGTTGTATCTTATGTCAGTTCCCCGGCCCTTCATTCACCGGGCATGGTGGAAATCGTGTTCGGCAACAAGTCCTGGAATACATTATCCCAGGAGGAGAAGGATGCCATCAGCCAGGCCGGTTCCCTGACCAGCCTACATTCAGCCGAGCTGTCCGAGAAAAACGACAGCGAAATCCTGGCTTTCTGCAAAGAAAAAAACATGACCATCATCGAGATGCCTGGAAAGGAAGTGGAAAGAATGATTACGGCCCTGAAGCCGGTCTATGAAGAACACCAGGCTGTCAACGATATCTGCAGCCGGCAGATTGATATATTAAAAGCGTATTTCAAGAAAATGAACATTCCGCATCCACTGTTGAACTAACCCCTGTCAGACACGGTCCGGGCCGGAGGATAAGGGGGGCGATTACGGCACCCCCTCTGTCCCCGGCTCAGTGGCCTGATACGTGAACAGCCAAAGGAGAACCGATGAAAACGATGATCAGGGCCGTCGAGGCCATTGTCAGGGCAGGCGGATATTTTGCTGGATTCCTGTGTTTAATCCTGACCGGCGTGGTGGTGTTCGGTGTGTTTACCCGGTATGTTCTTCATGCCCCCTCCGACTATACCATGGAGCTTTCCCAGTATATTTTCTGTGCCATGACCCTCTTTGCTACCGCCTATGCCATGCAGGAAGGGTCCCATGTCAAAATCGATCTCGTCCGCAACCGCCTGCCCCGATATCTGCAGAACTGGGCCGACATGGTGCAGTACCCCATTGTGCTGTGCCTGTGCATCATCCTGATCTGGATGGGAGGCGAGGAATTCTGGAGCGCCCTTGTCCAGATGAAAGAATCCGAAAGCGTGTTGAACCTGCCCCTGTGGCCGGTATGGTCAACTATTCCTCTGGGCGGCATCCTGCTTTTATTGGCGGCCTTATCCGGATTTTTAAAACAAGTGTTCAACATTAACACCAAATCATAAAGGATAGACTCATGGACTGGAGTGTATGGCTGGTGGGGGCGGCGTTCTTTAGTTTTCTGATGATCGGGGTTCCGGTTGGGTTTGCCCTGACAGGGGTTGCCATGATAGGAACCCTGTTGTCGTGGGGGGTGCCGGGGTTATTCCAGATTGTCAGCACCACCTATGGTGATGCAACCGGCTTTATTTATATTGCCATCCCTTTGTTTATCCTCATGGCCAATTTTCTGGAACGCAGCGGACTGGCCGACGACCTGTACGAGATCATATACCTCTGGTCCGGGAGTTTAAAAGGCGGACTTGCCATCGGCACTGTTATCATCTGCGCCATTTTCGGAGCCATGTCCGGGGTCAGCTCCGTGGCCACGGTGACCATGGGAATGATTGCACTGCCCGCAATGTTCAAACGGGGATATAACAGGAGCATGGTACTGGGATCCATCATGGCCGGCGGGGCGCTGGGGATACTAATACCGCCCAGCATCATCATGATCATCTACGCGGGGATAGCCAATGTGTCAGTGGGCAAGCTGTTCATGGCCGGCATCTTCCCCGGCATCCTGCTGTGCATCATCTTTATCGTGTACATCGGTGTCCGGTGCTATATCAATCCGGCCATGGGGCCTGCCATTGCCGAAAGCCATTCCCTGAAGCAAAAGATTGCTTCTCTGAAAGGGATTATCCTGCCCATTCTGCTGGTGATATTTGTGCTGGGCAGTATTTACAAGGGCATCGCCACACCCACCGAAGCCGCAGGTATCGGCGCATTCGGCGCCCTTTTATGCATGATCATCTATGGACGCTTCAATTTCAGCAATTTAAAATCGGCTCTTCTCGGTACGGTCAAGCTCAATGCCATGGTCATGTGGATCATCATCGGTGCAGCATGCTTCACCCATTACCTGGCCTTTATCGGATTCCAGGACATCATCCAGGAGATGATGCTGAGCCTTCATATCTCACGATGGTGGATCCTGATCAGCATCCAGATCCTGTTCTTTTTCTGCGGCATGATTCTGGAGCCTGCGGCCATCATTACCCTGCTGGGCCCCATACTTGTCCCCATTGTCCAGGCCCTTGGATTTGACCTGATCTGGTTCGGAGTTCTGTTTGTCATCAATATGACCATGGGATATCTGACCCCGCCCTTTGGCTTCAACCTGTTTATCCTGAAAGGCGTGGCCCCGCCCACTGTCACTATGGAACACCTGTACCGGTCTGTGACCCCGTTCTGCATCCTGCAGATCATATGTCTGATCCTGGTGATAGTGTTCCCCGAGATTGCACTGTGGCTGCCCATGAACATGATGAATTAGGGATAAAAACAAACTCCTTGTCAATAACGGTTCCAGCGTTTATAGATAACTCCTGTAGAGAAACGGCTGGTTTTGTCCGATTTCTGCGTTGGACAAAACTATTAGTCCCCAGAATACGCAACGTATTTCACAGGAAAAAATTCTTGTCCGCACTGAACTCGAATAAAATTGAGCGTTTTCCCACAGGAACCAGATAGGCACCATGCCTGACAAAGGACTGACCGAACAACCAAATGCAGGACGCTTTTACGGGTGGTGGATTGTTTTTGCCGGATCCTTCATTCTCTTTGTCTCTTCAGGAATCGGCTTTTACGGCCACGGTGTTATCCTGGACCCCCTTAGGGCCATACATGGCTGGTCAAAGACGACCGTATCTTCGGCAATCACCCTTTTCTTTTTTTCAAACGGGATCGTCGGACTGGTTCTCGGGCGCTGGATAGACAGGTACGGCCCCAAATGGTTCCTTATTTCCGGTTCCATGGTATTCAGCACAGGGCTCTTAGCCCTAACCTGGATAGATTCGATTCCCCAGCTTTATGCTGCTTACCTGGTCATGTCCGCCGGTTTCTCGGCCACAGCGCTGGCACCGATCAATACCCTGATGACCAACTGGTTCATCCGCAGACGCGGTCTTGCCATGAGCATCGCCAATACCGGACTCAGCCTCGGAGGCGTCGTACTGGTTCCCCTGAACAGCTACCTGATCATCCATCTGGGGCTTGATCGCGCACTTCTGGTTCTGGGTTGTATTTATATCCTGTTTATCGTTCCCATGGCTGCTTTTTTCATCAAACACAGACCATCGGATGTACATCAGTATCCCGATGGCGACGACCGGCAACGCACCCCGGCGTCTGGAAACCGGAATCAGGTAAATGCAGCTCAGATGACCGTGTGGACCCGGTGGCAGGCCATGAAGACTAAAGCTTTCTGGTCCATTGCCATGGCATTCATGCTCGCCCTTGCAGGACAGATTGCCTACCTGGTGCACCAGGTTTCATTCCTCAGTCAGTACCTGGGCCCCCAGAAGGCCGCCTCGGCAGTCAGCATAACCGCCGGTGCCAGTATAACGGGAAGGTTGGTGCTGGGAATGTTCGTGGACAGGTGGAATAAACGTTATGTGACGATGTCGTGTGTCCTGTTCCAGGGGATAGCCGTTACCATTCTGGCATTTCACAGCCATGTAATCCTCCTGTACCTTTGTACCTTTGTGTTCGGTCTGACCATGGGGCCGCTTATCATGATGCAGTATCTGATCATAGGAGAATGTTTCGGAATTCCGTCTTTTGCTGCGGTTTCAGGAACCATCGGATTGTTTTCCATGACCGGCGCAGCCTTTGGCCCAGTCATCGCCGGGATAATATTCGATGCGACCCGGAGTTACCAATGGTCATTTATTCTGTTCGCCACATGCAGTTTCCTCGCGATGGGAATCATATACTTTGCCAGACCGCCCCTTGTTGATACCCATTGACAGGAGAAGGACCTTATCCTGTGAAAAAATCATTTCATTGGCATTCCCAGCGATTCATATCGGCTTATGGTTGAAACAAAAACCCCGGGCAGGGGAACTGATTTACTGGAAACCGGATCAGCACAAACGCTTCTGGTATAGCCCCGAGCACAGACTTCATCATCGCGTTCAATGCTGTAGGTCATGGAAAAAACCTTGGTTTTGATTTCATCCACCCTGCATTTCACAACCACCCGGTCCTGGTGGAACAATTCTCTTTTATACACGCAGTTAGCTTCAACGATGAACATCCTGAGGCCTTCGATATCCCGTTCCGTATACCCGAACTGCTCCAGATAGGCTTGCCTGGCCTTCTGGAACAGGACCAGGTGGTTGTGGTGGGCCAGATGTCTTGACGGGTCGGTGTTCCCTGTATCAACCTGGATCGGAAAAACAAATTTATATGTCATAATAGAGAGTTTTCCTGTTGATGTATTAAATCGCCCCGAAATCCGATTCAACAATTTCATCCAGTACGGATGGGTGTTCAGCGATGGTATCCATCCTTGCCTGGGTTATTGAAAGACGGGACTGGTAAAAAAAGCGGGCGGTGCGGATCTGGCCGTTGTAGAATTCAAGATCATTTTTTTGCACCGTTCCCCTGTCAAGGGCGAGTGCAGCTGCACTGGCACGGCACAGGAGCATCCATGCCAGGCATATCTCTCCCATGACTTCCATGAACGGGGTGGCATGGGCAATGGCGTTTCTGCATTCTTTGAAGCTGATCCATTTTCCCAGCCGGACCGTTGTGTCAACAAACCGGTCGACAACGGATTTGAGTTGCTGTCCCATGTCTTTGAGACCTTCCTGCCCCGCGGTTTTCTGGATCACCCCGCCGATTTCCCGGATAAAAGCCTTGAAAATCCGCCCCTGTTTCATGACGATCTTGCGGTTCACCAGATCCATGGCCTGGATGCCGGTACACCCCTCATAAATGGAGGTGATCTTACAGTCCCTGGCTATGGATTCTACGGGATAACCCTTGATATAACCCGCACCCCCGTATACCTGGATGGCCCGGATGCAGACCCCGTATCCCTGCTCGCTCCCATATCCCTTGATCACCGGTGTGAGCAGTTCCACAAACCCTTCAAGCCGCTCTTTGAGCTTTGTGTCTGTTGCAACCCCTGCCCTGTCCATGCAGTCCATGGTAAAATAGATCAGGCTGCGCAGTCCTTCGGTAATGGCCTTCATTTCCATGAGGTTCCGTTTCACGTCCGGATGACGGATAATGGGTACCGGGAACGGCCCGTGATCTGCCGGATTTTCCAAGGACCTGCCCTGGATCCGGTTCCGGGCATGGTTCAGGGCATAGAGAAAGGCGCTGGACCCGTAGGCCAGGGCCTGGAGCCCCACATTCAGCCTGGACTGGTTCATCATGGTAAACATAATTTTCATACCCTGTTTCTGCTGACCAAGGAGATAGCCGATGCATCGGCCCTGGCTTCCCAGGGCCATGGAACAGGTTGCACTGCCGTGGAGGCCGTGCTTTTCTTCAATGCCCGTGCAGAGGATATCGTTGGCCTCTCCCGGGCTGCCATCCGGACGGATGAGAAATTTCGGGACGATGAAAATGGACAAGCCCCTGGTACCCGGCGGATCTCCCTTGACCCGTGCAAGAACCGGGTGGATGATGTTTTCACACAGGTCATGATCACCATTGGTGATATAGATTTTATTGCCGGTCAGCAGATAAGTTCCGTCTCCATTTCTGACAGCTGTGGTTGTCAGTGCACCCACATCGGTTCCGGCCTCCGGCTCCGTATGCAGCATGGTCCCGCCCCATTGACCCGTGTACAATTTTCTGACATAGGTCTCTTTCTGTTCCTGGGTTCCGAAAAGCTCTATTATCCGGCCGGTGCCCACCCCCATGGAGCCATAGGCATAAATGGGCCAGTTGGCCCCCATCATATATTCCTTGACGGCACCGGCAATAAGGTGAGGCAATCCCTGGCCTCCAAAGGCCCTGTCAGAGGCCGGGGCATTCCACTGGTTGTCGCAGTAACGCCGATGAACCTTATGGAAACTTTCCGGTACGGTTACCTTACCGTTTTCATAACAGACGCCCTTTTCATCGCCGTCACAGTAAACGCCCAACATCTCGTTCAATGCAAATGCCCGTGCCTCGGACAGGATAAGGTTAAATGCGGTTTTATCAAAAGCCCTGAATTTCTCATGGCAGCATAATGTTTCAACATTGAAGAGTTCATAGAGGTTAAACTCCATATCCCTCTGGTCTGCAATGATCTGGGCCATGCCGCGTTGCTCCTTATCCTGTAGCTATTCTGCCTACCGTTCAAAAATGGCTGCAATACCGAGGCCCCCGCCTCCGCAGATTGTTTCCAGGCCCAGCCGCGCATCCCTGCGCTGCATTTCATGGAGCATGGTCACCAGAACCCGGGTGCCTGTGCAGGCAATGGGATGCCCCAGGGAAATACCGGAGCCGTTCACATTGACCCGGTCATGGTCCGTAAAACCCATGACCTTCAGGTCTGCCAGCACCTGGGCGGCAAAAGCTTCCTGGATTTCCACCAGATCCATGTCTTCCAGCGGGATCCGGGCGGCCACCAGGGCCCTGGAAACGGCAGCCGGTACGGTCAGGTAAGCCCTCCTGGGGTCTGCCCCGGCAACGGCGATTGCCCTGATACCCGCCAGGGGCCGGATGCCAAGCTCCTTTGCCTTTTTTTCGGTGCACAGGACAACAGCCGCCGCCCCGTCGTTTTCCGTTGACGAATTGCCGGCAGTGCAGACTCCGCCCAGAACGGGTTTAAGCCGGGCCAGGTCTTCGAGGGTGGTGTCGGCCCTGGGATTTTCATCCCGGTCGATGATGAGGTCCTCTTTCTTGGGCCTCGGGACAGACACCGGGATCATCTCTTCGTCAAACCTGCCCAGGGCAATGGCCCTGCAGGCTTTTTCATGGCTGGCAAGTGCCCATGCATCACAGGCCTGCCGGGTAATACCTTCTTCTTTGGCTCCGGTTTCAGCCCAGGACATCATGGACGGCAGAATGCCATACCGTCCCTGGGGCTGGGACATGACCCTTGCCCGCTGGATCCGGTCGTACAGGGGCAGCCCCCAGATACCAAGGTCACCGTGCCCCTTGGGCATGCCTTTTTTCCCGCCGATCCCCCATTTGACATCGCCCGGCAGATAGAACTCGCCATGGCTCATGCTTTCCACACCCCCGGCTACAACCACCTCTGCCTGGCCGGATTGGATCAGGCTGGCCCCGAGCCGTATGCTTTCAAGTCCGCTGCAGCACCGGCGGTCAATGGTCAGACCGGGAATGGATTCCGGCCAACCGGCTGCCAGAAGGGCCATGCGGGCGATATTGACATATTCCCCGTTCTGGTAGGACTGGCCCATGATGACCTCGTCCACCTGATCCGGTTCGATGCCTGCCTTTTTTACGGCAGCGTTCAGGACCAGGGCTGCCAGGTCATAAGCCTCCACATCTTTCAGGCCGCCCATATACTTGCCCACAGGGGTGCGAACACCGCCGGCCACTATAATCCTATCACTCATTTTTAAATTTTCCTCTGCAGGGTTTAAGGTTTCAGGATTTGCGGGTCCCGTCTGCGTTATATTCATACCAGCCTTTACCGGTTTTCTTTCCCAGATGGCCGGCCTTAACCTTTCTCCTGAGGAGCAGGGGGGGCACCCAGGACGGGTCGCCGGTTTCATGGTACATGGCCATGAGCGCACCATAGGTGATATCCAGACCCACCATATCCCCGGTTTCAAATATTCCCATTTTCCTGCCCGAAGCCAGTCTCAGACCCTTGTCTATATCTTCGCACGAGGCCACCCCCTGTTCAACCAGGCGCATGGCCTCTATGGCTGAAGGGAAATTGATCCTGTTGATCACAAACCCTGCCACATCCTTGTTGACCCGTATGGGGTCTTTTCCGATGCTGCGGGCAAAAGCCAGGCCCGCCGCCATAGTCTCTTCACTGGTCTGGATGCCCTTGATGACCTCAACGGCCTGCATCATGGGAACAGGACTGAAAAAATGGAGTCCCAGCACCTGTTCGGGCCTGGAGGTGACAGCAGCAAGCTCGGTAATGGGAATAGCCGAGGTGTTGGAGGCAATCAACGCTTGGGGGGACAGGATTCTGTCCAGGTTCCTGAAAATCTCGATCTTCAAGTCCATATTCTCGTAAACCGCTTCAATGGCAAGGAGGACATCCCCGGCCTGATCCAGGTTGCCGGCATAGGTGATCCTGGACAGAATGGTTTCTGCATCTTCGGCAACCTTTTTCTTTTCAACCATTTTCCCTACGGACCAGACAATGGATGCCTTTGCTTTTTCAAGGGCTTTTTCGGAAACGTCGCTGATGATGACCTGTTTTCCGGACTGGGCTGCAACCTGGGCGATTCCGCTTCCCATGAGTCCGGACCCCACGATGATTATTTTATTGATCTCCATGATTTTTCTCCTTCATCTGACCGGGCCTGGCATTTTCAGGACCGGGATATGTAATTAACAGATTAACATAAAATTTCATAGGGTTACAGATAGAATCTGTTCCAGCCGGATCAATCCATCAATCCTTATGATCCCGGCGTCTTTGTTGTCATCCTGGCCCTGATTTCCCTGGATTCCGGCGACGCCAGCAGCCGGGAGAACTGATCGAACTCCAGGGGCATATGCTCACGGACTTGCTGATCGAGACCCAGTTTCATCAGGCGCTTGGTCGCAAGAAGTGCTTCCTGGGGACGGCGGGCAAGCCGCAGGGCCTGTTCCATGGCGTGAGCCATGAGGGTTTTTCCGGAAACCGATTCGGTTACAAGTCCCAGGGCAACCGCTGTCTTTGTATCAAAAAAATCACCCAGCATCAGTACCTTGGCTGCTTGCCTGTACCCTGCATTGGCAGGCAGCAGCAGGGTGGAGCCGGCTTCCGGACAAAGCCCCAGATTCACAAAGGGCATACGGAACCGGGTTTCCGGGGATGCATATACCAGATCGCAATGGAGCAGCAGGGTTACACCGACACCCACAGCCAGACCGGACACTGCTGCCAAGACAGGTTTCTCAAACTGCTGGAGGACCGCTAAAAATTGAGCTCCGGGAGAAAGTTCTCCCGGTTTCCGCCTGTTGAATTCCTCCAGGTCGTTACCCGATGAAAAGAACTCTTCAGAGCCGTGGATCATTACCACACGCACCCCGGTATCCGTCCTTGCCGATTCCAGGGCCTCCCGGATGGACGTGTACATGGCGTGGGTGATGGCGTTTTTCTTTTCAGGGCGGCATAGCCCTATCATCAGAACGCTTTGGGTCAGTTTGACTGTGATAAGGCCATCTTTGTCCATTTATTTAGATTCCATAATCATTACAAAGGTATTTAAGTTATTGAATCAGGGCTCTTAAAAACCGTTACGACACGGTATTGCCCGCCTGTCCTGGTTGCAATTATTCGGCCAGCCGGTACAAAACCGGCATGTCATATCATAACCATATGAAATAAAATGATTTTAAATCAAAAGCGCCTGTCGGCCCCCTGACCCATGACAGCAACCGGATAGTATAGAAAAATCTACGGAATGCGGGACAGCAGCCTGTATTGCGCCCTGGGAAAGGCCATGGGCTAAAGAATAGAATAGTATACATGCATAGGAATCTATGCATGTCGGGAAGGTCAGATCAGGCTATACTTTTTCATTTTCTGGTAAAGGCCTGTTCTGTGAATACCAAGTCGCACAGCGGCTTCCGCCCTCCTGCCGTCGGAAAGAGTCAAAGCATCGAGAATCGCCTTTTTTTCCGTCTCGTCCATCAATGTTTTAAGGTCAGGGAAAGCGTCAATTTTCATTTCAGTGGTTGGCGGCAAGGGAGACGCCTGCATGGCAAGGGGAAGGTCAGTTGTCCGGATATGGTGATCCTTGCAGACAATGGTGGCCCGTTCAACCACATTTTTCAATTCACGGATATTGCCGGGCCAGGAATAGGTCATGAGGGCTGCCATGGCTTCATCGGAAATCCGGTATGTCTGGCTTTTTCTGCCAAGGTCTTCCAGAAACCGGCTGACCAAGAGAGGGATGTCGGTTTTTATTTTCCGCAAGGGCGGCAATTTGATGGTGACCAGATTGATCCGGTAATAAAGGTCCAGGCGGAACTGCTTTTCCGCCATCAAGGTCTCGATGTCCTGGTTCGTCGCACTGATCAGCCTGAAGTCCACCTTCCGGGGTTTTGACGCACCAATGGGTTCAATCTCCTTTTCCTGTAGGACACGCAATAATTTGATCTGCAGGTTCAGGGGCATATCACCGATTTCGTCCAGAAAGATAGTCCCGCCGTGGGCTATTTCAAATTTTCCGATCTTGCCTTTACGATTGGCTCCGGTAAAGGCGCCGGGTTCGTAGCCAAAAAATTCAGACTCGAACAAATCTCTGGGAATAGAGGCGCAGTTCACGCTGACAAACGGCTGGTCACATCTCTTGCCTGCTTCGTGGATGGCATGGGCAAACAGCTCCTTACCGGTCCCGGATTCTCCTTGGATCAAAACCTGGGAATCGGATGCCGCAACTTTTTTGCCCAATTCTATGGCCTGACGAATGGGTTTTGAATTGCCGATGATGTTGTTGAACCCATAGTAGGCTCCATAGGCCTTATGCAGTTCATTTTTATAATAATCAATCCGCCCTTTCAGGACATTGATACGCTCATACAGGAGTTTGAGCTTGTCCGGGTGCAGGAACATGAGCTTACCGGCTGCGCCGATGATCTCTCCCTTGTGGCAAATGGGAAATCTTGCAATCACACGCTCCCGGCTGTTGAGTATCATGCTTTCCCCGATCTCAGCCTTCCCGGTTTCAAGAATGCGACCCAGCTGGCTCCTGGGATTGACCTCACTGATATGACGCCCCACGGCATCCTGGGGACTCATGTTATAGATTCCCGTGTTGGCTTCACTCATGAACCGGACAATACCCTGTTTGTCAATCAGGATGAGGCATTCATAGGGATTTTCCAATAAGGCCTCTAACAACTCCTGGTCAATGGTGGATATGGCCATGTTCACCGGGCGCTCCCTATACCCTTCCTGGTTCTGAAATCAAAGGTTTGTTTATCTGCTCAACCGTATACGATCCTAGACATTTATATTAAAATGGCGGGAAATGCAAGCCGCATCGCTCTTCTTTCCAGGGTTGATTTTTTCAACTTCAGGGGAGGTTGAAACGATCACTGAGAAATCTGGAAACAGCAATCCAGCCTGATGACAGGAAAAAGGCAGGTGGGTCTGTCCGCAAACCCTGAAATCAATACTTTTTCCCGACAACCAGAAAATGTTTGGGCAGTTCACTGAAAGCAGACACATCTCCAAACCCTGATGCCTCCAGTTGTCCGCTGACCTGTTCAGGCAGGCATCTGATGTTCTGGGGAGGCCCTTCGGGCATATCTTGCTTTTTCCAGTCAACAATAAAGATTTCTCCACCGGGTTTAAGGAGTCTGTAAGATTCTTCAACTGTGAGGACTGGCTTTTCCAATTCGTGATGCAGGTTTATCATGAACACCAGGTCTGCAATTGCATCATCAAGCGGCACGGAAACCTCTTTTGTTTTCACTGGAATTATACCGGGATACTCAGGACAGACATTTTCGCTTACCCACTGGATCATTACCTCAGACAAATCACAGGCATAGGTTTTCAAAGGCCCTAAGGCCTTATAAAAGGCGATACTGAAAAACGCTGTTCCTGCCCCTATTTCTACCATCGCATCTGGGTTATTAATGGTCAGTTTGCTCAGGACATAATCAGGAGGAATATCCAGCAACCGTTTCGGATTGTTCAATTTCTGCAGTTTTTTGGGATCGAACTTTTTTTCGCTCATACAAGACCCTTAGATTTATTAATTATAGAAAACCTGTTTCAACAGGATAATGCTTTGTAACCGGAAATCAAATAAATTCTTTCAAGTCACAATCAATATTTGAGCTTATCTGGGCCCCCCTGTCCTTGACGGGCACAGTCCGGGCACCAGAAGCAACCGTCCATCTTTCCCTTGACTGTGATCATGTAGATTCCTGCAAGAAGCAGTGTCATTGATTACATTTCGTAAAAATTCCTGACATCATCTGTCTTTCTGGAGAGAAAATTTTCCAGTGGCCCCAATCCAGCAAACAAAAAAATTTCGCCAATTCCTTGTTGTTTCAGTAACTTTACGGTGATTGTTCAGACACGCATGCTTCCTTTCGCAAGTGGTATGATAATTGTAAAACACTTTTTTGGAGAAACCGGAAAAAGAACCGGATCATCTTTACTTGATGTTTGTGGCAATGGTGCCGGAACAAAAACCTGACAATTTCAAGGGTACAGGGCAGGTGCGGATTTCAAACCAAGGAACAGGTGAACTATTTCCAGAATGAATGTTTGAGCCCAGCCCAGTAATGGAAAAAATTGACGGTCCCCCGTTCAGGCATGAACAGTAACCAGAGGATGATGGAAAGGAGACATTATGTCCAATAAAACAATAAAAATGATAATCCCCATCCAGTAGTGTCCGGTTAAGTTATTGCATGTTGGGGTTGTTGCTCCCCCGGTTCTTTGAAAATTTCATTTTGTAATTGTATGTTCTGATCCATGTTCCCTGAGTTGGCCCGCAATTCGTTCCGGATTGTATTTCTTAACTGACGGATTCTTGTTATCGAGACGGGTTCATTAAATTGCTCATGACAATACAAGGCCATCAACAGATACGAGATCAACCCTCCAAGGATTTGAACCATCAGACCGTATTGGCTCCGGGCAATCAAATGGTAGACTTTCAGATGCTTTTTCCACCATTTGAAAAAAGTTTCTATGTTCCATCTGAGTTTGTATACGGTTGCCACTTGTTCCGCAGTGAGGTCATGTCGGTCAGTTGCCACGTAATACTTGATGCCGGCGATGGTATAGCCAACAACTCGGACTGGTGTTTTGGTTTGATTTACCCCCGGAGCGCCGAGTAGAACCACCGCATCATAGAATACGTGGCTATCGGGAGGAAGCACATTTTCACGGATAACAGTCCTCGTAGTTTTGATCTTAATCCGGCACACGAAGTGTTTATTTTCTTCTTGAAGGAGATCAAAATTCTTGTGGGATTGATAACCACGGTCCAGGATGCCAGTCTGACCCTCTGATAAGATAGTGCTGACAAATGGGCGCTCGGCTTCATTGCCATCAGTCAGGTAAATTTTCACCGGGATATTGCGGTTAATATCAAAGCCGAAGTGCCCTTTGGCCTTTTTGGAACCTTTTCTATAATCGGCCCAGTACATGGACAGAACAGCATTGATTAAAGAGCCGTCGATTGAAACAAGGTCACCAAGACCAGCATGCTGCATTGGCAGAATCCCTTGGGCCTTTTTACAAAGCTCATGGAAAACGTATTGAAGCTGTTCGAGCCCACGAGAATTGATTGCCTCAGAGAAGCTACTTCGGCTGATGCCACCATCCGGGGCTATGAATTTCTTGGCAAAGTCATCCTCTTTGAGATGCTGGATTAGATCTCGTGCGGAATCGTGTTCCTCAAGGTGGAAGAACAACAATGCATGAAGTTGGTCTTCAAAAGTCAGTTGCAATGGGCGATTCCCTTTTGATTCGAGTATCGGGGCACCTGGAAGAATGGATTGCAATGCCGAAATATAGTGGATGTAAGATTTTGAATCAAAGTGCACCTTGTTGAGGTCGGATAATCGCATTTTTATAGAATTCCTTGTTATAATGATAGGTTATAACAAGGCGCGAAAATCTACCCTATTGACTTGTCAAGTAAAAAATGAAGTTTTTTGAATTTTTTTATCCATGCAATTTCCTAACCGGACACCACTGATCCCCATCGTTGTACTGCTTGTTTTCTGGTTCATCCCGGTACCTGAAGGGCTGACCGTAACGGCATGGCATTTTATGGCAATTTTCATGGCAGTTGTAATCGGTCTTATCGTTGAGCCTGTCCCGGCAGCCCTGGTGGGGTTTGCAGGGATATCCCTTGTTGCTGTTTTGGGTCTGATGGGATCACCGTCAGACAATATTAAATGGGCACTTTCAGGCTTTTCAAATACAGTCATATGGCTTATTTTCGCTGCGTTCATGTTTGCCCTGGGCTATAAGAAAACAGGCCTTGGCAAACGGATTTCGTTGATCATGATCAAGTATATGGGTAAAAGTTCACTTGGGCTGGGTTATGCGGTTGCTTTTTCGGATCTGATCCTGGCTCCGTTTATGCCGTCAAATACGGCAAGAAGCGCGGGAACGATTTATCCTGTTGCATCCAACATCCCCCTGGTGTTCAATTCAACACCGGAAAATGAACCAAGAAAGCTTGGTGCCTATATATGCTGGGTTGCCATTGCCAGTACCTCTGTGACGAGTTCAATGTTTCTGACAGCACTTGCCCCGAATCTGCTCGCAGTGGACCTAATTGCCAAAGGCACGGGGAACGTAATCTCCTGGACAACCTGGGCCAGTATTATGCTGCCGGTCATGGTTCCATTGTTCATTGCCACCCCATGGCTGATTTATGTGATATATCCACCAACCCAGAAAACATCTGAAGAAGCCCCGGTATGGGCAGTAAAGGCATTAAGTGAACTGGGTCCCGTTTCAGGCAAGGAAATACTCATGGGAACCCTTGCGATTGTAGCCTTATCCCTATGGATATTTGGCAAAAAAGTCGGAATCGACGCAACAACGGCAGCCATAGCAGTGGTTTCAGTCATGGTGCTGACAGAGGTGATCAGCTGGGATGATGTCATCTCAAATAAAGCGGCCTTCAATGTTTTAATCTGGTTTGCTTCACTTGTGGCAATGGCTTCAGGGCTTAAAACCGTCGGGATTTTGAACTGGATAGGAAAGAGTTCAGAAGTTTATCTGGCCCAACTGTCCCCGACCATGCTGATCATAGCCGTATTATCCATGTTCTTTTTGCTGCATTACTTCTTTGCGAGCACAACCGCTCATACAACAGCCCTGATGCCGATCTTCCTGGCCATCTCGGTTAAACTTGTCTCACCGGAACACATGATTCCATTCAGCATCCTTCTGGCAGGCAGCCTGGGCGTCATGGGCATTATAACCCCCTATGCAACGGGCCCTTCGCCCCTGTGGTATGGAGCAGGTTATATTTCACAAGGCAGATGGTGGGGATTGGGAGCCATATTCGGCGCCCTGTACCTGGCGTTCATCATAATCGGCGCCCTGCTGTTCTGTTAAGTATCTGACGCCATCTGCGCCGTGCGGATGGCGTCTTCCCTTTCTCGTTAGGATTATGGCATTGATGTTCCAGACATCCAATCCAATAGGACAAATTCGATCAAAGGGTCAAACGGGTCCCGGCTCCAGCCCAAGAAACATCAGGTGCACGGGCAGCCAGCGCTGCCGCAGCCTTGAATCCTGTGCAGTGGCAAGGTCGCCATTTCGAAACGGTGAACCTTGAAACCAGAGCATCCGTGATTCGGTTTATAAATTCATTGGAACCATCCCCGATGTGCATCCCTCCGACCACTGCATAAAACCGCCGGGTTTCAAACTGTCGGGAGACCTCCTCCATGATATTTACGACCCCGGCGTGAGCGCACCCCAGCAGCACGCTCAATCCGTTCTCACCCCTGACAACCAGAGAGATATCATCACTGAACGGATCCAGTTTCCATTGCCCGTCACCTCCGGGAACCACAAGATGGTCGGGCCGGGTCAGGAACTGGGCGTTTCTCCGATCTTCGGGAACCTCAACAGCCCAGACATTTTCCGTTATCTTCGTCAGATCATTGACAGGGTGCAGGCCTTTAATGCCTGAGTTCAGGTGACAACCGATAAAATGGCCCTTCCCCTGAACAAGACGCGAGTGAAGGGAAGTCAACGTCGGATGCGCCCAGATCGGAATGTCACCCCTGGCTGTCAGAAAGCGTGCCACCCCTCCCACATGGTCAAAATGGCCATGGCTTAAAATCAGAGAATCTGTTTTCAGCAGGTCTATGCCCAATACCCGGGCATTTGAAAACAGGGACCGTCCCTGACCAGTATCCATCAGGACAGTATCCTTAGCATCAGTCAGGTGCAGGCTTAACCCGTATTCACCGGCAAGGTCCGGTAACAAGCAGAAATTGTCTACCAATACTGTTAAATTCATTATTTTCTTTAGCGCTTACGGCGCTAACCTAAATTTGACGGTTCGTTTGCCCGTCATAACATTAATAATTAATGGGAATCAATGAATGCCCATCAGGTTCGGTAGCCACAAGGACAATTCTGGGATATAGGTCACCAGCGCCAGCGCAACAAGACTGGCCAGAATAAACGGGATAACCTTAATGGAGATTTCCTTAAGCGGTATCTCCGCTATATTGCAGGCCACAAAAATATCCAGCCCAACGGGCGGTGTGGACATCCCGATTGCCAGATTCATGGTCATGAAAACACCGAATACAACCGGATCCACACCAATTTCCCGAATAACTGGCAGCATAATGGGAACAAAGATAAAAAATGCTGAGGCTGCATCAATAAAGCATCCTGCAAAAAGAAAGATGACATTCATCATCACCAACAGCAAATTTTTGTTTTTCGTAAGGGAAAGTACGGTTTCGGCAATAGAGCTGGCAATGTGCCCGGTGGTCAAGAGCCATGCAAAAACACTGGCAAAAGCGATAATAAACATCACCACAGCCGATCCAACAGTGGCATCAACAAGAAGTTTCCAGATATCTTGGACATGAATCTCCCGGTAAATGAATATACCCACCACCAATCCGTAGACCACAGCAACACCGGCTGCCTCAGTGGGTGTGACTAAACCGCCATAGATACCGCCCAGGATAATCACCGGTGTCAGCAGTCCCCAGAAGGCGTCTTTGAAAGCCAGCCGACGCTGCTTCCAGGTGCTCCGTGGAATCTGTACCAGGGTTGTGCTTTGCTTGCGTATCAGGAAAAGGCTCATCACAATCAGGGCGATGCCCAGCAAAATGCCTGGAACTACGCCTGCAATGAACAGCCTGCCAATGGAAACTTCTGCCAGAACCCCGAAGACCACAAAGGCAATACTGGGGGGAATAACAATTCCCACATTCCCCGAAGAGGCCATCAGGGCTGCGGCAAACCCTTTATCATAGCCGGCACTGACCATTGCCGGGATGAGGATGCTGCCGATGGCGGCCACGGTTGCAGGTCCGGACCCGGATATGGCAGCAAAAAAACAAGTCACCACCACTGTCACAACAGCCAGCCCGCCAGTGACATGCCCTACCATAACATTGGCCAGGTTGACCAGCCGTTTGGAGATTCCGGCATATTCCATGATAACCCCGGCCAGAATAAAAAATGGAATTGCAAGCAGTGTGAATTTGCCCAGGGAGGCATACATGACCATCGGAAACATGGCAAGGGGGAAATCAAAAAGCAGCAGGGACACAACCGCTGAAAGACCCAATGAAACGGAAATGGGAATACCCAGAATTAAAAACACGAAAAAAAGCCCAAACAGAATCCACCCCATCAGTTTGCCTCCCCTTTCAACATACCACCCCTGTCGTCCCTGGATTTGGTTGCCTTAATCTGGCTCCAGCAGCTTTGTGCAACCCGGAAGATGATAAGGAGCGAACCCAAGGGAATGGATACACCAGCAATCCATTCCGGCCATCCCAAAGCCGGAGTCCGCTGATCGAACATCACCTGATTTTTTACCATCTCCATTCCGAACCAGGTCAGCAGCAGCAGCAGGGCAATGGTCACCGAGCCGGTAAAGCAGATCACAAGATTTTTTATTTTGGGGGGAAAGACATCCGTCAGAACCGTGAATCCAAGATGTGAGCCTCGTTTGTAGGCAACCGAAGCCCCGAGAAAACTGTTGTACACAAAAAGAATTACCATCAACTCTTCTGAAAAGGCCCAGGAAGCATGGATGAAATAACGTGAAAGCACATTCCCAAAATTAATTGCGACCATTACCAACAGGCTTACTACAATTAATAGTTCTTCCAAAGAATCAAGCAGCTTCACGTTCTCTCTCCTGTAAAACCTTATGGAAATCAACAATCACCGGCAAGGCTGCGGGCAGACCCCGCAGCCTCACCGGAATATAAAATACGGCTATTTTCGATAGCCAAAGGCTTCGAGCAACTCCAGCCCGATGATGGGCTCGTACTGTTCATAAACAGGTTTAGCCGCATCGCGGAATGCCTTGATCTGCTCCGGGGTCAATGTTGAAATTTCAAGTTTTCTGTCCTTGAATTCTGCTATCAGTTCCGCATTCTTCTTTCTTGCCAGCTGTTTCTGAAAGGCCATGGCCTCCTTGGCTGAACTGAGAAATATCGCCTTTTCAGTGTCATCTAACTTAGCCCAGAGCTGTTTGCTGGCGCTCATGATAATGGGATCATAGGACGCATTCCAGAGCGTCATGAATTTCTGGACCTCCTGAAGCCTTGCCGAAGCGATAACATCCGGAGGATTTTCCTGACCGTCAACGGTGCCCTGCTGCAAAGCGGCAAAAAGCTCTCCGAAATTAATTGACGTGGGATCCGCCCCCAGGGCTTTGAAAAGAGCGATAAACATTTTAATGGTGGGAACCCTTATTTTCAGCCCTTTCAGATCAGCGGGACTGAGAATGGCATGCTGGTTATTGGTCACCTGACGGAATCCGGATTCTCCAAAAGCCAGGGGTTCGATACCGTTTTTCCGAACCAGGTCAAAGAGCATCTGCCCTCCGGGTCCAGACAGAGCTTTGTCCGCTTCTTCATAGGACGGGATCAGCCAGGGCATCAGCGGTACGGTAAATTGCTGATCTACAATGGTGTAGATAATCGTGGAGCGCATATCAATATCAGCTGCACCCATCCGAAGCATTTCCAGGCCCTTAACGATGTTTCCGGCAGACAATTGGTCGCTGGGGTACAGGTCCACTGCATACTTTCCATGGGTCCGCTCCTTTATCAGCTCTGCAAATTTCTGGGCACCCGGGTACCACGTGGAATTCTCAGACACGGCGATACCGTATTTCAAATGTATTGGGCCTGCCATTCCAAGTGCGGGAAGGATAAGAAAGAAACTCACTGCCAGCAACCAACACAGTCCGTTTGTAAAAACTCTTTTTCTCATAGCTCGAACCTCCGTTTCATTTTAGTGTTCACCTCAGTTAGCTCTGGACCGCTCTACTGAAATCGTCGTCGATGATAAGCCTTGTGTAAAATGATTCTCCAGCGCCTGGTTGAATTGTTCCACATTCCTTGCTTCAAGGGCATCCACAATCTGGATATGCTCGTCCAGAACCGCAGACATCCGCCCCGGAATACGCAGGGCCTGGACCCCACCGTAAAAAATCCGATCCGTCATCCGGTTGACCACGTTAAAAATAATTGGATTGTAATAGACCTGGTGAATGTACAGGTGCTGTTCGTTGTCATATTTCATGAACTCGAAAGGGTCGTTGCATTCCATCGCAGTGCGCTGTTTGTCTATAATTTTTCTAAAATGATCTATATGCGTATCGGCAATCAGGTTCATGGCTTTTTTAACAAGATATTCTTCAATAGCCACTCGCAGTTCATACATCTGGGTCACCTCAGCAACCGTTAACTCCTGCACCACAATCCCCTGGTTGGGGATAATCCTCACAAAACCCTCGGTCTGAAGCTTATGCAGAGCATCCCGGACGGGTGTTTTGCTCATGTCCAGGTTGATTGACAGCCCATTTACTGAGATGGGGTTTTGATTGGAGATATCTCCCGTAATGATTTTCCTTTTTATTTGTTCATAGGCTTGCTCTGTCTTGTTATTCATTTTCCCCCCCCCTCTCCCCAAAGAGGTAAGCTACCATTAATCTTTTCTTTCCTGGCCGGATTATCGTTTTATGCAACCGATATATCGGTTAGATATCAATTGGTCTAATAGGTATTATAACAATTGTCAAGAACTAATAATGAGTATATGATCATAAATATTGCGGCGTGGCTCAGCATTTTTATGAAATCTGTATTGCGCTACAGCCATAATGAGTCTGGGGTTATCTGAAACCCGACAAAACAAAAGGGAGCAAGAAATGACATCAACGACAAAGGTTGGGATAATTATCTGTGAGCGCTACAGACGCTGCGCGGGTGGGAAGTGTTTGCGCGCCATGAAAAACAAGGAAGGCGCTTTCAGCATATACTCGGACACAACAGTTGAGCTGGTAGGTTTCACAACGTGTGATGGTTGCCCTGGCGGAAATATTGAATACGCGGGCGATGAGATGGTAAAAAATGGTGCAACAACAATTCATCTGGCCACAGGCCTGGTCGTAGGCTATCCGCCTTGCCCTCATATTGAAACCTTCAAAGCCTTTCTTGAAAAACGCTATGGTATCACGGTTGTTGTGGGGACACACCCCATACCCCAAAAGTACCTGACCATGCATTCACATCTTGGAACATGGAAAAACGACTCATGGAAACCGCTTATCATGCCCACCATGGGTGACGAAGTGACTCGTTTGAGTTACGATTAAGTGATTGAAACCAGACAGACTGCTTTTGGGTTAATGACTATCACTTCCCAAGGTAAAACACTCAAGTCATATATCTGCTGCTGAACCGTAAACTCGTGGGAGTTAAAAATGCCAACCGTAAGAGTAACCTTGATTTTAGTTTAACCCAGGTATCCGGACGTACGCGGCACCCTGACGGCCTGGTCAAGTATTGCTGCAGCCAGATTGTGCCGTTTGGTGCCGGGAGTGCCGTCAGATGACCGCTGCTTCATCTGCTGGGCCCTTTGCTTCCGGGACAATGCATCTACCTCCTTAAAAACCAGTGCACCGAAATTGCACTCTCCAACGCAGGCCGGGCTGCCGCCACAAAGATCGCACTTATACGGAATCCCGGAATCATATTGTTCCATCATCCCATATGGGCAGGCGTTAACGCAGTCACCACATTTTTTACACTTGTTGATATTGATGGCAATAATACCTCGTTCATTTTTGATGATGGCATTTTCAGGGCAGGCTTTCATGCACTCTGCCCCGGGACACTGGAAACAGATACTGGGAACGGAATACCCCTCCTGGGGGAAATTATTTATTTTTATCCTGGCTTTTGACGGGATAAACATGCCTTCTTTTAACGCTGAACAAACATATGTGCATCTATTGCATCCCGTGCATTTGTTGGGAATAGCCAATAGTAATTTTTCCATTCATGATCTCCTTAGAGCAACTCCATTTTTACCGTTTACATCTGTGCATCAGGCATCCAGAAGGTCCAGTTCTGCCAGTTTTTCGTCTCCGGGCTTTCCATCACTATCCCATCCCCTTATCCGGTAAAGAAGGGATTTCATCTGGGCCAATGCATCCTGATCCATTTTCTTGCCTTCCCATGGACCGTTTTCCAGAGCCTGGCTCAAGAATTTTTCGGACAGGACGTCATCAGCAGCCGTCAATCCGGCTTCCATGTTGAACAGTCGTGTCAGGTTCCATATCCTCTCTCCAGCCTTTTCCAGATCCTGGGCAGATATTTTTCTACCCAAACCCGCTGTCATAAAGTCAGCCATGATTGTGGTATCCACGCTGCCCCAGAAATCGCATAGGCCTATTGACCATTTGACGGCATTCAAATTCTGGTTTCTCATCACAGCCCGTGTCATTTCCTTAACTTTAAACGGGTCTTCTTCCAGGATGGTAAAGGATCTCAAATGGCAGGCGCCCCGTTCGGAGGTGGCATATCCCAAGGCCATTCCATAGTTCCCCCTGGGATCATAGGCAGGCATTTCAAGATTTTTAGAATGGGCGGCTTTTTCCGGTGCACCATGTTTCTGGGCAAGTAATTTTGCACCCAGAGCCAGATCTTTCCCCCGCGGAGTTGAACCCATGGCAATTTCCGCGATGACATCCAGATAGGCCCGGGTATCACCAAAGTGCAATCCATAATCATACAGCCCGGATTCAGTGATATCCATTGCAAGTCCGATAATGTTACCGGTGGACATGGTATCAAGACCGAAATCATCACAGAGCCGGTTGAATTTCATGACCGTTTCAAGGTCGTCAATTTCACAGTTTGACCCGCCAAGACACAGGGTTTCATATTCGGGACCTTCCAACTGAGTGCCGTTCAGGGATGTAAATTTCCCGCACCCCATTGGGCAGGACGCGCAGGACCGATCCCCGATTTTAATATCGTCAATGGCTTCGGTATTCAGATTTAACCGACCATTGCTGACACCCTTTGTATAATTCCGGGTCGGGTGAATTCCCATTTCATTGGTCAGATCCACCAGCATGGTGGTTCCGAAATTGTAGGCCCACATATTGGCATCGGTCAGCAGGTTGTTCTGGGTATGTTCGGCAACCTTTTCATAAAATACTCCGATTTCACTGACCTGCACCCCGCCTGTTCCCCTGACGGCAACGGCTTTTAAATTTTTGGAACCAAACAAAGCACCTGCCCCCCCGCGGCCAAATTGCCGGTAGGATTCAGAGCCGATACAGGCAAAATCGATCAGGTTTTCTCCGGCAGGTCCGATGCAAAGTGTTTTAACCTCACTATCAAATTTCTTTTTCAACCAGACCTCTGTTTCAAAAATTCCTTTTCCCGCGAGAGGGACGGCATCTTCAAGGGTGACCCTATTATTGTCTATTTTCAGATAGACCGGTTGTGCCGATTTCCCGGTAATAACAATCCCGTCAAACCCGGCAAATTTAAGCTCAGGCCCGAAGGAACCGCCGATATTGGATTCAAAAATGGTTCCGGTTTTCGGTGATTTGGATACCAGGCAGGTTCGAGAGGATGTGGGCACCAAGGTCCCGCATACAGGGCCGGTCATGATGACAATGGTATTGTCTGCCGATAGGGGGTCAACCGTCGGGTCAATCAGGTCATAAAGGTATTTTACAGCCATTCCCCATCCGCCGATGTATTTTTCACGGATATCTTCAGGTATGGTTTTGGACACAATTTCTTTTTTACTTAAATCAACGTGGAGAACCTGGCCTGTATACAGGTATTCATTTGGTTTGCCTTTTGGAATCTCAATGGATTTAAAAACATCTTCGATCCGGTTCAGGCATTCGTCCAGAATTTCCCAGGGGATGTTCAGGGCGGGTTCAAACCGGATGTTTTTTGAATTGGTCAGGGTTCCGGCAGTAATGACCCCTCTTGAAAACAATCCCGAAGCCACCTTGTACCCGATTCCGTCGGTGTAAAATTCCATACCCAGAAGAAGACCCAGGCCCCTTTTGTATGCCAGGATACCCGGATATCGTTCCTGGAGTTCCCCTAATTTTTCAAGGACGTACTCTCCTTTAACCTTTGCCTGACCCGCAAGGTCTTCTTCGAGCAGGACAGAAATTGCTGCAAGGGCAGAGGCGCAGGCAAGGGGGTTGCCTCCGGTGGTGGTGGTGTGCATGAACGGATTGGGCTCCATGCATTTCCAGATTCTCGGTGTGGACATGAATGAGGCCATTGGTACAACTCCCCCGCCCAAGGCCTTTCCAAAGCACATGATGTCTGGCGTCACATCCCAGTGGTCCACACCAAACAGTTCACCGGTTCGACCGAACCCGGTCTGCACTTCATCTGCGATTAACAACACGTCGTAATTGTCACACAATGCACGGACTCCGGGAAGGAAATCATCCGGAGGAACAATGGCACCGGCCTCGCCCTGGATAGGTTCAATAACAACAGCAGCAATCTCATCCCCCACGGCCCTGGCAGAAGCAAGCTCCCGTTCCAGGGCAACAAGATCTCCAAAGGGTGTCTGGCGGATTCCGTCAAGCAGCGGCAATAACGGCTGCCTGAATATTTTTTTCCCCATCAGGGAAAGGGCCCCCAACGTTTTCCCGTGAAATCCCTTGAGCATGGAGATAAATCCTTTTCGCCCTGTATACAACTTGGCAAGCTTCATTGCACCTTCAACAGCTTCAGTGCCGGAGTTGACAAAGAATCCATACTGAATCTTACCCGGCGTCATCAGGGCCAGGACTTTTGCCAGTTGGGCCCTTAATGGGTCCAGCATTTCCTGGCTGTATTGGGGTGATCTGTCCAACTGGGCTTTTACTGCTGCGATAATTTTTGGATGGCGGATTCCGTAAGAATAAAGACCGAATCCTCCTAAAAGATCCAGAAACTCTCTGTCTAGAATATCCACCAGGACAGATCCATGTCCTGTCCATTCAGTCACGGCAAACCCGGTTGCTTCTGTAACTGATTTCCGATATTCAAGAAACCCTTTGTTGATATGATCCCGAAAATTCCTGACTGTTTTTTTCGATATTTCTTCCCTGACTTTCAGTGATATCTCTGCTGAGGGTTTAAGGATGATATCAACAATCTCATCAACTTCTTTTTTTGCGGCCCGAATATCCCTAAGCTTATAATCATCTGGATGATATTCTTCCAAATCAATCATTTAGGTCTAATCTCCTTATTGAGTTTTCTAACTATAGCTTATCCTGACTATTTCCGGGAAAACGGTTTATGCGGTTTTACATTATCCATGACATGAAGTATGAACCCTGCCATGCCTTATGAATTATCGGGCATCAAACAGTGTGCACCTGTCTTCAAAATCAGTAAAGAGCAACGCCTTTCCTTGAGTTGTAGCAGGTTTGATCATACCAGCCAGCTCCGCTTTGTAAAAGGTCGATCTCAAGTGACATGCACCCCGTTCACTGACCGCATAGGCAAGGCCCATCCCCTTTAGTATCCTGGGGTCATATCCGGCAGGTTCCATTCCCTTGACATGGATACCGATATCCTGCATGTTCAGTTCTTCAGCAACCGACTTTATTCCTTCAGCCAGAATGCCGCCCACTCCCTGACGTTTCACTATCTTTTGGATCAGATCGGCAATACCATCAACTGAGCCGTACTCAAGACAATCGTTGATTTTTCCATTTATAGACGCTTCAATGGCAAAGGCCGCAAGGTTGCCCGAAGAAATTGTGTCAACACCCAAGCTATCGCACAGCCAGTTCAAATAGGCAATTTCTTCCATATCTTCGACCAGGCACAATCCGCCAAACGCATAAATGGTTTCATATTCAGGGTCTTCCCTCTTTAGCCCCTGATGTCTGCCCTGCTGAACCTCACCGTATTTCCCACACCCCAGAAAGCAATCCCGGCAGGCATGGGGTGTCGAGAGGCTCCTGTAATAAGGATGGCGTCATAACCGGTTTGTGTCGCATCAACCGTGATCAGTTTAAAAAAACGTCCTTTCACCAGATCGATCCTTAGTGTTTTTTCAATTCATAAAAACTTTCCTCTAAAATTGAAAGCCCCTTATTCAGCTCCTCTTTTGTGATCACCAGCGGCATGAGCATTCTGATAACATTGCCATAGGTCCCGCAGGACAATACGATCAACCCCTTTTCATAACACAGCCGAACCAATTTTTTGGTCTCTTCGATGGCGGGCTCTTTGGTTTGCCTGTCCAGCACCAGTTCCAGGCCAAGCATGGGACCTTTGCCCCTGACATCACCGATGATTTCAACGTTTTTCTGAAGAGACATGAATGTTTCAAGCAGCGTTTCTCCAAGCTTCTTTGACACTTCCAAAAGCCCATCGTCAAACAGTATTTCAAGAACTGCCAGAGCGGCACTGCAGGAAACCGGGTTTCCGCCATAGGTTCCGCCCAGCCCTCCAACATGGGGAGCCTTCATCAGTTCTGCTTTTCCAGTTACAGCGCTGAGGGGCATACCGCCTGCAAAACTTTTTGCCTGGGTGATGATATCCGGCTCTACATTCCAGTGTTCGATAGCGAGAAATTTCCCGGTTCTGCCGGCACCCGACTGGATTTCGTCTATAATCAAAGGGATTTCGTAGGCTGAACAAATTTTTTTAAGTTTTGGAAAATATTCAGGAGGAGGCGCAATAAAGCCCCCTTCTCCCTGAATCGGTTCAACAATAAGGGCTGCCGTATTTTCAGGGGCTACATTGCCGATGAAAAAATCTTCCAGATAATCCGCACAGGCCGAATCACATGACGGATATTTCAGGTTGAACGGGCATCGGTAACAATAGGCATATGGCATCCTGTAGACCTCGGGCACAAACGGTCCGAAATTTAATTTATAGGGCTTGACCTTGCTGGTAAGGCTCATGGCAAGCTGGGTCCGGCCGTGAAATGCATTTTCAAAACAGATAATACCACTTCTTTTGGTGGCATATCGGGCAATCTTTACTGCATTTTCAACCGCTTCAGCACCCGAATTGGCAAACAGCGTCATCTTTTCAAAGTTGCCCGGTGCCAGGGAATTGAGTTTTTCTGCCAGCGTCACATACGATTCATACATGGCAACATGGAAGCAGGTATGGATAAACGAGTCGGCCTGCTCCTTTATGGCCTGGACAACTTTAGGATGGCAGTGCCCGACATTGTTGACACCGATTCCTCCGGCAAAGTCGATGAACTCGTTCCCGTCAACATCAACCATGGTAGCTCCCCTGGCATGGGAGATAAATGCAGGGGTTGTGTTGAACGGACCCTGGGGAATATGTTTGAGTCTACGCTCCAAAAGATCTTTGTTTAATTGTGACATCTGTCATCTCCTGGCATGTGGTCTGTTATGATATATTCAACCAACAAAAAAAACAGAGGTTTTTATAAAAAGAAAAAATATCAATAGGCTGATCAGAATTCAACTGAAATCTAAGCACCCACATTGGAAAGCTATGAGAAGGTCTGCCAAAAAAAAGTCGTTTTGAGAAATCACAGACGAAGTGATGAACAATTATGACGGTTCTCAAACGCGCGCCTCAATTGAGGCACTTGTTGGCATTGACCAGGTCAGTTCTGACTTGGATTGCCCAGAGAAACACTGAGCACCAGGTCTCTCTACTCCTGGACGGCATCTTCCCCCGGCCACAGCCATACCATACCATTGCGGGTGGCTTTACATTCCATTATTTTATAAACTGGGGAAAAACTAGGAAAATTTTCTCTCTTTTCCTATGATGGTTCCATCAATATTTGTTGATTGCCTTTGTGGGTAATATCCTCCGGATTGAATAGACCATAGGGAGGCATGACCATCAGGCCAACACTCTGCCCGTCACCCTCGACAATGGCATTGGTTGCCAGGGTGGTGGACAGGGAAACAACCTCAACCCACGGGAAAAGAGCAGGGTCAAGACCCGACAGGGCATTGCTGATTCCAGCGGCATAATCCCACCGGGTGGTCAGTGCATTGTTCTTATCCAGTAGCTTTTGCCCGGAAATATCGTAGATGACAGCATCGGTATAGGTTCCTCCGGCGTCTATGCCGATACCGATCCGGCAGGCAGAGCAATGCGGGATTCTTTTCAACCTCTGGACTGATCCTTAATTTACCTTGAAAATATAGTGACATACTCTGGAAGTGACCGAAAACAATATGACTTCAGGATTCATCCGATTATTGGTAAATCCTTGACGGAACAGCCTTCGGGTATGATTACTTGCTTGGGTGACACGCTCGATAGTTAACACAGAATCCAATCGGATTTGCATAGACCAGGCCGGGATATCGGAATTGCACGATAATCACGCAGACTGTGCTTGATAGATAACCGGACGATATTTAGGCATAGGAATAAGCTTGCCTTCAGCGGCAGCCGCTTCAAGCCATAACGTTTTGGCTTTTTGAACTTCCTGCAGAGCCTCATCAGGCGAATCACCAAAAGCCGAACACGCCTCAAGATCCGGGATGTCTGCAATATATCCGCTGTCATCTTCTGAATAAAAAATATTTATATGATAATCTCGCATTATTTATTATCCTCCAATATGAGGTCATGTTTTTCAACAAGTTTTAGAAACTGACGTATCTGATACTGTTTCGCTTGGCCTCTTACATTTTGTAGATTAACAAGCTCAGGGATATCCGGTCGAGCAAAAATATGATGACTTCCGTCTGTTCTTGAAAGAGTGAAACCGAATCCTTCAACAAGATTCACAATATCAGCAAATCTGATATTCTTCGAACCTGCAAGTATTCTTTGAAGTATCTTTCTTCTGTTCACCACTCTTTGTCCTTCATAAAAATCACCAATGAACAACTCTGCAGAAACAGTTTATCAGGGACCTGCGAGTCCATTAATCCCTTAAAAGGGCCGATGGCTCAATAACAAGCCATATACGGTTTGTATAATTATATACTAATATTCACTTTGAACAAGTTTTGATTTTTTCTGTCACCCTTATATTGTCATCAAAGACCTTCCAGCATCCTGTAAAACTCAAAGGGGTATTCGCTTCAACGCTCCATGATAAAGGCCTATCGTCTCCATATAGACCTGGATAGTTGACAGTCTCCATTATCGTTTTTTAATCTCCTTCAAAGGGCCGGCGATTGGCTGCAGCGGATAGGTCAATAGTTCATCTTTCCTGCCGATGCATACCGTTCACTTCCCGTTGGATCCGGGAGCAGAGCCATGAAATGCTTACCAGTGCAGCTGCCTGTTCATCCAGCAGATCAAATTATCAAAAACCTCTCCCCGGTTGATTTCATGGAATAGGTCATGCCGTGCCTCCTTGTAAATGGCATGAGCTGAATTTTCTGTCTACCGACATATAGGCGAACTCGTCTGCAGCCTGCCGGGGGATGCTGTACATTTTCTGGAGATTTTCGGCGGTCTCGATCATGCCGATATTATCTTCCATTTTGGGCGATACCTGGAGCATTACCGGCACGGGCGGCGCCATCCGGTATGGCGGGGTTGCCATGGAGAACTTGACCGCCATCTTGCTGTGGGACTCTGCACCCCCGGCGATAATCACATCGTTCATACCGCATTTGATTTGCTGTCAATGGCTGTACCGCAGGCCATCTCGGTATAATGGGACACCGTCAGCAGGCCTTATTTTCTAGTCTTAAACCGGAACTCGAAAATACACACCATTCATCATGCAATGGCTTATCCATTTGACCGAACTCTCACATGAATTTTGAGCAGGTAAAAAAAGATTGCATTTTTCAACAACGTTATTACAATGGTTATAACAATGGAGGGTCGGTCATGCTGGAATTGAAAGTCAGAAAAATTGGAAACTCACTTGGAGTTGTCCTTCCAAAGGAATCCCTGCTGAGACTGCGGGTCAAGGAAGGAGAAAGCCTTTTCTTTACCGAGGCACCGGATGGCAGTTACCGGCTGACAGGGTACAATGAAGCATTTGCGAAGCAGGTGTTCGAAGCGGAGAAGATCATGCAGCAGGACAAAGACCTTCTTCGTGAGCTGTCAAAACGATGAACTACGAGTGGATTGAACTGGAAACGGTTCTTGCCATCCATGACATGCAAATAGAAGAGCATGGCGGAGCCGTTGGAATCAGGGATATCGGGCTCATCGAAAGTGCTTTGGCCAGGCCCGGAAACTTGCTGGATTACGGCCATCCAGATGTTGTGGAATTGGCCGCCTCCTATGGTTTCGGACTGGCCATGAATCACGGTTTCATAGACGGCAATAAACGAACCGCCTACATTGTCACCCGGCTTTTCCTGCGCCTGCACGGTATGGATTTCAAGGCAAGCCCCATAGAGAGGGTTCTGGCTTTCGAAAAACTTGGGAAGGGTGAATTTACTGTGGGAGGTTTCACCCAGTGGCTAAAAGAGAACGTCAACAACACTGATTAGAACCAGCCATGTGGGCAGAACCTCAATGTAAAATGCGTTACAGTCATCCTCAATCCCGTTATAAGCAGGGGTTACTTGTGCCCACATACCACCTTCCAGCAGTCTATTGTTGGCCCCCGGCTCACGATGTTGTAGGTTGAACCATACGCACACATTAGATCTATATAAAAATATAGTTTAATTTCAATATGTTATAAAATATATTGCAAATTGGCCTCCAAAACCGTAAAAGAGTGTGTGGTAGCTGGCCTTTCAATATCACCATGAGGGGTTCGGTCGCGACTGAAATCTTGAGCATATTGCCAGACTCAGCTACCACAACCGCTTCCCTCCGTATCAAAAAACTTGAAGATCGAGTTTAAGGGAACTGCGGTTGCAAATCCAAAATGAGATCCGGGCATCTGGGGAATCAGCAGATTCATGCATTTTCAAAGAACAAAACCAGGCGGGGCCACTTGCAAGAACCTAACCGGACATCACTGAATAGATAGGTCCAGTGATCATTGTTCTTCGAAACGGAAACAGTGCTATTGATATGGGTGATCTCATATGACTTGAGAGGTAGTAATAATTGATGCACGTTACACTGCTCCTTTGAAGTCTTTAATCATTTTTTTTCTGACTTAAAAGTGCCACTTTTATTTTCCGAAAGCAATAATTCTTTTGAGATATCTCATTTTTCTTCATCTGGCTGATATATTACAGAAAAAAATATGATTTTATCTACCAAATATCATTTTGCCTAAATCAAGATTCCTGAACCTACTTTGAGACCAACATCCGGCCCCACATGTTCTACATGTCTAACCATGATCTGTGGCGCTGGAAGATTAACGTAGTCCGGGTGATGGGCAACAGCCATGACAGACGATACGTCCCCGACCTGGTGCAGGCTTTCCAGGATGATCCGGACGAGCGGGTCCGTGCCATGGCAGTATGGGCTTTTTTAAACATCATCGGCCAGGAGGCGGCTTCCATTGTGTCCCAGGACACAAAAAACTCTGACCATGTCATCCAGGAATTTCGCCGGGCGAAACAGGCTTTTCCCCCTGACCGGGGTTGACGGGGAAAGGGCACCCCCTTATCAGGGCATAGCCCCAGAGTAATCCCCGGTGCCGTGCGCCACGCCGCAGCACCATAAACGGCTCTGCCGGACACGGATGTCCGGCAGAGCCTGTCCACGGCGCCGGTAAAACCGGACTATAACTTGTCCGACAGCCTGACAACAAGCACTGGAATCGTGGAGCGTTTCAGCACCTTCTTTGCCGTACTGCCGATCATCATCTGGGCCAGCAGGGTATGTCCCTGGGTTCCCAGGACAATGAGATCGCAATTCAGGTCTTCAGCGGTTTCGATGATCAGGTCCACGGGATTTCCCTTCCTGACAACGATGTCTTCCAGGGTGAAGCTCTGGTTTTCATAATCCCGGGCTGCCTTCTCGTAGACCTTTACCAGGGCTTCCTTCATGGCCGGATCGTCTTCTTTTCTCTTGGCGATGATTCGGGCTCTGGCATTGTCCTCATGCCTTTTCTGAATCTCGGCCCACTGTTCAGGCCCCACATGGTACATGATGGCAGCCGAAATTCCGGGGGAATCCTCCAGGGCGTGGAGGATGGTTATCCCGGCGTTGTAGTGATTGGAAAGGGATACCGCATAAGCAAGGGCCTGCCGGGAGGTTTCCGACAGGTCTGTGGCAAACAGTATTTTTTTGATGTCAACTTTCGGAAGGATCATCGGACTTCTCCTTGGTGTAAAACGATCATGAATCCAGGTTCCAGTATCCGTGCCAACGGCGGTAACAGCCCCCCACGGAAAGGGTATCTGTTAGTTGAAAAGCAGGTTCGGCAGCCACAGGGAAATACCCGGGACATAGGTGATGAGGATCAGGTAAAGAATCATGACCAGTATCCAGGGCGCACAGGCTTTGGTGGTCTCCGTCAGCCCCAGATGACTGATGCCCGAAGCCACATAGAGGTTCAGCCCAACCGGTGGCGTGATCATGCCGGCCTCCATGTTCACGGTCATGAGAACCCCCAGATGAATCGGGTCGATGTTCAGGTGCATGGCCATGGGGAAGAGCAGGGGGGCGGTGATCAGCAGAATCGAGGACGGCTCCATGAAATTGCCGGCGGCAAGGAGCAGGAGATTCACCATGACAAGAAAACCAAAGGAGCCCAGGCCCATTCCCGAAATCCACTCGCTCAGCCTCTGGGGGATCTGTTCGGAGGTGAGCAGAAAGGAAAACAGAACGGCATTGGTGATGATGTAAAGGATCATGGCCGACATGTTGGCGGAGGCCAGGAGGGTTTTAGGCACATCCTTCAGGGTCATGTCCCGGTAAACGAACACCGCAACGATAAAGGCGTACACTGCGCTCATGGCCGCGGCTTCGGTTGCGGTGAATACCCCGGAATAGATCCCGCCGATGACGACCACGATGAGCAGCAGCCCCCAGATGCTTTCCCTCAGGGTTCGCATCACCTCCCGGAAACCGGCCCGGGGCAGCCTGGGATAGTTCTTTCTCTTGGCTACGAACCAGGTCACGAACATGAGCAAAAACGCCAGGAGAAGACCGGGAATGATCCCGGCAATGAACAGCCGGCCGATGGAGGAGTTGGTCGAAACGGCATAGATGACCATGACGATGGACGGCGGGATCAGGATACCCAGAGCGCCCGATGTTCCGATGACCCCGACCCCGAACTTCATGGGATACCCCTGCTTGACCATGGCCGGGAGCATGATGGATCCGATGGCCACAACCGTTGCCGGGCTCGAGCCGGAAACGGCGGCGAACAGGGCACAGGCAAGAACCCCGCCCAGGGCGAGTCCGCCGGTCAGATGGCCGACCAGGGCCGTGGCGAAATTGATCATGCGCCGGGCCACGCCGCCATGGGTTAGAAAATTGCCGGCAAGGATGAAAAAGGGAATCGCCATGATCTCGAATTTCTCGATGCCGGTGAACAGTTTCATGGCCACGGCTTCAATGGGTACCTGGGTCATGAAGAAGAGAAAGGTCAGAACAGTCAGTCCCAGTGAGATGGAGATGGGCATGCCTGTCAGCATCAGCAGGGTCAGTATTCCAAATATTATCAGTCCGCTCATAATGGTTTCTCCTCACGCCTCAGCTGATTTTGGGACAAGTCCATTTCCGGTTTTTAACTCGTCGTCCAGTCCTTCCACATGACTCGCATCATGGCGGGGAAGTTCCCCGGACCGGATGAAGTTCACAATGACCTGGATGAACCGGAAGCACATGAGATAGGAACCCAGGGGGATTGCCGAGTAGAAAATCCACACAGGCCATTCAAGGTCCGGTGAAACCGGTCCCTCGGTCAGGTCGGGCCAGTCGAACCCGAAGGTCGAAGCCACGGCATACCGAAGACCCACCTCCCAGACAAACATCAATCCAAGGGTGCCGACGATGGCGGTGAACAAGGCCCCGCCGCTCAGCCCGATGATGACGAATTTCGCACGGGTCCTGGTTTTCAGCGTATTGATGAACACATCGACCCCCACATGAATGCCCGTACGGACACCATAAGCCGCCCCGAACTTCGCCATCCAGATGAACATGTAGATGCACAACTCCTGGGTCCAGCTCATGTTGAGGGAGATCAGCCAATCCTGGAGCCCGGGGATGGGCAAGCCGCTCGCGTAACGGTGGATGACTGAAAGAAAGATAATCACCGTTGCTGCGCCGATCAGGGTGGCAACCATCCATTCCTCCAGATGGTCCAGAAATTTTACTATCCCCTTTAGAAGTGTAGTCATTCCTTTAGTTCTCCTCAGATTAAGGATTTTGTGCATGCAGTCCCTGGGCATGACGCGCAACACGTCATGGATTCGGTGGTTGTCCCGGAATCCGGGCATCGCCGTTATGAAAAATGCCGATGCACTGGTGCGCATCGGCATTCTGGTGACTACCGGAAGGTCACGTTCCTACTTCGTGAAACCAATTTCTTTGTAGACTTCCTGGATCAGGTCAGCGCCAATGCGGTCGGCCATTTCGGAATGGACCTTGACCAGGGCAGCTTTCCACGCGGCAAGTTCGTCGGCGGTGAGGGCCAGGAGCTCAGACTTGCCCGATGCCTTGACAGAGGCCAGATCCTCGTCGTTTTTCTGCTTGGCGATGTCATTGGCAAAGGTGGTCGCTTCGTCCATGGCACCGTCAAGAATGGTCCGGATATCCTGGGGCAGACCTTCCCAGAACTTCTTGTTTACGATGACGGCATACCCGAGATAACCGTGGTTGGAAAGGGTGACGTATTTCTGAACTTCAAACATCTTCTGGGTGTAGAGGTTTGACGGAGGATTCTCGGTTCCGTCCACAACGCCGGTCTGGAGAGCCTGGTACACCTCTGAAAACGCCATGACCTGAGGGATAGCGCCCAGGGCCCGCATCTGGGCATCCAATATCTTGGAGGACTGGATGCGTAATTTCAAGCCTTTGAAATCAGCAGGCATTCTGAGCGGTTTGTTGGCGCTCATCACCTTGAAACCGTTATCCCAGTATGCAAGACCCAGAATGCCCTTGGGCTCGAGCTTGCTGAGCAGCTTTTTTCCCACCGGACCCTGTGTTACCTTGTGAAGATCCTCATACCCGCTGAAAATAAACGGAAGGTCAAAAAGCTCAAACTCCTTGACACCCAGGGGACCGAATTTCGCCAGGGACGGAGCCAGCATGTGAACCGATCCCATCTGAAGCGCTTCCATCTCCTCTTTGTCCTTGTAGAGCTGGCTGTTCGGATAAATTTCTACTTTCACAGCGCCTTTGGTGCGTTCTTCGGCCAGTTTCTTGAAGTATTCCGCTGCCTGCCCCTTGGGGGTGTCAACGGCGACCACATGGCTGAATTTGATCACGATCGGCTCTGCCATAGCAGCAGAGGCTGCAGTCACAAAAACAATACTGAACACTGCCAACAGAATCTTTTTTACCATTTCCTCCGAAGCTCCTTTTCCGTTCTTGAATTGTTGCCCACGAGTACATCTGCCTTCGCCACTGTCTGAATTTTCTAACACACCGGCACACCATCGTCAATCAAAACAGTTCTGATCTTCGTGTCGTATTTTTTCTTACAAACTCAACTTTCAGGGTTGGGGAACGACCAGGGCATTAGATTTAACATATTGAATTAATATAATAAGTTGACGAGATACGCTTTTTATAGTATGAATATTTCGACCAAAAAATAGCAAACCACAAAGAGGAATCTCATCAAAATGAACATTACCCCGATCAAAACCCAAAATCAAACAGATATCTCCGGGAGAGTCGAAATTTTGTATCTGATCACAGGGCAGGTTAAAGAAACTGTTGCCGGCCGCATTCTTTGCTGAACACTTCATGTCATCTGTAGTAAGGAACCATGGGAAAGAGCGAGGAAAATGTTGCCCATGGAATCACCCTTTCAAAATCCTTTGAACGTTCTCGACGGCATACAGTGGCCGGTACCCTTCACCAAGGAAGACTGGGAAAAAACTCCTGGAGTCGTTCGTGCCTATATTCCGTGGCTGTATCAGCGAATTGAAGCGCTGGAAGAAACCAATCGAAGCATGAGCCAACGCATCGATGAACTGATAAGCCGCACGAAGCGAAACTCATCAAATTCCAATCAGCCGCCATCCAGTGACTCCCCCTATAAGAAGAAAACCAAAAGTGAGCGCAAGGGCAATAGGCCCGGTGGTAAAAAAGGGCACAAGGGTCATCGGCAGGAGATGCTGGAACCTACCCGAACCGAGCCTCTCAAACCCGAAAGTTGCACTTGCGGGAATACCCATTTCCCGGAAATCCAGCCTTATTACACCCATCAGCACATCGAGCTTCCGGAAATCAAGATGGAAGTCATCCACTTTGTCCTTCATCGCGGCCAGTGCCCCTGCTGCGGAGAAACCGTCAAGGCAACGTTGCCGGCTGCATTCCGAACCGGATATGGTCCAAGGCTCAGCGCCTCCATCGCTCAACTGGCCGAAAAGACGGACCCCGAATTGTCCAGGTTCGGCAAGTGGGCTCTATCCGATCTTCAACGATTGTGTCATGTAGCCGAGGTACGCCCGAATCCCGGCCAGTGGCGGGCATTCCATGCTCACCCCATCCGGCTGATCACCCTGAACAGGGATCGTAAAGATGCCGCAGGCCAATTTGCCCGATGTCTGGAAAAAGAGCTTTCCTGTTTGTGGATCTTTCTGGAAAAATAGGGTGTTGCACCCACTAACAACCACGCTGAACAAATCTTGCGCTTCGGCGTGCTATGGCGAAAACGCTCCCAGGGTACCGCCAGTGAGAAAGGTAACCGCTGGGTGGAAAGAATCCTTTCCGTCAGACAAACCTGCAGACTACAGGCCAGGCCGCTTTTTCCCACACTCGTTGACGCTCTTCAACACCACTTCAACGGAACCAAGCCTGACCTCTCCTGGATCCACGCCTAGCGTTCTCTAAGGCCGGATGGCCCTGGGTAGATTCCCATCCAGACCACCCGGCCTTCTCTACCCTCAGGAATCTTAATTTAGGCAAAATGATATTTGGTAGATAAAATCGAATTTTTTTCTTTAATATCAGTTGTTTCTGATTGGGGATTCATATTTGTTTGTCACAACCAAGGAGGCCATGCTTCAACTGGCTTTGGGAGTGCATCGCTTAAATCATAAACCAAGACGGGCATTGTCAGGGGAAATGCCTGCCCAACTTATTTTGCCGGGAACCGGCTACGCTATTGTAAACGGAAACGATTAGAAATTTTTAACTGGATAACTGATCTTGCTGTTGAAATTTCGGAAAAAATGGGCTTGAATAAAATCGAGCCTTCCGCTTGGAGGATTGCCTGCCAAAAATGGATGGAATTGAATGATTTGCTTTCCATTCAAAAAAAGGATTATGTGTTACCCCATTTTTCGTTGAAAATGTGCCATAATTAAAGATGCAGCACACCACTGAGAGAGTTCATGCAGCTGTTCTATTTTTTCAATAAATTTTGTTTTTTGAAAATTGAGGCTCAAAAAAATGAAATGGATAATTATGAACTTCTTAAAAAAATATAATCCTGAAGAGACAGAGTTGTTCCTAAAAGCAAAATTTACGATAATTATAACTATTTTAGTTATTCTTGCGACTTTTGCAACAATCAGCTATTCAATCTATATAAATATTGTGGGCAATTTCCTAATAGTTGTACAGGTCGTTGGTGCTATCATTATGATAGCTGCATTGGGCATGTTGCTTAAAGGAAAGTATAGTATTGCAATCCACACACTTTTTATCACCACTTTTGCAGCAATATGGATAGTCCTCTTTTCAGATGTCCACAGTTCGCCTTTTGCCAGGGTGAACACGATCGTACTGGTTATCGGTCTGTCAGCAGCAATGCCCATTGCATTTTTTAAAAGCAGAATGCCAATCGTAATATATTTCTTTGGTAACGCAGCTTTGTTTCTGCTTTTTAATTATCACATTAAAGATGCGAATCTTACATTCAACGAACATATGGATTATTTTTTTGATAGCTCAGTCGCCATGTTTTTTGTTTTTTTAATTTCATTCAACGCATTTTCAATAAACCAGGAAGCTCTGCTTTCGCTGACAAAAGAATTGCAGGACCGTAAAAAAGCAGAAAAAGACCTTTTGGAGAGCAAAAACCAACTTTCTGATCACCTTAAGAACACACCGGTCGGTGCATTGTTTTGGGATTTGAATTACCGGATCACTGAATGGAATCCTTCTGCAGAAACCATATTCGGTTATGCAAGGGAGGAGGTTATGGGAAAACATGCCTCGGAGTTGATTCTTTCTGGAAATGAAAAAGGATTGGTTGATACCTTTTTCCAGGACCTGTTATCCGGCAGAGGAGGAAAACGAAGTGTCAATTATAACACAACTAAAAACGGAAGAAGAATCCTTTGCGAATGGTACAATACTGTCATAAAAAACATTGACGGCGTAACAATTGGAGCAGCTTCATTGGTGAATGATATTTCGGAAAAGCAAAAAATCCAGGAAACCCTAAAACGAAATGAACTCCGGTACCGGCATCTGTTTGATAGTGCCCCAGTGATGTATGTTATCCTTGAGGATCGCGAAGGATTTCCAATAATCACAGACTGCAACCGGCTTTTTTTGACTGCATTAGGTTACGGCCGTGCAGAGGTGATAGGAAGGAATATATCTGAGTTTTACACCCCGGATTCACAAAGAAAAATGATGAAGGAGCGGAACTTTTACCGTATAAGGGAAAAGATGCCTGCCATATCAGATCGCGATCTGGTCACCCGTGATGGGGAGATTATCCATGTGTTGCTGCATGGGGAACCTGAATACAACGAAGATGACAGTTCGATAGGCGCCCGTTGCGTGTTTATTAACATCACCTCTCAGAAAAGGGCTGAAGCGCAGCTGAAGGAGAACCATGAGCTTCTCCTGATGATTGTGGATGGAATTTCAGATCCCCTGGTGATGGTGGATAAGGAAATGTATGTGATTATGATGAACGCGGCTGCTGAATACTATTTCGGGAAGACTGCTGTGAATTGCCTGTCCCAAAAATGCCACCAGGTATTCAACGAATCCCTTAGCCCATGTGAAGGATGCAAGGTTCCCATGGTGGTCAATACCGGCAGGAAAGATAGCTTTGAGAGGCGAGGGCTTATGGCGCCTGAAAAACTTGAAGAAATATCCGTATATCCGGTTTTGGATAAGAACCATCATGCATGGGCGGCCATTATCAGAATAAACGATATTTCGCGCCAAAGACAGATGGAAAAGGAACTCTGCCAGGCAGATAAGATGATTTCTCTGGGTGTTCTGGTTTCCGGAGTGGCTCATGAAATCAATAACCCCAATAATTTTATCATGTTGAATACACCTGTTTTATGGGAAGCCTGGAAGGGCATTGTGCCGGTAATTGAAAAATATTACAAGGAAAACGGGGATTTCAGTATTTCAGGACTGCCCTATAGCCAGATGCGGGACGAGATTCCCCAATTGTTTTCAGGAATTAGCAATGGCGCATCACGAATTCAACGGATAGTTCAGGACCTGAAGAATTTTGCCCGGCAGGATGATTCCGATAATGACAAATCGGTAAATATCAACCAGATCATCAAAGAGTCCATCCGGATGACTGGAAACCTGATTATTAAAACGACGGATCATTTCAAGGTCGAATACGGCAAACACCTGCCATGGATCAAGGGCAATAAACAGAAGTTGGAGCAGGTCCTGATAAACCTGATCCAGAATGCCTGCCAGGCTCTTCCCGACAAGACAAAAGGGATTTTTATCTCATCATCTCTGATGATGAATTCAGGGGAGATTATGATTGAAGTCCGGGATGAAGGAGTCGGCATACCAGAAAGCTTATTGGGCCGCATCATGGATCCTTTTTTTACCACAAAGAGGAGAGAAGGGGGTACCGGGCTTGGATTGGCAGTTTCATCGAATATTATCAAGTCCCATGGCGGAAGAATTATTGTTGCCAGTGAAGTCAATAAAGGAGCTGTTTTCTTAGTTGTCCTGCCCATAACTTCGCCTGAAAAACCTGTTAAGATTCATACGGTTGATGATGTTCCAGCCACATGAGAATTATCTTTAACCGCACTTGAAAAGACTGAAGCTTTATTCGCCCAGAGGGCTGTCATCGGAAACGAAGTAGTGCTGAAAAGTGGACAGGGTATTCCGGATGTGCTTATCATGGATATTACAATGCCGGATATAGATGGTTTGGCAGTTTGCCGGCTAATCAGACAAATGTCTGGGGCGGCAAGTATCCCGGGGATCGATATTACAGTAGCTTGATATTATACCATTGCTGGCGAAATATTAAAATTGGGATTTGATCACATGAACATCAAGCAGGTTGACACTGCAGATTTTCAAGAAACGTTAAACAAAATTCTAAGGATAGAACAATGACAACATCCCTCTTCCCTTCCAACCCTGTCCTGCTGGTCGACGATGAACCCATTGCTTTAAAGGGATTTCAAATGATATTAGGGTCGGCCGGTATCAACAATGTTTTGATGTGCCACGATGCCAGGAAGGTTTTGCCCATCCTCCTGGAAACCAAAATCGAAGTGATCCTGTTGGATTTAATAATGCCCCACATAACCGGTGAAGAACTTTTATCAACGATCGCCGATGATTATCCTGAAATACCGGTCATTATCATTACGGGAAACGCAGAAGTGGATACGGCAGTTCAGTGCATGAGAACCGGCACATTTGATTATATGGTCAAACCGGTTGAAAGAAATCGTTTGATATCGGGTGTAAAACGCGCCATCGACATTCGCAGGCTGCAAAATGAGAATCAGTTGCTCAAAGAGCATATCCTTTCCGGTGGGTTGAAGCATCCGGAAGCATTTAAAGGCTTCACTACTGAAAACGCCACCATGATAGGCATGTTTCAGTATGCGGAGTCCATTGCCCAAAGTCCCCAGCCTGTATTGATAACAGGGGAAACAGGGGTTGGAAAGGAGCTCATGGCCAGATCGATTCATACCCTCTCCTATCGCAAGGGGCCGCTTGTAACCGTAAATATTGCCGGGATTGATGACAATACATTTTCAGACACATTGTTTGGACATATCGGCGGAGCCTTTACCGGCGCGGATAGAATTCGAAAGGGAATGATTGAAAATGCCTTTGGCGGCACCCTGTTCCTGGATGAAATCGGCGATCTGAGTCCCGGCGCACAGATCAAGCTTTTACGGCTTCTGCAGGAACGGGAATACTTTCCTCTGGGAGCGGATTTACCCAAGATTGCGGACTGTAAAGTTATTGTTGCCACGAATCGAGATCTTGCAGCCCTACAGGAAACAGGTCGATTTCGAAAGGATCTTTATTACAGGCTATGTTTTCATCAACTCCATATCCCCCCCCTTCGCGAAAGGATGGATGACCTACCCTTGCTCATAAAGCAGTTTCTTGAAGAAGCGGCCAGGGAACTTGGGAAAAAAATTCCTGGACTCCCCTTGGAACTGCCCATTTTGCTGTCCAACTATCATTTCCCTGGAAATATCAGAGAACTCAAATCAATGATCTATGATTCAGTGGCCAGCCATAACTCAAAGATCATGTCCATGGATCGGTTCGAGACCCATATAAAGAAAAGGTCAGGCATTGACAGTGTCAAACCTGAAAAAGTTGTCTCTCAACAGAATGAATGGTTTTTGGGTTCCGAAACCATTCCCACCCTGGAAAAGGCGATTCTTCTTCTTGTTGAAGAAGCCATGAAGCGATCCGGTAACAATCAGACCATGGCTGCAAGGTTTCTGGGAATATCAAGGCAGCGCCTGGGCAGGTATCTGAAAGCGTCAATCAGATAGATGAACCCAAATGAGTCTCAGCCTCTGAATACTTTAGACAGGGATACTAATACTTAACGTCTCATCTTTGCATCATCCAGCACTTTTCGTATGATCTTGGCTAGCTCATTTGTAATAAATGGTTTTTCCACATATTCAGAGATCCCCATGGAAATGACCCTTTCCCTGTCAATGGATTCGCTATACCCGGTACATAAGACTATCGGTTGTTCAGGTCTCAGTTCCAACATTTTCTGTGACATTTCAAAACCCGTGATGCCCGGCATGGTCATGTCGGTAATAACCAGGTCAAACAGAAACGGATCTTTTTTGTAGGCGTCAAATGCCTGGGTTCCGCTTGAGAAGGAATGTACCGTGTATCCTAATGTTTTCATTAGACCATAGGCAACTTCTCTCAGTGCTGCTTCATCGTCAACAAACATGATTGTTTCCTTTCCGGACAGATGCACCTCCCCATTTTTTTTCAGCATCTGGGGAGATGGTGGTTTATCTATTATCGGAAGGTAAACATAAAATGTTGATCCCTTTCCAGGCTCACTGTGAACGTGGATATATCCTTTGTGCTCCTCAACAATACTAAAAACCACTGCCAAGCCTAGTCCCGTTCCCTTGCCAGGGTCTTTTGTAGTGAAATAGGGATCAAATATTTTTTTTATAATTGTCGAATCCATACCCTGACCCGTATCACTGACTTCAAGGCAGAGATACTTCCCAGGTATGGCATCCAGCCCAGGAATACAATCTTTCCGGTTAAATTCTATCTCCTTCAGGCTAACAGACATGAGCCCGCTGCCGCTACTGGTTCCAAGCATGGCGTGATAGGCATTGGTGCATAGGTTCATTACAATCTGATGTATTTGGGTCGGATCTCCCATCACTGTTGCCTTGGAAACAACAGTCTCCTTGATTCCTATGGTTGTTGGTATTGTGGCTCGCAGCAGCTTAAGTGCATCCTTTACAATAAAGTACACGGGAGTCGGCTTTTTTTCGTGTATGGATTTCCTGCTGACGGTCAGAATCTGCTGGACCAGTTCTGTGGCCTTTTGTGCCCCTTTAATGATTTGATCGATATCGTTCGCAGCTCTTTCAGGATCATTCAGATGCTTTTTTGCCAATTGTGAAAAACCAAAGATTCCGGAAAGAATATTATTGAAATCATGGGCTATGCCGCCGGCCAATCTCCCAATGGATTCCATTTTATAAGCCTGTCGCAGGTCATTTTCCAAGGTTTTCAGTTTTGTTATGTCTGCAATGGTGCCCACAAGGGAAATAAGATTCCCATGCTCATCCTCGTGCCGTCGTCCAGTCAGAAAGCCCCAGAAATCAGTTCCATCCGACCGGATATAGTGCCTTTCGTAACCAACCGAATCAATCTCGCCGATAATCAGTTGCCGCGTGCGCAGAGCCCCGGTATCACGGTGATCGGGATGGAGATGTGAAAGGTATGAGGAACCGATCAACTCCTGTAGAGTACATCCGAACATTTCCGCCATACTCCGGTTGGCATAAGTAATAATGCCTTGAGGACTGACCAGAATGATACCTGTCTGTGAAATATCGAAGATCGTTCGCAAACGCGTTTCACTTTCACGCAGTTTTTCTTCTGCTTGCTTATATTCGGTGATATCACGATCAATACCACGAAAGCCAAACAGCTCTCCTTCTGCATCAATGATCGGCATGCCATTGGTCAGAAGGCAGACCCGTCGTCCATCCTTGCGGATATTCCAGTTTTCCAGATCCTTTATTGGTTCTTTTGCAGCAGCAATTTTGGCAAATATCTCTCTAACTCTCTCACCTTCAGCGGAAGGCATGAAGTCAAATGGTGTCTTTCCTATCACTTCCCTGGGAAAATAACCAAGAAGCTTTTCAACGGTCTTGGAGCAATCGGTATATTGTCCTTTGGAGTCGACTTCCCATATCCAATGATCCATATTTTCAAGAATCCCGCGAAAACGTTCTACTTTACCTCCCAACCCGGATTTTGCTTGCTTGCACTCCAGATCTGATGACTCTGATTCCTGGAACCTTATTCTATTTTTCTCATAAATCAGGTTTTCAATCATTTTGTACCTCTTGTTGAATATCGAAACAAAGTCAGACCGTTGGAGGCAGTGTGTTTCAGTGTGTGAACTATCATCATGCTCCAGAGGTATGAGTCACTCTTCCCGGGTAATGGGCAGGCAGATGGTGAATTCAGCCCCTTGTCCAGAGTTTGAGGTGACACCCATACTCCCCTTGTGGTGATCCACGACGATAAAATAGGATACGGACAGTCCGAGTCCGGTGCCAAGTCCCACCTCCTTGGTCGTGAAAAACGGTTCAAAAACACGTTTGACAACATCTTTGGTCATGCCGGGGCCGTTATCTTTAATAACGATGACAGCCTTATCACCCCTGGGTCGGATGGTGATGACGAATTCAGGCATGTGTCCTTTGTCCATTAGGGACATGGCCTGGGCGCCGTTGGACAGAATATTCAGGAATACCTGCTGGATTTTGCTGCTTTCGCACATGACCGGGCCCATGTCGGGGGTATAGTTGCGGACGATCCGTATCCTTCGGAAGTCATACCTATTTTTGAGATCGTAATCGGTGGATGCCAGATCCACGGTCTTGTCCATGAGCTCTGCCAGGCTGACTGGTGAGAATACGAACGGGCTCTGCCGGCTGAAGGAGAGCATGTCGCTAACAATAGTTGCCGCCCTTGAACCGGCTTGGCGGATGTTGTCAAGGATGGGCCGGATCTGCCGCCTGACCATGTAGTCCTGAATAGCCTTGAGATCGACTCCGACTTCCGCTGCCGCCGCCTGATTGGCCGGGAGATCAGTCATTAGACGGTTGTCCAGCACATGGAGGCTGCCCATAATGCCGGCCAGGGGGTTGTTGATCTCATGGGCCATGCCGGCCGCAAGGCCGCCGACGGAGAGCATTTTTTCTGACTGTATCATAATCTCTTCCAGGCGCACTTTCTCCGTGATGTCGTCGATCCTCACGACAGCACCTCCTACGGGATCGTTACCCAGAGGGTATACCGTTATATCTTCAAAGGTAATGCCGGTATCGGTTGTTTTCTGTACTCGGGTTTCGAAGCAAGGGAACCCCGTGGTCAGGGTTCTCTGTATCAATTGATGCTCCCTGGTTGTCAAGGGGAGTATTTCCTGAAACTTGCGGTGTTCCGCCTGATTGAACAGGATTCCGGTTGTCCGTTCGGCTTCCCGGTTCCATTGGAGCACGTTCATGTCCCGGTCAACAGCGATGAGCAGTGACGGCATGGAATCGGTAATGTTCTGGAGAAGACTCTGAAGCTGCTGAATGTCTGAGACGGATTTGCGCAGGGCTTTTTCCTTTTGAATACGGTCTTCCACCATCTGGTTGGCCAGATCTCCCAGGATTTCGAATTCATGAAAGGTCAGGGCGGACCGGTTGATTTTAATATCTGTAACTGTTGCCTTTTTAAAGAAGTCGATAAATACGCTGACCCCTTTCTGGAGCCGCTGGGTCACGAAGATACCGGCTATCAGAGAACAGACAAGGCACAGGATAAAGGCTGCCGAAAGCAGGAGGAACTCATGCCGGAGTTCAGCAGTGAATTTTTTTCTCTCCCCGGTGATGATTTTCTGGAGGTCGTCCAGGTAGATACCGTGGCAGATCACCCATTCCCAGTCGTTGATGCTGGCACCATAGGTCAGCTTGGGGGTACGGACACCGGTTTCCGGTTTTTCCCATATATAGGTCATGTAGCCGCCGCCATCCTGTTTGACCACATTGATCAGTTCACGGATTTCGGAGTATTCCTTATCGTCCGGGTTGTTGAACAGGTAGCGGTTCCTGTACTGTTCCATGGGGTGGTTGATGATCAGCCCGTCATACCGGATCACAAAGATATACTGATTTTTGGGGAACTGGAGGTTGGAAATCCGGGCCAGGACTTCTTCCTTGATTTCCGTTTCCATGTCGTCAATGTAATAGCCTGTCCCGATGAGAAAGTTAAGGGGGGCAAAGTATTTGACAAAGGCAATCTTCTTGTGCCCTTCCCCTGTAGATCCTGGTTTTGTCCATGTGTAGCTGTAAAATCCCGAATTCTGCTTTCTTATAATATCGATCATATCCCGCAGAATATGTTTTCCCTGGGTATCCTGCTCGTTCATGAGATTTTTCCCCTCTATACCCGGCCGGTCCGCATTCATGAGACTTGTTCCGTCGAGGGATACGATGAAAAAATAGCCTTTGCCGTTGTCCCAGCGGATCTGCCTCAGGGTCTCCACAATTTCTTCAGTGATGGCTGTCTGGGGCTCCATGTCCAGGTTCGTGCTGTAGATGTGGGATGCCAGGGTATAGGCGGTGGCGATATTGCTCCTCAAGTTTTCCTTTATCCTGTTTTCGGTGTTGTTCCTTTTATACCGGATGAAATCAACGGTCCTTTCAACCTCCCGGTGGATGATGCTTTTCTGTGTATTAGTGAAATTTTCCCGGATGGATTCCAGTTGTGCCTGTTTCTGGTTGTATTTTTCATAGATCCACAGGCTTCCTACCGTCATGGTCATGGCAATGATAGTCAGAAGAACGCTTAAAAAACCAGTTCCTGCAAGTGACCTTGGATTTAGGATAAGGCTGGATTTCATTGCCAGTCTCTCCCCTCAGTTGAAATAGCAATACCTTTGGAGCCGAGTTTTTCATAGTCGGGTTTCATGCCGTATTTATCATAAATATGTTTCAGTTGGCCGCTTGAAAGGAACTCATCAAATTTTTTATTGAATTCATCTCTGATCTGCCTGCCGTTTGTTAATTTTTTGGAAAAGCCTACATGAAGCGACATCGGCGGTGCAACGTTTTTGTCTATATAGTCAAGATCATCAAACTCCGGTGCATATTTTTTCATTATGATACCGCACACCTCAGGATTGCAGATAAACAGATCAATCCTTTTTGCCACAAGCTTTCTCAAATTCCGAAGGTTGGGGGTATTATTAAAAACATAATCAAGTGTAAAGTCGCCGTTCTCAGCGGCTTTAAGAAAAGTGTCCGGATAGTGATATCCGCCACTTGCTCCTACTCTATACGGACGGATATCCGATAATGTATTCCATTGTATCGCATCACATCTTCTCTTGAAAAGAGTCAGTGTGATATAGGATACAGGATTTGAATAATAGGCAGTTTGCAATCTTTCCCGGGTTTGAGTATAGACATAAATTCCGTCGGCATCTCCTCGATTAAGCATTTCCTGAGCACGCATCCACGGCATAGAGCGAAACACAGGCTTATGACCCATACCGGTAAGAATTTGACGGAGCATATCTGTGCATCCTCCAGTCACGTTACCATTTTCAGTATAATGGTGCGGTGCATGCTCGAATGTGACCATTAGCAATTCTTCACCGAATGATAGTGAGGGGAGCAGAAGTACAACGATAAAAAATATGCCCGGTGTCATAGTGTCTGCAAGTTTTATTGATACTCTCAATCATATCTCTTTATATTTTAAAGACAATTTGTTAAGCATTTCCATCGTGACCTTGATTTCTCCATGACTATCCGAAGAATTAAATTGAAACGTTTTTATTAATCCTGCAACAGCTCATTCATATCAAGAATACCAATCAACTGATTTTCGGTTTTCAGGACCCCTTTAAAGCAACTGCCTTTAACCCGATTAAAATTGGACGGTGCCGGTTCAAGCATCTTGCAATCGGCATGCAGTATATCACCGAGATCTGTCACCATCAGACCCAGCAGCTCTCCCTGAGAATTAATGATGATATTTCTGCTGATTGTATTATTTTCCACCGGGCCCAGACCCAGCTTTTTACCCAGATCAATGATGGTGACAATTTTCCCTCTCAAATTCAGTATTCCATAAACATAATCCGGTGACTGAGGGACCTGGGTAACCTCAAAGTTCCTATTGATTTCCTGTATGGTTAAAACATCAATACCAAACAGGGAATCACCCACAAAAAAGGTTGAAAATCCGGTCAGATCTGTTGATTCATTTGTATCTTTTTTCAGCATTATATCTGTCCTTGTTGTAAAAAAATAGTTGGATCATCGTATCAATCAGCGAACCATTCAGGCTTGACGATCCTGGCCATGTCAAACATATTCACCAGAAGTGTGGTATGCCCGTTAATGATGATGGACCCTTTGATTCCCGGCTGGCTTAACGTGCTCTCATCAATGTCGAGTATGGCCTCGACACTATCCACAGGCGGAGATACCATCAGTCCCAACTCCTTACCTTTTATTCTGAATATGATGATTTCCTGGTTTTCTTTTTCCACTAACGGATTAAGTGCCATAACCTGGGACAAATCATGGAGCGGCAATGCTCCGCCCCTGTATTGAACAACTTTCCGATTACCGATCTGCTCAATGGATGATGTCTTTATGCGCTCAATTCGTTCGACAAGATTTAAGGGCACGGCAAAGCAATCCTTTTCAGACTGCTTAAAGGTGAGAAGTGCTTCCCTATTGCTGTCAGTTTTCCTCATGCCCTCACTTATTTTAACCGCCTGGAGAGCATCTGACACTATTGATAACCCGGCCAGATGGGCAAGGTTGGCAATATCAAGTATCAGTGCCACTTTTCCGTCGCCCATAATGGTCGCACCGGCATAGGCCGTGCAGTGTTTCAGGTGTCTTCCCACCGGCTTGACCACGATCTCTTCAGAATCGTGCAATTGATCGACCATCAGGCCATATTTGTACGGGCCCGCAGCGACCACGGCAATGTTCACGGCACTGCCCCGGGTGGATCGCCGGTCTTTCCGTTTTCTCTGGGGCAATGATCCTGATGGTTCCGGTGCTGTTTCAACCCCGCCCTCGTCATTAGTCAGGTGCTGTTTCGAGCGCCTGTCAGCAATGTTTTTACGCCTGTCCGAGAGGTGTTGATTCGTTTCAGGATCAACGTAGTCTTTCTCGATACCGAGAACCTGAGCCAGGTCCAGCAAAGGCAGGAGTTCACCCCGTAATCGGACCACAGCGGCATCACCGACTTTTTCAATCTTTTCCTGGATCTGACCGGCTGGAATCCTGAGGAGTTCCTCCAGGTTCACCTGGGGCAGGGCATACCGTTCAGCGCCCACAGACGTAATCTGGCTTGGAATAATTGCCAGGGTCAAAGGAAGTTTAATGTGAATGTCCGTACCTTTTCCTGATGTGGACTTGATGTCAATCATGCCTCCCAGGCGTTCAATAGTGCTGACAACAGAATCCATTACAGCGGTGCGGGAGGCATCATCGGCTATTTTTTCATCCAGCCCCCTGCCGTCATCGGAAACCAGGACGTTCACCTGGCCGGCATCATGAAATGCCTGGACCGTCAGTTTTCCGGTGGCTGTCTTGCCCGCCTGCTCGCGTTGTTCCGGAGTTTCAATTCCATAACAAACAGAGTGTTCCACCAGCCGGGTCAAGGGCTCACCGATGGATTCCTGGATGGTTTTATCCAGTTCCACGTCGTGTCCCTGGATGTCAAGATCAATGGATTTTCCAAGCTTTCCGGATAAGTCCCTGACAATACGTTTGAATTTACTGAAAACGTCCGCCATGGGTTGCATGCGGGTTCTCATGATTGCGTCCTGAAGTTCGGACGTGATCAAATCAATACGTTGACTTGACAGTTCCGTGGCTCTGATATTTGCCGTACTGACACCTTGAAGCAACTGATTCCGGCTCAGCACAAGCTCCCCGGCAAGCGTCATCAAGGTATCCAGGAGCCCGACATTAACACGGATGGAGGCCACGCCAACCGTGTCTCCTTCATCTGGTTTTATCATTTCACCGGCAACCGATTCAGTCATCATTGTTTTTCCTTTATTTGATGGTATTGCAAACGGTCTGTCGACATCGTCTGGCCGGCAGACCGCTTTGTCCATTAACTCAGCTTAAATCTGCCGACCATCTCATTGAGGCTCTCGGCTAGTTTCGACAACTCACCGGCGCTTTCATTGACCTGGAGGCTTCCTGACCTCATCTCATCTGCTGCCTGGCTGACCAGGGTGATATCCTGGGCAACCTCACTGGCGACAACCGATGTCTGGTTAACATTCTGATTGACTTCCTGAACTCCTGAACCTGCCTGGCTCACATTGCTGGATATCTCCTGGGTAGTCGCGGACTGTTCCTCGATTGCCGCAGCAACAGACGTCACAATGGTGTTGATCTCATTAATAATTTCCACAATGGATTTGATTGAAGTGACCGACTCCTGGGTTGTCTTTTGAACGTCCCCGATCCGTGAACCAATTTCTTTTGTGGCTTCGGCGGTCTGCTGGGCCAGAGCTTTAATTTCACCGGCAACAACAGCAAAACCCTTACCGGCTTCGCCTGCTCTTGCGGCTTCAATGGTGGCATTCAAGGCCAGAAGATTAGTCTGGGCGGAAATATCGGCTATGGTTTCGGTTACCTTACTGATTTCGGAGGCAACTCTACCCAGTTCATTTACTTTCCTGGAGACCTCTTCGGCTTTTTTAACAGCCTCTGATGTTGTCTGGCTCCCCTTGGCCGTATTATTGGCAATCTCACTGATGGTGGAGGACATCTCTTCAGCGGCTGCAACAATCATTTGTATGTTGGTCGCGGTTTGTTCGGTTGCGGCGGCCACACTGTTCATGCTGGCGGTCATCTCTTCGGCTGCCGTTGCTACGCTGTTTGATCGAGCTGATGTCTGTTCGGCTCCGGAAGCCATCTGCTGGGATATGGCCGAAAGCTCGGTAGAAGACGACGTCAGTGTTTGAACCCCGAATGAAATATCCTTGAACATGGCGGTCAGATTGTCTGTCATCTCCTTCATATTGGCATACACACCGGTGATGGCTTTACCATTTGTATCAAATTTAGCGGTAAGATCCCCTTTGGCAATGCTGGCAGCAATTTTTGCGATTTCAACGGGGTCGTTACCCAACTGGGCCATGATACCCCGAACAAACCAGAGAACAGTCATAATTGTTCCAACAAGAAAGATGGCACCGACGAATAAAATCATGTTCCGGATGTCATGAGCAGCTGCCATGAATTCAGCATTGCTCTGGGTGACAGCAATTGACCATCGGGTAATTGGAACCGTAGCAAAACCGGCCGTTTTCTCTATACCTTGAAATACATATTCATCAATACCGGTCTTACCACTCGTCATATTGGCATATAAAGACTCCATCCCTTTTGTTTTTGACATATCTATATTAAGGATAAGCTCTTTTTTGGGGTGCGCGATCGTCATGCCCTTTTGATCTATCATAATCGGATAACCGGTTTTGCCCAGTCGTACTTCGGTGATTTTGTCTGAAAGGGTATCAAGTTTCATTATCGTTGCAAAAACGCCTGCAAACTTTCCGGACTTCGTTTTTAAGGGAATAGCGATCGCCGATATTGGATTGCCGGTCGTTTTTGATTTAACGGGCGAGCCAATAAAGGTAGTTCCTTGCGTGGCTGCTTTAAAATAATCCCTGTCAGCAACGGATATTTTTTTTCCCCGTAATACCCCTCCTGCTGCATCTGATATGACTAAGCCACTTGCATCTGTAAGAATAAATGCTTCATGATTACTTCCCATCTGCTTGAAGGCTGTACCTAAAAACTGATCCAATTCTTTTAACCTTTCAAGGGTGCTCTCAATCCCATTCTCATGAACGCTGTCGGCTGCGTTTATGACCAGAGGTTCAACTGCCATGGCATTTGCAAATTTAACTTCCTGTTCAAGAACAAGCTGGACCATATTGGCAAGATCCACAGCAATTTGTTTGGCTTGAGATCTCCCGGCATCGAGCAGGGCATTTGATGCTTTATTTACTGAAAAGAGCCCAACAATAAGCAAAGGTATCACAACAATGAGGATTCCACCGGTGATAAGCTTAAATTTAAGTGACCGTTTTTTCATATTCTCCATCTCTATCGGATACTGTTTCTTAGTATGGTTACTAATCGGTTTTGTCTTACCAATATTACAATGCCCAAAATAAATTTAAAGCACTCTGCTTTTGCCCTGAATCCCTTTGAAATCAAGGGTTCACCATTTTGGATCGAAAGCGATTTAATGCCGGCCTGAAATGATTATTGATATGATCCCAAAATAGCATCTGAATCAGAACAAACCTGTTGTGACCTGAACCTGAATTTTTTAAAATATTATCCCATCTTGTTTGCAATTGCCTGAGTTTGTCACTTTTTGCTTTTTGTATTAATTTTTCTATAGCCGCATTTCTTTCAAGTTCAAATTGGAATCTGTTTTCAATAAATAATTGGGAAAGCCTCTTATGTTCAGCCAAAGCCTCTTCTTTTAATCGGGCTTTCTGGTCTGTAAGTTTATCATCCATAAATAACAAGTCTCCTAAATTTTAAATCGTTTGACCATTTCATTAAGATTTTCAGCCAGTTTGGACAATTCTGTGGAACTGATATTGACCTGCCGACTGCCTGTATTTATTTCCTCCGCTGCCAGGCTTACTCCGGTAATATCCCGGGTCACTTCCCCAACCACAGCCGAGGCCTGGTTAACATTTGCATTGACCTCCCGGACTCCTTCGGCTATCTGGCTCACATTATGTGAGATTTCCTGAGTGGTGGCTGACTGTTCTTCGATGGCTGTGGCAACCGAGGTAACAATGGTGTTGATATCATCAATAACCACAACAATGGATGCAATGGCAGAAACTGATTCAGCCGTAGTAGTCTGAATCCCGGATATTTTTGCGCTGATCTCCCTTGTAGCTTCATTTGTCTGCTGGGCAAGGGATTTTATCTCTTGTGCCACAACGGCAAACCCTTTTCCGGCTTCCCCGGCCCTGGCCGCTTCAATGGTGGCGTTGAGGGCCAGAAGATTGGTCTGGGCGGAAATATCGGCAATGGTTTCCGTAACCTTGCTGATTTCTAGCGAGGCCCTTCCAAGTTCATCAACTTTCTGCGAAACTCCTCGAGCCTTCTCAACCGCATTGGATGTTGTTTCACTGGCTTTGGCTGTATTGTTTGCGATTTCATTGATGGTAGCTGTCATCTCTTCTGCAGCAGAAACAATCATCTGGACATTAGTTGTGGTCTGCTCAGTGGCGGCAGCCACACTGCTCATATTGGCAGCCATCTCTTCCGATGCAACGGCCACGTTGTTCGATTTTTCTGCAGTTTGTTTTGAATTGGTTGAAATCTGATCTGAAACGGCCGAAAGCTCGGTGGAAGATGCGGTTAGAGTTTGTGTGCCTGTGGCTATTTCTGTGAACATTGTCCTCAAATTTTTAGACATGTTGTTTAAGGCCTTTGCCAGAATTCCAATTTCATCCGACTGATCAATATCCAGGGTCCGGGTCAGATCACCTTCTGACAGGGCTTGGGCAAATATGACCCCTTTCTTGATCGGCCTGGTAATGCCTAACGTAATAAAATAGCCTAACAACAACCCCGATATAATGGCAGCCAGTGATATGATCAACATTGTACGCTCCGCTGTTGAAATCTGGTTTGTCATCTTAGCCTTCTGGTCGGCCCTGGCTTCGGCGATGACCTTTACAGCTTCCCGAGCTGAAATTACCATCGCCTGATCGTACTCGGCCTGTTTCAGCATCAATGCACCAAAGTGATTGAACACCCCGCTATAGGCTTTAACTGCATCAATAACCCTGTTGATCTGCCCGTTATCCTGGTCCTGTTTGAACCGTGATTTAAGATCATCGGCAAGCGTAAGGATTTCGCCAACCCTGCCATCCACATTCTCTTTCCACTTCTGCTGGCCCCTCGAGATAATGAATTCCTTTTCGTTTTTACGGGCATCAAGGAACCATTTGATTATACGATTGGCATCGTCCGCCTTGGCCAATTTGTCTTTCAATAAGACATCTGAGTCCATCTGGACATTGGCCAATTGTTCTTCCTGGTCCTTGTATATTGCCTCGGCTTGAGCAAGAGCCAACTTGGCATTGTCCCTCATTTGAGCCATGATGTCATTTTTTTGAGCATTAAGATCCACATAGTTATGGAAGGCGATCTTGTATTCGTTTACTTTAGCGATGACCTGATCCATCTGGTCCTTATTTGCTTTTTGGGTGAATTTTTCTTTGACAGCCAGGTTCTGGGCAACAAGCTTCTCAATCCCCTCATCCACCATTTTGATGTATGTATCGTCCCCTCTGATAATGTAGTTTTTTTCCTGCTGCCTTATTTCCAGAATCTCTTTAGCCAGGCGATCGACATCATCAGCTTTCTCAACCCTGTCTACGACACCCGACAGACCGCTATAACCGACATAGGCAGAAATGACCAATAAAACCAGAATAGCAGTAAAGCCTCCCAATATTTTGGTAGACAGTTTTAAATTTCTGAATTTCATCCAAATCCTCCTTCTTAAAATTTATTTTCATGATTTAAAAAAAAGCCATTTTCAGATCTGTTTGGGATCGTCATGCACATGACTCATTGAAAGGTCCGGTTACCTGTAGAACATCAGACCGGATACGGTTCAAGACCCGGTACTCTTATTACGTGCTTCATTGGTATTAAAGAAAGACAGTCGGGTTGACATGTATGGCTGTACGTCTTTGCCGATCATTTGCGCGTGCCGTTCAAAGCGGATTTGATTACTTCTCTGAGTTCGCCGGCAATAACCGGTTTCATAATGATGGTAAATATACCCATACGTTTACTCATGGTCGAGGTTACCCCTTCACTGAAACCCGTACACAGAACAATGGGAATATCTTCCCTGATCTTCAACAATTCTTGCGACAATTCAACACCGGTCATTTTGGGCATCGCCAAATCTGTCAACACAAGATCGAAACCATCGGGCTTTTTTTTAAAAATCTCAAGGGCTTCCTGACTGCTTCCCACACCAACCACCGTATATCCCATGGTCATGAGTATCTGCTGCGTTGAGATCACGATATCCTCTTCATCATCAACCAGGAGAATCCTGCCTGTTCCTCCATTTGCCAAAAAACTTGAACCGGTGATCTCCCTCGCTTTGCCCCCGTACACCGGAAGCAATATCTGGAAAACGCTCCCTTTGCCGGCCTCACTATAGACAGAGATGGCACCCCGCATGGACGTCACAATCCCGTGAACAATGGAAAGGCCCATTCCGGTACCCTCGCCAAGTTCTTTTGTTGTGAAAAAGGGTTCGAAAATTCTTTGAAGAATTTCCTCCGGAATACCGCACCCTGAGTCTGCGATCATGAGTTTAAGATACATGCCCTGTTCCAATCCTTTGACTTGGAAATTCTCTAAGCTCTCAATCTGGACTGGCTTGAGTCGGACTTCTATCAGGCCGCTCTTTCCTTTCATGGAATGAGCGGCATTGCTGCACAGGTTCATGAGAATCTGCTGAATCTGGGAAGCATCCGCCATTACGGTGCAGTCAGCCTCGTCAAGGTCATGAATGATATCGATGTTTTTGGGTATGGATGCCCGGATAAAATTCAGGCATTCTTTTATTATGGGAACGATGGACATTGCTTCCCTCTTCACATCCTGTTTACGGCTGAACACCATTATATGCCTGATCAGGTCCCTGGCCCGAATGCCTGCGGTAAAAATTTTATTCAGCTTTTCATTCAATTCTGAGCCCTCAGGGCACGACATCTTCGCAAGTTGGGTAAACCCCAGGATGGAGGAAAGGATGTTGTTGAAATCATGGGCAATGCCGCCGGCCAGCGTTCCGATGGCTTCCATCTTCTGAGAATGATGGAGCTGTTGCTCCATATGTCTGCGTCTGGTAATGTCCCGGGTTACCCCGAGAATCCTGTTCGGGATCCCGGCTTCGTCCCGCAGGAAGCAGGCTGTGATTTCAGTCCAGATACTGGATCCATTTTTTCTGACCTGTTCCAACTGAGTAACAAAGGATCTTTTGGGATCGACGCCGGGTTGATTCTCTCTATCCAATTCCTCGGTAATGATCGTTGATAGTTTTTTAAGGGATTCCTCTGTCAAATACTCTTTCAACCCAAGAGTGTGCATCTGTTCGCAAGTATACCCCAATATGTTTTCTATGGATGGGCTGATATACAAAAGACTCATGTCGGATAGCTGCAGCGTCCAGATATTGTCGGTAACATTCTCCGTCAGCAGCCTGTATCGGGTTTCGCTTTCCCGCAAGGCGATTTCGGAGCGTTTGCGGTGTATGATTTTCCACATGCCATCCATCAGCAGGTTCAACTGCCAGATGTCCGAGTTGTCGTACGCATCTTTCTTGTTTGCCATCCCAGCAACGGCAACGATCCTGTCACCATCGAACACAGGAATCGTCAGATGTCGCATAATCCGTATGTGACCTTCCGGCAGGTCCGTGTTTCTACAGGATTCCATCTTGTCAAACTCGTTAACGATTATGGCTTTTCTCTGGTCTACAACCGTTTCCCATAATTCTGTCATCCGGTTCGTTCCGCTTGGTACCGTCCGGTTTCTCGGAATAGAACTCTCGGCCAAGACGGATCTGGACCACACGTGAAGGGTAACTTCCGTCTCATCATCGTTCAGCAGCACCAGGTATCCTGCACTGCTCCTTGTCAACTGGATCGCCTCTTCCAGGGAAAACTGCATAAGATCCTCAAGAGAAGCCTCCGCCATCTGATTCAATTCCCTGAGTTTTTTAAGGCGAAGCATGTCAAGATGGTGTGCCTTTGCCACCTCGCTGCGCTGCTTCTCGATCTTCATCACCTGCCAGGTGGCATAGACAGTCAGGATCAGTGCAATGACCAGAATGCCGGCAGACAATTCTATCAACTGACGGGTTATCAGTTTTATTTTGGAATGAATGTCGTCAACATGGACGCTGGCTCCTACAATCCATTGCCACGGTTCAAAGAGTTTTATATATGAAATCTTAGAAGTCTTATCCGTAAGGTTATCGCTGTTCTGCCACAAATAGTCTACATATCCGGAGCCTTTCTGTTTGGCGGTGCTGACAAATTCAACAAAAATCCGTTTCCCGTCAGGACCTTCAAAATCGCTCAAATCCCTGCCTTCAAGATCGGACATATACGGGTGCATTATCATCTTAGCCTGAATATCGATGATCCAGAAGTAATCCTCCCCGTCGGGGCCGTAGCGCAGGTTCCGGATCCGTTTTGCCGCCCTGGTTTTAGCATCTTCAAGGGTAAGTTCACCGGTCGTCACTCTCCGGCTGTATTCCGATAGCAGACTGCAGGTCATGCTGCAGTGGCTGTCACTTAATTCCCGGATTAATTCTTTTTTTTGGTCTATCATGTATTTTTTCATGGATGGAACGAAGAGCAGGAAAACAATCAACGCAAACAGGATTACAGTAATACCCAACGGGACAATGATTCTTCCCAGTGTTATCAAGGTTGATTTTTTTTCATAGTAATCAAGGTCAAGGGGATTTCGTTGCCCCATATTATTCTCCTGATTGAAATCCTGTACGCCGGTCCTTAGTCCCTTACCTTGATTCAGTGTCGCAATACATTTTGCAGGGGTTTAAAACAATCCGCCGTGATGCCCCTTTTTCCTTATGATTCTGATCGCCTTGCTCATGGTTTTAGCCACTTTTGTCTTTCGTTTTTCTCATAGCTAATACTGTGCCACGTTGTTGTTGCTGTTTTTAACAATTTGATATTTAGTGAAATTTCATATAGATCCTAACAAGCTGATAAGGAGAGAAGGGGTGTTACGATTTGAAACGACTTTTTATTATTTTAAATACCAACCACGGGACCCGATTGCGATCAGGGCGAGCTGTTACAAAACACTCCAGTGTTATAAAACATTACACCGCTTTGCTCGGACTGGCTGACAAATCAACACTATCGACCGTAGCACCATCTAATCAAATCAAAGCCCCTTTATGCCCAATTTCCGGCCCTGAATTATCAACCCGCTAAGCTCCAGGTCCTTTATCTTATGCCTTATTCGATCCCAGGTTTTCCAGTGCATCCCTTTGGGTTTCAGCCATGGAAGAGGATTGAATGCTCCAGGTTTGGCGCCTACCCACTTCCGGAGTTTATTGGCCTTGCTCATCATTCGCCAAGGTGGAGTTTCATTACAGGTCTGGCATGTCAGGCTCCCGCAGATCCGGCAAGCAAAGTATTTTCCAACTGCATAGAGGACAGCGCAGCGCCGGCCGCAGCGTGGGCAAACGAACCAAGCCCGCTGACCACCGTAATTACAGGGGGTCCAGGTGAAATCGATCCGTTGCTTCACATTCTCAGTTTTTCGGTGTGAATACGCAAGTAGCAGATGGTCTTCGTACACGACAGAGAATATGCTTGAGCTTGACCACGTTGTTATGACCCACTCACCTGGACGGAGCAGTCCATCCCGGCGAAGCTTCCGAATGTCAAAAGGCAAGGAGTCTTCCGCCGTGTCCTTGCCCCAAAGTCTAAGATACCGGTTTTGGAATCCTGATATGCCCGTGTCTATATAAAACAATTATACTGATTCGGATAACAAACATGATGTCATCTGCGGAGAACAGGACGGACAGATTATCCTTATGCTTGAGTGCCAGTTCGATAGCCCGGATGAGCTCCGCCGGGTAATTTGTCAGATTGAGCAGGGTCCTTTTTTTGACAGCAGACCTGCCGGCTCCTGGCTCCCGGTAAGACTCCCTGGGCAGGATCTTCTCGTAGACGCTGTTGCCCTGTTTGATACGATGGATGTGCATAGTGCCTACCATTTTGATGCCTAATTCCACCATAATCAAACCATATCAATAGATTGTTCAATTAGATGTCTGGAACATCCGCTTCAGCAGAGGCCAGGAGGTGCTGGCTGGCCTTAAAGGGCTGAACTAGGTCAACTGCCGGAGCCAGCCAGGCTGGTGATAATGGCCCGCTTCAGGTCCAGTAGCACCGGCGAATCCAATTGTCGTGGACGGGGGGCCCCCACCGTAAACTCCCGGCTAAGGCGTCCTGGGGCTTTTTCCATCACCAACACCCGGTCGGCCAGTTTCACCGCTTCCTCGGGGTCGTGGGTCACCAGGAGCACTGATTGCTGCAATCGGTTTTGCAGGCTGAGCACAAGTTTGTGCATCTGGGACCTGGTTTGGGCGTCCAGGGCGGCAAAGGGTTCGTCCATGAGCAGGGCCATTGGTTGCAGCACCAGCACCCTGGCCAGCGCCACCCTTTGCTTCATGCCGCCGGAAATGTCCCGGGGCAGGTAACCGGCATAATCCCCAAGCTCCACCATGTCCAGCATGCGCTTCACCCTGTCGTGGCGGACGGCTTTGCCCAGGCTGCGCTTGAGGCCCAAGTCCACGTTCTCGGCCACGGTGAGCCAGGAGAAAAGGGCGTCCTCCTGGAACACCACCCCCCGGTCCGGGCCCGGCCCAGCCACCGCCTGCCCTTTCACCAGTACCCGGCCACGGTCCTGTGGCAGGAAGCCGGCTACGATGTTCAACAGGGTGGTTTTGCCGCAACCGCTGGGGCCCAGAAGAGCCACAATCTCACCCTCGGCTACCTCAAAAGAAATTGCCTGCAGGACCTGCGACCAATGCCCGTTCACCCGGAACCCCTTGCTGAGCATCTCTACCGCCAGGCACGGCATGGGACTTTTTTGCACTCTTTCGGTTTCCATTACAATCTGCGCACGCTTTTGAATATTTTAAGCCCCCACGAGAGGGCCGAGTCGGCCAACCGCCCTATCACTGCGATCAGCAGGATGCCCATGATGATGATATCCACCCGGCCCTGCATGCGGGCGTCCATGATGGTTGCCCCCAGGCCATGGTTTACGCCGGTCAACTCTCCCAACACCAGGTATGCGAAAGAGATGCCCAGGCCCAACCTCAGACCGGTCAGCACATGGGGCATGGTGGCGGGCACCAAGACCGAAAAGAGCAGCCGTCCCCGACCAAGGCCCATCATGGCCCCGGCCCGCAAGAACAGTTGATTGACCTGCATGGCCCCGGAGACGGCCCCCAGGTAGATCGGGAAAAAGGCGCACAGGGAAACCAGAAACACTGTGGTCGTGAAACCAATGCCGAACCAGACCAGGGCCAAAGGCAGCCAGGCGATGCCCGGCACCGCCCGCACCCCGTTGAAGAAAGTTTCGAAAAAAAGCCGCATGGCTTTTATGCGTCCGGAGATAAACCCGAGTGGCAGGCCTATGGCCACGGCCAGGGCAAAGCCGGCACCCGCGCGCCCAAGGCTTGCCATGGCGTCTCCCAGGAAACGGCCGGCCAGGGGTGTGGTGCCCTTTTCAGCGAAGATGTAGGAGAATGCCGTGTCCAGCACCTCCCCTGGCGAGGGCAACAAATAGGGCGCCACCAGACCGCCAAAGCTCAATAGGGACCACAAGCCCAGGGCGCAGGCAGGCAAGGCCCAAGGCAACAATCTTGTGGCCATCGACTTGCGCCCCGGGGTGGGCTTTTTGATAGAGATGGAGGGCATCAGTTGTCCAGCTTGACACCTTCAACGAAACGCAAGTCTATGAGCTTTTCATAGTCCGGTTCCTTGCTGATGATGCCCATGGCCTTCATGCTGGCCCCGAGGTTGGACACCTTCTTGATGAAGTCCTTGTCCATTTTCCAGGCCAGTTCTATGTTGGGCGCGGCCTTTTCCAGGATGTCCAACGGGATGCCGAAGGTGGCTGCTCTCTCGAGCCACTGGTCTTTGTGGGTCTTGAGGTATTCAGTAGCCTTAGCGTGGGCCTCCACCAGTTGGGCCACCAGCTTGGGGTTGTTCTCTATGGACTCACGTTTGACCAGCATGGCCCCGTTGATGGTGCCGATGCCCTGGTCATAATAGGGGTAGGTAAGGATACGGCCGTAGCCCTTTGCAACGGCCAGGGTCGGGAAGGGTTCCCCCGAAAGGAAGGCGTCTATGGAGCCTTTGGCCAGGGCTTGGCCCATGTCGAAGAAATCGACCCGTAGCAGGTTGACGTCCTTGTTGGGGTCGATCCCGTTTTTCTTCAATGCCTCGCGCAAAAGAATCTCATGCATGGTGCCGGGTACGTAGCCGATCTTTTTCCCGGCCAGGTCTTTGATGCTCATGATGGGGCCGTCGGCCTTGACCACCAGGGCAGAGCATTTGTTGCCGAGCGTGGCCACCACCACCACCGGCTCGCCCCGGCTGGCCGAGTGGATCGCGTGCACCAAGGTGGTGCCGCACATGTCCAGACTGCCTGCTAAAAGAGCCATCTTTTGATCGGCCGGGCTGGTGAAAGGAAAGACCTCTACCTCTGGGCCATTTAAAAACTGCTGGTAGTAATAGGGCTGGATGGACTGGGCAGTCTTCCAGGTTCCCACCTTGACTGTAGGCTGGGCCCAGACCAATTGTCCCCAGGACAATACAACCAATAGCAGTGCGGTTAACTTCCAACCTATTAACGAGTGCTTCAACATTTTTCCTCCTGTTCCGATTTTGCGATGTGTATCCATAAAGGCCGGACTTTTCCGGCCTGGTTTGCCCCCCCGGCGCCAAGCGGCGCTCGTCCCTGTCCCCGAATGCCTGGTGGCCATTCGGTTTGCCAAGTCCATGATCCGGTGGGCTTTCTGGGAAAAGGGCGGGAGGCGCAGGAGATTAACATTTGCCCTGGTGGCCGATTCCGGCCATGTCCCGTGGCTTGTTCAGTATCTCCACGATGTTTGTGGCCTAAGGGGGTGACAAAACTCCAATCCTTTCCCAATCTATGGCTTCCGGTCCAAGATCGGTCCGATTCCCTTTAGCGCGGTGACGCTTTTTTCCGGGTACAGGGAGAAATTCTCCCGCACCGTCAGGCAGGGAATGTCTTTTCTGGCCAGGCTCACGAAAACTTCCTGTGCTTCCAGGGGAAAATCCTGGTACCCGGGGCTGTAGCGGTGAGTGGTGGAAAGACCTTGAGCGGTCATTTCCCGGGTCAGTTCGCGGTCCAGGCCGGACATGCACCACTCCACCAAATAGCTGCCCATACGGTCTATCATGAATCCGTCGAATATTTCGTCCTCTCCCAGCAATTCCCTTGAACGCTCCTCCGGCTTTGCCCCCAAACTCACCGCCAGCAAGGCCACTTGGTCGCTTTCCTTCAGTAGCCGTTTCAATGCCTGGCTTTGGCCCGCGTGGGGGTGAAAGATGTCCAAAAACTCCTGCATGGAGACCAGGCGTTGCCAGGCGAGAGGCCAGCACAGGGTAAGGGCCTTTTGCCAAAGCTGGTGTGCTCGCCTTTCGGCCTCGTCTTCCCCGCCCAGTTGCAGATAACGGATTGTTTTCGGGCCCCAGACCGGCGGCCAATCGTTTATGGCCATGGCCTCAGGCACTTTCTTTCATCAATTTCTTCACCAACCGCACAGCGGCCACCGCGTCCTTGGCATAGCCATGCATGCCCGCCTGGCCTGCCAAGTGCTGGTTCACCGCCGCACCGCCGGTGACCATCTTCACATCTACCATGCCAGCCGCGGCCAGGGCCTTTTTCACCGCACCCAACTGGTGGCGGGCCGAGGTGATAAAGGCGCTCAATCCGACCACCCGGCATTGGTCCTCACGGCAGGCCTGCACGAACATGGCCGGGGTCACGTTTACGCCCAAGTCTTTCACGCCGACCCCATTGGCCTCCAACATAATCGCCACCAGGTTCTTGCCGATCTCGTGAAAATCACCCTGCACCGTGCCCAGGGCCACAGCAGGCCTGTTAGCCCCGCTTTGGGCCAACTCGGCCTGAAGCACACGGTAGCCGGGATAAAAGGCATCCACCATCAACAGCACCGCGGGCAGGTAGCAACATTTGGCCTCGTAAAGGGCGCTGCCCTTCTTAACTGCACGCATCAGGCCGGCGCGCAGGATTGTCATTGGTTTTGCGCCCTGCTCCCTTATTTCATTCACCAGGGCCGGCACCTCCTGGCGCTTGCCATGGAAAACCAGGGAACACAGGGAAAGCAGCCGGTCGGCATGGGGGGCCAGATGGGCCATGGACCGTTGGCCGCTTTGCACAAAAGCCTTTATGTTGGCCACCGGGGCGCCGGGCGGCGGGCCGCAGCCGGAGGAAAGTACAAAATTAGGCAGCACGCCCAGGCTCATGACCAGTTCCTCTGTGGAGTGAACAACCTCCTGCGGAGAAGCCTGCTCTAAAATTTCCACCGGCTCCAGATTCCCGATGATGGCCACGTCTGAAGGTATCCGGTCTTCGATGGCCAACAGGTCCATGCACTGGTCAAAGCTGATGCCTCCCACACCGGTTTGCAGCATGGGTTCAACGATCTGGCTGGTGTCGCCGCAGATGTGCAAGGCTGTGTTGCGGTCGCCCTTGAAAGCGAACAGTCGGGACAGATACCCGCCGGCGAAATCCCAAAAGCTCTCCGGAGGCAGGAGCGCGGCCAATGGATCAGCGACCCAAAGCACCTCGGCCCCCTGCTCCAGCATCAGGGCGGCATAGTCCAGCGCCAGGTCGAGGCATTGGTCCAAAAGGGCGTGCACCTCGTCCGGCCTCTCCACCACCCCGCGCAATACCTCCTGCTCGCCGGCCACCTGACCAGCCACTGTAAATGGGCCGTAAACCAGGGCCGCGCTGGGCCGCCTTGGTAACTCGCGGCGCATAGCCTTAAGCACTTGGGCGTTCATCCGCATGCGCGGCACATCGGCTGCGCGCGGCAACCGCACCTGGCGTGCCGGTGCGGCCACGCTGGGCATTGATTCAGGACTGAAGTTGAGCGTGGCGCCCATGGCTTCGGCCTGGATGGCGATGTCGCTGAAGAAAAACAGCAGGTCGGCCGGCACTTCCTGGTAGTAGGAGATGGTAGCCTTGGCCTTCAGTTTTGCATCGTGGCTCAAGGTGTCTATGCCCACCCCTGCCAGATTGGCGGCCGGCAGCGCGTTCAAGGGGAAACTGCAATGAAAGAATTGTTCCATGGTTCAGTCGCTTTGCCTATTGCGTTTTGCTAAGCAGTTTTTATCCACAATCGCGTCGAAGGTCGTCCGCTTTTTGAAGAGGCCGGCGTCTATTCAGGTCTTCACAATCGGGCTCTATATATCATAACTATTGTATTAATAGTAATAGATAATATCGTTGGATAATAGTAGACGGATTGACACTTCTAATAGCACGCCCATTACACCCGGGAAAATTCACCCAATCCATTGATAAACAGGGATCAACCATCGATTTGCATGCGCAATTTCAGGAATCTTGATTTAGGCAAAATAATATTTGGTAGATAAAATCAGTTTTTTTTCTTTAATATCAGTAGGATGAAGAAAAATGAGATATCTCAAAAGAATTATTGCTTTCGGAAAATAAAAGTGGCACTTTAAAGTCAGAAAAAATGACTAAAGACTTCAAAGGAGCCGTGTAACGTGCATCAATTATTATTACCTCTCGAGTCATATGAGATCACCCATATCAATGGCACTGTTTCCGTTTCGAAGAACAATGATCACT
>JAZDGN010000082.1:0-25047 GCA_043806875.1 Pseudomonadota bacterium
GTGGTGGAGGCGGCGGGAATTGAACCCGCGTCCGAAAATACTTAGCAGTGGCGTCTACATACATATCCCAAAATTTGAATTTAACCGGATTGTCTCCTCTGGGCTGGATACGCACCGGTGTAGCCTGAAAAATTTAACCACTCAAGGATCAGACATCCTGGAGAAGCGTTCCCGCATTGTCGACGCCCATTGCTGAAATCTGCAGGAGAAAAATCAGCTGGACGGCAGCTGCCTAAGCAGCTACGGCGTAGTTATAATCGTCTGCGATTACTTTATTTTCCACCGATTTAACGAGTCAGCAGAACGCTCGGCATGCAACCAAAAGCCTCTATATCTCCGTCGAAGCCATTGCGCCCCCAAATTGTGAAAGATCAGTTGAATGTATTATAGCGATGATCCCTGAAAAGTCAAGGCTGGCTTGAAGATACCCTTGAGGGTGTGCTGCCGACGGATCAGTCAAAATCCTTTTTCCGGGCCCGGTCCATCTCTCGTCCCATGTCCTTTTCCTTGAGGCTCTCCCGCTTATCATACAGTTTCTTGCCCTTGGCAAGCCCGATCTGGACCTTGATCTTGCCGTTCTTGAAATAGAGCTTCAAGGGAACAATGGTGTATCCCCTTTCTTTGACCTTGCCAATAAGACGCTTTATCTCACGGTTGTGGAGAAGAAGCTTGCGGGACCTTAAGGGGTCGTGATTCCCGTAATAAGCATAGGAGTAAGGAGTGATGTGCATCTGCCTGAGAAAGACCTCCCCGTTCTTGATTTCCGCATAGGAGTCCTTGAGGTTCACTCTGCCTTCACGAATGGACTTCACCTCGGTTCCGACAAGGACGATCCCGGCTTCCATTTCGTCGGAAATGTGATAGTCGTGCCTTGCCTTTTTATTGGTCGCAACAATCTTGATGTGCTCTTCGGGTGCCATGACGCCTTTTACTTCTCTGGTTTGTCGGTCTCGTCGTCCATGTCCTTTGTGGGCATGATAGTCTTGTAGCGTTTTTCCACAAATTCGGTAATCTCGGCTACCCGGTCCAGGACCAGGAGTTCCTTGACCATGGCCTGGGTCTCGGAAGTATCCAGCTGGCGGAGAACCTGCTTTACAACGGGGATCGTTCCTGGGTGCATGGACAGCTCACGGATCCCAAGCCCGAGAAGTACCGGTATGTAGATGGGCTCTCCTGCCATTTCTCCGCACATGACCACTTCCACTTTGGTTTTTCTGGCAGCGTCAACGATCATTTTTATCATCCTGAGCACCGAAGGATTCAGGGGCTGGTACAGGTGGGCCACCTGCCTGTTCCTGCGGTCGATGGCCATGGTGTACTGAATAAGGTCGTTGGTGCCTATGCTGAAAAAATCCACATGCTGTCCCAGACTTTCTGCAACAAGTACAGCCGAAGGCACTTCAATCATGATGCCGATGGGAACCGTGGGGTTGAAGATTTTCTGTTCGGCCTTGAGTTCACTGACTGCCCTGGCAATCACCCTTTTGACCTCAAGGAGCTCCTCCACACAAGAAATCATGGGAAACAGGAGCTTGATGTTGCCGAAGGCAGCTGCCCTCAGAATAGCCTTGATCTGGGTTATAAAGATCTCGGGCCGCTTCAGACAGAAGCGTACTGCCCTGAGCCCCAGGGCCGGGTTGGCCTCTTCAACGGCGTTGGCATAGGGCAGGACCTTGTCTCCGTTGATGTCCAACGTGCGGATGGTTACGGATTTGGGGGTGAGGAGCTCGACCAGTTCCTTGTACTTGTCAAACAATTCCTCTTCCGTGGGAAACCGTTTGAGATCCAGGTACAGAAATTCCGTCCTGAAAAGGCCTACGCCGTCGGCAGCATTATCCCTCACCGAAACCAGTTCTTCGACCAATTCGATATTGGCCATAAGGCCAATCCGCTTTCCATCAAGGGTTACAGCCGGCAGATGACTTTCCCTGGCAAGAAGGGCCCGGTATTCCTGGTACCGGATATTCTTTTCCTCGTACCTGAACAGGGTATCTTCATCCGGGTTTACGATCACCAGTCCCGTTATGCCATCCACGATGAGGATATCGTCATTTTTGATCAGAACCGTGGCCTTGCCAAGCCCCATGACAGCCGGGATGTTCAGGGATTTGGCAATTATCCCTGTGTGGGAATCCTTGCCGCCCCTGTCCGTGACAAAACCCTTTATCCTTTCAAGCTGAATCTGGCTTGCATCGGCAGGGGACAGGTCATGGGCAACCAGGATGACACGCTTGTTGATCTCCGAAATCTTGATATCCTGGGCACCGACAAGATGACGCATGACCTGGTCAGACACCTGGACAATGTCCCCGACCCGGGACTGCAGGTAGGGGTCATCCACCTTCTCGAACATGGTTTTGACCTGCTGGGACACCTTTTTGAGGGCCCACTCGGCATTGACCTTTTCTTCCCGGATGGTTTCTATGGTTTTCCCATAGAGCATCTTGTCCTTGAACAGGACCATATGGGCCTCAAGGATGCTCAGCTCCGAACCCAGGTCATCGTGGAGGGACTCGATGATAGCGGCGAGCTGATCCTTGGCCTTTTTCACAGCGCTCTTGAAACGGTTGATCTCGGGCTGGACCCATGCATCGGCAATGGTATACCGTTTGATGATATCCACGCCTTCACGGTCGACAATGTAGGCCTTGCCGATGCAGATACCCGGAGACCCGCCGATCCCCTGCAGAATTGTCTGTTTTAATTCAGTGTCACTCATTGTTGTCTTCTCCAAACCCGTCTTCGATGAGTTCACGGATGGATTCAAGAATGGGAAGGTCGGTTTCCGATTCCACGGAGAGCATCACTTGGCTTCCCTGGCGGCAGCCTATGGAGAGGATATCGATAATACTGGATGCTTCGGCCACGGTATCTCCAATCCCAATCCACACCCCCTTTTCTGCCTTCTGGGCAATTTTGGAAATCATGGCTGCAGGCCTGGCATGCATTCCAAGCCTATTGTGTATGGTCACTTGCCGGGTTAATCGATTATTCTTGGTCACGTCTATCTGCTTTGTATAAATGGTTATTTTTATCCCAGTAATACTGCCTCAGACAAAAAAAGTCAATCGTTCTGATGGGAAGCGGCCAGTCCGGATCTGTCTGCTATCCTTCACGTTGACGGTCACGAACATCTATGGTAGTTATGAAAACGGTCGATTTCAGCCGCTTTAGAACAACATTCAGACAGGAGCACGCCATGGAAAAAAAAGTTGTCATTTACGGGAAAAACAACTGCCCGTTCACCAAGGCAGCCCGTGAAGCTTATACCAGAAAAAAAATTGATTTCCAATACATTGATGTGTTACAGAATCCCGCTGAACTGGACAGGATGCTTGAACTTTCAAAGGGAGAAAGAAAAGTTCCTGTTATTGTTGACAATTACCAGGTGATTATCGGATATGACGGGAAAGGCTGACGGATTTAATTTTCATCCCGGCCGGATGCCGGGACCATCTGCTTTGACATTTAAGGACAATTCAGTGAAATCAACAACCAACGGAAACTATCCCATCGACGACTTCCAGAGCGGTGAATCCTGGCGTTTATTTAAAATCCTAGGAGAATTTGTGGAAGGGATCGACACCCTTCATACCATCGGGCCTGCAGTATCCATCTTCGGATCCGCCCGGATTAACAATGAAAACCCTTACTACAGCCTTGCTGAACGGATTGCGTTTCTTCTTGCAAAGCAGGGATATGCAGTTATTACCGGAGGCGGAGGTGGCATCATGGAGGCAGCCAACAAAGGCGCGGCCAGGGGTGGTGCAACATCCGTAGGACTCAACATCAACCTTCCTTTTGAACAAAAGCCCAACGCCTTCGCCCATATCCAGATGGAGTTCAAATATTTTTTCATCCGCAAGGTCATGTTCGTCAAATATGCCCAGGCCTACATCATTATTCCAGGCGGCTTCGGGACCTTAGACGAGCTGTTCGAGGCTGTTACCCTGATCCAGACGCAACGCATCAAACCCTTACCTGTCATTCTTGTGGGCAGCCAATACTGGAAAGGTCTTTTGGACTGGATAAAGGCAAGGCTCCTGGATGAAAGCATGATCTCTGCGGAGAATCTCGATATCCTCCAGATTGCGGACACACCAGAGGAAGTTATCGATATTATAAAAAAGTTCCCATTCCCGTCCTAGGACAGATCAAATACACCCCGTTCATTGCCGGGGGATCCATGGACAATGCCATCCCATCGCTTTTAAAATTGCGCTGGTGGATACACCCGTCAGGAACGGCTTTTAACCCGCCAACGGAAGGATTTCGGAAAATAAAAGGCCCGGCGCTCGGGAAGATTCCGGGTACCGAGTTCATCTTGAATCCTGGCGAGCAGATCGTCCATGGATTCGAATCCCTGATCGCTGGCCATGGATCTGCAGAACATTTCCCCCCAGGTATTTTCATACACCAGCACACAGGACTGGATCTTCATGATCTTCCTGGGGACGCACATGTTCAAAGATATGAACAATGAGCTGATCTCGGCCTTCTGACGCAGGGCATCAAAGGGAATCTCCGAACTATCCCGGACAAAAAACTCATGCAGGGCCGTGAACAGCCGCCTGATATCATCAATGGTTACCGGCTGGGGATTAGGAACAAGATGGATCATTGTCTGTCCGGAAAACAACCGGTTGTGGACAAGCCAAGCCCCGATGTACTCCAGCTCCGGGGCCTGCTGGATCAGCTCATCCTGATCCTGGACTCCTTTCCCGCCTCGGTTGAACAGCTCCCAGAAGGAAGGCTGGCCGGGTCGGGATCCGTATTGGATCCTGAGGGCCTGGAAGTGACTGTCGCTCCTGAACACCAGCATGGCCTTACCGATTTTACCGGGCTGCCTTGAAAACTGGACAAACATTTTGCGTCCCAGCACGGTCCGGTCTTCCGGAGAAATGAATGATGTCATTGCCGGACCGTTTTCCATGGCCTGGCTGACTTTCTTGTAGGTCCGGATCATGTACTTTTCAAGGGTCGCGCTCAGTTTTGAAATAGCGGAGAAGGACCATGTCCTGAAACCACCCACTTCAAACACCATGTCCCGGGTCCACCCCCATTCATTCATGCATTGACTGATGAACATCTGCCGGAAACCGAACACCGTGTTTTCCAGATCTGCAGGCTGGGCAATCTGGGTCTTGAGAAAAAAACATTGCTGAGCAAGCCTAACAGCCTCCTGATTGCCACGCTCCCCATAGTGTTCCACCAGACTCCGGAGAAGGATATAGTAGGGATCCATCCTATCCAGGGTGAACTGGAATCCTGGATTCATCCACTCATCCTTGAAACGATTGCACAGGAGATATTTCTTTCCGCTTTCATCAATGAATTTTTCCAGAAGGGCCATCTTCATCACGGATTTAAACGGACTTTTCAGCCATTTAAACAGTTGCCAGATAGATGCCCCGAAATATTCTTCGGGCGGGATGTCATGGATATCCCCCAGGTCCAGGTAGCTGCAGGTTACGGGATTCTTTCCTATCCGCTCAAATATCCTGTCGTAATAGGCGCTGCTTACGCACACAGGGAGTGTGTTCCACAGAGGAATTTTCCCTGCAATATGAATCATGGTTCGGTAAAACTCTTCCTTGAGAATCCTGCCCTGGGCAGACCCGGAACTTTCATCGCTGGATCCCCCGAAGTAGTCATTTTTCGCAGCGTCTATATCCACAAGAAAGAAATGCATCTCCACACCAACGGATGCCAGGGCCCAGGCTTCCAGCTTATCCAGTTTGTCCCTGAACCGCCTGCGTTTATCCGACAGGGGATCCGGGTCGCGCACACATACCCAGTAGTCGATATCCGAATCCGAGGCCTGGGCAATGGAACCGATACTGCCCATGGTGAACAGGCCTTCCACGTAAGGAGTTACCCTGTCCCTGGACGGGATGGACGGCACTCCCAGGCATTTGATTGCAATGGCAGCGGTTTCGCGGGCCGGTGTATAACCGGAGATACCGTACGGTACAGTATCTTCCGGAATGTAACCTGGGAAGGTGATATTCTCGTGAATCAGCAGGGGAACCATTTCAAACAAGTCAGCCTGTGCTGGTTTAAAAACATCCAGGGCCATGAGCAGAGAGAACATGTTCCGTCTCAGGAAAATGGACTGGCCGTGCTGAATGAATTCCGAAAGGATCAGCAGATCCAGATCCTCCAGCACTGATCCGGGGCCTTTTCCCAACTGGAACACGGTATCCGGGAACTCGAGAGACTCAAGCTGAAAGGTTCTGGCGTTGAAATTGGCGAATTCGGCTTCTACTGCAGACAGGGCATGGGGCATGAACCGGCTGAACCTGGCCTGGACACCCGAGAAATCCGTATGGAACACTAGAGCATCCACAAAGGACACCCGGGATACCCGGCAGCAGGCAAAAGTTGCACCGGTAAGGTCTGTTTCCCTGAACGAAATCCTGGACAGGACAGATCCGGAAAAAATGGCGTCTTTCATAGATGCCCTGTCAAAGACACTTGTAAAAAACGAAGCGTCCTGGAAACTGCATTCCACGAACTGTGCACTGTCGGCCGTGACGTCAATGAACACTGCCTTGTCGAACCGGATGGCATCGAACCTGGTGCGGGAGAGATTCGTTTTGTAGAATACCGTACCCACAAACGAGGTTCTGATAAAACTGGCCCCGGACAGATCCGAATCCTTTATAACACAATGATTAAAGGAAGAGGGCTGGGCAAATACCCCGGAAGAAAGGTCCTGTCCATCAATAATCTCTGCCGATAGATCAAGAAAACCCACAATGCTCCCCTGTTTCATAGCCTTGAGTTTTTTTTCCACCCCGGTGAGCAGGACATTCTGGAAAAAGCCTTTTTTTGTCTCCATCTGAGCTATAGGGATCAGCTGATCTTTCATGGTCCCAGCTTCGTCACTTATCTCCCGTTCTTCCTCCCTGAGAAACGCGGTGATAGTCTGCGACAGGGAAATCACCGCCATGCGGACAGTATCGTTGGAGTAATTCTCATGACGTTTCAATACCTCAAGAACACGTTCCGGCCTTTTCTTTGCAACCCCATGGATAAGGGCCTTGTAGATATCGGTGTTGGAATCAAGATAAAAGGACCGGTTCAGCACCAGCTCCTGGATAAAGAAAAACGAGATCCTGGAAAAGGATGAAAGCTCTTCCAATATCCTGGGAATGAGACCTGGAAGAACCACCCTGACCTGGTCCACGACCCGGAACAGGGGATAGGACTGGGTCATCACCAGGGCCTTGAACACGGCCAGGGCATCGTCCCCGTGATAGGTGTTCAAAAGGGGAGCCAGAACCGGTACCAGTTCCGGATACATGCCCATGGGAGAAGCCTCGATAATATCCAGGACCGCCCTGACAACAAACATATTGCCGCTTGTTGTGATGCACTCCATGAGCAATCCCGGTTCAATCCGTGTAACCATCATGGCCAGGGCTTTCAGGGACTCAGCCTTTGCCATGGGATTCAAAACTCTCAACTCGTTCTCAACCAGGGTTTCAGGATTCCTCAAGGAGGCGTCCAGGTGATTCAGGAACGGGTCAAAACCCCGTTTCATGTTGAACTGATGGGCATAGAACCGGATCACAGACCTACGCTGCCGGATACTTTTGATAAGAGCAATCATGAAGGGGGAATATTTGCGCTTCAGGCTTATGCCGGCCAGGAGATATTGTCCCACCAGGGCCAGCCGGGCATCTTCGGACAGGTTCAAGGCAATGGCTTTCAAGCCCTGGGTTGAAGCCCCCCCCTGCTGGAAGAATCGCCAGGCATAAAACGGTCCCCTGCCTCCGGCCTCCAGAAGCGTTTCCGTAAAGAGCTTTATTTCCTGAACCGTCAGATCGGACTTGAGTTCACTGAAGAGCCTTGACGCAAACAAAGAGGATTCCCGGATGGACGCCAGAACAGTCTGACTGTCGGTATGATACTGCACAGCCATCTGGAGTTCAATGATCTTGGCCTTCAACTTGCCGAGACTTTCCCTGGCTGTTTTACGCACTGCAAAATGGTAGGACCTGATCCCGGCAAGCACTGGAACAATGCCCTTTCCCGGTGTCAGACCCGATGCCAGGGAAACCATGGCGAGCTGACCGGTTTCATCGGCAAGGCTCCAGTCCCGGTCAAAGGTGATAAGATTCAATCCACCTGGCTGCAATTGTTCATCTGTCATTTCTGAGTTACGGTTTTTACCGTTCCATTAATAGTGATTACAAACCGTCCTTCAGGATTCATCTCCAGGCAAACTGTGGGTTTGGAACCTCCCGAAAGTTCAGGAAAATCTGTCCTGAGGGAGGCAAAATCCAGACTTTCCAAGGCCTGTCTCAGACCCTCAATTTCCGGCTCCAATTCATCCATGCGCATGGGCTCTCTGAGACAGAGGGCAACCCTGACGTTGTAAAGTTTCCTGATTTGTGTCTCAATGCAATGATGTTCAAGATCAAGGATGAATCTCATGGGGTTGTTGCTTCTTCATCCTTTTTCCGTTTAAAAAACGCGACGGCATCCTTTTTGAGCAGATAAAAGCTTGAGATCCCGAACATCAACAGCATGGCTCCTGTGATCCCGGCAAGCTGAGTCTTGCCGGCAGCAAAGAATCCAACAAAAACAAAACCGAACTGCAGAAAAACCATGATATGGCATAACAGGCAAATCACCCTGGCCCAATTCTTGAGCGTCAGAATGCACAGGACGCACAGGATACCCACTACCTTCACCCGGATGGGAAGGGTCTGGCCGTCTATACAGTAAAAAATAAAGACATAAAACAACACCCAACCGGCCATAAGAAAGCCGATCCCTTTTTTAACAGACCCTGGAAATGTGGAAAACTCTTTGAGATTGTTTTGCATGGGCAACTCCTTATCCGGTGTGTGCTGTTCATGTCCTTGGCGCTTCCCCTGACGTTATAAGTGGAGTTTTCTGATTTTGCAACCGCAATATTACGGAGAATCCTACCATTAAAACCGGCCATAAAACAATTGCTAATCCATCAGAAAAGTATATGATACCTTCCCCATGGGACATTTGAACAAATCAGCCATTTGTGTTATAAAGGATTTTCAGTGAAAACAAACAACCCCGTATTAGGCATCAGCAGCGCATATGGAACTATTTGAACCAAAAAGCCCAGACAAAAAAACGACCAGCGATTACAACGCTGGATCCATTGAAGTGCTCAGGGGCCTGGATCCGGTCAGACGGCGGCCCGGCATGTACACGGACACCACAAGTCCCGATCACCTGGCCCATGAAGTCATCGACAACAGTGTGGATGAAGCCATTGCAGGATATGCAACCCGCATTGATGTGATCCTGTTCAAGGACAACTCCCTGGAGGTTACTGACAACGGCCGCGGCATGCCGGTGGATATCCACCCGGAAGAGGGAATGACAGGGGTGGAGCTGATCATGACCCGGCTCCATGCCGGTGCCAAATTCTCCAACAAGGACTACCAGTTTTCAGGCGGTCTTCACGGCGTCGGTGTGTCGGTGGTCAATGCCCTGTCATCCTTTCTCGAAATTACCATCAAGCGAGGCGGCCTGGTGCACCGCATCACTTTCAGGAACGGAAACAAGGACAGCGAGCTTGAGGTCACAGGTAAAACAGGCGCCAAAACTACGGGAACCTGCCTGAGATTCTATCCGGACACGAGCTACTTTGACAGGGGCACCTTTTCGGTAAAGACACTTGTCCATGCTCTCAAGGCCAAGGCGGTTCTGTGTCCCGGCCTGGTCATTACTTTTGTGGATGAATCCTCGGGCGAGAGCATGTCCTGGCAGTTTGAAAACGGGCTCAGGGATTACCTGTCCGAAGAGATGAAAGACGAGGCAAGAGTCTTTGACGCGCCGTTTACCGGGGATTGTCCAACCGACGATGGGGCGGTCTCATGGGCCGTGAACTGGACCGAGGAAAAAAGGGACAACCCATGCGAAAGTTATGTCAACCTCATCCCTACCCCTCTGGGCGGCACCCACGTCAACGGGTTCCGGTCCGGTCTCCTGGATTCCATCCGGGAGTTCTGCAAATTCAGGAATCTTCTTCCCAAGGCAGTGAACATTGCACCCGAGGATATCTGGGAAAACATCGGTTACATCCTGTCTGTAAAACTGTCCGATGCCCAGTTCTCAGGCCAGACCAAGGAAAGGCTATCTTCCCGGCACAGTACGGCCATGGTGAGCACGGCTGTTCGCGATGCCTTCAGCCTCTGGCTCAACCAGAACACCGACGACGGCGAACGCCTGGCAGCCCTTGCCGTTGACAATGCCAGGACCCGGATCAACAAATCCCGGAAAGTGACCCGGAAACGGGTGAACTCAGGCCCTGCCCTGCCCGGAAAACTCTCGGACTGCACCAGCACGGACCCGGAAAAATGTGAACTCTTCCTGGTGGAGGGAGACTCTGCCGGAGGCTCGGCAAAGCAGGCCAGGGACAGACGGTTCCAGGCCATCATGCCCCTGAGGGGCAAAATCCTGAATACCTGGGAATCGGATCCGGAAATGATTCTGGGATCCAAGGAGATCCACGACATTTCCGTGGCCATCGGTGTTGATCCGGACTCGAGTGACATGTCCGGACTCAGGTATCACAAGATCTGTATCCTGGCCGATGCCGACTCTGACGGACTCCACATCGCCACCCTGCTCTGCGCCCTTTTTCTCAGGCATTTTCCGACCATGGTCCGAAACGGTCACCTGTTTGTGGCCATGCCCCCGCTGTTTCGCATCGATGTGGGGAAAGAGGTATTCTACGCCCTGGACGAAGAAGAGCGCGAAACCCTGGTAAAAAGGATCCGGAAGCGGAAAAAACAGGGAAAAATCAATATTCAGCGGTTCAAGGGCCTGGGCGAGATGAACCCGATGCAGCTGAGGGAAACCACCATAGCCCCGGATACCCGGAAGCTGATTCAGCTGGTCGTTGACCCGGATACCGGCCTTGACAACGATCCCACCTTTGACATGATGGACATGCTCCTGGGCAAAAAGCGGGCGTCTGACAGACGCCGGTGGATTGAAACCAAGGGCAATATCAGGGAACTGGAATGATGGCACCCGATACTAGCATAACCTATGACAGTTTTGAAAAACTGCCGTTCAAGGACTTTACTGAAAAGGCCTATCTCAATTATTCCATGTACGTCATCCTGGACAGGGCCCTGCCCCATATCGGCGACGGCCTGAAACCGGTCCAGAGACGCATTGTCTATGCCATGAGCCAGCTCGGCCTTGTTTCCACGGCCAAGTACAAAAAATCGGCCAGGACCGTGGGCGATGTCCTTGGAAAGTTCCATCCCCACGGGGACTCGGCCTGCTATGAAGCCATGGTGCTCCTGGCCCAGCCTTTCTCCACCCGCTACCCCCTGCTTGACGGCCAGGGTAACTGGGGCGCCCCGGACGACCCCAAATCCTTTGCCGCCATGAGGTACACGGAATCACGCCTTTCCAAGTATGCCGACGCCCTGCTGTCGGAGTTGGAACTGGGGGCCACGGAGTGGGTGCAGAATTTTGACGGCACCCTGAAGGAACCCTCCCTGCTTCCGGCCCGGCTGCCCAACCTCCTGCTCAACGGGACAACGGGAATTGCCGTGGGCATGGCAACGGACATCCCCCCCCACAACCTTAACGAGGTGGTCCAGGCCTGCATCTACCTTCTGGATAACCCGGTCGGCAACCTGAAGGGGGTGATGCAGTCCATTACCGGACCGGACTTCCCAACGGAAGCCGAAATCATTACCCCTGAATCTGAAATACGGGATATGTACGCCACAGGCTCAGGCAAAATCAAGATGCGGGCAAAATTTCATGTGGAAGAAGGCGATATCGTAATCACAGCCCTTCCCCACCACGCGTCCGGGGAAAAAATCCTGGAGCAGATCGCTGCCCAGATGGAGGCCAAACGGCTGCCCATGGTGGTTGACATCCGGGATGAATCCGACCATGAAGAACCCACCCGCCTGGTAATCGTACCCAAAACCAGCCGGATCGACCACCAGGCGCTCATGGATCATCTGTTTGCCACCACGGACCTGGAAAAGACCTACCGCATCAACCTCAACATGATCGGCACCAACGGCAAACCCGAAGTAAAGAACCTGGTCAGCCTGCTGACCGAATGGATTACCTTCCGCATAGACGTTGTGACCCGGCGCCTCAAACACCGTCTGGAAAAAATTATCCAGCGGCTCCATATCCTGGACGGTCTTCTCATTGCCTATCTCAACCTGGATGAGGTCATCCGCATCATCCGCACCAGCGATACCCCCAAAGCCGAACTCATGGCCCAATTCAGCCTCAGCGAAATCCAGGCCGATGCCATCCTGGAGATAAGGCTCCGCCAGCTGGCCAAACTGGAAGAAATGGCCATTAAAAAAGAAAAACAACAACTGGACGGGGAACGGAAAAACCTGGAAGAAACCCTGGCTTCGGACAGGCTGATCCGGGAACTCATCAAAAAGGAGATGCGGGCCGACGCGAAGCTGTACGGTGACAAACGGCGGTCCCCCATACTGGAGAGAAAAGAGGCTGAGGCCTTCTCGGCAATCGACATGCTGCAGACAGAACCCGTCACCATCATCCTGTCCACCAACGGCTGGATCCGTGCCGCTAAAGGGCATGATATTGATCCAACCAAGATCAAATTCAGGACCGGGGACTCCCTGCTCTGTCTTGCCCGGACCATGAGCAACCGGCAGATCGTATTCCTGGATTCCACGGGCAAGAGCTATTCCCTGCCGGCCCATTCCTTCCCATCGGCCAGGGGTGTGGGCGAACCCCTTTCCGGACGTCTCACCCTGAAATCCGATTCCCTGATCACAACCATGATCGCCGCAGAGGACCAGGACCTGTTCCTGCTGGCTTCCAGCGCCGGTTTCGGTTTTATCACGTCCTGCTTGGACCTGTTTGCCAAAAGCAGAACCGGCAAAGCCGTGCTCACCGTTCCCGAACACTCGGTCCTCATGGAGCCCCAGCCGATAGTCCATCCTGAGACAGATCAGATTGCAGCAATCTCCACCTCGGGCCGCATGATCCTGTTTCCCGCCAGTGAAATGCCGGTCATGGAAAAGGGCAAGGGCAACAAAATCATCGGTATCCCCGGGGATCAGCTAACGGTGCCTGGTGCTGAACGCCTGAAAATCCTGAAAATCTTCCCCCAGGGCTCCACCATCATTATCCATGCGGGAAAGCACAGTCTTACACTGAAACCGGCCCACCAGGCAAATTATCAATCCCGGAGAGGTTACCGCGGACGGAAACTGCCCAGGGGATTTCTAACCGTAAGCAGCGCGGAAATCGTTCCATTACCGGAGATGGCGGACGGAGGCAGCCAATGACTGCAAGGCTCTTTTACGGTTAAACAGACGGAAAGCCTATGAGACATGCACTGGTAACGGTAAACTCCATCTTCATGCTCTTCATTGTTCTTTGCGTCACGCTTACTGCCATCTGCGCCAGAATCCTGACCGCCCCCGAACCCGTAGTCAGGACCGACTCCCTGACCAGGATCATCCAGAGGGGGGCCCTCCGGATGATTACCGACACCAATGCCAATGGCTACTACCTGTACAAAAACCAGCCCATGGGATTCGAATACTTCATGGCCAGGGAATTTGCGAACTACATAGGCGTTGATCTCGAGGTCGCTGTTCCCGGCCGGCCCCGGATATTCGACTACCTGGAAAACAACAAAGGGGACTTTATCGCAACCGGATTTCCCATCCGGGAATCCAACCGGAGCAGTCTGACCTTTGCCCAACCCTATGCCCTGGTCCAGCAGTGTCTTGTCCACCACAAACTCATCCTTGAAGTGAACGACATCAGTGAGCTTGCCGGAAGAATCATTCATGTTCCCAAAGGATCTGCTTTTCATGAATGCCTGGAAGACATTAAACGCGGCGGTGTCGACATTACCATTGTCGCCCACGAGCATAAAACGGTTGAAGAGCTGCTGCGCATGGTCCAGGACAGGAAAATAAAGTACACGGTGGCTGACTCCAATCTTGCCCACATCAACCGGAGGTATTACCCCGACATTGTTCCCGGTCTGCCCCTGACGCCGGAGGTCCCCCTGGCCTGGGCCGTACGCAAAGACGATACAGAGTTGCTGGATGCCATGAACACCTTTTTCCAGATCGCAAGCCTCAAGAGCCTCTCCGACAAGATTTATGCAAAATACTACGGCAACATCAAGTCCTTTGACTACTTTGACCTGAAAACTTTCCACGAAAGGATTGAAACTCGTCTGCCGGAGTTCAGGGATGCCATTATCAAGGAATCGACAGACTTCGGGTTTGACTGGAGGTTAATTGCAGCCCTGGTGTACCAGGAATCCCACTTTGACCCATGGGCTGAGAGTCAAACCGGTGTCAAGGGCATCATGCAGATCACAACGGATACGGCCAACGAAATGGGCATTGACGACAGGATTAATCCCATGCAGAGCATCCAGGCAGGCATCCGGTATCTGAGCAAGCTCTACCAGCGTTTTTTAGACATCAAAGACCCTCACCAGAGGCTGATTTTCACTCTGGCGGCATACAACATCGGCTACGGCCATGTCAGGGATGCCCAGATGATTGCGGAAACCATCGGTCTTGAAAGAAACCGTTGGTTTTCCCTGAAAGCCACCCTGCCCCTGCTGACCCAGGGGAAATACTATAAGAAAGCCCGGTTCGGCTATGCCCGTGGGAGGGAACCGGTGCGATATGTGGAAAGGGTACTGACCTATTACGATATCCTGAGGCACAAGGCATCGTTCCCGGCTCCCGCCAAAACCCCTGAAAAAAGCCGGGGCTGAGCAGGCAGCACCTGCCCCTTGACCCATATTCAAAGCCACTGGGCAATGGCGTCGGCCATGCCGCACTCATTATTGGACCCCACAGTCACAAACCGACACCGGAGATCCCCGGGAGCATTGGCGACCACCAGGCCCCTGCCGGACCATTCCAGGAGATCCACGTCGTTATAGTCGTTGCCAACCGACATCACGGTCAAGGGGTCCACACCAATCCGTCCGGCAAGCCATGCCGCGGCACGGCTTTTGGACACCGTGGCAGGAAACACTTCGACCCAGGTAGATACATGATCCAGGGGGGACGTTGCCCGTATGACATTGAGACCGTCCAGGCGGGAGCGGATCAGGCCCACCACAGATGTATCGACAGCAGGGGGAAGGATGGCCAGCAGTTCCGTGGCAGGACCGAACCCCGACAGATCCCTGCCGTCCAGGCTTGATCCGAATGCCTTGTAAAGACTGATCCTGGCCAGAAAATCAGGATTATCCCCACCCTGATAACGGTACATGAACTCCCGGGTATCAGGAACCGGCCGGTGGACCATATAATCGAGGCCCTGTTCCTCAAAACAGGCTGCTGCGCGAACAACCTCCCCCGGATTCAGGGAAAAAGTTTTGAGCAGGGAACAGGCCGGGTAGTCCATAATGCCGGCTCCGGTGGAAAAAATCACATAATCCAGGGGAAGGTCCCACCCTGGCCTGGACTTTTTGAGGTTCTCCATGAGCCCAAGAAAGGAATAAAGGGACCGGCCCGTGGCCGCAGCCCTGCATATGCCCAGGTTTCCGAGACGTTCCAGAGCCGCACTGTCCCTGTCTCCGATGGTCTTGTCGTCCCTGAGCAGCGTCCCGTCGAGATCTGTGATAAAGAGTTTTCCTGGCATCCCCACAATCCTGTTTTTTATGCAACAATCCGTGTAACCCCGGCTGGTCCGGTTTTCACGGCTGATTTCCGGGACTTGATAAAAGATTCCGGCAATCATGATGAACTCGATGTTGTATTGCCACGAAAAGCAGCAAAAGGCAACGACTATGCCATCTGGGAAAAAACTCCTTCTCATACCTGCCTGAACATGATAACTCCATGGCCATGCAATCCAGGCCCCGGACCACGCCGGCTCCGGCAAGTAACCTTTCGGCTTTGGCCTGGTATAAATACAGCGTTTAACCTTTGAATCGACACAGGCCATAAAAGCAATGCAGACCATGACCTCAAACGTATTATCAGCCATTATCCGATATATGAAGAAAAAGCCGACCCTGGATTCCCTGGGCGTCCAGAAATACCGTACGTTCCTGGATACCAGTGCCGCCATGTTCAAACCGGATCCGGCAGTTCTGCAGGAACCGGTCCGGATCCAGGCCGGCACCGGAACCATAGAGGGACTCTGGCTGAGACCCGTTAGCGAAACCGCAAAGCGGGCCATCCTCTATCTCCACGGCGGCGGATATGTTGCCGGCTCCATCGCATCCCACCGGGACCTTGCAGCCCGGATCGCCTTGGCCGCCAGGACAGACGTCCTTGTCATCAACTACCGGCTGGCGCCTGAAAACCCTTTCCCGGCAGGACTTGATGACGCATTGACTGCCTTCCAATGGCTTTCGGCCCAGGGATATGTTCCCACCTCCATCGGTATTGCCGGAGATTCGGCCGGGGGTGGACTTGCCCTGGCCCTGCTCCTTAAGATAAGGCAGCACGGGCTGACCATGCCCGGGGCTGCAGCATTGATTTCACCCTGGGCCGACCTCAACTGCACAGGCAGGTCTCACCAGATCAACCGGGACAAAGACCCCATGCTGAACCAGGACCTGCTGGAATCGGCGGCACGTATGTATACGAATCCGTCCAGGTACTCCGACCCCCTGGTCTCTCCCCTGTACGGGGATCTGGCCGGTCTGTGTCCGGTCCTGATTCAGGCTGGAACCCACGAGATTCTCCAGGACGATGCCCTGGCCCTGAAAAACAGGGCAGAAAAAGCCGGTGTCACGGTCCGGGCCGATATCTGGGAAGGCATGTTCCATGTCTGGCATTACTTTGCCAGGTATCTTCCCCAGGCACGCCAGGCCATCAGCGAGCTGGGTGCGTTCATGGACGAACGGCTCCGGGCAGCCGGTCCTGGCGATTGACAGGCCATCCCCGGGATGATATAAGCTGGTTCCATATATTGCCATGGCATGAAAGGAACCTTAATGGACAACCCTAAACGCCTCACCCGCGAACAGATGGTCCTGGTTGCAGACCGGCTTAGATCCGAAAACAAAACCATTGTCGTTACCAATGGATGCTTTGATATCCTCCATGTCGGCCATGTCACCTACCTGGCAGAAGCGGCCCTCCAGGGCGACATCCTGATTGTGGGTCTCAACTCCGACCGGTCGGTACAGGGAATCAAGGGGCCCCTGAGGCCTGTTATCCAAGAGGACCACAGGGCCAGGGTTCTGTCGGCCCTGGCCTGCGTGGATTACGTTGTCCTTTTCCATGAACCGGATCCGGGAGCGTTGATCCGGGCCGTCAAACCCCATGTCCTTGTCAAGGGGGCAGACTGGGAAGAAAAGGACATCATCGGGGCAGATGTGGTCAAGGCAAACGGCGGCAGGGTTGCCAGAATAGCCATGGAACCCGGCATCTCGACCAGCCTGATCATCGAGAGAATCCTGAGGATCCATGGATAGCCTTAAGAAACACTGCCCGGCCCGGCCTGAGGAAGGACTTGCGGGCAAGGTTCTTGAATTTGAAGTTCTCAAGAGGTTCCCCCTGGTTGCCCATGGGGTCTTCAACCGCAACGGCGGGGTCAGCGCGCCGCCCTTTGATTCCTTGAACGTGGGCCTGAACTGCGGGGATGAGCCGGACAGGGTTGCAGAAAACCGGAATCGGATTATCCGTCATCTCGGCGGAGGCCGGCCTGTTTTTTTGAGTCAGGTCCACGGTGACAGGATTGCCGTGATCAAATCCCGGGGCATCTTCCTGGGCTCCGGCGACCAGCAGCCGCCTCTTTCAAAGCACCTGCCCGAACCGGACGGCCGCGGTCCCAGGAACGGCCTGGTTGCCGACGGGGTGATCACCGATGTTCCCGGACTGCTCCTGGTCATTCAGGTGGCGGATTGCCAGTCCGTGATGCTCTTTGATCCCAGGCGCCGCGTCATTGCCAACATCCATTCCGGATGGCGGGGGAGCATCAGCGATATCAACGGTCAGGCAGTGGCTGTCATGGTTCGGGAATTCAACTGCGATCCCAGGGATATCCGGGCCGGGATAAGTCCGTCCCTGGGCCCCTGCTGTGCGGAATTCATCCACTACGAGACAGAAATTCCACGCCATCTCTGGCACTACATGAACCCCGGCCATCGTTTTGATTTCTGGGGCATGAGCCGGGATCAGCTCCTTGGCAAAGGACTCAGGCAGGAGAACATCCACATTTCGGGAATCTGCACCCGGTGCTGCCCGGAAAAATTTTATTCATACCGCCATGAACACGTTACCGGGAGATTCGCATCGGTGATCGGGCTTATGGAACCAAAGGAGACACCATGACATCATCGGGCGTGCTTCTGACCCAGAATGTCAAGGCATCGGGTTGAGCGGCCAAAATTGATCCAGAGGTTCTGGATCGTGTCGTAAAAAACCTCAAGGTCAAATCCCACCCGGACCTTATCGTGGGACTGGACCATTCCGATGATGCCGGCGTGTTCAGGTTGAGCCCGGACATGGCCCTTGTCCAGACCCTGGATTTTTTGACCCCGGTTACGGACTCACCCTATGACTTTGGCCGGATTGCTGCCGCCAACTCACTGAGCGATGTCTATGCCATGGGAGGCAGGCCACTCACAGCCATGAACATTGTCTGCTTTCCCAGCCGGGACATGGATGAAAGCGTCCTGCAGGAAACCCTCCAGGGCGGCATCGACACCATCCAGGAAGCCGGCGCAACCCTGGTCGGAGGGCACAGCGTGGATGACCCGGAATTCAAATACGGTCTGTCTGTCACGGGCCTGGTACACCCGGACAGGGTCCTGGCCAACAGCACGGCCCGCCCTGGACAGGTCCTGATCCTGACCAAACCGGTGGGAACAGGTATCCTGGCTACGGCAGTCAAGGCAAAACTGGCCGATACCCGGGCCCTGGACCTGATGGTCCGGACCATGTCCCAGCTGAACAAAACAGCAGCCGAAATCATGCTGAATTTTTCCGTGGGGGCCTGCACCGATGTTACCGGGTTCGGCCTGGGCGGCCACCTTATGGAGATGGCCAGGGGATCCAAGACCGTCATTTCACTGGCCGCAGAAAGGATTCCCCTGCTTGAGCCTGCCAGGACCTACGCCATGATGGGCATGGTCCCGGCAGGGACCTTCCGGAACCGGCGTTTTTACCAGGATTCAACCCAAATCAGACCAGGTATCGACCCGGTATTGCTCGATTTTATTTTTGATCCCCAGACCTCCGGGGGCCTGCTGTTCAGCATCGACCGGAAGCAGACCGATGACTGCTTGTCCAGGATGACTGACAACGGGCTCCGGGCCGCTGTCATCGGTGAAATCCGGAGCGTTTCCTCCTGCGGCTCCCTGATCATTGAATAATCGGTTTTATGGAGCACGATTGTTGATTTTCACGTTGACTTGCTGAAAATCATATGTTAATTCCAACCAGAAAAAGTGATGTCCCGGACAAGAGTGCACAAGGCTGAAGAATGAAGAAAGAGACATCAAAGACCATCCGGGAGCTGGCATACTACAGCAGCCTGGGCCTTTCAGTCGCACTGTCCATTTTTATCGGTCTGTTCGTCGGTGTATGGATCGACGGAAAATTTGGCACATCACCCATCTGGACGCTGGTATTTCTGGGCCTGGGTATCGCAGCAGGGTTCAGGAACCTGGCCATGGCAGTAAAAAAGAGCAGGAAGCTTTAGGGCATATGGACATTCAGCAGCGCATGATAACCTTTGTCACCCGATCCAACTGGTATCTGTTTGCGGTACTGGGCCTGCTGTGCCTCATCAACACCCCTTTGAAATTCGCCCTGGGCTTTGTGTGCGGAGGTCTCATCGTCACAGTGAACTTCCACCTGCTCCGTCGGACCCTGATCAGGGTCCTGACGCCCGCTTCCGTGATCGGGAATGGCCAGATTATCCTCAGGGTTGTGCTGGTAAAATATTACATAAGATTTGCAGTGAGCGGGGTAATGATATTCCTGCTTATATCCCAGAATATTGTTGATCCGTTGGGCCTGGTAGCAGGTCTTTCGGTGGTGGTTGCCAGTATTTTCGGGGCGACCATGCTTGAATTAACAAGACTTTTTATCAAGGAGGCTGTCTAAGGTGGAACATCCATATTTATTCTTTACCAAACTGTTTGAACTGATCGGGCTGGGGCATTTCGCCCATGGTAATGTCCATGTCGTGTATATGTGGGTGGTCATGGCCATTCTGATCCTGTTTGGCTGGCTTGCCGGAAAAAGCGCCCAGCTGATTCCGGGCACGGCACAGAACGTGTTCGAAGTCCTTATCGGCGGCCTTGAAGAATTCATGGTAGAGATCACCGGTGAAGAAGGCAGATGGCTGTTCCCCCTGGCCGCAAGCATCTTCCTGTTTGTGTTCCTGGGCAACCTCATTGGCCTGGTACCGGGTTTCTTCCCGCCCACAGCCAACCTTAACACCACTGCCGCCCTGGCCCTTGTCACCGTCATTTTTACCCATGTCCTGGGTCTGAAATACCACGGCGCCAAGTACATAAAACACTTCCTTGGGCCCGTCTGGTGGATGGTTCCCATCATCTTCCCCATTGAGATCATCGGCCATGTTGCCCGTATTCTCTCCCTGTCCTTCCGTCTTTTCGGAAACATGATGGGTCACGAGCTGGTTCTGGGCATCCTGTTCGCCCTTGCCGGTGCGTTCTTTGCCCCGCTGCCGATCATGGCTCTGGGTATCTTTGTTGCTCTTGTACAGGCCTTTGTTTTCTTCCTGCTTGCCATCATGTACTTTGCAGGAGCCATTGAACACGCACACTGATAGAACATCTGCTGCCAGCATGGGCTGACAGCTTTATAAACCGTTTTGCGGGGACCCGGAAGAAGCCGCAGAAACAATAACTTAATTTAGGTAAAAGGAGTTAAAACAATGGATTTTTTTACCGCGTGTGTATGGGCAGCTGGTATTGCCATCGGTGTCGCAGCTTTCGGTTGCGGTATCGGCCAGGGTTTTGGTGTTAACGGTGCTGTTCAGGGTATTGCAAGAAACCCCGAATCTTCTGGTAAAGTAACTGTTACCCTGCTTATCGGTCTCGCCATGATTGAGTCTCTGTGTATTTATGCTCTCGTTGTTGCCCTGATCCTGATCTATGCTCATCCCCAGGCAGCTGAATTCGCAAAAATGGCAGTTGGTCACTAAGCCGATTTGCAGATAGCATAGCACGTATTAAAGGAGCATCCCCGGCAAAGCCGGGGATGCTCCTTTTTTTATTGAAAGACCGGTCCTAACAACTGACTCACACCTTCCTCCTTCCATTTCCCATAGAGTTCCCCGATCCGGGATGCCCGGGATATGGAGATAATCTCTTTGACTTTTGCACCATTCCAGGGTACCTATTACGCGATTTCAACCCCATGCAGAGTCTGTGACGCCAATGACCAATATCCTCCAGACCATAGCCGGAGCCTGTAAGAGATGCACCAGGTGCACAAACGAATGCGCCTTTCTGTCTGAACACGGAACACCGGGAAGTATTGCGGCCCGGTACCTGTCAGGCTCCCAGACCGATACGACCCTGCCGTTCCAGTGCAACCTCTGCGGGCTTTGCACGTCCGTGTGTCCCCAGTCCCTGGATCCGTCTGCCATGTTCCTTGTTCTGCGGCAGCAGGAATTTGCCCGGACACTGGAGACCCTCCCAAATCATTCCGGGATACTTGCCTATGAACAAAAGGGATGCTCATCCCTTTATTCCCTTTACCGGTTCCCCAGAGGGTGCGATACGGTTTTTTTCCCAGGCTGCACATTTGCCGGAACGCGGCCGGGCATCACCCGGAGAGCCTATGCCTTCCTTCAGGACCAGATACCCGGGATCGGCATTATTCTGGACTGCTGCACCAAACCATCCCATGACCTGGGCAGGACCCAATTTTTCACCAGGACCTTTGACGGACTGAAAGAGGTACTTGAGGCCAACAACATCCACAGGGTTGTCACTGTATGCCCAAGCTGCCATGAGATCTTCAAAAAACACGCACCTGATATCCGGGCGGTCACTATCTATGAAATCCTTTCCCAGTCCGGACCCGGCCAAGCCTTCCCATCAAACAAGGGCATCGTCACTGTTCACGATCCTTGTGTGAGCCGGTTCGACATCCCTGTCCAGGATGCTGTCCGCAGTCTTATCCGGGACATGGGCTTTTCGATCAGAGAGATGGCCCATTCCCGGACCAGCACTGTCTGCTGTGGTGAAGGCGGAGCTGCCTGCCATGTGTCCCCGAAGTTTTCGAACCAATGGGGGCTTACCCGCATGGAAGAAGCGGGAAGGGACCCTGTAATAACATACTGCGCCGGATGCACATCAACCCTTGGCAGGAACCTGCAGGCGGACCACATACTGGATCACCTGTTCAGTCAATCCAGAAATGACACGCTTCCCTTTAAAGTGTCCAGACCACCAATGACTTATGCAAACCGCCTGATCCTGAAACAGCGGTTAAAAAAGCAACCATCCGATGGTGTCCATATCGGTCAGAGACATCAAACCGAAAAAACAACAAAAAAATAGTCACCTATTACATTTTTTTCACACCTGACTCCCTGCCTTTGGAACATTTTTTTCACATCCCTTTTGGTTATCACCTTTTTCCCCCATTTGCGTCCATCCATCTCCCTTACAAATTATTTTTAAAAATTACTTTCAAAAAAAATTTCGTTTCTTTTTAACCATATAAAGAGACAATATATTGAAAAAACCATATGGTTATATACGCAATAATCATATTTATAAATCATTTATATACGATTAGTTATACAATTTTAAATAGTTTATAATCTCAAAATTTGGAATAGTTTAAAAATAAATAATGATGGTCTTATATCTCAATGAATTTATTCAATACATTTCATTCAAGGCACGGAAAATGCGAATATCATGTTAAGGTTGAAATCCACCGCTATTAGTATGCAAGGAGGGAAAATGAAAAACAAGGTATTGAGTATCGGTCTTTTTCTGGTGCTTTTCGGATCTTTATCCAATGCCAGCGCTCTTCAATTCACATTTGACAACATAACCAATAATGACCCTTTTAATGCCGCCACAGGAGAGGCCCAGCTTTTCATGGATGTCGACCTTCTGGGTTCCCAGGTCATGTTTACATTCACCAACAAAGGCGATGAAGCATCATCCATTTGCGACATCTATTTCGATGACGACGTCCCTTTATTGAACTTTGTCAGCTTCTCGTATTTCACTTCAGGTGTGAGCTTCACCGTCGGTGCAAGACCTGGAAATCTGCCCGGCGGGAAAGATCCCTTGTATGCGTTTTCTTCAGACTATGACTACGATTCTGCCAGCCCAGTCCAACCCGAGGGAATCAACCCTGGTGAGTCCATGGGTATTCTCTTTGATTTCAGCACCATCCGTACCGGAGGCGGCACCTATACTTTCAATGACCTCCTCGCCTCTCTTGACAGCGGCGCTTTCCGGGTAGGGATCCATGTCCAAGGCTTTGCAAACGGAGGAAGCGAATCGTTCATCACTACTCAGACAACAGAGACAAATCCCGTACCTGAGCCCGCAACCCTGTTACTGTTTGGAATTGGACTGATAGGACTTGCCAAAGTGGGAAAAAAACGATTTCTTGCCTAAAGGCATCTGATTTTACCAACCACCTGTAATTGAGGTTGGGGGGCAAAATGGCGCCACTCCGCCCCCCATATTATTTTAACCTGCGTCCTTTCCTTAAAACAACGATGCCGTCATCCTTTCATTATCCGCGCATGACCCGGACGACATCTCAAAAGGAATTCCCATGAGGAGTCTGTTTTTCGGCGTGATGTCCCGGGGAATGGTCCGGGTGATCACCGAGTAACCACGTTGCCGAAGGTTTCCCGCACGGGTCGCGTCTATGGCGAGACTCCCGTCCATCCAACCATCCAGGCCCCCCGTATCAGAGACCTTGTGATCATGACAGCATGGAAGGACGGCAACCCGGGACCTGGCCAGACTGGCTTCATGCAGGATTTCATCTGTCATGGAACCGCAGGCATGTACCGAAACAACAATATCCCCAGGTTTTATCTCAAAGTCCTGAATAGGCAAGGGAATATAATGAATCCTGTTGGTGAGTCTCGGCCACCGGGACATAATCGACCAGGATAAAACACCTGCGTTCCTGGGAACCCTGGGATCCACCACACAGGCCTCGGAAGACGTGTCGTCCAATAAAAGGAGGATATGTCCCAATAGGCCGTGACCACCGGCGGCATCCACAACGCGCCCCCCCCTGAACACCCTCCTGACTCTGCGTGCCACCTCCCATGCTTCATAGAGCTCTTTTGCAGGCAGGGTCCCGGCCCTGCACACAGCCCGGGCAATCTCGTCAAAAAGTGTTGTCCCCGAAAATTCCGACAATTGCTTGTCAGTGAGCCGACTTTTGCTGGATCTGAGAATTGTCACCCTTCTGCTCCGCTTTCCATTAAAAAAGTTGCACACCCATCCCTACCCATCCCTTTTACACAATCTCGAAAAAACCCTTGAAAGACAGCTTATCGCATAACTGGCGCCACCACAACCCATCAATTTTGGGATACCGTCTGCTGCAAGAAACAGGTGCGGTCCCACAACTCCCAAATGGTGTTAATACTTTGAAAGGAACTTCCATTTCAATGCTTCATGGTACCGGGGTGAATTTTTCCTTGACAAATATTAGTCATGCGTATAAATTTTGTCATCTGAACAATTTTTTGACAGTTTAACCCAAAACCCTGGAACCAAGGAAATGTGAAATATGGGAACCTATTCCACCGGACAAGCCACACAGGACACCCTGGTGAACGCAGCCGGAGAGCTGGCTGCTGAAAAGGGTTTTTCCAACGTACCCATCAGGGCCGTTGCGGATCGATCCGGTCAGAACATAGGGAGCATCCACTACCATTTCAAATCCAAAAAAAAGCTGTTTGAGGCCGTGATACTGGCTGCCACCAGGGCCATTCGGGAACGTCCCATCAAGGACATCATCGCTTCTTTTGAAAACAGGCTTGATCAGCCTGAGATCCAGGCCATTGCCCTGAGGGCAATCGTTCAAAGGA
>JAZDGN010000083.1:0-3765 GCA_043806875.1 Pseudomonadota bacterium
AATTCCAGCAAGCCACCGTCATCTGATCCGCCATACAAGAAGCCTTCGAAAACTGAAAAGGGCAAAAGCAAACGTAAGCAGGGCGGACAAAAAGGTCATAAAGGCAATCAACAGATATTGATGGAACCAACTTCCGAAACCATAGTAGTGCCGGAGAAATGCAGCTGCGGATCTTCATCCTTTGATCCTGAGAGCATAAAACTGTTCGAAAGGCAGACCTGTTAAAACTCGGGGGTAACAGAACCAAAAAAATACAAAGGCGACCAGGATATTCCTGGTTTTATGGCTTGCTTTTTTTCGTGGATAACTTCAGACTGTCTGTGTCATTCTTTTTCTATTGATCCCGATTCATGGAAAGATACAATTGACTGCAGGGTCAATGATGGCCGGATGAACATATTTCACAGTGTAAAGAAAGGAAAACAATGAACCGATTAAGGAATCTACCCTTACTGATCAAATTTCTGTCTGCCGGGATAGGCGTCATGGCCATTCTGATCGGGATTCTGTTCTTTTTGTACTACAAGACAGACAAAAAAAACACTGTGGAATCTTATGTGGAAAAGGCAAGGGCCATCTGCCTGATTTCCGAGTCGACGCGGGAGGAAATGGAGCAGAAATGGGCCATGGGTCTTTTTTCTATTGATATGATGAAAGCACTTGCAGACGCTGGTGAAAATGAAAAACTTCTGGCGAGCATTCCTGTGGTATCCGCATGGGAGGCCACCATGAGGAAATCTGAGGCAGGCGGTTATACGTTCAGGGTTCCCAAATTCAGCCCGAGGAATCCTAAAAATGAACCTGATTATGGCCTGAAGGAAAAAATCGAAGGACCGGCCCTTGAAAAAATTAAAAATGAGAATCTGACCGACTATTTTGTGATTGATGCACGCATCAATTCCGTTCGGTATTTCCGGCCGGTCAAATTGACCGAAGGCTGTCTCATCTGCCACGGCGATCCAGGACAGTCAAAAACCCTGTGGGGACGCTCTGACGGCAAAGACCCCACAGGCGGCGTTATTGAAAACTGGAAAACCGGGGAAATCCACGGTGCCTTTGAGGTAATCCAGTCCCTGGATGCTGCTGATGCACTCCTGAGGGCCAGATTGATCAAAGCGGCAACGGTGGCAGTAATGGGATTTCTGATTTCAGGCCTGATCATCTTCCTGGTTGCCAGATCCATTACCCGTCCCATTACAAGGGGTGTCGCCCATGCCGAAAACATGGCCAGGGGGGATCTCTCCAAGGACCTGGATATCAACCAGACAGACGAAATAGGAACCCTGTCAAAGTCCATGAACGAAATGACCACCTATCTCAGGACCATGTTCCAGGACATCTCCGACAGTGCAGGAGACCTTACAAAATCGTCAAATGTTCTGACCGACTCAGCTGAGGTAATGTCAAAAGAATCGGTTGATACAGCTGACCTGGCCAACGGCGTCGCAGCCGCTGCCGAAGAGATGAGCAGCAATATGAACGCGGTGGCCGCCGCAGTGGAAGAAACGTCAACCAATGTCAGCATGGTTGCGGCAGCGGCTGAAGAGATGAGCGCCACCATCAGCGAGATTGCGAACAACTCGGAAAAGTCCCGGAAGATCACCGGAGAAGCGGTCTCCAAGGCTGAGAACGCATCTGTGAGGGTGGCGGATCTGGGTAAGGCCGCCAATGAAATAGGTAAAGTAACCGGTACCATCTCTGACATTTCCGAACAGACCAATCTTCTGGCGTTGAACGCCACAATTGAGGCTGCACGGGCCGGTGAAGCAGGCAAAGGGTTTGCCGTCGTAGCCAACGAGATCAAAGACCTGGCCAATCAGACCTCACAGGCCACCAGTGAAATCCGAAACAAAATAGAGCGGATGCAGACTTCAACCCGGGAAACCATCGGTGACATCAAAGAGATTACCGATGTCATCAAAAACGTTAATGAAATAGTTACATCCATTGCAGCTGCTGTTGACGAACAGTCGGCAGCCACCAGGGAGATCGCCGAGAACGTATCCCAAGCTTCCATAGGTATTGCCGAGGTCACTGAAAACGTAGCACAGACATCCCAGGTGGCCGGGGAAGTTGCAAGGGATATCGCCGTGGTGAGCAGCTCGGCCCAGAAAATCACCGATCGCAGCACTGTTGTCAACAAGAGTTCATTACAGCTGTCTCAGCTTGCCAACAGGCTGAATGAAATGGTCCGGAGGTTCAAGCTGAAATAAGACCAGTGCCGGGGGACAATGGGAGATATTCATGGCCATGATATGAGATCTCCCTCAATTTTCTTTGCAAAAGGGATGATGAACTGTACGTGCCGGAGTGGCCGTGCCGTACATTGCGCTTAAAGAGAAGTTGTTTGCAGGGTTCATTTCCGACATTTTCAAACCAATAGGTTGAATCCATCTTCCGGGAAAAGGGAGGGACCGGATGAGAGAAAAACCAGAACATTGGCTTATCGGCTTTTTCGGACTGATCATTCTTGGCTGCCTGTGGGGATACGGAACAACCATGATCCCGAGTGTGTCTGCCGACGACTCGAAAGCCCTTTCCAAGACCCAGGCAAATGAAGCGGAAATCACGTCTCTGGTGGCCCAGGCAAAGCAGGGACCATGGGCCAGGGAATTGGAGGCACACAAGCGGATTCTCAGTTACGGCAAGGCACAGCGGTTCAGGGATTGGTATCCATCATGGAGCAGAACCTGGGTGAAACGCTTTCCGCCGACCAGACAAAGACCCTGTGGGAAGTTTCCTCTATCCTGGAGAAATTGGGTCCTCTGGCAGAGGAGACCGGTCCGCTGCTTGCCCGCTTTTTCAGGCTGGGTGGTTCCGCGCTGGCGGCATCAGCCCTGGCCCGGGTAGCCCCGGAAACGGCCAAGGAGGTTCTGCTTGACTGTAGCCTGGATCCAGGATGCAGGGGATTTCCGGACTCGGGGCTGACCGTTCTCGGGCCCCGCATCGTTCCGGACATCAGGGAGTGGCTCGATGGGTCCGATATCCGGCTCATGAAATCGGCTCTCCACGTTCTCGGCGAGATGGGCGCAAGTTCCGTTGCCGCGATTCCCCAGGTAATGAGAACCATCAACCATGGCGACAAGGAGGTTCGCCGCTGGTCAGCCATGGCTCTCGGCCGGATCGGTTATCCGGCTCTTCAAAGCGCGGAAGCCCTTGAACTCTTGAGCAGAAAAGATCCAGACGCTACGGTCCGCAGGGCGGCCCTGGACGCCCTCATCGCAATCAGGGAAGCATGGGAAAAAGGGATAGGAACTTGCTTTTTGATAGAAAAAGTATCGAAAATCCCCTAAGTTTAAAATATTACTGCCACCCTGATACAGGCACAACATGTTGTGCCTGTATCAGGGTGAGGCAGCTCGAATCAAGACAAAAATAATGATCAAATTAACGATCAAAAAAACAAGAGAAAATGTTTTGTAATTTCTGAGAAAATTTTGAAAAATACCAGAAAAGAGATGATTTTGGGCGCACTCCACCGTACTCCCTCACTCCAATTTCAAAAAAATCAATACCAACAATCCAGTTCCGGAATCTGAGAGCCTGCCTTATCATAGACCAATTCAAGGATACAATCTGAAACCTTTTGCGGCGGATCATGATTGCGGCTATCCCAGAGATCAAGATGACGCAGAATTTTTTCTATGACGTCAAGTTTTTCGATGAAACTGATGATTTTCATTGAACCCTGGCATTTAGGACACACAAGCGGATCAACTTCATAAATTTTCTGAATCAGGCGTGCCCAGTTCTGCCTGGACTCCT
>JAZDGN010000084.1:0-28920 GCA_043806875.1 Pseudomonadota bacterium
CGACGGTTGCACAAATGACGGAGGCGGAACAGGCTCTTTTGTGAGTTCCCTCACCGGCCTCACATCGGAAACATCCTACTACGTCCGCGCCTATGCCATGAACCCGGCCGGCACAGCTTACGGCAGCGATGTGCAGTTCACTACGCTGGCCGAAGTCGTGGATGTCCCCACCCTGAACGAGTGGAGCATGCTCGTTTTTATGGTGCTCACCAGTGCGGGAGCGATTCTCCGTATAAGAAGGAGGAAGGACTAACCCTTTCATTATCCCAGACGGACATTGTTTCGGCCACGGTTTATGCCCGGCATCGTTCAGGTCTGCCGGGCATGTCTATCGTGTTGAACAATTCAACCATTCCCCTGGAGCCCTGAATTCCGGTCAGGGAGCTTAACGTCCTGCTCTCTGACCCTCTGCGACTCCGGAAAAATTAAGGGTCATGCGCTGCACGCCATCATGGAATCGATAATATTCCTGTCCACGTTGGTCATGCCCTGGACGCAGAGCCTGCCCAGATTCCGTATGGTGGATTCCGCACCGATCCCCACGATACCCTGCCTGTCGGAAATGATAATGTCGTTTCTGGCCAGCATGGCGCACAGGATGGCTTCGCCGGATGCGGTGGAGAGTTTGAAGGCACAGCCGCCCTTGGCCCCGTCGCAGACCATGCCGGCCAGGTCACCGCCCATGTTCTTGATGGCTCCGGCGATCTGGTCACGGGAGGCTCCCAGGAGCCAGGCAACGGAAGCACTGGCCCCGATTCCCGCCGCGATGGCGCACCCACACACCGGGGACAAGCTTCCGGTGAACTCCTTGATGTAGATGGTAATCAGATGACTCAGGGCCAGGGACCGGACCATGGTGTCCGCATCGCACCCCAGATCCAGGCTGGTCAGGTACGGGGGAAGAATGGCTGTTATCCCGTGGTTGCCGGACCCGGCACTGCTCATGACAGGAAGCTTGACACCGGCCATGCGGGCATCGGTGGCAGCGGCCGTATGGACCCTGACCCGGTTGATGAGATTATCCGCCAACCCGCCCTTTTCCATCAGGGTTTTAAGGCCTGCGCCCAGGCCGAGGCCTGACTTTTCCCTGAGTCCGTACTCCGCCATGGCCATGTTCATGTCCGCACCCTGGGCCAGGAACCGGATCCTATCAGCCGGAATGATCTCTATGATATCAATGAGTTCCCTGATGCTGAGATCCCCCAGCCTGTCCACTTTCCGGGCTGGATCCCCTGCTTCGCCCCCACCGGTTCCGGGTTCGGAGCAGGTGCCCGGGTCAGATTCCCGCGTCTCCCGGTCCAGGACCGTTGTTCCGTTTTTCTCCACAAGGACAATATTGGTGTGGCTCTCCCGGATAATGCACCTTGCATTGCCGGTATGGGTCAGGACCCTGGCCTCGATGAAAAAAGGTTCCGGTCCCATATCCAATTCCACGTGAATAAGATTCTTTTCAAGAATCAACCGGGCAGCTTTGATGGCCTCCTCGTCCACGGTGTCAAAAAGTTCAAGACCCTGGTCCGGATTTCCGCAAACCAGGGCCAGAGCAACGGCAAAAGGAATGCCCGATTCGCGGGTTCCCGGAATACCAACCCGCATCCCGTTCTTGAAAATATTGGGGCTGATCCGGATGGCAACCGCCGCAAGAGCGCCCGCCACCTGCCGGAAGGCCACGGCTGCTGCCAGGGCAACGGCCACGGGTTCGGTACACCCCAGCGCCGGTCTGACCTTATGTTTTAAAATGGCAACGATCTTGTCATGGTCCATGGGCTGGCCTCCTGTTCATCTTCACACGGCAACACGGGACTCTGTCCCCACCCGGGTAATTCCCGGTTCCAGAGTATTTGAGATCTCCGGGAAGAACCCAGGGCGTCATACATATCGCCGGAGCCGTGGAAGAAATCCGTGTAAATCTTTTATTAAAATATCTATAAAATATCAATAAAGATTTTTAATCGTATTTTGAACAGCTGTCAATAAAATAATGCGGGCCAATGACCACCGGGAAACCATCATCCTTTAATTCAAAGCCGGTCCTGCATTCATATTGACAAACACAGCCTGATATTTTATAAAAAATTTATAAAAAAATTTAACGATTCTTTCTGAGGATCTACATGAAAAAACATAAAGCCCCCTTGAATGAACTTCTGGTCCAGGCCATCCGGGACCGGATCATCAGTCTTGACTATGCGCCGGGATCCCTTGTACCGGAGCCGGATATCTGCAAAGAATTCAACGTCAGCCGGACCCCCATCAAGGAAGCCCTGAAAAAGCTTGAGGACATGGGCCTGGTAACCATTATTCCCCGGTACGGAACCACGGTTTCCAGCATTGACATCGCGGATGTCCGGTGCGCGTTTGAAATCAAGATCCAGCTGGAAAAACTGGCGGGGTCCCTGGCTGCCCGGCGAATCACCCCGGACAGGATCCGGGAGCTTGAGGCCATTGTCACAACCATGAAAACTATGGACTCCCCTACCGATTACCGCCAGATCATTGAACTGGACGCAAGGTTTCACGACATCATCTATGATGCCGCCCAGAATCCCATCCTGAAAAAGATGCTCCAGAACCTGCACAGCCGGTGCGCCAGATTGTGGTGTTCTGCCCTGAACAGCAATTTCCCCCAAACTGTCATTGCCGGGCACCTGGGTGAAATCCTGGAAAGCCTGAAGGCCAGGGATGCTGCCAGGGCCGAAGCGTTGATGGAAAGTCACGTACAGAGCTTCATTGACCGGATCAGGGAAGAGCTCCTGTAATCTTTCCCTCTCCAGACCAGACCCATAAGAGCGGTCAACAATTTTTTCATGGCATTCTCCTTACCCGAACAGGTTCAAGTCCAAAGACATGGACTGGGGTCATTCTGTCGATGCACAGCGCCGTCCGGATTAAAGACCATTGCTCGAGGGGAATAGCTTGAATCCAACGATCAACCTGAAAACCGAAATGGTAAAAAGAGCAATTCCATACAAGACACGGATTCTGTCTCCCTGTATTTTTATGTGAAACTGTGACTTTGTCCCTGCCCTGACCGGCAGTGTTCTCAAGGAGATTTTCCAAATGAAACCCTATGTGCACGGCTATTCCCCAAAAGAGACCCGGCGCCTGGCAGACCAGGCCAATACCCTGACCCGCCTTCTCCACCATGACACACGCTATCCTGACGGAGCACTGATCCTGGAGGCCGGCTGCGGCATCGGGGCCCAGACCGTTATCCTGGCAGCCAACAATCCCGGGGCCAGGTTCGTTTCCATTGACCTGTCCCGGGATTCCCTGGAAACGGCAAGGACAGCCCTGGAAATGCGGGGCATCGCCAACGTTGTTCTCCAGCAGGCGGACATTTTCAGTCTGCCCTTTGATCCGGGATCCTTTGACCATATTTTCGTCTGTTTTGTCCTGGAACATCTGCCAGAACCCATGAAAGCACTGATCCACCTGAAACAGGTCTTAAAAAAAGGCGGGACCATCACCCTGATCGAAGGGGACCACGGCTCCTTTTACTGCCATCCCCAGACCCGGGAAGCATCCTTGGCCGTGCAATGCCTGGTGGATGTCCAGGCTGCCATGGGAGGGAATTCCCTGATCGGCCGCCAGCTCTACCCGCTGCTTTGTCGGGCAGGCTTTTCCAGTCCGGTTGTGAGTCCGCGCATGGTCTACGTGGATTCAAGCAGGCCTTTCCTGGTGGAAGGATTTTCAAAAAAGACCTTTATCGCCATGGTCAGGGGGGTTAAGGACCAGGCCATGGCCATGGGCCTGATTGACAAGGAGACCTGGGACAGGGGCATGGCAGACCTGGATGAGGCCACCCGGGAGCACGGGACCTTCTGCTACACGTTTTTCAAGGGGGTTGCCGTGAATTCCTGAACCCGGTTAAGTCCTCGGGACAAATCACCACAAATCCTTTCCGGGCTGCCCAAACTGTGATATAGCCGGACAATATAGCACAAAAGCCCATCGCACCCTGTCCGTCCATGGCGGTAAAACTGCCGCATGAACAAAACCGGCAGGTGCGTGAAACCATCCCAGGCAGCCGGGTGCTGACCTGTCGCGAACGCAATTCAAGGAGACGCCCATGGATTACACGGAAATCACTTTTTCAAACCAGGGACCTGTCGGAATCCTGACCCTGAACAACCCCCGTAAGATCAATGCCCTGTCCAGACAGATGATCAAAGAGATCATCTCCTGTCTTGAAACAATCGCCTGCGACGAATCGGTGAAGGTGCTTGTGCTCAGGGCTGCGGGAAAGAATTTCTGCGCCGGTCACTACCTGGCGGAAATGGTGGATGCCGGGGTCAAGGAGTACAAGTTCATCTTTGACCAGTGCACCCGGATGATGATGATGCTTCATGAAATCCCCCAGCCGGTCATCGCCCAGGTCCAGGGAATCGCCACAGCTGCCGGCTGCCAGCTGGCTGCCTGGTGCGATCTCATCGTTGCCGAAGAGGGTGCCAGGTTTTCAACACCGGGGGTGAGGATAGGACTGTTCTGCACCACTCCCATGGTCGCCATTACCCGGGCAATGGGCAGAAAGGCAGCCATGGAAATGCTCCTCACGGGCCGGGACTTCCCAGCGCGGGAAGCCAGGGATCTGGGATTGGTGAACCGGGTGGTCCCCCTGGACGACCTGGAAACGGAAACCATGGAACTTGCCCGGCACATTGCCCAGGCCAGCGGATTTGCCCTGGCCGTCGGCAAACAGGGCCTCTATGCCCAGGCAGACATGACCGACGCCCAGGCATTTCACTACGCAAAACACACCATTGTCATGAACAACACTTCCGAAGATGCCCAGAACGGGATAAAGGCGTTCCTGAACAAGACCACAACCGAATGGAAGAACCGCTGACCCGAACGGCGTTACCGGGAGTTTCATGGTCATACTCCCGCAAAAAGCACACAAGATGAGAACGTGCCTGGTTAATCAGGGCGTCAGGCTTCAGTTCTATTCTTGAGATACTGGGCAATGGGGAGATCGGCCGGAGCCAGGTCATGGGAGCAGAGACTGTCAACTGTCACCCACTGGACTCTGTCATGGACAACCGGCCTGATCTCTCCATTCACATGGACAGCGTCGTAAGCCATGAGCCGCACCTGCTTTTCAGGATACACATGGCAGGATTCAACCAGAAAACCGGTGATGGAGATGCCGATTCCCAGCTCTTCCAGGATTTCACGGGCCAGGCAGGTTTCAGGTGTCTCACCGGCTTCAATTTTACCGCCTGGAAATTCCCACTTGCCGGCAAGGTGGCCGGATGACCGGCGGGCGATAAGAACCTGGTCCGGGCCCCTGTCCGGACTTCGAATCACGGCTGCCGTAACCTGGATGACATCCGGACTGAGGGCTGATTCCCGGCGGGATACAGATTGTAGCATGCGTCGCATCAGGCGCTGGATACGGAGTCTGTTCATGGTCCAGGTCAGTTTGAAAAATGCCCGCTTGACCTGACGGATCATAGGGTTCACCTGGGGTGTTTCGGTACAGAAACTGACGATGCAGATTTCAGGGCGGATCCCCGGGGGAAACCGGCAGGGCCCGACGCCCCGGTCAAGAAAAATGCAGTCTGCTGCATACAATCTGTTTTCACGATGAAGGCAGTCCTGGAATGTGATTTCCGTTTCCGGAGCAAGCAAGAGAATAAAGACAAAATCCCAGTGGCTGATAATGGTGTCAATGGCCACATTACGGCAGCACAGCCCCTCGCAGGCCTGGTAGCAGCGGGTCAGGCTGGTCTCGGCAGCACGGCAAAGCCTGTCCTGGGCACTTTGGATATCCCGGCAGACCCGGATCACGGTGCAGCGCTCCCGGGGCGTAAGGGCCGTGATCAACCGGATCGCCTGTCGATACTTATAGTTAAGGGACATGAACCGCCCTATTCTTTTGCATCATTCACAACTTTCCATTTCCCAGGCCCAGAGGACTGATTCCCGGTCACTGTCCTTTTGATCCCCCGTCCAGGACCTCCCGGATGGCCTCGGCCAGGACTGCTGTTTCAACAGGCTTTTCCAGGTATCTATTAATACCGAGCCCCCGGGCCGTTTCCTCGGACATGGTTTCGCTGAACCCGGTGCACAGGATGGCCGGCAGGTCCGGGTGCAGACGCCGGGCTTCCGTGACCAGCCTGTCTCCGGTCAGTTTCGGCATGGTCATATCGGTAATGAGCAGGTCAATGCAGCCAGGGTCGGCCTTAATCAAGTTCAGGGCCCAGACAGGATCCGTGCTCCCTTCCACCGTGTACCCGAGTTTCTGCAGCCGATGCTTAAAGAGTGTGACCAGGGCTTCTTCATCATCCACAAACAGGATCCGTTCCCTGCCTTCAGCAATTAACCTGACAGCATCCGGGGCCTGGTGAACCCGAGTTTTCAGGACAGGCAACAGAACCTCAACGGCCGTTCCCTTGCCCTTCCTGCTCGTTACCCGGATGCTGCCCCCATGGTTTTTCACAATACCGTGGGTCACGGAAAGGCCAAGTCCGGTTCCCTTGCCCACCGCCTTTGTGGTGAAGTAGGGATCAAAAATACGATCCAGGATGTCCTGGGACATGCCGTGGCCGGTATCGGTAACCGTAAGCCTGACATAATCGTCTTCGGGCAGGTCGGGATGGTCCGTGCCGTTATCCAGAAATACCCTTTCCAGGCGGATGGCAATCAGTCCTCCCTCAAGAACCATGGCATCGGCGGCATTGGTGCACAGATTGATCATGACCTGGTGAATCTGGGTGGTGTCAGCCATCACCTGCGGAAGATCCCCGGCCAGAACTGTCTTGAATTCAACGCTGGCCGGGATGGTTGCCCGGAGCATTTTGAGAGATTCGGTGACGATCCCGGCCATGTCCACCGGCTTCTTTTTGGATTCAGTCTTCCGGCTGAATGCCAGGAGCTGGCCGACCAGATCCCTGGCCCTCAGGCTCGCGGTCAAGACCTCCTTGATAAACCGGTGGACTTTAGCATCTTCGGACAGGTTGACCATGGCAAGCTCCGCATTGCCCATAATAATCCCCAGGATATTGTTGAAATCATGGGCGATTCCGCCGGACAGGGTGCCGATGGCTTCCATTTTGGAGGACTGGCGCAGCCTGTCTTCCAGGTGCCGACGTTCGGTCATGTCCTGCCCCACGGCCTGAACCTCGGTGGGACTGCCCGAATCGTCAAATAACCTGCGCATGGACCAGTGGATCCAGAAGGGTTTTCCTGAGCGGTTCCTGCCTTCCGAATCATAACTTTTCACCGGCGCATCCGCAGTCAGCCCGTCCCCAGCCAGGATGAACAGACCCTGGATCTCCTGGGGAAGAACCTCTGCCAGGGGCCGGTTCTCCAACTCCTCCCGGCCCATCTCGAAAAACCTGCAAAAAGCATTGTTGACAAAGGTAATGGATTTCCTGTCGTCAACTCTCAGGATCAGTTCGGTCTGGTCCTCCACGATCCCCCGGTACCGTCGTTCGCTCTGCATCAGCTCCTGTCGGGCCCTGTTGCGGTCCGTGATATCCAGGGCCGTAAAGGTGACCCCTTCGGAAAGATCTTCACGGTTCAGGGGGGTGGAACTCAGGATCACATCAATGATTTTCCCGTCCTTCCGCCGCCAGAAGGTTTCCACGGTTCCGGTTCCCATTTCTGCTATCTTCCGGTACTTTTCCCTGCCCACATACTCGTAGTCCCTGTCTGTGGGATAGAGCATCCGGGCATCCTTTCCCATGAGCTCATCCCGGGAATACCCGGTCATCTGGACAAGCCTGTCATTGGCATCGGTAATGATCCTTTCCCGGGTCATACCGATGCCCGTGGGGGCGGCCAGGAAAAGACTCCTCAGTGTGGATTCCTGTTTGGCAAGAGCCGCTTCTGCGGTTTTCCGTTCCAGGATTTCCCGCCTCAGGCTGCGGTTCCAGAGGAAAAAACCAGTGAGTCCCACAAGGGCAAGCCCGACGACGCAGAATATCCAGACAGCAACGGTCCAGGCATGAATTCCGTGGTCATAGTTCACGGACAGCCATTTTTCACGGATGGCTGTCTGATCATTCACTGACACTGTTTCCAGGGCCTTGTTGATAATGGGAATCAATTCCGGCCAGTCATTTCTGACAGCAATGTAAAGCTCATAGTTCCCGTAAGGCGTTGGTCCTGCAATTTTAAGGTTGGAGAGACCGTGAAACTCCATCAGGTACACGGCTGCGGCCAGGTTCTCGATGTGGGCATCGGCCTTGCCCGTGGACACGGCGGTCAGTCCCTCCAGGGGGGTTCCGACCCTGACAGGAATCATCTGGATCCGGTCCCGCTCAAGCCACTCCCCGGTTGATACACCCTGGACCAAGGCCACCTTTTTCCCTTGCAGATCATCAAGTCCACCCACAAACGGTGCATCCTTGCGCGTGATGATGACCAGGGGAAAGGACATGTACGGCTTTGAAAACAGCAGATAGCCTTCCCGGTCCCGGGTTTTTGCCGAACAAGCGATAAGATCGATCTCCCTGGCCTTGGCCTTTTGCAGAACTTCGGGCCAGGGAAGATTTTTCTGGATGTCTGCAGTGATGTTCAGCTGGCGGAAAACAAGGTCAAGATAATCCGAGGCAATCCCCTTGAGGGTGCCGTCCATATCGAAAAAATGAAAGGGGGGAAAAGCCTTGGGGCCTGCAACTCTCATTACCCGGTGGTCCTTGAGCCAGTTCTCCTCTTCAGCAGTGAGCACCAGGACGGTGTCCCCGGATATCCCATTCGGGGATGGCTTATTCTCATCGGACTGGACGTACAGGGGAAAGAACAATTTCAGGGCCAGAAAAATCACAAGGACTATCCTGCTGGGGCCAAAAGTCCGCCTTTTACCCTGGCCGGAGCCTTTGTCCTGTCTCCGGGTCCTGCAGTTTTCAGTATCGGAATCAAACATCCCGGCATCTGGTATCATACCCTTTTTCCTGGCCCTTTTTCTTGTTTATTCCCCTACTGAAACCGGTGTTGTCCCTTCAGCCGGAACAACCGTTGAAATTGTCCGGCTCATTGTTCGCAGTCATCGGCTCAGCCGGTCTGCCTGGCCGGTCAGGATCGCGTCCACGACCAGCTTTCCGGTGAGTTTCAATTTCCCAAGCCGGGTTTTTTTCCTGGCCATGATCTTGTCGTACAGCTCTTCCCGGGTTCTGGGAGGACGAGTTTGGATGGTTCTTTTAACAAGGGTCACAGCTTTTTCAGGACAAGCGGGAACACATACGCCGCATCCGATACACCGGTCAAGGTCCACAACAGCAGGGCTTTTCTTCCCAGAAACAGTGACAGCATCCACCTGGCACCGCCTGACGCACATGCCGCAGCCAGTGCAGCTTGCGGTATCCACCACGGCATGAAAATTGGTCGCCCAGAAATCAAGGGGTCTGGGCAGGCTCTTATGGATGCCGAGAATACCGCAGCAGCATCCGCAGCAGGAACAGATGAATTCGGGAATTTCAGAGTTGGAGGGCTGGAGAACAAGCCCCTGTTTCTGGTTCAGGTCCAGGATTGACACGGCCTCTGACCGACTGATCTCCCTGGCAAATCCGCTCTTGACCGCAGATGCGGCCACACTGCCCAGGGCAAGGCAGGTTTCTGTCCGGTCAGTTACCTGGCAGGCATGGCCGTCCAGGGCCTTTTTCTTCCGGCAGATGCATTCAAGAACCGCGAAGGGTACCTGGGCCAGAGCCATCATACCGGCCACTTCGTCAAAGGTCCTGACATCACTCCGGGCCTCCAGGCTCCTGGCAATGGGAATGGTCCTCATCTGGGGCAGGCTGGTACTGATCAGTTCGATGCCGAACCGCCGGGTCGACGTATACTCCCTGAAATCGCGGATGAACTCCGGGGTAAGCCGCCCCAGCTGCATCTCATACATGCCCACAACCAGGGGAAGAAGACAGTAATGCAATCTTCCGGACTTGATCTTGACATCAATACCGCCCTTGATCTGGATGGCCTCCAGAATCCGGGCCAGGTCCCCGGGTGATATGTCCAGAGACTTTGCCCGCCCGAGGATCACATCCAGGGGTTCATACCGGTAGGTCAGGCACATGGCGATGCGGGCCTCCAGGGGATTGAAAATATGTTTCAGGAGCCGCAGTTCCACGCCGGATTGAGTGGCAGGAAACCCCACGGCTTGACGGTCCAGGTGTTTTTGAAGATCAATGTAAACAGCGTCACTGGTATCCATGCGAAATCCAATCCCAGATCCGGTTCCATGAAACAGGGCAACGCCATGACCGTGGTTCGGCCGCCCTGCCCCAAGAGGCACTGCCGGTTCCGTGCCGATATCCCGGATACTACACATCAGGGAGCGTTCAGGCAACACAAAAAACAATCCCTGTCCAGCATATTATGGCAGGAGCCGGGGCCGGAGAAAAACCGTTTCCATTTAACCCGATTTCCACTATAATGATTTATTTTTAATCCGTGAGACCCATCGACCAAGGATATGCCCATGATAAAGCTCCTGGAGAGTTCCCTTGCGGAGGTGACCCGGTATCTTGAAACCGGTTACGGCAAGGGTGCCTTCCACGCAGCAGCCCTGTACCGGGAAGTATTTCAGCACGGGAATCCCCACCCTTTGAATTCTCCAGAATTTCTGAATTCACCCAGACTCGCCCGGGATCTTGAGCCGGTCATCTCCGTAAACCCGGGCACAATCACGGAAACCATTACCGAAGGACGTCTCCTGAAATTCATCACCCGGCTCGCTGACGGTCTGGAAATAGAATCGGTTGTCATCCCCATGACGCGGTACTCCACCCTGTGCATATCGAGCCAGATCGGGTGCAGGATGGGATGCGTGTTCTGCCAAACAGGACGGCTGGGCCTCAGGCGAAGCCTGACCGTGGAAGAGATCACAGGTCAGGTATACAATGCCCGGCATGGGTTGAAAAAGCCCATCAAGAACGTGGTGTTCATGGGCATGGGGGAGCCTCTGGACAACCTGGATGCGGTGGTCCGGTCCATCCGGATCCTCAACGAGCAGAAAGGGTTCAACATCGCCCTTCCCCATATCACCGTATCAACTGCAGGGTATGTTCCAGGGATCCGCCGCCTGGCCGAGCTGAACTGGCCCCAGGTCAGGCTGGCCGTATCCGTCAACGCCCCGGATGACGCCACCCGGTCACGGCTCATGCCCATCAACCGGAAATACGGCCTGGCCGAGCTGAAACAGGCCCTGACAGAATATCCCCTGACCCAGCGGGGGCTCTTTCTCATGGAGTACATTCTCATCCGAGGTGTCAACGACTCCCCGGACCACGCCCTGGCCCTGGCCGGCTACCTGAAACCGCTGCCGGTCCGCCTGAATCTCATCGCATACAATCCTGTGGGGAACAGCGATTTCCAGTCGCCGTCCGATGACGACCTGCACCGGTTCAAGACCATCTTGACAGAGCAGGGTATCTTTGTCATCAACCGGTGGAGCAAAGGACGATCCGTGACAGCCGGGTGCGGACAGTTGGGCAGAGGAGCAGCTCCTCCCATATCAGAGTATAGGGAACAGCCCGGGAAGCAAGAAAGTGACCTCAAGGTTGTACCACCTCAAAAATGTTGATCAAACTATTTTTATTCTTGATCTGGCTGAGAAATCTAAAGGGGCCGATATCCCTTGGCTGGCTGAGGTCAGCAATCTTGTTCATTCCCCACAGGATGTAAAAACGGTCCCTCTTGCACAATCCCAGGCGGGAATCCCAGGCGATATATCGGATATTCTGTTCAACGAGATCTTTAAGGTAATCGAAAGGATTGTCTCCTTTGATGGACCCAGTCGAAACCAAGAACTCTTTGTGTTCGGCGTCGAATATGCTGACCACATGGGGCATGGACGTGGCCAGTTTTTCTCCTGGTTTGGCATGTTGACGGTACCAGTCTGCAAGAAGTTTGAACTCCAGGTCCCTTTTTCCGTCCCCCAGGGTTGTTGCCACTGAGAACTGATTTGAGGCCGTCATAAGAAGAACTATACTCACCACAGCAAGGGTACTGATGATTCCGGGAAATTTCCTTGTTCTTTGAAAGTTTACGCTGAATACGGCCACTACCGCTGTCACCACCATATATGGAAGATAGCGTGACGCTTCACTGTACTTGACGCTGTATCTCATCATTTCAGGCAGCAGGTAACCGATCCAGGAACATGCGCCGGTTATGAGAATCGCCGGTGCAACAGTCTGTATGAGGACTGGTTTATTTATTTTATCCGTTAATCTGACCGAGCTTTCCGACAATCCGTACCAGCACAGCATCAATGGAATCCAGGCGATGGTTGCGCAAAACCGATCGAAGATGAAACCATGCCATATGTGCACAGCCAGGTATGCAGCCAGAAACAGTATCAGAAGCAGTGAGTCAAGCCGTCTGTATTTGAAACTCCAGTATAGTGAGGACAAAAGTCCTACCGTACCCGGAATGATAATAAAAAAATGGGATGACGCAACCGCCTTACCGTCCACGCTTTCGATGTAGGTCAAAAGATTCGAAAAACCGACGTGCCATGTAAGGGACATATATTTAACTAACATAGAATACAGGTCCTGACTGCCGGCCTCTTTTATGTAATGGGTCGGATCTGAATGATCCCAGTTCGTGAACGTCATGGCCAGCCAAACCGCCAGGGGGATCACAGCTATAGCGGCTTGAATCATTACCACGAACCGGTCGCGCCGGGCCGGGGATGATATAAAAAACCACACAAATACGATCCCTATCAGGAAGACACCTTCATATCTCAGAAGGGAAGCGATGCAAGCCAGCAGAAAAGCCCAGGGTGAGCCTTTGAACATGAGGATAAAGGTCGCCAGTATGGCCCATAGCAGTGAAGTCTCGACAAGCGGTTCCGTCAGCATATTCAAGACGTCGGGATTGATGGATGCTATCAGTGCAAAGTAGGCGGCGTGATTGTCGATGAAACGTTTTGCAATGAGATAAAACATCACAATGATGAGAGGATACATCATGGCGTTTATCAGACATCCGGCAACCAGACCGGGATAGTCCCCGCCCACAAACCGGCTGACAATAGCCTGGATCAGACCCAGAAGCGGAGCCCTCTTGAAACTTGACGGCATCTGGAGGTTTAAAAGCTCATTCCCGGTCTGCAGAAACGACGGAAAATCAGAATTGGGTACTAATAAATACCGCCAATAGGTGATTGAAACCAAGATGCCGAAACACCCCAGAATCACAGTGGTCAGCAACTCGCTGGAAAGATTCAACCCTCTGTGGACAGGAAGGTCTCCGATTAGCTCTTTCTTCATATTGCCCAGCCCCAATGATGTTTATACTGAAGCAATATGTCATATGCAGACTTAATAATACAATCTGTTTTTTAAGCCGTCTGCCGGAATGCCCTGTCTGGAACCGTATCCCCATCCTCCTGCCTTGGGGCCTGGTTAAAGAACTTCTCCCGGTAAGCTTTGGGGGATATCCGGGTGTGCTGTTTGAACAGTCTGCTGAATGAACTGATATCCTGATACCCAACGGCCCATGTGATTTTATCAATGGATTCCCTTGTGGATTCGAGCCTCTCCTTGGCCGCATCAATGCGGACCCGCTGGAGATATTTCAGGGGCATTTCCCCTGTGGCTTTTTTAAATCGCCGTTTAAAGTGGCGTGGGCTGATACCTACGGTACGGGCAATGTCGTCGACGGTTTCAATCGTGGCATACCCTTTCTCGATGAGATCCTGAGCCTTGAGAACCTGGGCATCCCCGTGAGCCTGGAGCGGGGTGGACAGGGCATAGGGGGCCTGGCTGTGACGGTTGGGGTCGATGAGCAGGGCTTTGGAGCAGGCTGTGGCCAGATCCTGGGATCCGTATTTCCTGATGAGATGAATCCCGAGATTGTAAACCGCCGTGGCAGCCCCGGTGCAGATGATATTGTCATCCTCGGTCAGCATGTGTTCTGGCTCAAGCCTGACCCTGGGGTATTTTTTCTTGAACATCCTTGCATATTGCCAGTTGGTCGTGGCCTTTTTTCCGTCAAGAAACCCCATTTCTGCCAGTATGAACGCCCCGGTGCACACCGTGGCGATGACGCTGCCCCGGGCCCGCATTTTTTCGATCCATTGGCAGAGGATATCCAGGTCCCCAGGCATGGGGGTAATGTTGGGCAGAATGGGGGAGATGATCACACAATCGGTTTGTTCCACATCGCTGGCAGCCATATCCGCCTGCAGGCGGACATTTCCGTAAGCCGTAACCGGATTACCATCTGTCGTCACAATCCTGGCATCAAACAGGGGAGGCTCCTGTTTACCGTTCAAAGCCCTGTTCCAGAGTTCGGCAATGGAAAAGGCATCCAGCAGCGTTGTAATGCTGGATGCCAAACATCCGTTCCCCACCCACAAGCTGATATTGACCATAATGTGATATTCCTGTTATAAAGTCTTTTCTTGCATAGTATTTGTCATTTATGACACTTTTCTTTTTCATACACAAGCCGTACTATATAAAAAATTGTTATGCGGCACTTCACCTGGACACCTTTGTCGCAGGGTTTCCTGCCACGGAAAGAAACCGGCGCTGCATTATGGACATCGATGATCATCAAAGGAGGCAATATGGGAGAATGGCATCAGACAGGATGTGTATTGTGCGCCCAGAACTGCGGACTCAGAATATGCGTTGAAGACGGTTCCATGGTAAAGGTACTGCCGGACAATGACAATCCCAGGAGCAGGGGATATGCCTGCAGAAAAGGACTCAGCGTCCTGTACCACCAGTATCCGGAAGACAGGATCACCCATCCCCTGAAAAAAGTGGGTGACCGGTTCGTACCTGTATCCTGGGACCAGGCCCTGGACGAAATAGCAGACCGGATGAAGTCCATTGTGGGCCAATACGGCCCCAGGTCCATTGCCTATATGGGCGGCAGCTCCCAGGGCGGTCACATGGAAGCGGGATTCGGACTGGGACTGCTCAGGGGCATGGGGTCCCAGTACTATTATTCCTCGGCAGGCCAGGAATTCAGCGGGCACTGGTGGGTGACAGGACGGATCCTGGGCAAACAGTACAATATTGCCATGCCGGACGAACACAATGCCCAGATGCTGGTTGCCTGGGGATGGAACGGCATGGAAAGCCACCAGATGCCCAGGGCTCCCATGGTGCTCAAGGAATTCTCAAAGAATCCGGACCGGCTGCTGGTGTGCGTGGACCCCAGGCGCAGTGAGACGGCAGCCATAGCGGATATTCACCTGGCAGTAAGGCCCGGGTGCGACGCGCTGCTGATGAAAGCCATGATCGCCATGATCGTGGAAAACAGATGGGAAGACTCGGAGTATCTACAGAAAAATGTGGGCGGATGGGAGGACATCAAGCCCTGGTTCCTGAATTTCGACACCCGGACTGCCCTGGATGTCTGCGGCCTGAAACGTGACCGGGTCCTTGAACTCTGCCGGCTCATGACCACCAGGAAATGGTGTGTCCACCCGGACCTGGGGATTTACATGGGCCGGCATTCCACCCTGAACTCTTACTTCCTCCACATCCTCGGGGCCGTGTGCAAAATTTTCCAGACGCCCGGAGGCAACTGTATTCCCGGCATGGTCATGCCCATGGGGTTCCATGCTGACGAACGCGACCCCAAGGTCTGGAAAACCATTGCTACAGGCATGCCCCCGGCGGCGGCCGGGTCTTTCCCGCCGGCCGTGATTCCCGAAGAGATCCTCTCCGGCCACCCCGAGAGGCTGAGGGCAGTGTATGTTTCGGCCTGCAACCCCCTGAGATCCTACCCTGATACCAGTGCCTATGAAAAGGCGTTCAGTCATCTGGACCTGCTGGTGGTCAATGATATCGTCATGAGCGAGACCGCCCGCCTGGCCCACTTTGTCCTTCCCTGCCGTTCCTTTTATGAATCCTGGGATACCACCTTTTTCCCCTGGACCTACCCTGAAGTCTATATGCAGCTCAGGCGCCCCCTGGTTCCGCCGCCCGGAGAATGTCTGGAAGCCTCCCAGATCCATACCAGGCTGGCAGACCGCCTGGGTCTGATTCCCGAGATACCCCAATCCCTGCACGGGGCTGCCAAGGGAAACCGCATGGCCTTTGGGATGGAACTCATGACCTGGGCATCCCGGGAACCCCGGGCCCTGAAGGCAATGCCCTTTGTCCTGGCCAAAACCCTTGGCAAGGCTTGGGACAGTGCAGCAAAAGCGGGCTTTTGGGGGCTGCTCATGACAGCTCCCGGACAATTCCAGCAGAACGCGGCCAGGGCTGGATTCAAACCCGGCATGGACCTGGGAGATACCATTTTCCAGGCCCTCCTGGATAAGCCCCAGGGGATGTGGGTGGGGGCTGCGGATACGGACAATCCCATGGCAGCGGTCAAAACACCGTCCGGCAAACTGGAGATCCACATACCGGAGATGGCAGCTGAGGCAGCTTCGCTCTCGCCTGCCGGTGAAGACGCCGATCTTGAACGCCTGCCCGAGTTTCCCCTGGTTCTCAGTGCAGGACGCCATTCCCGGTACACCATCAATACCCTGATGAGAAACCCGGCCTGGAATCATGGCAAACGGGCCTGCACCATTGCCGTCAACCCTTTAGACGCACAGTCACTGGGGCTTGCGGACGGGCAGCAGGTGAGGGTGACAACCCAGGCCGGAAGTGAAACCGGAGAACTGCAGATCAGCGAACAGGTCTGTCCGGGAACGGTGCTGATCCCCCATGGGTTCGGCCTGAATTACAATGGCCAGGTATACGGCATCAACGTGAACAGGCTGACCGCAAGCATTCACAGGGATAGGTTGGGCACGCCCCTTCACCGGTATGTGCTCTGCCGCGTCGAGGCATGCCCTGTGGAAAAATGAACTCAAAGATGAAGACCACCTCCATCCGAGGGGTGATAGAAAAGACTGTCCACGGCAGCTCCGGTGAGGAGAGCCGGGCAGGGGAGCCGCATCCATAAACTGATGCGGCTCCGGGAAACCTCACACGACAAACTTCAGTTCCTGAACCGTTCCGGCGCCACCGTCTTCGTTCAGAAAAACACCGGTTCGCTCTACCCTGCCCCTGAGGCTTCCCGAATCATCGGTCAGGTCGAACCGGGTCTCCTGGTTTCCCAGGAAAATGGCGCCCACACCCGTGTCCTTCAGGGATGCCAGGGAACCGCCCGTTTCCGGATCCGTGGACCAGACAGACAACCGGCCGAACACCGGGTCATTCTCGTCAATCCAGGAATTGTGATCCAGATCGTATTGGGCGAGCTCGGCAAATCCGTTGTCCGTGACGGCACCGAACAGTTCGCTGCCGTCGGATATGGTCCCGTCGTTGTTGAGATCCAGGGCAAGGAAACCCGTGCCCCGGACCAGGCGGGGAATGGTTTCATTTGAGCCGTCCATATTCAGATCAAAGGAAAAGACCGTATCCGACAGCTGGGGGGCCTCCTTGCCGAAGTTGACCACCAGGGGATCGAGGAGGTGTATCTTACCGTCCTCCTCCCAGGTTGCGGTGGTCTCGGACATGAACTCCCTCTCCATCTTGAGTCCCACAGAAAAATCAATGGTCCTGCCATCCTGGGTCCTGACCTCTCCGTCTGTCTGAAAAGCCGTTTTCTCCGACTCGTAATGGGAGGATGTCAGGGTCTGACGCATGGAAAGGGCTATCCCGGGGTCCCGGGGGGCCAGGGCAATGGGCATCAGCCGGCCCGGACCCTCCAGCCTGACCCCGGTCAGGGAATAGGTAATGTCCGTGGCCAGCCTGGAAAACAGCTCCTGGAGGATCGCGGTGACAAGGGTCAGAGAGTCCTGGCCTTCGGGCAGGTCCGGGCCCTGTACCCCGGGCAGATCCTGAATCTGGGACTTGTCCTGGTAAAGCATCCGGGTTTCGGCCCGGATCTGCACAAGCCGGGCTTTGAATTCCGCCCGGGCCGACAAGGCAGCGTCGAGCTTTTCCCCAAGGATGCCCTTCCAGCTTATTTCCCTGTCCAGTTTAAAGACCTCGGTCTCCTTGAAATCCCTGGAAGATTCCATGGCTACGGTGGATTCGACAATTTTCATTCCAATAACCTCCTGTGGTTAAGGGTAACAGGACGCAAAAACACCTGTGGTGTGAAACACCACAACTGTTTCCATCTCATAGAAAGAATCCGCAATAAGTGTTCCACAGGGTGACAAAAACTATAAGCTGCTGTTTTCAGTAAGATTGTTCCGGGGGAATAAGGGAACAGCCGGACCGGACTATCAGGAGAAAACTTCCGGTTTCAGGACAGGCGGGAAATTGTTTCCTGAAATGCCTTTGCTGATTTTCCATCAATTGCAGTATCAGGACGTTGCGGCAGGGGGTATTGACCAAATGGAGCAGCAATTCGAGCTACCGCTTTTCGGAGAAGATTTCCGCCATCATGCACCGGGCGCTTCCGCCTCCCACGCGCTCAATGGTCGTAAGATCTCCTGGGATCATCTTGCCGTAGGTGGCAAGCCTTGCCAGCTGGTCTTCGTTGAAACCGGCATGGGCCCGTTTTGACATGACTATCAGGGGATGGCCCCCAGCGGAATTGACCTGAAGGATGTTCCCGCAGAATCAGAACCGTATTGGTTGTCCGGGATACATCAAGCATCTTTGCACCTCGCACGTGTTCATGGGAAACGGCAAAGCTCCTGCTCTTCCAGGAGACATCACATCCTGTCTTTCCGGCCGCTTTGGCTACCCCGCCATGGCGATCGCCCGGGTGATCCGTTCAACGGCAAAATCAATATCCGCTTTTGTGACAACCAGGGGCGGTGCAAAACGGATGGTGTAGGTGTGGGTTTCCTTGCACAGGATGCCCATGCCCATGAGGGCCACGCAAACGGCCCTGGCGCCACCGGCTGTGCCGTCCTTGAGTTCCACGGCGATCATGAGTCCCCTGCCGCGGACTTCCCTGATGGCCGGAGACTGAATTTTTTTGAGCTCGGCCAGGAAATAGGCGCCCATGGCAGCGGCGTTTTCAACCATCTTCTCCTCCACCAGGACCTGGAGGGCTTTTCGGGCAACGGCACAGGCCAGGGGATTGCCACCAAAAGTGGAGCCGTGCTGGCCTGGCTGCAAAAGCCCCAGGACAGCATCATTGGACAGGACTGCCGATACAGGGTAAAAGCCTCCTGAAAGGGCTTTGCCGATCAGGGTCAGGTCAGCCTGGATCCCTTCGTGCTCTTCGGCAAGGAATTTGCCGGTCCTGCCCAGTCCTGTCTGGATCTCGTCGAGAATCAGGACAACATTGTTTTGGGTGCAGATCTCCCGGACCTTTTTCAGGTACCCTTCCGGCGGGATAATGACCCCGGCCTCCCCCTGAATGGGCTCCACCATGAATGCCACGGTGTTGGGGGTAATGGCCTGCTCCAGGGCACGGGCATCGCCAAAGGGGATGATGGTGAACCCCGGGGCAAAGGGACCGAAGTTACGGCGTGAGTTGTCATCGGAACTGAAGCTCACGATGGCAAGGGTCCTGCCGTGGAAATTGTTGGCGCACACGATAATCTCTGCCTTGCCGGGATCAACGCCCTTGCTTTCATACCCCCATTTTCTCACACATTTGATGGCCGTTTCCACGGCTTCGGCCCCGCTGTTCATGGGCAGCACCTTGTGGGAGTTGGTCAGGTCGCAGAGTTCTTTGTAAAACAGCGCCAGCTGGTCGTTTCTAAAAGCTCGGGAGGTCAGGGTCAAGCGGCCGGCCTGTTCCACCATGGCTTCCCGGATTCTGGGATGGCAGTGGCCCTGATTAACGGCCGAATAGGCCGACAGGCAATCCATATACCGGTTGCCGTCCACATCCCAGACCCAGATGCCTTCCCCGCGGCACAGCACCACGTCCAGGGGTTTGTAGTTGTGGGCGCCCAGGTGATCCTCCAGGGCAATAAACTCGTTGGTCTTCATGATTATTCTTTCCTTTTCCCCAGGCAAAAACCAGGGTAACGCTGGTAGGACCCGCTCGGAACTCCGGGTCGTAAAAGTCTTATTTTAAGAGCTCTCAGCCCCATCCGTCAACCCATAAATTCTCATGCTTCACATGAGGAAAACTCATGCAGCCATCACTCCATGGGCACCAGTCCATATCCCTGGTTCTGGTATCCGATCAGGGAAATATAGCCGTTGGGAACCACACGGATCTGGGGGGGAAAATCTGCGGCAGGTATGGATTGGGACTGGGCCGCAATACCGCACTGCTCGATGGTGAATCCCGCGGCATGGAAGGTTTCGATCCATTGACGCATGGTTGTCTTATACTCCAGCTCCCAGGGGTCGACATACTTGTCCCCCAGGGTGATATAGCGGCTGGCCCGCCCCCGGAACACAACGGCGAAATCAATTTTTTTACCTGCCTCAAGCAGCTGTTTTGCGGATTTTTCTATAAGAGACATCCTGAGCACAAGGACGTCGGGATCGCCCTGGTTCACATCAAACACGGCTTTTACCCGGTCAAGTCCCTCCAGGGACCTTCCATGGTTCAGGGAATCGGCCAAAGCCGTACCGGACACTATCAGCACTGCCAAGATCAATAGCACGTTGTTTCTCATGGCCCCACCTCCTGTATGGAATTTATCGTATACAATAAGCATGATTGTATGGTTGCACAATGGCCGGGCCGGATATCAAAGGCTGTTTCGTTATCCAGACCATTCCAAGAAACGTTTATGGAAATATCCGTGTTATCCGGCCTGTGTGAACCTTCGGGACAAAAAAGGAAATTGCGGACAAACTTGCTTTTAACATCCAGAGTGACTATAAGAACCGGAAGAAACTAAAATCAGATTTCCAAACCGGGATATCACTCATGATCCAGCCGGGATACGCACACACTCTTCCTTCCCTCAACGGTCTGAAGGCCTTTGAAGCTTCGGGACGCTTTCTGAGTTTTACCCTGGCGTCCCGGGAACTCCACGTCACCCAGGGGGCTGTCAGCCGCCAGGTAAGAGCCCTGGAAGAAGAACTGGGTATCCCTCTATTCAACAGGCTTCACCGCCGGATCACCCTGACAGAGCAAGGCCAGGTTCTCCTGGAAACAATAACCGGGGCCTTTGAAAAAATCGCGCAGACCGTGGTCCGGATAAAAACCCAGCCCCGGGACCTGACCATCAAGGTGCACCCCACCTTTGCCATCCGGTGGCTCATCCCCCGTATTCACCGGTTCCAGGGCCTTCACCCGGAAATCCAGGTCAGGCTGACCACGTCGTCCGAAAATGTGGATTTCTCCCGGGACTGTTTTGATGTGGGAATCACTTACAACCCCAGGAACGTGCCCGGAATCCTGCATGAAATTCTCCTGAAGGAACGTCTGACACCGGTCTGCTCTCCTGCACTCCTGGAAAAAGGCCTCTGCCTCAGAACCCCCCGGGACCTGAAACCATTCCGGCTCCTTCACAACAATCCGGACCAGAGGGAGTGGCGGGCCTGGGCCAGGGCTGCCGGGGTCATGGACCTGGCCTTTGAAAAGGGCCAGATTTTCGAAATAGACGATTCAGCCCTCCAGGCGGCCACCGCAGGACTCGGGATCGCGCTGGGGGACCTGCTTCTGATCAGCGATGATATCCGTTCAAAACGGCTGGTTCAACCCTTTGACTATCTTCCCGTGGAGACTGGTGCCTATTTCCTGTCCTATCAGGCCCTGAGAGCGGGAGAGCCCGGGATAACAGCATTCAAAAACTGGCTCTTCTCTGAAATGACGGCAGATATTTCCCTGGATTGACCTGTTTTTCAAGGCCATTCAGAGCCACTACCCGGCTATTTTCCAGGACCGGTCCGCCGGAACCATGTTCATCCGGGACAACAAGATATTAGCATTGACAGGTTATTTCCATCATGATAGCCAGACCGTAGTTAATCGCCACTTTTCGGCAGAACAAATATTGATTAACCAGGGACAGATTCAATGAAAAACAATGCGTTCCCCAGGACACAACATATACCGGAAGAAAACGTCAGCGACGAGGACCTTGCTTCACTGGCGTACAACGGTATCCAGAGGCTTCTGTTCAGAAACAAGATCCAGCCCGGCCAGAGGCTCAATTCCAGGGGCCTTGCCAAAACCCTTGGCATGAGCCCGACACCGGTTACCCAGGCACTCAAACTCCTCCAGTTCAGGGGCCTGCTTGACCATGTACCCAACAAGGGATACTTTCTCGGCAAAAACACCCGCCAGATGGTCCAGGATATATTCAGTCTCAGGCTGGCCATCGAAACCTCCATCATCGAGAACATCCTTGACAGGATCGATGAGACCGGCTGGAAGCAGCTGGAGGCGGCCCTGGAATCCCACATGGAAGCCCTGGAACTGAACGACTCCAGCAAGATCCTGGTGGCGGACATGACCTTTCACATGGTCATGGCCAACATCTCCGCCGGCGTAATCGGCGAGAGGATGATCCGGTACCTGTTTGAGATGCTGTATCTGAAAAACCGTTCCGCCATCATGCAGACATCACCCAGAAAAAAATTCGGTGTCCACCACAAGGAAATTCTGACCTTCCTCAAAAAACGGGATGTGGAATCGGCACGGGAGGCCCTTGCCGAGCATATTTCCCAGGTAAGGGATGATCTGCTGAAAAGCATCGACCAGGAGGAATAGCAGGTAGTTATCAGAAAAGGGCTGAAAAATCCGTTCCTTCGATAACTTGAATTCCAACGGCCCCCATCTCATCCAGGGCCGCCTGGATGCCGTCCCGGGAAATCCCCCGGCACAAACCGGCGGCAACAACAACCCGGAATCCGGCCTGTACAGCATCCAGGGCTGTTGCCTTGATGCAGAAATCCGTGGCAATTCCGTAGATAACCAGGGTATCGACCCCATGGCTCCTTAGAAGATGGTCCATGCCGGTCTTGAATCCCCCGTCGTCCTGAAATCCCGAATAGCTGTCAAAAAGGCGGTTCAGGCCCTTCCGGACCACCCCCAGAAACAAGGAGCGGTCAAGGAGCAGGTCGGCGTTCCGCGTTCCCTGGACACAATGGGGAGGCCACAGGATCTGGGACCTGCCGTTGATTTCCAGGGTATCAAAAGGCTGTCTTCCCGGGTGGGAGGTATAAAAGGAGATGTGATCCGCCGGGTGCCAGTCCTGGGTTGCAAACAGCTTCAGTCCCATGGTTCGGAAACGCTCTGTTGCCTGGTTCACGGCGTCCAGATAGTTCTGGTCCGTACCGGGCACAGACAGGGAACCGTTTTTCAGGGTCGTAAAATCTCCCTGGACATCGGTCACGATGATACCCGTGGTTTCAAAAGCATGGAGATGTTTTTCGACCATGTCATGCGCTCCCTGTTGCAGAATTCATACCCATTATTCTTGATAATAATCCCGTAACTTCCGGTGTAAAGGGATGGATGACAAATCCGGGCAGGAAATCAAAAGAATCATGGCCAACTGCAGTCTGTGCTGGTATAAAAAAGGAAAAGTCAAAAAAAGCAGTACAACTCCAGATGAGGCACCGCATGATCCAGAGTATTCTTGACAACGACCTGTACAAGTTCACCATGCAGCAGGCTGTCCACATGCTGTATCCCAGAGCCCATGCCGAATATGTGTTTATCAACCGTTCAGACACCAGGTTTCCAAGGGGATTTGCCCGAAAGCTCAGGCGCGAGGTGGCTGCCATGGCCGGTCTCAGACTCCTGCCCGAAGAAAAAGCTTTCCTGGAAACCGCCTGCTATTTTCTGACCCCGGTCTACCTGGATTTTCTGGAGCATTACACCTTTGATCCCGGGGAAGTCAGCATCCGGGAGACCGGAGGAGAGCTGAAGGTAACCATCTCCGGGCCATGGTACAGGACCATCCTGTGGGAAGTGCCGCTCCTGGCCCTGATCAGCGAGCTCTTTTTCATCATGACCCATGCCCGGCCCATCACCGAAACACAAAGAACATCCATCAACATCCACAAGGCCAGAGTCCTGAGCGATAATGCCATCAGATTCGCCGATTTCGGCACCCGGCGGCGCTTCTCCTTCCAGTCCCACAAGGCCATGATCCACGATATTCTCCAGACCGGAAACTCGACCCTGATCGGGACCAGCAACGTCCATCTGGCAAGGCTGTTCAACATCAAGCCCATCGGAACCCTGGCCCATGAATGGTTCATGTTCCATGCTGTGCTCAACGGCTACCGCATGGCCAACCGTACCGCCGTGGACGCCTGGGTCACCGTGTTCCAGGGGGATCTGGGCATCGCCCTGACAGACACCTTCACCACCAGCGTGTTCCTCAAGTCTTTTGACACCGTGCATGCCAAGCTCTTTGACGGAGTGAGGCACGACTCCGGCGATCCCTACCGGTTCGTTGATGCCATCACCGCCCACTACAAGAAACTGCGCATTGATCCAATGACCAAAACCATTGTCTTTTCCGATGGCCTGGACATTGACCGGGCCGTGGCAATCCATAATTACTGTCTTGGAAAAATCAGGGATTCCTACGGCATCGGCACCAACCTGACCAATGACGTGGGGGTCATCCCTCTGAACATGGTCATTAAAATGTCCCGGTGCAGGACAGCACCGGACAAAGCCTGGCACCCCGCAGTCAAATTATCCGACGACCCCGGCAAGCACACCGGCGTAAAAAAAGAGCTGAAGCACTGCATGGCCGTTCTGGAGCGGAGCTTCTGACCCGGACCGGTTACTGACCGTCCCTGTCTCCGGTTTCGTTGGTATCTCCAAGGGTATTACCCTGTTTCTGTCCGACTGCATCATACATTGCAAACCTGATCAATCTTATCGGCATGGTTCCCAGGTTACCCGGACTGCTGGTCTATGAGCATGGGCACCCAGTCTATCTGTCTTGAAAATGCAAATGGGTCCTGCAGAAGGTGTTGTCGATTCGCAAAGCGTCCTGCCTCAACTAATTTTATAACAATTTCTTTCCTGATAATCTGCAGCTGTCCAGCTCTTTAAAAATATTAATATGTCCCAGAACATACAGTAATAAAATTGATATATTGTATTTATTTTCTTGACATGCATATTTAATTGTCCTTAATTATTATCCTAACGACGCGTTCTGGACTCGAATTTTTAAAGCTTTATTCACTGTAATCAAAGGTAAATGTTGGTGAACACGATCGCAATTGTATTTTCAATGGTAGTGCTAAGTCTGCCATTGTCATCCGAGGCAGGCTCGGTTGTATGCAAGTATGACGCGTTCGGACAATTATCTTATTATAGTAGACTTGATGGAGTCTTGCTAAGCTATACATATGATGGTTGCAAAAACAGAAAAACGCTGATGGTTGAGAATGAGCCCGGTACTCCGGACTGTTCCGGGAGCATTGTCTTGCTTGAAAATCTTGTGTTCCCATCTGGGATTGAATGCATTTGCGAAGCCACACAGTCGATCACTGCGGGAGCAGGTGTGGTGATACCAAGGGGGGCCAGGGTAATATTCAAATCACCGGTAATACTGTTTAAAAATGGATTCCGTGTGGAAGAAGGCGCTGATTTCAGAACCATGCATTGAGTTCTTTTTGTCTGTCCATCCTTCTTCCATTTGTTTTTCAGCATTCCAATGGGATGGCTGGGAGTCCGGCACCTGTCCTGGACAAAGCGAAGAAATCAATGCTGAAGGGTTTATCCGGTTTCTGGTGCCGGCAGGATTATATGCTCAAGGAGGATTATGATGGTTTCTATCAGTGAAGCGGTACTGGTCAGATAGTCGCCATAGAACCGGCCATGATTCATTTGGAGCTTGAATAGCCAGGCAGGATGGACGGTTAATAAACATGGAAACTGGACGCATGATACGAATCATTACCGCGATGGCATTTTGCCTTATTTTTCATTTTGAAAGGGTGGATGCCGCCTGTCCGGCGGGTTGCCCCGGTGATGTGGAATTGGGCACGAACTATATTGAAACCTATTATGCTTCATATACGACAAAGATCTATGTCGGGATTTTCGCGACCAGGGTGGCGTATCAGGCAGCGAGGCTTGAAGTCGACAACCTCTCCTGGTATTCACCCTACCAGTTGTGGAAATCGATAAAATACGGTTTGAGCGTTGCAGGAACCTATGAGGGAACCCAGATGGTCTGGGGGTTGGTGCGAACCGTAGTAGACACAGATGAAGACTGTATCATCGACTGCCTGGACCAATGCCCGTCCACCCTTCCGGAACGAATCGATGACGTCAATGCCCAGGGGTGCGCAGAATGCAACCTCAAGCTGTCACTGATGGGTAAAGCCAGGCTCGGTCAGGGAGAATCCGCTGTGGTTGCCGCCAACCAGGACCAGGGCCTGGCATGGACTGTGGAAGTGATCAAGGGCGACGATGTTCACCTGGCAACGTCGGTACCTGCGGGATATGACGGCCGTGAACTCCCGATTACCGTTGCCGGGAATTCGGGGCCTGGTGTGATCAGGGTTACGGTGTCCGACTCACTGGCGGATATTCAGCCGTGTACCAGGTCCCTCGAGATCGAGGTGGTGGGGTGCCGGTGCACGGAGCAGTCCTGCTCCACGTTCGATGCCGGGAGTATCCATGGCGGATTTAATCTCGGAAGACTCTTAAACGGTGAATCGGCCGGCAGGATCGCCCTTGACGCCGAAACCATGACGCCGGAGATCGCCACTCCGTCGGCCCTGAAGATTGTAAGTCCGTCCCCTGAAGTCAAGGCCGTGTATGACGGACCGGCCCTGCGCCAGGTGCTGACCCCGGAATACCTGTTTGACATTGTTACAACGGATCCGTACCAGTACACCGTTGCCGTCTACCTGTCATCCGCGGCGGCCGATCCCGTTGACGGGGTTTACGGCATTCTGCCTGGCATGGAGCCGTCAGCGACCTGGATTGTGAAAAACCCGGATGCGTCTTTGGACGTGTACAACCGTCTCAGCATCCGCAAATACCAGGCAGAAGCCCTGCTTCAATCCCATGAATTCGACTGGGACAGCATCACATCTACCTGGACTGTGGACAAGGGAGATGGCCTGCAGATAAAGTCTGTTCAGAAAATCCCAACCCAGGACGGTGAAGTCGAAACAGAGATTGTCAGAAACAGTGACAGCGATATATCCACCGTCATCCGGACAACCGTCGCATTGATTGAGGGGAGGCGGCGGACAGTTGAAAAGGTGATCGACCCCGACGGCGCTGCCCTGACAACGACCATGGCCTACCATGAGTGCCCTGAGTGTTCAACAGGAAGCTGCGGCCGCCTCAAACTGCAGACAGAGGCGGACGGTTCCTGGGCCAGGTATACATATGACAGCCTGGGACGCATCCTGTCAAAGACCGTTTCATGGAAGGATCTGACTTCCCTGGCTGCCGTTGACGACGCCAGGACCGTATATTACGATTATTCCACCCAGGACCCCCAGGATGCAGGGTTATTCATCCATGATGCCCTGCCCAGGCTGGTTACGGAAAAGGCCGAGGGCGTCACAGTCAGGAAAACCTATTACAGTTACAGGATTGACGCCTCCGGAGAAATTACGGCAATTGTCGAGGAGTGCACTGATCCTGCTGCCCTGTTCGGGGATGTTAATAATCTCAGGACAACCACAGTTACCTATCCCTTTGATGCTGAAGCCGCGTCGTCGTTCAAGGTAAAACACAGGGAAAATCCCGACAAAACCCTGGAAAGTCACGTTTATGAATACGGTGTCTATACTCCCGGAGCGGACGCGTCCCTGCCCGGAGTCTTTGTCGCCGGTAAAGGGCCGTGGCACTGTGAGACAATAACCCACGGAACGCAAAATCATCCCGGAGGTCTGGCCTTTAACTCGACCCGGACAAGGACCGTTACCGATCCGTTCGGACGGACCGTGCTTGAGGAGACGCTGGTCTGCACGGGCAGCGATTATGAACGGATTTCATGGACGGTATATCTCCTGGATGACCAGGGCCGGGTCACGGACAGGTATGCTTCCGACGGCACCCATGCTGAAACCGTTTGGAATTGCTGCGGCAAGGAGAGCGAAACCGATAAGGTCGGTATCCTCACGGCCTACACCAACGACCCATTGCAGCGTGTTGTTACCGAGACCAGGGAAGCGGGAAGTGGAGGCATCTCCATCGTTTATACCTATGATGCCTCTGGCCGGGTGCTGGCTGAAGCGGAAAGTGCCTCCGGACTAAGCCGTTCAAAGAACCGGTCCTATGACCTGGCAGGACGTCCGACCCTCATTTCTGACGAAACAGGTCTTGTCACCCTTTACCAATATTCGTCCGACGGACGGACCACAACAATAATCCGGCCGGGCGGAGCAACTGAGATCACCGGTCATTACCTTGACGGCCGGATCAGGAGCATCACCGGTACCGGTGTTGTGCCCAGGTATTACACCTACGGTGTTGATCCCGATGGCAGCCAGTGGACCCGGGTAAATACCGGTACGGCAACCGGCACCTTTTTTGAAAAGGAAAGCACGGATATGGTGGGCCGGGTTATCTGCATTGAGAAATCTGGATATCTTGGCAATGAGACTACCAGCAACCATTATAATGCCAAGGGGCAACTCGACAGGACCCGGAACCCGGGAATTGCAGATACCCTTTACGAATACAACGAATTGGGCAACCTGACCAGAACCGGCCTTGACAGGGACGGAAACGGAACCCTGGACCCGGCTTCCATGGACAGGATTACATATAATGAAACCCGATTTATGCTGCTGGATGGCCATTGGTGGCAGGAAACTGCTCAAGGCGTTTTCAACAGGAATAACGAGGATGACCAGACTCCGGTCCAAACCCGGCGGACCCGTCTGACCGGACTGGGCCCCGATGGTCTGACCGGAATGGTCATGACCACGGACGTATTTGGCAGCGTCTCAACCGTGAGGACCTCCATTGACCGGACAGTCCGTCGGGAAATCATAACCACCGACGTACCGGATTCATCCATCAATGAAAAGACCATCATGGAGTACGGGCTTGTCACCTCGTTCACGGACCGTACCGGCAAAACCATGACCTACGGCTACGATACCCTGGGACGCAGGACCTCGGTCACGGATCCCCGGTGCGGCACCACAAAGCAGATCTGGA
>JAZDGN010000085.1:0-72601 GCA_043806875.1 Pseudomonadota bacterium
GGGAATGGCAATTTTCACCTCCAGGCAGGCTCTTTGCTTATAGATACAATCCCGGGCGCTCATCTAAGCGAGTTCGTGTCAACAGATCTGGACGGGAACACCCGTCCCCAGGGAGGCGGTTATGACATGGGGTGTTACGAATACACCTCCCACCCCTATGTCACCATCGTGTCCCCGGCAGACGCAGCAACAGAAGTTGCCGTAGGTTCCAGTATTACAGCCACCTTTTCCGAAGTCATGGAGCCCAATTCCATAACCTCCGCAACCCCTGAAAATATGGTCATTACCTATAACAGCGGAGGCAGTCAGGTAACCGGAACCATTACCATGAACGTTTCCAAAACAGTGGCCACCTTTGTTCCGGATACACCCCTGGCCTATAGCACCACCTATACCGTAACCCTTTATTCCGACAAGGATGGGGTACATTCAGGTATCCGTGCGGCTCCGCCCGGCAATTATCTTGAAGCTGACTATACCTGGTCGTTCACCACCGGGGCGGCGCCACCGCCGCCGGATACAACGCCCCCTGCGGTTACTCTGGTTTTTCCGGCAGCCAATGCCACAGGTGTTTCCCGGGATACGGTTGTAAGGGCCACCTTTTCGGAAGCCATGGCGCCAAGCTCCCTGATTTCCGCCACACCTCCGAATATGATCATTACCTATAACAGCGGAGGCAGCCAGGTAACCGGAAGCGTTGCCATGAGCGTTTCGGGCACGGTGGCCACCTTTACGCCGTCCGCCGCCCTGGCCTATGACACGACTTATACCGTCACCCTTTATGCCCAGGGAGGAGGACATACAGGTGCCCAGGACGTGGCAGGCAATCCCCTTGCCTCTGACTATACCTGGTCCTTCACCACCGAGGCGTCTTCCCCGCCGCCTACCCCGCCACCACCCGAGGATACAACGCCACCTTTGATAACATCGGTGGTCCCGGACGATGGTGCTGCGGATGTTCCAAGGGATGTGATTGTCAAGGTTTTCTTTTCCGAGAAAGTCCTAACCAATTCCGTGAATGGGACATCGTTTTTCCTGTCTTCGGAAAACGGAGGCGTTGAAGCCATATTGACACGCTACGGGGCTTCCGCCGAGCTGAGCCCCCTGACTCCCCTGGACTACGGCACGGCTTATACGGCCACCGTGACAACCGCTGTGGAAGACATGTCGGGGAACCATCTTAAAGACCTCAGGACATGGACATTCACCACCGTGGCTGATCCATCGCCCCAGCCGCCGGTTGTGGTTACCTTTGACCCGCCGGATGCTGCGACCGGTGTTTCCCGGAACGCCGTTGTCACGGTCACGTTCTCCAGGCCCATGGATGCGGCATCCATAAACGGGTCAACGGTTTACCTGTTCAAGGAAGGCTCAGGCTCCCCGGTCCCGGGAACACTCAGCGTTAGCGGTGCCGTTGCCGTGTTCACACCCGATGCCCCCCTGGCCTTTGATGCGCGGTACACGATAACTGTAACCACCGGAGTCAGGGATCTGGGAGGACTGTCCATGGCTGCTGCTGCATCCGGCAGTTTTACGGTCGAGTCCGCACCCCCGGGAATGAGGCCGGTTATCATCACCGTCTCTCCCGGGGCCAACGCAACGGGAGTTGCCGTTGGGACAACTGTCACCGCATGGTTTTCAGAACCCATGGATCCGAACAGCATAACCCCGGTCACCTTCAGCCTTGAAAACGGTTCCGGCAACCCCGTTTCCGGGACTGTATCCGGGTCTGGGAACATCGCCACCTTCATCCCCTCATCACCCCTGGCGTACGGGACTTCCTATACCGCCACTATCACCGATAGTGTCATGGCGCTCAATGGAGCCCGTCTTGCACAGCCGTTCCAATGGCCTTTTACAACGGTTGCCAACCAGCCTCCGGCTCCGCCGGTTCCACCGCCCAGTCTTACGGGCGGGGAGGTGGTGTTCCCTCCAGGTCCTGTGGTCCTGAGCGGCGGACCATTTGAGGACCCTGAAGGCGGCACCCTCGTGGATACGCTGTGGCTCATCGCTCCGACGGACAGACCGACCTATGAAAATCCGCCCGTTTCAACAGGCGCTTCCCCCCAGATCGTCCTCGACGGGCTCCTTCCCGGAGTTGAGTACAAGTGGATGGTGGGTTATGTGGATGACAGCGGCAATGTCTCCTGGTCCGGGGAATACACATTTATCGTGGGCGTCAGCGGGGCTGACGGCTCGGTGGCTGTTTCTTCAGGGGAGTATGTATCTGATTTTGAGATGATTTCCTTTGTTCAATGGCCGGATGCGGCCCTGCTGGAGGACCAGCTTTTTCTGCAGGACCCCAACGATTACCGGATAGGCGGATACGACGCCATGACCGGAACGTATATTGTTTTCGGCAACGGTCTTGCCATCAAACCCGGCATGGCTTACTGGCTCCTGGCAAGGGACGGCCTGAACATTACCATGAACGGTATCCCGGTGAGTCTTGCCAGGGATGTGGACATTTCCCTGGATTTTAACCCCGCCTCAGGCAGCGGCTGGAACATGATCGGCTGTCCCAACGGGGCCAACTACTACTGGCAGGAGATTCAGCTCATTGTGTATGATGATTTGGGGAATGTGATTTACGGGCCTGTTCCCATGGGCGACGTCCCCAGCGACAACCCTTATCTGGACACCCGCCTCTGGCGCTGGGAAAACGGATCCTATGCATGGGACACGTCTTTGATGGAGGCCTATTCCGGTTACTGGGCCAGGGCCAGGGCAGCCCATGTACATCTTCGTTTCCCTGTGAGCGCCCAGGTGACCCTGACAGCAGGGTCAGGGTCAATCCGCACGGCAGTGGCAGGGATGCTGATGAAATACCTGCTCCCGGCAACGGTTTCGGCCAGTGCCGGTGATGAGCCGCCCGCTCCCATGATCGACTTTACGGTGCCCCTGCCCAGGGTATCGGGGGGCGGTGGAGGCGGAGGCGGATGTTTTATCCAGCCCCTCCTGGACAGGTGACGTTAAACCGGGGGCACTGGAAGAAGGTTTTTCGGGACCTGAGTATCGAAATGCCATCAACTGGGATGGGTGAGGGCCGACTGGATGCCATACTCGGTCAGCTGTCCTCGTCCTGTTCCCTGAACAAGGTCAGGCTGAAAAAATCGGCTATCTTACTGATCAGCTTTTTGGATTTTTCTTCGATCTGATCCGGGGTTTCCAGAATAACATTGTTGTTCTGCTGGCGTTTTACCACGAGGCGGGCTATCTGTTCCGATATGAGCGGGTTGTTGTAGAGTATGGAACTGAAGGCTTCCTTGTCGATGACGATCAGGGAAACATCGTTCAAGGCACTAACGTCTGCTGTACGGTTTTCACCGGTCAGCAGGCTGATCTCACCAAAAAAATCCCCAGGCTGCATATTTGACAGCACTCGTTTTTTGCTTGATTCGCCGGTCAGGGAAGCCTCGCAGGTCCCTTCCCGTATGATATACATGGACCCGCCTGTTTCGCCCTGGCGGATAATGGTTTCCCCTGCACCGTAGATCTCAATGCCGACGCGTCTTGCCAGGTTGGCTGTCTCGTCCGGGGAAAGGGGCGCCAGGATGGGGATCTGGCCCAGGATTGTCTGGATTTCCGCTTTTAGTGTCTGGTTCTGCTTTTCAGCATGGGCACGTTCGATGTGTCCGTGGAATACATCCCGGATGGGGAAGGGAATCCGGATGTGGTTGCGCCCGAGGGCGTACCAGAGCTGTTCATTGATGTCTGCCTTGAGTTGGGGCTCAAATCCGTAGCTGTTGTGCCAGAAGCGGATTTCATAGGTGATTGCAAAATCGCCGAACTCTACCAGGCGGATGATCGGCTTGGGGTGGTCAAGAACCTTGGAATTCTGGGTGATAACCCTGAGAATGACCTCCCTGACCCTGCCCGGGGACACCCCATATTCGAGACCTATGAGAATTATGGCCAGCTTTTTTGCGGTTGGTTTCGAAAAATTTTTAAAGGCACTGGAGGCCAGGACTGAATTGGGGACATAAATCAGGACATGATCCCGGGTCAGTATCTGGGTTGATTTCCAAGAAATACCTACAACCCGGCCTTCCTCGTTGTCGTAATTGATCCAGTCACCGATGTCAAAGGGGCGCTCGGCCTGAATGATCAACCCAGAGAAAAAGTTGCTCAGGGTTGCCTGGACAGCCAGGCCGATGACCACGGTCAGTGCGGCCGATGTTGTCACGAGGCTTGCGAGATTGACATTGGTTCGGATGCGCAGAACCACGAAGAACAATATGGTAAAGGTAACGAACAGGATAAAATCCCGGGTGATTTTTGGCAGGGCTTCCTTGGTGTCTTTAAACCGTGCAAGGAGAACGGACAAAATCCAGAAGATGATCCTGGCAATGGCCCATGACAGGATCACGTCCGCCGCTATGGCCAGGTATCCTGTCCATTCCAGGCCCCAGGGAAAATTTCCTAAAATTCCCATGACCTCCTTGATAACCAAATAGATGACAAACAGGAGCAGGGGAATTTCCGGGACATAGCGGGCCCGTTTTGAAACAGCCATATAGACCATGAGTGCCAGGATGGTCAGAATCGGTGTCAAGGGGATGAGGAAAGAAACCATGCATACTCCTTTACAGATCGGTCAGGCCGCAACGCTGTGTCAAAAAGGATCCCTGTGACACCGTTTGAGCGGCCGGGCCTGGTTTATACCAAGCACATGGAAATGGTATGCGTGAACAGGTATATTCCTACCTGCATCATCCCCATGAAATCAAGTTTAAACTGAGGATCAAAGAAGAAAAAGCAGTAACTTCATGGAAAGCTATCTCCCGTACTTGATCCTAGCTTGGGGTTGTACTATAAACAGGGTTCAAACATACCAGAGGAGATTTCATGGAATCATTCAAAACAGCAACCGGGTATGTCCCGGGTATTATCGGCCGCATGGCCGAACTGCATGGCCGATACTATGCGGCCAACTGGAATTTCGGATCCTTTTTCGAGGCCAAGGTGGCCACCGGGCTTTCGGACTTCATCGCCCGGTACAATATAGACAAGGACTGCATCTGGTCCGTTGTTTCAGGCGGTCGGATACAGGGTGGTATGGCCATTGACGGGACGAACGAATCACCGGGAGTCGCCCACCTGCGCTGGTTCATCATGTCAGAGAGCATCCGGGGCATGGGTGCGGGAAACCTCCTCATGGAACAGGCCATGGAATTCTGCCGCCTGAAGGGGTACCGGACCGTTTATCTGTGGACCTTTCAGGGTCTTATTCCGGCACGGCACCTGTATGAAAAATTCGGGTTCCGGCAGGTTGAGGAGCTCTCCGGCGACCAATGGGGAACCGTGGTGGTCGAACAACGCTTTGAGCGCCAATTCTGAGCCGGGCAAGCCTGCCGCTCCCCAGGCGTGCACGGTAGGCATGCCGGGTTATGGAAAAGGGATCCGGGTTACTCGTATATCTTTTCTTCAACGGCGCCGGACTCCGCAGCATCCAGCTCAAGATCCCGGACATGGCCCATGGATTTACGTTTCCAGTATTCCTTGTACCATTCATTGGCGATGATCAGGGACATGATCTCATTGGTCCCGGTCCAGATGGAAGCCAGGCGCAGATCCCGGACAATACGCTCCACAGGAAAAATGTTGGTGTAGCCGATGCCCCCCATGACCTGCATGGCATTGTTGGCGGCCTTCTGGCAGGATTCGGTAACAAACTTTTTGGATTCGGATACCATCCGCCTGACGGTTTTTTCATCAGCCCCTGCATCCACGGCCCTGGCCGTGGCATAGATCATGGCCCGGGATGCGTCCAGGAGCGTAACGGCTTCGGCAACCTGGAAGCTCACACCCTGATAGCTGGCAACCGGGGCACCAAAGGCCTTACGCCGGGATGTGTACCCCGTGGCCACATCCACGGCAGGCCGTGCAGCCCCGATGGTCATGGCGGCCGTGCCCAGGCGTTCCGGAATCATCATGGTGTTGAAGATCTTGCCCCCCTGGTTGAGTTCGCCCAGAAGGTTTTTCCTGGGGACGCGGACATCCTTGAATACAAGCCTGCTGGCCCCGCCACCCCGGCATCCCATGAGCCCGTACAGGTAGTCGCTGGTCACCCCGTCACTGCGGTCCACGATAAAGCAGGAGATGCCCTTGTGGGGTTTTGCATCCGGGTCGGTCCTGGCATAGACAAGGAAAAAGTCGGCGCCCTCGCCGCCCACGATGAACCGTTTCTGGCCGTTCAGCAGGAAATGGTCGCCCAGGTCCCGGGCGGTTGTGGCGGTGCCGAAAAAATCCGATCCCCCCCGGGGTTCTGTCAGGCATTCGGCAGCAAAAATTTCTCCCCGGAGAAGGGGTTTGACATAGGCTTCCTTCTGGGCGTCGGTGCCGTGGATCACGATGGCGTCGCAGACCAGTTCCGCACCCACGCCGAAAACGCAGGCAAAGATATAGCCAAGGACCCCGACCTCTTCCATGACCATACAGGTGGATACCCAGTCCATGCCCCTTCCGCCCCATTGCTCCGGGTATCTGCAGCCCATGAGGTTTCGTTTTCCGGCTTCCTTGAGAAACTCCCTGGGGAATCGGATTTTGTCCTCGTCCATGTCCAGGATCATCTGGCGGGGTATGGATTTCACGAAATCACGGGCTTCTGAGCGCAGGGACAGCTGCTTGTCTGTTAACAGAAAATCAAACATGATCGGTATCCTTGTTATTGATCTGGTTTCTCCGTTCGATGAGCTTTTCCCGTGTTGCAAGGATATCCTGCTCCAGAAGGTCCAGCTCCTTTCTCCTGTGTTGAATTTCCCCAAGTTTTGCCTCTCCGAAAACAAGGCTTTTTTCAATCTGGTGCAGTTCATCCATGCCAGTTTCCGACATGCCGATCATCTCGGCGATTTCATCCAGGGAAAATCCGAACCGTTTGCCCCGTAGGATGAGTTTGAGCCTTGCCTTGTTCCTGGGTGTGTAAACCCGCTGGTTGCCTGGAGTACGCTCCGGGGAGATGAGCCCCTTTTCTTCATAAAACCGGATGGTCCTGGTGCTGATATCCAGTTCGTCCGCGATTTCGGATATGGTGTAGCGCTTGTGACTGTCTTTTTTCTCGGGCATCATGGATGATTGCTCTCCGAATCTGTCAGTTTATAGTTAACGTTAACGTAAATTGTCTATTATAAAAAGTCAATGATAATCATGGGAACATCCAAGTCTGGAATCCGTGGATCGACAGGTATATTCCTTTGCAGTTGCCGTCTATTTTGATTGATCTTGTTGGATAACCTGTTGTATGGGTAAGGGTGCGGCCCCTGGAAGGCCGGACCGCCAGGGCCGGGCATTATTCAATCGCAGTCTTAAGGGAGGAACGACCATGTCAGCATTTCAGAACGTAACCGTAGTCAAGAAGGCCAACGTCTACTTTGACGGCAAGGTCACCAGCCGCTCAGTGCTTTTTCAGGACGGGACAAAGAAAACCCTGGGCATCATGCTGCCGGGGGAGTACGAGTTCAACACTGCTGACAGGGAAGTCATGGATATTCTCAGTGGTGAGCTTGAGGTTATGCTGCCGGGGAAGGGCCGGTGGATATCAGTTAAAGGGGGGGACAGTTTTGATGTGCCTGCCAATTCCAAATTCAGCCTGAAGGTTGCCCGGCTCACGGATTACTGCTGTTCCTTCATAAAGTAACTCCCCATGGCTGATATGTTTACCCGGCAGCTTGACAACTGCCGGTGCTGTCCGCGCCGGTGCGGGGTGAACCGCCTTGAAGGAGATGCTGGATTCTGCAGGATTCCGGCAGGGATCCAGGTGGCCCATGCGGGGTTGCATTATGGAGAGGAGCCGGTTATCTCGGGGACACGGGGTTCAGGGACGGTTTTTTTTGCCGGCTGCAATCTCAGATGTGTGTTCTGCCAGAATTATCAGATCAGCCAGGAGTTCCGTAAGGACAGTGGCTGGACCATGTCCTGCGATGAGCTGGCATCCTGCATGATCAACCTCCAGGACCAGGGCGCCCACAATATCAATTTTGTCTCGCCGTCTCACATGATTTTCCAGATGGCCGACGCCATTGTGGCGGCCCGGAAAAAAGGGCTTGCAGTCCCCATTGTTTACAATTCCAACGGATATGATTCGGTTGAGTCCTTAAGGTCCATCCGGGGGCTGGTGGATATTTTTCTGCCGGATCTGAAATATATGGATAACAGGCTCGGCAGACAGTATTCCTGGGTTGATGACTACGCGGATGTTGTTCCAGGGGTTCTCAGGGAAATGCTGGACCAGGTGGGGCACCTGGAAACCGATGATAATGGCATTGCCCTCCGTGGGCTTGTGGTCAGGCACCTGGTCCTTCCCGGCCACCAGGACAATAGCAGGCAATGCCTTGACTTTCTGGCAGACCTGTCCAGGTATACCTGCGTGAGCATCATGAGCCAGTATTCGCCCAGGCACAAGGCCTTCCGGCACCCGGCCATCAACAGGACCGTGGCCCAGAACGAGTATGATGCCATTGTTGATCATGCCCTGGATCTGGGTCTTGAGAATGCTTTTGTCCAGGAGGTTGTAAGCCAGGACCTTTATCTGCCTGACTTTGACAGGGACACCCCCTTTGACGTGACATGATCAGGGGAGGCCTACTTTTCCGTGTTGTCCATTTTGGCCAGGGCCTTGAGCAGGCCTAAGGGCGACTCAAATACTGACAATTCTTGAATTTTCTTGATCCGTGCGGCGTCGTCCTTGAATTTCTTTTTCAGGCGTATTTCGTAAGCTTCTTTGATGGCATTGACAAGGTCATCAAAATCGCAGGGCTTTTCAAGGATTTTGAATGCGCCGAGCTTTGTGCAGTCTACGGCCGATTGGATGGTGGCATGCCCTGAAAGGATGATCACTTCCAGGTATTTGTGGCTCTTTTTAAGGGTTTCAAGGAGCTGCACACCATTGATCCCCGGCATCTGAAGGTCGATGACGGCAACGTCAAACTGTCCTTTTTCAGCCGCCTCGATGGCTTCCATCCCGTTTGTTGCCGATGATATTGTAAAAAATTTCAGTTTCAGCCGTTCGGTTATTGTACTCAGAAACTTGACTTCATCGTCAACCATGAGGAGATTGATTGTTCTGTCTGTGCCCATGACATGCCTCCTGGGTTACCGTTTATGTTCCTTTGTCATAAATTTGGGATTGGTGTAAGGAATCCAGACGTCGAGTTCTGCGAATTTGGAATCCGTGTTGAGCTTTGCACCAAGGACATCTGCCGTGTGCTGAATGCCTTGTGTGGGGAAGCTGGAAAAGGCCTGTTCAAAAGTGCTGGAAAAAACCAGGTATATCCCGGTATTGTCCTGGGAACTGCAGCGGATATGAATGTGACCGTTATGCCCTACGGCTGCATAGGTGAAGCACAGAACCTGGTACAGGAGGTTCTGCAGGAGAAACGGGCAGGTCAGGACCGGTTTTTCCGGTTTGGTCTGAAAGTCTGTCTGAACGGTGATGGCAAAACTTAAATACCCGGTCAGCTGTATGGCGAGATCCAGGGTTTCCAGGAGATCTGTTTCCTTGATAAAATCATCCACGCTGTGGGCAAACCGGTTCATCTGCTTGATGGTTCTGAATCCGCGCTGAATTTCCTCGGCAATGTTGCTGCTGCAGTTTTCAAGCATGGACAGCTCGATCTGTTTGCCGTGCCTGGCCAGTTCCGTAAGATCGCTTAATAGACCTGCAGTTTCGGAGATAATAGCCAGGATGTTTTTCAGTTCGTGGGAAATGCTGGCATTCACCTTACCGAAGAATTTCAACCCTTCCTTGTTCAACAAGTCGTTGGCATCATTGTGCATGTTTGGCTCCAGTCGGTTATGGGATTGATACGTCAAGCATCTCTTGAAGGGCAGAAACCGTGATGGATTACCCTTTGCCTGCGATCTCGTTCAGTTTGTCGGTCAGGATGTCGATGTTCAGGGGCTTTGACAGAAATATTTCTTTCTGGACGAGTTCTTTTTCCGGAGTATCCATTCCCCCGTGACCTGTTACAAAGATAAAGGCAAGATCCGGCTGCATGTCATGGAGCCGGTCTTTCAGCTGAATGCCGCTGATGCCAGGCATCTTTAGATCCAATACAGCCGCGTCGTAGGTGTTTTTTTCCGCCTTCTGGATAGCCTCGTCACCGGAAAAGGCAATATCTGCATGGATTCCCCTCAAAGCCAGACGCTTTGCCAGCATGGTGACAAATTTCTGTTCGTCATCAACCAAAATAATGTGCATGTCAGACCTCCTTCTGAATGTTGACGGGCAGCGTAATAGTAAATACTGTTCCGACACCTTCAGTACTTTGAACCGATATGGCTCCGTGAAGCTTTTTTACCAGACTGTAGGTGATGGACAGACCGAGTCCGGTTCCTTTCTCCTTTTTTGTGCTGAAAAAGGGTTCCTGGATCCTTTTAAGGTTTTCTTCCGGAATTCCGCACCCGGTATCCTTGATGACGATGCTGACATGGCCAGCGTCGGGTTGCGAAACGTCTATTTCAACACAGCTCTCGTCCTCTACGGCCTGGAATGCATTGTTGACAATATTGACCATGATCTGCTGCAGTTTGCCGCTGTCTGTCTCAACGTCGGGGATGGTTTCCGGAATTTCACTGGTCACGTTTATACGGCGGTACTCGGCCTCTTTTTTATGAAAGCTCAGCACGGCCTCTACCATGGTTTTCAGGTTGACCTTTCTCACTTTGAGGTCAAATTGTCTCACAAAACCCAGCAGCTGCCGGGTTATGGTGCCGCACCGCTCAACCGCTTCAAGGATGGAATCGATATACTCGAGAATTTCTGTTTTGTCCGGTTTCTGGTCGCCATAACTCAGGACATCTTTGACATAACCGGCGGTTTCGTTGATCAGTGCAAGGGGATTGTTGATTTCATGGGCAACGCCGGCGGCCAGCTGACCGATGGCGGCCAGTTGCTGGCTCTGTTCCATGCGGAGCATGGTTTCCGCTTTTGTCCTGTCCGCCAGATACAGCTTGTTGATCATTATTGTGGATGCAATGACAAGGATAATCAGTGTGATGAAGGCACTGGCTCCGATGATCCTGTTGAAGTCCTTTCGCAGGTTCAGCCAGGTGTCCATCATGGCAATTTTTTTCTTGATAACCATCAGTATGAACGGGGTGTTCCCGAGGTCTGTTGATATATAGGCATATCCCATGATCTCAGGGTCATTTTCTAGGTGATTTTTTGTGTACACAACGGTTTTATGGGAATATTCCGGGACCTGAAAGGGCACTTTTGTGAAAATTTCCCCCAGGTTGGCCGATGGTGTCTGCAGCAGGCCCTGGTGATTGATCAGGAAAATATCGGCATGGGTCCCGACTTTGTAGGATGCAATGTTCTGCATCAGACGCGCCGTGTCCAGGGTCGCCCTTAAAATAAAAAAGGACCCATCCGGTTTGAGAGCCCGGACAGCAATGATTATGTGGGGGACCCCACGGTATCCGGTAAAAACCTCGCTGATGAAATTTGTATTTTGAATGCTTTCTAAAAACCATGGCTGGGTCTTGTAGCTTTTCCCTTCTAGATTGTATGGGCCTGCATAGGCGATCTGGCTGCCTTCGTTGTCAATCACACTGAGATCGGTAAGACCGCCAAAGCCGAGTTTTAGATTTTTCAGAGTTTTTTGGAGCTCATCGTTATCCGTCAACTGTTCAAATCCCATCTCATTGACGGTAAACGTCAGAGCATTCAGTCTTTCCTCCATGAAAAAAGCGATGGTCCGTTTTGCATTGGACGTCAACCGTTCGGTTCGGAGGGTCAGTTCGGAATCTACGGATCTTTCAATGAGCTGGTAGTGTATGACGGTGACGATCCATAACGGAGAAAGTGCTGCCACCAGAAGTGCAAAAATGGTCATTGTCCATATGTGCCAATAATCGGTGAAGGTGTAAAAGGGATCCAGGTGGGCATTCTTTTTGTGTTTGACAAAGGCCGGTATGAGATTTTTGAGCAGTGTCTTCATGGTTGTCACCGTTAAGGTGTTCCCTTTATCTGGTTGAGCAGCGTCAGGAGCGTGTTGATATCCAGCGGTTTGTGGATAAACTTATGGGCTCCCAGGTTCATGCACTCCCTGTGATCTTTCTCGGTTCCATGTCCTGTCAGAATCAGAACGGGGATGGCCGGGTTGATCGATTTTATGCGGGCCAATACCTGAGTACCATACAGGTCCGGCAGTTGGAGGTCCAGAAGAATCAGGGTAAATGTTGTGTTATGTTGGGAAATCCTGTCTATGGCGCTGGTTCCGTCGTAGCAGACCATGCAGGTGCATCCCCTGAGTTCCAGCCGCTTTGCAAGCATGGTGGCGAATTTTTCTTCGTCATCCACAATTAGGATATCTATATGTTGCATAATGAAATATTTTTTATTGACTGTTTAAAAAAATTAATTTATAGCTTGATATAAATTTTTTTATTTCATTTGTAAACAAAAAAATAAGGAGAGTGATTAAATGTTAAACACTTTGATTCGTATAGCACTGCGATTGCAGGTCATGCTGGTTGTCCTTGTTCTAAGTTGTCCGCTAGGTGCGATGGCAGCAGAACAGGCCGCCACGGACGGCGGGGGGAAACCTTGGTGGTTCTGGCCGCTGATTCTTTTTGTTTTCTGTTTTGTCCTCGGAATTCTGGCGGTCATGGCCGGTGTCGGGGGCGGCGTTCTGTATGTGCCCCTGGTCAGCGGCTTTTTTCCGTTCCATATCGACTTTGTCAGGGGTGTCGGCCTGATGGTCGCTCTGGCAGGCGCCCTGGCCGCAGGGCCTGGCCTGCTCCGGCGGAATCTGGCAAACCTCCGGCTTGCCCTGCCCGTGGCCCTGATCGCATCGACATTTTCCATCATGGGTGCGCTTTTGGGGTTGTACCTGTCCAAGCTCAATCCCAATATCATCCAGGCCTGCCTGGGTGGCACCATTGTTGGTATTGCGGCACTGCTTCTTTTTTCCAAGAATTCGGAAAAGCCGGTTGTGACAAAACAGGACGCCATCGGTATGGCCCTGGGGTTGCATGGTATGTATTGGGATGAAGGGGCCAGGGAAGTTGTTGAGTGGAAAACCCACCGCACCCTGCTCGGGATGTTCATGTTCATTATCATCGGTATCCTGGCAGGCATGTTCGGGCTCGGGGCAGGATGGGCCAATGTGCCGGTTCTGAACCTGATGATGGGGGCACCGCTGAAGGTCTCGGTGGCCACGAGTAAATTTCTTCTCTCCATCACCGACACCTCGGCTGCCTGGATTTATCTGAACAAGGGATGCGTCCTTCCCATGATCGCCATCCCCTCCATTGTCGGCCTGATGTTGGGATCTCTCCTGGGCGTTAGGCTGCTGGCCGTTGCCAAGCCCAAGATGATCCGGATTTTTGTCATCACGGTTCTTTTGTTTGCAGGGCTCAAAGCCATGGACAAAGGTTTGGGTCTGGGAATACTCGGCTGATCCTCTAATGATGCTATAACACATTACTATAGGAGTTAACTGATATGAATGAACAGGAAAAAGAGGCCCGGCGGCCTTCCAAAGAGCAGGTCATTTACGCCAATATCCTGGTTATCGGGGTTTGGGTCGGGATCGCCATCATGGTGACAACCTATTTCATCTACCTGGGAGGGTTCATGGCTCCCCATGTGGACTCCGCACTGATTCCCAAGCTCTGGGGCAAGGGTGTTGACGAGTTCCTGCACATTACCAACTCACCCCACGGGTGGGGGTGGACAAGATATCTGGCAAAAGGGGATTATTTAAATTATCTCGGGTTTGTGCTCCTTGCCTTGATGACGATTGTCTGCTATTTGACGCTGCTGAAGGGTTATATCCGGAAAAAAGACTGGATTTACGCCTCCATCGCTTTTCTGGAAATAGCAGTCCTGGCCGTTGCGGCATCGGGATTGCTGGGAACCGGAGGCCATTAAAACCTGGGTTCGGCCTGGGTCAACATTTGCTTTCATACCCTTTGACAGGGCAATTCAGGAGGTGATTCATGAAGAACGAACGATTGACGCTGCTGCTGGTTGATGACAACGAAAAATTTTTGAATTCAATGGCCGAACGGGCCAAGCTGAAAGGATATACTGTTTTAACGGCGACCAATGGAGAACAGGCCCTGGAGATCGCGGCCAAACAGACGGTTAACGTGGCTGTGGTCGACCAGCAGATGCCCGGCATGGAGGGACTGGTCGTCATAACCAAACTCAAGACCATGTCTCCGGACATCAAGACCCTGCTGCTCACGGGTCATGGCGATGAAAAACTCAAGGAAGCGACCGAGGCCCTGAACTCAGCCTATTTCAATAAAGAGGACATCCACGGTTTCTGGGATTTTCTGGCCAACCTTTCCCTGGGCAACATCAACATCCTGCTGGTGGACGACAACCCTAAATTCCTGGAGACCCTGGCGGACAGGATCAGGGTGAAAGGTCATGAGCCCCTGACGGCGTTGAACGGGACCCAGGCGCTGGAGATCATGAAAACCACCCGGATTCACCTGGCCATTGTAGATCAGAGAATGCCGGATATGGATGGTCTTGTTCTGATCACCCAGTTGAAGAAAGTCGACCCGGCCATAAAGACCATGCTGCTGACAGGCCATGGAGATGAAAAGCTCAGGGATGCGACGGAAGCCCTCAATTCGTCCTACTTTGAAAAAGAGGACATGACGACCTTCTGGGGATTTTTCCGCAAGATTCTTCATAGCCTTGAGAACACAATGGCGGCAGCTGGGATGGCCGAAGGCGGCGATTTCAACGATGCGCTGAAAATAAAAGATCCGAAAAAGAATAAATGACGGATAGTCTGAAAAAAATTCTGCTTGTGGATGACGAGGACAAGCTCCTGAACTCAATGGCCCAGCGCGTTGCCCTGCTGGGTTTTGAGCCCCTGAAGGCCTCGTCATTCATCAGTGCCCTTGAAATAGCCAAGACGACCCACCTTGATCTGGCCGTTGTTGATCTGAACATGCCGGATATGGATGGTCTGGTGACCATTACCAAGCTGAAGGAGATCATTCCGGATCTTAGGACAGTCCTTTTGACCGGGTATGGCAATGAGAAGATAAAGCAGGCCACAGAAGCGTTGGGTTCCATGTACTATGAAAAGGATTCAATGGGTGGCCTCTGGGATGTCATTAAACGGTTTGGCAGCCAGGACAGAGTGATCAAGGACAGATCCCATTTCCAGGCTGCCGGGTCCCAGTCCCAGGACCGGTTCGGTTCCGGGCGCAATGATGGCCAGGGTGACTATTACGACCAGGGCAAAGATCAGGTACAGTTCAGGGGATATGGCGATTCTCCGGATATGCGTCCGGGTGATCTGCCGAAAATTATTGGTGAAACCCCTGAACTTCAGAGGCTCAGGAAAAATATCAAGCGGCTTTCCGAACTGGACTGTCCCATCATCATCCGGGGTGAAACCGGTACCGGTAAAGAGCTGTCTGCAAGGATCATTCACAAGCTGAGCCACCGGAAAAATCAGCGTTTTCTTGCATTTGACTGCGGCTGTTTCAGCAATGATTTCCGTTTTAGTGAGCTCGTGGGTTGTACAGAAGAATTATCAACCCGTTTCACTTCAACAAAGTCCAGTGAACAAGAAAAGAACATCCTGTTTTCAGGAACTGTTTTTCTTGATCACTTCGAGAACATGCCCGTGCAGACCCAGGAGCAGATGATGCAGATACTGGACAGCCGGGCAACTGCCAGATCAGCCGGGCCTTCAGTCATGGACATCCGGTTTATTGCTGCGACCCACCAGGATCTGAAAAGCCGTGTTGCCGAAGGCAGGTTCAGCGAGGAACTCTATAACAGGATCAATACCATTGAGCTTTACTTGCCGGCATTGAGAGAGCGCAGGGATGATATCCCGCCCCTGTGCAGCTATTTTATCACTGAATTCAATAAGGAATTCAAGAAAGGGATCGAATCGGTTACCGATGAGGTCTTTTCCATCTTCAGATCCTATGCGTTTCCCGGTAACGTTCGTGAATTGAAACACATTATCGAGAGGGCCGTGATCCTGTCCGAGAACAGGCGCATTGAGCCACGCCACCTCCCGGATCGACTGAGTGAGTCTGTCCTGCCCTCCCTGCCCGATGGCGATGTGAATTTTCCCACACTCAGCCAGATGGAGCGCATGCATATCCTCAGGGCCCTGGAGATTACCAAAGGGAACAGGTCTAAGGCGGCCGAAGTCCTGGGCATAAGCAGGGCGGCTTTGTGGCGGAAAATAAAGCTGATCAACGAGTGATTCTTGTCCCCGCCCGTCAATAGAGCATAACTTCCCATCAATTTCTCCCAGGCAGATCGAGTCTTCCCACATGGTGTCCTGTGCGGTTGTTTGTTATTCTATCGCTCTGTAATGGATCCGTTGACTTGCCATTATGGCCAAAAGCGTGTATCAGCAGGAGAGAGTACCTGGAATCATGGGAGATAAAATACTCCGGATTCATTCAAACTGTGGTAAAGGAAGGATGACATGAAATTTCGTCCTTGTATTGATATCCATGACGGGGTGGTAAAGCAGATCGTGGGCTCTACCCTGTCCGATGAACCGGCCCGGGGCCCGGTCACCAACTTCGCATCGGAAAAGTCTCCTGGATGGTTTGCCTTGAAATACAGGCAGGACAACCTTACGGGAGGTCATGTGATCCAACTGGGAAAGGGAAATGAAGCTTCCGCCCGGGAAGCCCTGGCCGCATGGCCGGGCGGGATGCAGATCGGGGGCGGCATTTCCCTGGACAACGCTGTCAGGTGGCTGGATGATGGTGCTGCCGCCGTCATTGTCACCTCGTGGGTATTCCACAGGGGAACGATTCACATGGAGCGCCTTGAAAGTCTGGTCAAGGCCATCGGCAAAGAAAGGCTGGTCCTGGATCTGAGCTGCCGGAAAAAGGAGGGATCCTACCGCATCGTCACCGACCGATGGCAGACCTTTGCCCGTGAAACAGTCACCATGGAATTTTTGGACCGTCTGTCTTCCTATTGTTTTGAATTTTTGATCCATGCCGTGGACGTGGAGGGGAAATGCTCCGGTATTGAAACACCTCTGGTGGAATTGCTCGGCAAATGGCAGGGGATACCCGTCACCTATGCCGGAGGAATCCAGTCCATGGACGATATCCGGATCATCGAAACCCTGGGACGCGGGGCCATTGATTTTACCGTTGGCAGCGCCCTGGATATCTTTGGGGGCGACCGCCTGGCATACGATGATCTTGCAGCCCGCTACGCCCCAGTCCAGGGATCGTGATCAGGCAGCACTCTCTGTTGCGGCCCATGTCTTGCGCCTTACCTGACCCGGCTCGGTCTGATCGGAATGGGTTATAGTACTTTGGATGCCAGTTCAGCCAGTTCGGAACGTTCCCCCTTTTCCAGGTTGACATGGGCGTACAGCGGCTGGTCCTTCATCTTGTCGATGATAAAGGCCAGCCCGTTGGTCTGGCTGTCCAGATAGGGATGATCAATCTGGTAAATATCCCCGGTAAAGACGATTTTGGTTCCTTCCCCGGCCCGGGTGATAATGGTCTTGACTTCATGGGGGGTCAGGTTCTGGGCTTCATCCACAATAAAGAAAACCCTGACAATGCTGCGTCCCCGGATGTAGGACAGGGGGGTGATGACGATTTTTTCCTTTTCGATGAACTCCTGGATCTGGTTGGTCTGGGAACTGTTCCCCCGGAAATGGTTATGGATGACCGCCAGGTTGTCGTACAGGGGCTGCATGTAAGGGTCCAGCTTTGAACTGACATCCCCTGGCAGGAATCCGATGTCCCGGTTACTCAGGGGGACAATGGGGCGTGCGATGAATATCTGCCGGTACCGGCCCCGCATCTCCAGGGCAGCGGCCAGGGCCAGGAGGGTTTTGCCGGTTCCGGCCTTGCCTGACAGGGTCACCAGGGGGATGTCGGGGTTGAGCATTGCGTTCAGGGCAAAAGCCTGCTCCGCGTTTCTGGATTTTATTCCGTAGCAGACCTTGGGTTCCACCTTTCTGACTGTATTGGTCTGCTTGTGAAAAAATCCGAGAGCCGACAGACTCTCATTTTTTAGGATAACGTGCTCATTGGCGATGAACGGAGCGCTTCCGTTCAACTCAGAGGCGTTTATCTCATAGGGTTTGGAATAGATTCTTTCAAAAATTTCATGACTGATGTTTTCAATGGTCTTGACACCGGTATCGATCCCGGAGAGGTCCTCAACATAGTTGTTCTGGTAGTTTTCCGTTATGAGGCCTATGGACCTTGCCTTCAGGCGCAGATTTACATCCTTGCTGACCAGCACGGTCCTGTCAAATCCGTTTGATTTGGCCAGTTTATAAGCCACGTTGATGATAATGTTGTCAGACCGGGTTCCCTGGAAACTCCGGCTGACTTTTTCGTCCAGTTCCTCGTCGATGATAATTGAAATCGTCCCCTTGCCTTCTCCAATGGGAACCCCGCCATTGAAAATCCTGTCCGTGCTCAGTGCATCCAGGGATCTTAAAAAATCCCTGGCGTTACAGTTGATGATGTCGTTGCCCTTTTTGAACCTGTCCAGTTCCTCGATGACGGTGATGGGGATTACCAGATCGTTCTCTTCAAATTTGTAAATGCAGGAGCTGTCGTGAAGGATGACATTGGTATCAAGAACAAAGACTTTCTTCATAAGGACCTCCCATGGAAAAAAGAAAAGAAAAGGGTGTTAATGAAGCGGTGTGATGAGGGGTGTGGGTTAACAGGTGTTTTTATGGCCATTAATTCCATTATGGTGTTGCAATGTTTGGATCATGTTAGCAGACAGATAAAATGGAATCAATAATGGAAATGAATCCTGGCATTTTTTGACACACAAGCGGATCAACTTCATAAATTTTCTGAATCAGGCGTGCCCAGTTCTGCCTGGATTCTTTGGAAGACAGATCATTTGGCATAACATCAGGATTACCTTGACAACACGAGCGCTACTATTCTACACATGGCCATCGAAACCCAAAAAAGGTCTGCAGCAGCCATACGGCGTGTCGGGGAAACGATCGTCCGGCCGCCCTACTCCGGAACCTGATGCAGACCCGGGCATCAGGTTCCCATCACCAAGGAGGCAGGGGTGCATAGCAGATGAAAGCAGGGAGATGGGAAAGCATGGGCATGGGCAAATCAATTGCCTTTTTCAGGAATCTCCAGATCCGGTCCAAGCTGATGATGGGGTACACCCTGATCTTTATCATGGCCACACTGTCGGGCGGTAGTGTCATCTATTTCCAGGTCAAATCGACCATTGAAGCAAACATTGAAAATGATCTGAAGAACTCGACGGCAACCATTCTCAATATGGTCAAGACAGCGGCAAGCACTTCCATAAAAAACCACCTGAGGGCTGTGGCTGAAAACAACAGGGAAATCCTAGCAAGCATTTACAGGGATCAGACACTGGGGCTGATGACCGAGACGGCGGCAAAATCCCTGGCAAAAAAATCCTGCTCAGTCAAACCATCGGAAAAACCGGGTATCTGTATTGCGTTAACAGCAGCGGGCTGGCCACAGTACACCCCAGCCCCCGGGTTGCGGAAAACAACTTTCTTGACTACTGGTTTGTCCGGGAACAGATCCGATTAAAGGACGGGTATCTGGAATATGACTGGAAAAATCCCGAGGAAGACCACCCAAAACCCAAGGCCACCTATGTGAGTTACTTCGAGCCCTGGGACTGGGTCATCTCAGCCTCTTCCTACCGGGACGAGTTCAAGGAACTGATCAAGGTTTCTGATTTCCGGGACAGCATCCTGTCACTGTCCTTTGGAAAAACCGGCTATGCTTACGTTCTGGACAGCAAGGGCAACCTGATTGTTCACCCGACACTGACCGGAAATTATATTGATGCCCAAGGCAAGGACGGTCATTTTTTCATCCGCGACATTTTACGGTTGAAAAATGGAAAACTGGTTTACTCGTGGAAAAACCCCGGTGAAGCCCGGTACCGGGATAAACTTGTTCTGTTCAACTATATCCCTGAATATGACTGGCTTGTGGCCTGCTCCGGTTACCTTGATGAAATTTATGCACCGCTCAAGACCATACGAAATATCGTCGTGTTGACGATCTGTCTGATCCTGGCCCTGGTGTTTATCACGTCCGTGTGGATCAACGGTTCTGTAATCCTGCCGCTCCGGTACCTCATGAACCGGTTTGCCCTGGGGGCATCGGGCGACCTGGCCGTTCGGATGCCGGTCACATCCACCGATGAAATCGGGCAACTGGCTTCCTTTTTCAACACGTTCATGGAAACCCTGGAAGCCTACAATGCCAATCTCATCAGTGAAATCCAGAAGCATAAGCTGACAGAAAGCGCCTTGCGGAGCAGTGAAGGCAAATACCGAAGGATCCTTGAACGGATCGAGGAAGGGTATTTTGAGGTGGACCTGGACGGCATCATCACATTTTTCAACAACTCCATGGTAAGCCTGTTGGGGTACACTGAAAACGAATTGGCGGGCAGCGATATCCGGTCCTATTCCAATCGCAGCTCACAACGGATTGACATGGTTTTCGATCAGGTCAGGCAAACCGGGGCAGCCACAAAACGCTCGGACCTGACATTTGTGAAAAAAGATGGAACCCTCTGCGCGGCGGAGGCCTCGGTCTCCCTGATAAAAGACAAGCACACTACCCCGACAGGGTTTTGCGCAGTGATCCGGGATGTGACGGAGAGAAAAAAATCGGAAAAAGCCCTGCGCCTTTCCGAAGAAATGTTTTCCAAGGCCTTCCGTTGCAGTCCCAGCGGGATGTTTATCGCTTCATTAAAGGATGGCCGGGTTATTAAAGTAAACGACAGTTTTCTTACCTATACAGGATACAGTACCGGCACCGTTGTGGGCAAAGACCTCATGGCAGTGAACTTTTTCAGAAACAAAACGGACGGCCCCAAACTGAAGAAAACGCTGATCAGGGAAAGGCGGCTTAAAAACCAGGAAGTACAGTTCCAGATGGCTACCGGAGAAAAACGTACCGGTCTTTTATCCGCTGAGATCGTGGACCTGTGGGGAGAAGCCTGCATCCTGGCAGCCATGGAAGACCTGACAGAATCAAAACGCCTTGAAAGGGAGATACTCACCATCAGCGAACAGGAAAGGCAGAAAATCGCCATGGACCTTCATGATGACCTGTGTCCCCAGCTCATCGGCATTGAGGTAATGACAAAAATCCTGGAGGAAAAGCTTGGGGAGAAATCCGTTGTCGAGGCTTCAGACGCCGGAAAAATAAGGCAATTCATTTTAGATACCATTACCAAAACCCGGCAATTATCCAAGGGGCTGTGTCCGGTCAATCTGTCGGACCACGGATTTGATCTCTCCCTTGAAGAACTGGCCAACTATGTCAAAGAGGTGTTTGGGATTACCTGTGTGTACCGCTGCCAAGGGGTTCACCACATAAAGGACAGCAGCGTTGCCACCCAGATTTACTACATTGCCCATGAAGCGGTTCACAACGCAGTCCGGCATTCCCACGCAAAGACTATCGTCATTGATTTGGGTATCGGCGAGAGCAGCGTGACATTGAGTATCTGTGACGACGGAAAAGGAATGGATGCGGTTCAGCCGTCCCGGGGAATGGGTCTCAAGATAATGAGCTACCGGGCGGAAAGTATCGGAGCCTCTTTTAAGATAACCCGGAACACCGATGGTGGGACCCGTGTGCAGCTTGACATCGGAACATGAAATGGATGCCATGACCCTGGAAAAAACGAAAATCAAAATAGTGATTGTTGAGGATCACCCCATTTTCAGGATGGGGATGACAGAAATGATCAACCGCGAAAAGGACATGGTGGTCTGTGGGGATGCCGACGATGTGGCAGGTGCCCTGGCTGTCATCAAAAAAGAGAAGCCGGACCTGGCCGTGGTGGATCTGTCCCTGAAACACAGCAATGGGATCGACCTGGTAAAAGAAATCAGTGAACACCACAAAACCATGTCCTGCCTGGTTTTGTCCATGCACGACGAATCGCTGCATGCAGAGAGATGCATCATGGCCGGGGCCAAGGGTTATATCATGAAACAGGAGGCTTCTACGTCCGTGGTAAAAGCCATCCGGGAAATACTGTCCGGCAACCTTTATGTCAGCACCACCATCATGAGTCATATCCTGAACAAATTCCGTAATCAGCCGGCTGCCCTGCATGAGTCCCCGCTGAAAAAACTCACCGACCGGGAGATGGAAATTTTTCAACTCATTGGAAGGGGATTTACGTCGGGTGAAATCGCACATCATCTGAACATCAGCGTCAAAACCATTGGGACCTACCGCGAACGCATCAAATCCAAACTCAACCTGAACCACAGCGGCAAACTGGTACGGCATGCCGTGATATGGGTTGAAACCGGCGTTTTTTCCGAGTCTGCCTGACCTGGCCCACCGGACTGCTCAATCCCGGGAGCCAACCGCAACCTGTGGTGTGAGTCATTTACCTACACAATCTTGGTTGGTTCACCTACCGTATTTTGGTCGGTTTACCGATTTACACGCGGGGTTTAATTCATTACACAGTAACTGGCTGTGATCCCATCGAGCCGTATGCGTTTCAGCCCGATGTCCCATGCTCAGACAGGCAGCCGGCAGCCCGGTTTCCACGGGCGATGGACCGGCAGGGAACCGGGCCGGACCGGCGTTCGAACACAAGGAGATACCATGAACATTCTTTCCATTGATGATGTGTCTCTGGCCTTTGGCGGATTGGAAGTACTATCCGATGTCACGTTTGATGTGGCCGAAGGTGAAATATTTTCCATTATCGGACCCAACGGCGCCGGAAAGACATCCCTGCTGAATATTATCAGCGGTTTCTACCGTCCCAAAAAGGGAACCGTTTTTTTCCAGGGAACGGATATCAACCACCTGGATGCCGACAAACGGGCGGCCCTGGGTCTGGGCAGAACCTTCCAGAATATCGCCCTGTACCATGGCATGTCCGTGATGGACAACATTAAGCTGGGCGCCCACGCCCATTTAAAGACGGGTTTACTGTCAGGGCTGTGGTATTGGGGCTCTGCCCACCGGGAAGAGATGGCGCTTAGAAAAGAAATTGAAGAAGATATCATCGATTTTCTGGAGATTGAATCCATCCGGAAGCTGCCGGTAAGCGCTCTCGCCTATGGTCTGCAAAAACGGGTCGAACTGGCCAGGGCCCTTGCCATGCGTCCCAGGGTTCTCCTGATGGACGAACCCGTTGCCGGCATGAACGCTGAAGAAACAGAAGACATGGCCCGGTTTATCCTGGATATCAAGGAAGAACACGATATCACCATCGTGCTCATTGAGCATGACATGAGAATGATCATGGATATTTCAGACCGGGTTCTGGTGTTGAATTTCGGTCAGAGACTGACGACCGGAACCCCTGAAGCCGTGCAGCGGCACCCGGAAGTCATCAAAGCCTACCTGGGACAAAAGAAAGGATAACCATGGATATATTTCTGCAGCTTCTTGCAAGCGGTTTTCTGGTCGGGGGAATATACGCCCTCATCGCCCTTGGCTTTGTCCTCATCTACAAGGCAACCAATATCATCAATTTTGCCACCGGCGAATTCATGATGATCGGAGCCTATATTTTTTATTCCCTGATGGTCTACCTGGAACTCTCCCCGTTCATCGGATTTCCCCTGGTCATCATCGCTTCCGCATTGCTGGGGGCCCTGGTTGAACGCCTGATTTTAAGACATATGCTGGGACGCCCCAATATCAGCATCATCATGGTGACCATCGGCCTGAGTTCCATCCTTCTGGGAATCGCTGAAATCATCTGGGGGTCCAGTTTCAGGAGCTTCCCCCCCCTGTTCCCGAGAAAACCCATTTTTCTCGGGGATATCGTCCTCAGATCCAATCTGTTTTACGGGTTCCTGATGGCCATGGCCGTAGTGATCGTCTTCCTGATCCTGTTTAAATACGCCAGAATAGGGGTGGCCATGCGGGCAACTGCCAATGATCAGATCGCCGCGTTTTCCATGGGGATCAACGTCAAGACCATGTTTACCATTTCCTGGGCGTTCGGCGCCATAGCAGCCTCCCTGGGCGGAATCATCATCGGCAATATCGGCGGTGTTCAGCCGACCCTGGGACATATCGGGCTTAAAATATTTCCCATCGTTATCCTGGGAGGACTTGACTCCATCGTTGGTGCGGTGATCGGCGGATTCATCGTGGGAATCGTTGAAAACCTGGCCGGGGGATATCTGGACCCGTACTTCCACGGCGGGGTCAAGGATCTTGCGCCGTTTGTCATCCTGATCGCCATCTTATGCATTAAACCCTACGGTCTGTTCGGCACCAAAGAAATCGAACGACTTTAACAGGAGCAGCAGCAACCATGCGCATTGGAGACTTCAAGGAAACATACGCATCAGACCAGTCTGTTTTTGCCAATCCCACATCCCGTTTCTGGCTGGGTGTTCTGTATCTGGGCCTGATGGTCTTCCCCTTTGTTGCCGGGGATTATTTTCTGTTCATGGCCAACCTCATCGGTATCACCATCATCGGGGCCGTGGGTCTGAATATACTGACCGGTTTTGCCGGACAGATATCCCTGGGCCATGCTGCATTCATCGGTGTCGGCGGGTATACGGCCGCCATTTTATCCACCCGGTTCAACCTGCCGCTTCTGGTGTGCCTGCCGCTATCAGGGCTGATGTCCGCAGCCTTCGGCATCATTGTGGGCGGGCCTTCCCTCCGCCTGAAGGGCATGTATCTGTGCATCGCAACGCTGTCTGCCCAATTGATCCTGGAGTTTGTGTTTGTCCATTGGGAATCCATGACCGGCGGGATCCGGGGCATGAACCTCCCCCCGCCTCACATTTTCGGCATTGCCCTGGACAATGATTTCAACTACTATTTCTTAACCCTTTTCATGGTCATTGTGTGTGTCACCGCTGCCAGGAATCTGTTTCGAACCCGGGTCGGACGGGCGTTCATCGCCATCAGGGACCGGGACATCTCGGCCGAACTCATGGGTATCAACCTGCCCAGGTATAAAACCTATGCCTTTGCCATCAGTTCCTTCATGGCCGGACTCTCAGGATGCCTCTGGGTAAATTTTTTAAAATCCGTGACCCCGGAGCACTTTCCGTTACTGGAAAGCATCCGGTACCTGGCCATGATTATTGTGGGCGGCATGGGGAGTATTCTGGGCTCCATACTGGGTGCCATTTTCATGACCGTGGTCCCTGAGGTGATTAAAACAGGTCTTGGATTTCTGGTCAGCGTATTTCCGACAGCCATGAGTTTTCTGTTCCCCTGTCAGCAGGTTATATTTGGATTACTGATCGTGATTTTCCTGGTAGTTGAACCCCACGGTCTGGCCGAAATATGGCGGCGCATAAAAAATTATTTTCACCTGTGGCCCTTTGAGCACTGACTTTACTCTTTTTTCAGGGCCGGACTTGCCACCCATTGGAAGACACCGATGTTGATTCACCGATAACTGAACATGAAGCGCTTAACCCCGAAACCATTAATAAAGGAGTGGTCATGAAAAAAAGCAGCGTGTTAACCCTGGCTATGATGGTCGTGTTGTCGTTTTTCGTTGGGGCCTCTTTTGCCGGGGAGGTCATCAAGGTCGGGGCCGGCCAGCCCATTACCGGGCGGTTTGCCTTTGCCGGAGAACATATCAACCAGGGGCTCATGGATTCACTGGGCTATGCCAATGAACAGGGCGGTGTCGGAGGCAGGCAATTCCAGTACTTCTATGAGGATACCGGATATGATCTTCAACGTGCCATTGCCTCATTTAAAAAAATAATGGCCCAGGAAAACCCTCCCATGATGTATGGCGAATCCACCGGTGTCGGCAAAGCAATGGCACCGGAAATCAACTCCCGGTATCATGTGGTCTATGGATCCACCAGCTTTTCACAGGAGCTCAGTGACCGGCAGACCAACCCCTATACCTTTGTGAGCGGCCCGACCTATGCCCAGCAGTTTGGTGTTCTTTTGAAGTATATTGCCGAGCAGCCCAAAAAAGAAAACAGGCCCCACCGCGTGGCCTTTTTTTACAGTGACACGGAATTCGGCCGGGACCCCATCCCCTATGCACGTGACCTGGCCAAGAAACTCGGCATCGACGTGGTTGCCGAAGAGGTTACCAAGGTTGGGGCCGTGGACATTACCAGCCAGCTCCTTGACCTGAAACGCAATGACCCCGATTTCTGTATTTTCCAGGGATATGTGGTTCCGCCCATACCCGAAGTCATCCGGGGAGCAAAGGATTTCGGCCTTGAGATCACCTTCATGGGCACCTTCTGGGCCATGAGTAAAATGCTGCTGGACAAGCTGGGATCCGACGCCGAAGGCTATATGGGTGTTTCCCCCTATGCCTACTGGTACATGGATGACGTCCCCATGATACAGGCCATGCACGCCTATTCCAAAAAGCACCATCCCGATGTCACCTATCGCCCCAATTCCTATATGCAGGGATGGTTTACCGGCATGGTCTATGTAAAACTGGCCCAGATGTGTCATGACGCAGGCCTGCCCATCACCGGTGAAAACCTTAAAGACATGATCCCCAAGATCAAGGACTGGGATACCGGAGGCCTCAGCGGCGTGGTCAGTTTTACCAACTCCAATGCAACGGCAACCGGAAAGGTCTACAAAGCCCAGAATGGCAAATTTGTGGCGGTTTCCGACTGGATCCGGCTGGACTGATAACCCATTGCCGGAGCCGGGCAGTGTGAGCCCGGCTCCGGTGTTCATTGTTTGTTCTCTGTCCCTGATCCCCAGACGGTAAGACCGGGGGCGTTGATCATCAAAACAGCAGGAGGGTCCGGTGCCGGCTATTCTTGAAGTGAACAATTTAGAGGTGCTCTACAACACTACCATCCTGGTGCTGAAAGGGCTTTCCCTTGAGGTCAACCCAGGGGCCATTGTTGCATTGCTGGGTTCCAACGGCGCAGGCAAATCCACCACGCTCAAAGCCATCAGCGGATTTCTGCCCCTTGAGGACGGTGCCATTACCGATGGGACGATCCGCTTCAAGGGGGAAACCATATCCGGCCTGGGGCCCCACACCATCGTGCAGAAGGGTGTTTTCCAGGTAATGGAAGGCAGGCGGGTTTTTGAAGATCTGACGGTTGAAGAAAACCTGATCTGCGGGGCCTACACCCAGAAAGACCGGGGGAAAATTGCCCGGGATATTGAAAAATGCTTTGGGTATTTTCCCATATTAAAAGACAGGTACAAGCGCCTGGCAGGGTATCTGAGCGGCGGAGAACAGCAGATGCTTACCATCAGCCGGGGCCTGCTTGCCACACCCGCTCTCATGATGCTCGATGAACCATCCATGGGGCTCGCCCCCATGCTCGTTGAAGAGATATTTGAGATCATTAAAAAAATAAATGAAAAAGAAGGAACCGCCATCCTGCTTGTGGAACAGAACGCCCAGATGGCTTTGGGGATAAGCACCTATGGCTATATCATGGAAAACGGCAGGATCGTACTGGATGGCCCGGTAGATCTCCTGTTGGGGGACAGGGATGTCCAGGAATTTTACCTGGGCATGGGGCATGGGAACGACACGTCCAGCTACCACAACGTGAAGCACTACAAGCGGAGGAAACGATGGTTGAGCTGACCTATAAAACGCTGCCCCGGGTTTTCCTGGACCGGGTTGCACACTGCGGTGACCAGGTGGCTTTGCGGGAAAAGGACTTCGGAATCTGGCAATGTGTCACCTGGAATCAGTACCTGACCCATGTAAAGCATTTTGCCATGGGACTGGTGACGCTGGGATTTCAACGGGGAGATCATCTGGCCATTATCAGCGACAATTGCAAAGAGTGGCTCTATGCAGATCTCGCCTGCATCAGCCTCGGAGGCGTCACCCTGGGGGTTTACCCCACAAGCCCCTATCCTGAAGTCAGTTATGTCGTAAACCACTCCGACTCCGTGATGGTCGTGTGTGAGGACCAGGAGCAGACAGACAAGATCCTTGAAGTGATCCATGAACTTCCCCTGTTGAAAAAAATCATTGTCATGGACATGAAGGGGCTGCGCAACTACCCCAGAGACATGATTCTCTCGTTTAAAGACGTTGAAGACCTGGGCATGGAACTGGCAAGGACAAGCCCCAACCTGTTTTTGGAGGAAATCAAGAAAGGGGGGCCCGAAGATATCTGTATCATGATCTACACGTCCGGCACCACAGGGCCGCCCAAAGGCGCCATGGTCAGTCACAGGAATGTGGAAGCCGCTGCCTGGTCCGCGGCCCAGGCCATGGCCGTTACCCGCAGAGACAGCGTTGTTTCCTACCTGCCCCTGTGCCACGTGGCAGAACAGATTTTCAGCCTGTACCTGCCCCTGTTTGTGGGCAATACGGTGAATTTCGCCGAGAGCATTGCCACCATCCAGAACGATCTAAGGGAAATAGCACCATCCCTGTTTCTGGGCGTGCCCCGGATCTGGGAAAAACTGCACAGCTCCATCACCATAAACATCCAGGATTCCAGCCGGCTGAAGCGCCTGTGCTTTGACCGGTGCATGGCCATTGGATACACCATGGCAAATCGGCGACTTGGCAGGGAAACAATAGGCTTTGGTCTGAAACTGGCCTGGTGGGCCGGCTACTGGCTGATGTTCAGGGCACTGCAGAATTATGTGGGGCTTAGAAAGTCCAGGCTGAACCTGTCGGCAGCCGCCAAAGTCAGTCCCGAGGAACTGCTTTTCTTCCATGCCATCGGCATTCAGACCAAGGAAGGATACGGCATGACCGAGTGTACAGGTCTTTCCTTTATCCACATGGGCGATGACATCAAACTCGGCACCGTGGGAAAACCCGTCTCGTGCATCGAGTACAAGCTGGCGCCGGACGGGGAATTGATGAAAAAAGGGCCGTCCGTGTTCATGGGGTATTACAAGAATCCGGAAGCCACGGCCAAAACCGTTGTTGATGGCTGGCTCATGACCGAAGACATTGCCACGGTGGATGCGGATGGCCATGTCTCCATCGTGGACCGGAAAAAAGATATTCTGATTACATCGGGCGGGAAGAACATCGCCCCCTCCCTGATTGAAAATGAACTCAAGGTCAGCCCCTATATCAAGGAGGCCATTGTCCTGGGGGACGGGAAAAAATTCATCTCAGCCCTGATCCAGATCGATTTTGAAACCGTGGGCAAGTGGGCCACCAACCGGCAGCTTCCTTACACAACCTTTAAATCCCTGTCCATGATGCCCGAGGTCAGGACCTTGATTCAAGAGGCTGTGGATACCGTCAACGCCAGATTTGCCAAGGTTGAAAATGTTCGCAAATTCCTGCTGCTGACCAAAGAACTGGACCATGATGACAATGAAATGACCGCCACCATGAAAGTGCGGCGGGGCACGATCCACAAGAAATTCGCGGCGGAAATCGATGCGATTTATGCGGGTTAGCCCCAGTTCAACCCTGTGGTCAACGCATCCTGAAAGCTCAGGTTCACACTACCAGAGCCAAGGCGGACGTGTTCCGGAATCTGAGAGCCTGCCTTATCATAGACCAATTCAAGGATACAATCAGAAACCTTTTGCGGCGGATCATGATTGCGGATATCCCAGAGATCAAGATGACGCAAAATTTTTTCCATGACGTCAAGTTTTTCGCTGAAACTGATGATTTTCATTGAACCCTGACATTTTGGACACACAAACGGATCAACTTCATAGGGTCATGGAGCTGGGGAATTAACGGTTCATACCATCAGGCTTGGCAGCCATGTGACGATCCCGGGAAACACCATGATGAGTCCAATTGTTGCAATATCCAGCAGGATGAACGGGACAGCTGCAACGAACAGTTGGCTCAGCTTCATTTCCTCGGGCATCAGGCCCTTTACGATATACAGGTTCAGGCCCATGGGCGGTGAGATATTCCCGGCGCACATGTTGACGGCCATCAGGATGCCGAACCACAGGGTATCGATGTGCAGGGCATTCAGGATGGGCAGAATGATGGGGGTGGTCATCATGACGATGGCTGCCGGGTCAAGGAACATCCCCATGATCAGAAATCCCAGCATCAGGATGAGCACCACCGATGTGGTGGACAGGGGCAGTGACACAACCCAGTCCGTTAGTTCTGCGGCACATCCGGAGTAGATGATGACATACCCGAAGGATGTGGCTCCGATGATGATCCAGCCTATCATGGCCGTGGTCCGTACGGTATGCAGCAGTGCTTTTCTCGTGGTTTTCATATCCAGGGTCTTTTTTGCAACGGCAATGGCAAAAACGGCAAGACATGCAATGGCACTGGCTTCGGTTGGTGTTGCAACACCCGTGTAGATGGTCACAAGCAGGATCAGGATGACCGTCAGCAAAGACCAGACCTTCCAGAGGGATCCCATCTTTTCCTTCCATGAAAACCGGATGTCGTCCCTGGGCGCCACACTCGGATTGATAAGCACCCGTATAAAGATATAGACCAGTGACAGAATGGTTAGAAGAATCCCCGGGATAACGCCGCCCGCAAACAGGGCGCCTATGGATTCATTGGCCAGGGTTCCATAGAGAATAAGGATAACGCTGGGCGGGATCAGGATGGACAGGGCTCCCGAAAACGCCACGATGGCGCCGGACATACCCGGATTGTAGTGGCGTTTCACCATTTCCGGAAGGGACAGGAGGCCTACCGTTGCAGTGCCTGCTGTGCTGGCACCGCACACTGCACCGAAAATGGCTCCGAAAACAGCACTGGTCATCCCCAGGCCTCCAGGCAACGGTCTCAGGAAGCGGTCCGCCACCTCATAGCTGTCCGTACCCATGCGGCTGTGCATGACCAACTGGGCCATGAGAATGAACAGGGGCACGCAGACCAGCGTGTAATTGCCCATATGGCCGTATCCGGCCAGGGCCACACCGTACAGCCCGGTGGTGCCCGGCCAGAATACAAGGGCGCTGATAACGCTGAGAAGTCCCAGGGAAAAGGCTACTGGAATCCCCAGAAACAGAAACAGTGTGAGTGAAACCACCAGAAGAGAAAGAACACCATACCATTCCATGGACAGCTATCTCCTATCGTCATTGTTGTTGTTGACCCGGGCCGTTTGAAAAAACCGGGTTGAATCCTTGATGATCCGGATAATATATTCCAGAAAGAGCAGGGTTGCCCCGATAACCAGAAACATGCGGATGGGCCACAATGGCCACGCCAGATATTCGGTGCTCCTGACATTGTTTGCCCAGGCCTCAAAGGTGAACACCACGGACTCGACCAGAAATACAAGCACATAGGCACCTGCCATGAACGAGGTGATAATGTCCACCAGGATCCGTTTGCGCCCGGGAATCAGGTCCGTGGCTATGTCAACACTGACATGCCCGCCGGCAGGAAGTGTCCATCCCCCGCCGATGAATACCACCAGAATCAGCATGTACCGGTTGACCTCAAAGCTCCAGGTGGTGGGAGCGTTGAAAATATACCGCATGGCCACGTCGTAACTGATGGTGAGCATCATGAGCACGACGATCCAGCCCGCGGCTTCGGCCAGTTTTTCGTCAAGGGCTGAAATCCGGTTCATGATGCGGGCCAGCCCACTGGTTTGATTGATAACGTCCTGTTTCATATCCTTCCCCTGGTTGATACGGATTTTGTTTCAGACTGTCGGCATGCGTCAGCCCGGATCTGGTTATTTTTCAGCCCATCGTTTCTGCTCTATACTGATCAGCTCCACCAGCCGTTTGCATCCGGGACTTTCATTGGCGTACCAGTCCCACACCTCTTTAAGCATTTCCTTTGATCGTGCGATGTTCTCGTCATCCATGGTGACGAATTTGACGCCCTTTTCAATGCACCACTTCTCATTTTCTTCTTCATACTGGGGCCAGTACTCAACGCTGGCCCACCGTCCCCAATCCCGGGATACTTTTATCAGTGCAGCCTGGAGATCCGCCGGCAGTTTTTCCATTGCCTGGAGGTTGATCCACAGATCATCGGCCCAGGTGAAGACAGGCGGTTTTGAGAAGGTCTTTGCCACTTCGAAAAATTTGTAATCCTTGAGTCCGTAAGCGTAGAAGATCAGCGCATCCACGGTCCCACGCTGGAGGGCGGGGTAGATCTCCCCGGTGGCCATGGTAACTGGACTGGCTCCCCAAGCCTTGGCAACCCGGGTACTGACGCCGCCGGCTGCCCGGAGTTTTATGTTTTTCAATGAATCAACGGTGTTGTATTCCTTGTTTCCCCGGCCAATGATCCCGGAACTGCCGCAGATGATATTGGTGAGCCAGACAGCATTGGTTTTGTCCAGATAGGCATTGTAGATGATGTCATGAAATTCACTGGCCTTGCCGCCTTGGGTGTTGTTCATGTAATCGTAGAAATTGGCCCGGTTGTCCAGGGATACATAGGGAAGCCAGTCAACATCGCCTTCGGGTACCATGCCATGGTAATAGGCGCCGCACCCTGCCAGCATATCGATGGTGCCGCTTTTCAGCCCGTCCAGTGCCTCATTGGTCCCGATGAGCTGGCTGGCCGGGAAAACGGTGAATTTCAGCCTACCGTCCGTTTCCTTCTCTATCCGTTTAATGAATTCCTCATACGCTTTGTATTGGGGGTGCTGGGTGTGCCATGCCATCTGGAATTTCAATCGATAGGTTTCACACTGGACATTGCCCGGCATGGCTGCAAGCATAAATACAAGTACGAATGCTGTCATCACCAGATTTCTTATGATAGTCCCGCTTTTTTTCATTGGTCTTCTCCTCAGTTATGACGTTGATAAGGTAACTAAAAAGTGATTACATCATAACCAGGAAGCAGTTTCTGTGCCGCACCTGGATTTCAGGGAAACAGACTTTTATTTCGGGTGCTTATGTCTTTATGTGCCGCAATGAATGTGCGGTTTTCGCACGCTCTCTACTGTGCGAAAACGCTCATGGGACGATCGTTCACCGCCAGGGAAGGGGTTCAGCGGATAATCCTGTCCGCCATGACAAGAATGGAGGTGGGAATGTTGATGCCGATCTGTCTTGCCGTATTCATGTTGACGGTGATTTTAAAGTGGTCCAGGGTGGATGTGGGAATACTGGACGGGGCCGTCCCCTTGAGGACCAGATCCGCTTTTGCAGCAGCCAGCCTCCCCAGCTGGTAATAGTCGGGGACAAGTCCCAGGAGCGCAGAATCATGGACAACCATGTCCTCCATTGCCGAAAGGGATGGTAAGCCGTACCGGTTTACCAGGGTCAGGATCTGAGCGGCCAGCATTTTTACCATGGAATCCGATGGAAGGTACACCGCATCCACCTTTGTATCAAGTCCTTCAAGGGCTTGGGGGATATCTTCCCTGCCGGTTATGGGAAATTCGTATAACTTAAAAGCCAGTTCAGTTTCCAGCTCTTTGACAAGGTCCCTTTGAATGATGGAGTTCTGTTCCATGGGGTTGTAAATCATACCCAGCCTGGTGAAACGGATCACCTTGTCCAGGGCTTTGAGCTGATGGACAATGGGAACCAGGCTGCTTACCCCGGTTGCATTGTTCCCCGAAGAATTCCAGCTCGCTATGATTCCGGATTCAACCGGCCGCGTAACGATGTTGAATATTACCGGCGTGGTGGTGATATCCGCGAGCACCTTTTTTGTGGCTGTGGTCCCGAACACATATATCAGGTCCGCCCCGTCTGTTTTCAGCTTTGTGACGACCCGGTTCAGCCTGGTCATGTCCTGGTTGGCATGGTACATGATAAAAGACAGGGGGTGGTCGTACTGCTTGAGCCCCTCCACAAATCCCGTTTCTGCCGGAGTTTCGCCGCGCCATGTGATCATGGCTACCTTGAGGGCCGTTTCCGAAAATGCCGATGGCAGGCAGCAGATGCCGGACAGGTATGCCGTCAGGACGACCAGGAACACTCTTTGGCCCAGGGTTTTCATCTCTTACTCCATGAACAGTTTGCTGATTCTGCGGCCCAGGGAAAACCTGCTGATGCCGAGCAGGTTTGCGGTTTGGGTTTTGTTGCCGTTGGTCTTCTCAAGGGTGCTTGTGATAATCCGTTTCTCGATGTCGGCGAGCATGGCATCAAGGGTGGCTCCCCCCCCGGTCATTTCACTGGCGGGATAATCAGCCGGACATGGCCCGCTCTTCAGCAGTTCAGGCGCCAGCAATTTCTTTTCTACCCGGGTGCCGGTGCCGAAAATGGCGATTCTTTCAACCACATTGCGCAGTTCTCTTACATTGCCGTTCCAGGAATAATTTTCAAAAATATCCAGGACCTCATTTGAGAATTCCATCAGGGATTTGCCCATCTCGCGGCAGAACGTATCCAGGAAATAGCTGGCAAGAAGAGCAATATCCTCTTTTCTCTCCCTGAGCGGGGGCAGATACAGGGACACCACATTCAGCCGGTAATACAGATCCTTTCTGAAAAAATTGTCCTTGATGGCGCTGGCCAGGTTCCGGTTGGTTGCGGCCACGATCCGGACATCGACCTTCAAGTCCTTGCCGCTTCCAAGGGGTTTAAAGCTTTTTTTCTCAAGAAATCTGAGCAGTTTGGCCTGTATGGAAATGGGCAGCTCACCGATCTCGTCAAGGAAGACCGTCCCGCCGTCGGCCAGTTCCAGCAGCCCCTTTTTGGATTGCTTGGCATCGGTGAAAGCCCCTTTCTCATACCCGAACAGCTCGCTCTCAAGCAGGTTTTCAGGCAGGGATGCGCAGTTTATCTCCATGAACGAGGCCTTGCTTCGTTTGCTCTTGTAATGGATGGCTTCCGCAACCAGTTCCTTGCCCGTACCGCTCTCTCCCAGGATCAGTACTGTTGTGTCACGTGTTTCAGCCAGGATATCGATCTGCCTGTAGATTTCCTGCATCTTGTGGCTTTTTCCAACCAGATCGCAGTATTTTTCGAACTTGCGCTGCTTGTACCTGAGGTAGTTGACCTCCTGTTTCAAAGTGCGGCTCTCAAAGGCATTGTTGATGATGGCCTTGAGTTCATAAAGCTCAAAGGGTTTGTTGATGAAATCATAGGCACCGCATTTCACCGCCTCTACCGTAGTATGGGTGTCTCCATAGGCGGTCATCATGATGACTTTCATGTCTTCATCAAAGGCTGTTATCCGTTTCAGCACCTCTATTCCGTCCATGCAGGGTAGCCTCAGATCCAGGAGGACCACCCCCGGGCTGATCTCCTCAATTCCCGCAACCGCGTCCTCACCCGTGTGGGCCAAGCTGACAAGGTACCCGTCGTCCTCCAGGTCAATTTTCAGGGAGTTGCACAGTATCTCTTCATCATCTACGATAAAAACGCTTCTTTTTGACATGGGAGTCCCTTTATCCGGGTATTACCGCGGGCAGTAAAACAGCAGCACGGGTTCCCCTGCCCGGTATGCTGTCTATGTGTATGGATCCCTTATTTTTTTCCAGGAGTTTCTGGACAATTGCGAGACCCAGTCCGGTTCCCTTGGGGTCACTGGTAAAAAAGGGGTTGAAGATCTTGGCCATGTGCTCTTTTCTGATACCGCTTCCGGTGTCTGCGACACAGAGTTCCAGACAGTCCCGGCCTGCTGAACTGCAGGTTCTTACGGAAATGGTAAGGGCTCCTCCCCCGGGCATGGCCTTGAGGGCATTGAGAATGAGGTTAATGCACACCTGCTGGATCTGCTCTTTGTCGATCATGGCCCTGGGCAGGTCAGGTCCGTAGTCGAGCACAAGATCAATACCCGATTCCCTCAGTTTGACCCTGAGCATGGTCAGTGTCAGATCAATCAGCTGGGGCAGATCCCAGGGTGCCGGACACGGCGGCTTGGGCCTTGAAAAATTCAAAAGATCGGTCACCGTATTGTTCATTCTGTCTATGCTGGCGATGATGCCGTCCACCAGTATCCTTCCCTCATCGGTTTTCAGGCGCTTGGCAAGCACCTGGGCGCTGGTTTTCATTCCTGCCAGGGGGTTACGGATTTCATGGGCCATTCCTGCGGAAAGTTCTCCCAAAGAGGCCAGTTTTTCAACCCGGACCATCTCTTCTTCAATTCTCTTTCTCCGGGTGATGTCGCGTATGTCGGCTATGGCCCCTGTTATATCCCCTGCTGCATTTCTCAGAAGGGAAGTGTTCAGCTCCATGAACACCGGGCTGTCATCCCTTTCATTGAAGAATTCAAGCTCCACGTTGCCGGCTGATTGGTTTTTCTCCAGTGTATGCTGCAGGATTTCTCTGACCTTTTCCACCCGGGGGGAACCTTCAGGCACGCCGTTGTTTTGGGTCAGTCCGAGGAGCGTTCCGGCGACCCTGTTAAAGGAGGAGATTGTATTGTCCCTGTCCACGGTAATAATTCCGCTGGAAACATTGTGCAGGATATCATCGTTAAAAGTCTTGAGCTCGAGGATTTCATGCATGCTGCGCCTGAGTCTGGCCGACATCGAGTTGAATTCCTGGGCAAGGCGGAAGAACTCACCCCCGGAGTCAATGGTGATCACATGGTCCAGGTCTCCATCACCCAGAGCCCTGGCCCCCTGTATCAAACGGTTTATGGGGCGGGTAATGCTTTTAATGAACAGGAACGAGGCCAGAAATATCAAGACGCACAGAATGGAGATGATGGTCGTCATGCTTTGCCTAAGCTTCAGGATATCGGCCATGAGCTTGGATGTTTCAACAGCGATGCCCACGCTCCAGTTCTTTGTACGGCATGGCGTAAAAAACATGTTTTTCCTGATTCCGTCCAGTGCATACCTTCCGAATCCCTTTTCTCCACGGCTCATTTTTTCAAGCAGGTTCCGAAATTCATCATCCCCCTTCTTGACCAGGTTTTCATTGAAACGATACCGCACTTCGGGATGGTACACGATATAGCCCTTGTGATCCCAGAGAAAGGCGTAACCCTTTTCCCCGATTTTCAACGAAGAGACAAACTGCGTGAACGCTGCCAGTTTTATATCAAAAACAAGGAGTCCCACCTTTTTCTCCCGGTCTTCAAAGTCATGAACCGGTTTGCTCAGGATCATCCTGGGTGTATGGTCCTGACCTGTGAAAATGATATCGGAAAGGTGCAGCCCTTTTTCCAGTGCTGCTTTGAACCATTCCCTGGAAAGGCCCATACCGGGTTCCTGGTCTTTCCCCAAGTCTGAAATGATGGTGTCCCCGTTCAGGTCCACCAGGGCTATCCGGTTGAAATAGCTGTTTTTCTTTGCATAATCCGTGAGGACTCTCTGGACTGTATCCAGCTTCTGCCTGAATTCAAACTGGAGAAAAGCCAGCTGGATAAACGGGTATTCCGACAGCAGATCAATATCCTTTTCCAGGTCCATGAAAAAATCATCGATCTGCTGGGCGGTTTTCCCGGCAAGGTTGTCCAGTTGCTCCCGGGCCTGGAACAAAAGGGCTTCTGACGCTGTCTCATAGGCCAAAATACCCACGAAGAGCAGGGGAATCATTCCCAGGATAACAAGGATTCCAACCAGTTTCGACCGTATGCTTGTGAACAAAAGTCGCACCTTTAGCACCTGAATGATTCCTGGGGTAAACATCAGTCTCCGCCAGGATAAGGGCTGAACCGGGGCTGCCTGCAGGGCAGGCCCCCGGATGTCGCCATGGGTCAAGATGTAGTTCTCGATTATTTGACCGGCGTTGTCAAGGGAAAGCGGCGGCACGGGTTGCCAGGGAAGGCAGGGTTGAAGATTAAAATTGAAGGTAGCTGTCAGGGGCGAGAAAAAACAAAGCAGGCCGGGAACCTTTCCCCTCGAAGCGGGAAGCGTTTCCGGCCTGCTAAAAACGGTCATTGAATTTTCTACCAATCAAACGATGGATGAAGCGTTATGATTTTCCGGCAGCAGTAAAGTCATCCCGTTTTCCATCATGGATCAATGCTATGCCGAAGCCGGACCCGTTACCGTTCCAGACCCGGATGATTTTCCAATCCTTGGGTGACTGCGCCGGGGCAGCAGCGTCCATCGTGATGGTGTCGTCATTAACAGGTTTTACTGTAACCGGCAGGGTCATATCACCCAACTCGATGGACTTTTTGTCCCCATGGAAATGTATGGCCAGTTTCGGTCCACCTGAACTGTTCTCCCATTGACCGTCAATACTGTCGACAAATTGCGTTTTTGAACTGCTTGAACAACCGTTGACAAACAGGCCCACAAGGACGGCAGCGCTAACACAGGCGAAAAATTTAATCCATCGATTCATCAATCATTTCCTTTCATTGTTTCTTTGTGACGGGCGTCTTGTCACAAAGCGGTTGGTATTTAAGTAACCGCCTGATTCAGTTTGTCAGGCGGCAGGCTGACGATGGAGGCTTGTGAATAATATTTAAAAAATAAATTTTATTCACATCATTATGCATAATTCAGTCGGCAATGGATGTCAACACAAATTATCTGAGGGATGCATGGATCTTCCAGCCAAGTTGGCCAGGGGAAATACCGCGATCAGGTCATTCTGGCCCATGATTCAGGCAGGGACCGTGACCCTGTCCAGGACCAGGTGGAAATCATTGTGAACGACTGGGGAAGCCATGTTCCCTTGAGAAAGGTTTTGAAGCTTACAGGAAAGGCCCGGCACCTGACACATTTTCTTGAAGTCCCGCCGGACATGGTAACGGCCGTGCAGAAGGACAGCCCCTTTGCCGAGGTCCTTGCCCGCAATGTTTCCGCAAGAAGGTCCGGGGGTGACTACATCGGCAGGATTGATCAGGATACTCTGATCGATCCGCGTTTTTTCCAGGTCTTGGCACCGGTTCTCAGGGGTGAAAAAGACCTGGGGTTTGATCCGGTCCGGGCGTTCATGTTTTCAGGGCGGCGGAGCATTCCCGTGGAATTCACCAGAACCGATCCGTCCCTGGCCGATGTCCTTAGGATCATTCAGTACTGCAGGCATCTGTTTCCCAAGGAGGGGCAGGGCCGGGATTCCAGGAAACGGTCAGGGAAGTTACCGGTTGATGGTGTTCAACTGACCGTTGATCCAGGCGTAGGTTTTCTCCAGCCCCCGGATCAACGGCTGTGATGGTCGCCATCCCAATTTTTGGTAAATGAGTCTGTTGTCGGAATTTCTCGCCCGGACACCCTCCGGTCCCTGGATATGAATTTTCCTCATGTTTTTTCCCGCAATGGCCATGACCATATCCGCCGGCTGATTGATGGACACCTGTTCATCTGATCCCAGGTTGACAGGGCCTGTCCAGCCGGACCTCATCAGGCGCAGGGTCCCTTCGATACACTCGTCGATACGGAGAAAGGAACGGATCTGGTTCCCATCCCCCCAGATTTCGATCTCCCCATTGTCGGCCGTTGAGGCAATTTTCCTGCACAGGGTAGCCGGGGCCTTTTCCCTGCCGTCGTTCCATGAACCCAACGGCCCGAAAATATTGTGATACCGGGCAATTCTGACCTCCATGCCCTTGTTCCGGTGAAATGCCATGTACATCCGTTCACTGAACAGCTTTTCCCAACCGTAATCGCTGTCAGGCGCAGCTGGGTAAACACTGTCCTCCGAACAGTTGAGTATATGGTTATTGGATTGATTGTACTCAGGATAAACACAGGCTGAGGAGGAGAAAAACAGTCGCCTGATGCCCCGCTTATGGCACAGTCCAAGCATGTTCAGATTGATCATGCCTGAGTTATGCAGGATATCTGCGTCATTGATCCCTGTAAAAGCGTCAGAGGTTTTTTGCAGCATGGAGCGCAGCTCCTAAAAGGGCAGCCTTATCGTTGAGGATGACCCGGACCGGGATGGCGGAAAGGAATGGTGAAAACCGGCCCTTTCCGGTGAATGATTTTAGGAACCTGCCGTTCGCCAGGAGGGTCAGGATCCTGGGCAGGATCCCGCCGCCCAGGAACACGCCGCCCGTTGTCATCCCTGTGAGGGCAAGGTTCCCGGTCAAAGCTCCCAAGGCTGAGATAAACAGGTTCAGCACTGCTATGCACAGGGGGTTCTGGGTGTTCAGGGCTGATTCCACGATGGCCCTGGCAGGATCCCTGAGAAAGAGGTCCGGATCCTGCCACCGGGGTTTGTCAAATCTGCCTGATTCCCAAAGCCAGTTGAAAATGTTGGCGATTCCGGGCCCGGAGACCACCCGTTCCATGCTGACGTGGCCGAAACGCCGGTGCAGGAAGGACCAGAGGTCTGCCTCGTCTTCGCTGCTTGGGGCAAAGTCTGCATGCCCCCCCTCGGAGGCAAGGACCCGGAACCCTGCTTTCCCGGGGATCAGAAGGGCCATGCCTAGACCTGTTCCAGGTGCTGCCAGGGCAATGGGTTCATGGATGTTCACCGCGGGGGTGTTCAGGGCGGCCACCTCTTCGGTGTCCAGAACGGGAATGGCCATGGCCATGGCAGCCAGGTCGTTTACCAGGACGGCCCGGGAAAATCCGAACCGCTGGATCAGGGCTTTTTCAGACACCTCCCAGGGCAGGTTGGTGGTCTGGGTGACCCCGCCTGTCACCGGTCCGGCAATACCGAAACAGGCCCGGGCAGGAAGGGCCGGAAGACCTGCAGCAAAATCCTGGATGATGGGGCCCAGTCCCGACCAGTCCCGGCTGGCATAGGTTCGGACCAGGTTGGGCACGGGCCGGGGGCTGCTCGGTGAAAACAGGCCCAGGATGGTTTTGGTGCCGCCGATGTCACCGGCCAGGAGTGTGTCTTGGGTTACGGGTGGCATCACAGCTCCTGGAAAATCTGCTGGAGCGATCCGGGGTCATAGGGCTGTCGGATAAGGGGGTCGGATTTCAGCCTGTCAAAAAGGCTGGTGAAATCGGGTTGCTCCCTTTGGTAAAATATCCCGATGGGAATGGTGTCGCCCCACTGGCGTGCCAGTTTCATGGCAGCGTCAAAATCATCCGGTACAGGGTTGTCTGTTTCACGCACCCGTTTTTTGTACCACTCAAAGGTGTTGATCTTGTTAAAGGATACGCAGGGCTGCATGATGTCGATGAGACTCAGCCCCTTGTAGGCCATGGCTTCACGGATCAGCCGGGCCAGGTGCTCCCGGGCACCGGAGAAACCCCGGGCCACGAATCCGGCCCCCAGGCTCAGGGCCACGGCAGGACCGTTAAAGGGCTGGGACATGACACCGTTCGGCTGCATGGGTGTTTTCATTCCAAAGGCGGAAGTCGGGGATGCCTGTCCCTTGGTCAGGCCGTATACCTGGTTGTTGTGGACCAGCAGGGTCAGGTCGGTGTTCCGCCGCACCGCATGCATGAAGTGGTTGCCGCCTTCACCGTAGCAGTCACCGTCCCCGGAATTGACGATGATTTTCAGGTCATGGTTGGCCATCTTGGCACCCAGGGCCAGGGGCAGAGCCCTGCCATGCAGGGAGTGGAACATGTTGCAGCGCATGAAATGGGGGGTTTTGGCTGCCTGTCCGATGCCGGAAATCATGAGGATGTCCCGGGGCTGAAGGTCCTGGGCGACCAGTGCGTCCTTGATGGCTTCCAGAATGCCGAAATTGCCGCAGCCTGGGCACCACTGGCTCTTGAATGAAGAGGTATAATCAATTGCTGTCACCATGGTATCACTCCTCCTGCCGTATGACGGCGTCGATGATGTCGTTGGGATAAAAGGGTCTGCCGTCGTACTTCAGCACAGCATGGGTGAAGGCGATGCCGGTCTGTTCCTTCAGGAGCCTGCCGAACTGGGCTGTTGAATTCTGCTCCACCATGTAAATGGCTTTTCGGGCGCCCGAGAGCAGGGACACGGCGGCGTCGGCAGGAAAGGGCCACAAATCCGTGAAATGGACGCATCCGGCATCCATACCCCTGGCTCTCATTCCGTCCACCGCTTCCATCACCGCTCCCTGGGTGGAGCCCCAGCAGATCAGGAGCAGTTCAGCCCCGGCGTGGTATCCGGCAGGAGAACTCATTTCCCGGGTCATGGCGGGCAGCTTTGCCTTGCGTTTGTCCACCATGGCGATGCGGTGGTCAATCTCTTCGGTGATATGGCCGTCTTCGGTGTGTTCGTCGCTGGATATGACGACCAGGGCTTCACCGTTGCAGGGAATAGCCCTGGGGGATATCCCGGATTCGGCCAGGGCAAAGCGCCGGTAGTTTCCGGGGTTGTCCAGGTCCGTGTCCCGGGCAATGAACCGCGGGACAGTTGCCTGGGCTGTGAAGGGCTTTTCAACCAGGAACATGGAATCTGCCAGGTACTGGTCCAGGAGGATAATGGCCGGGACCTGGAATTTTTCCGACAGTTGGAACGCCTTGACCGTGATGTGGAATGCCTCCTCGGAATTGCCCGGTGCAAATACGAATCTGGGGAAGTCATCCTGGGATGCATGGATCACGAACTGCAGGTCCCCCTGGCCGGTGCGGGTGGGCAGGCCCGTGGCAGGCCCTGGCCTCTGGGCATCCACGATGACAATGGGGGTTTCGGTAATGGCTGCCAGGCCGAGTCCCTCGGTCATGAGGCAGAATCCGCCGCCCGATGTGGCTGTCATAGCCCGGGCACCGGCAAAGGATGCGCCGATGACCATGTTGACGGCCGCGATCTCGTCTTCGGCTTGCTCAACAACCAGGGGCAGGTGGCCGGCCAGAGCAATGAGGTGTCCCATGATGCTGGTTGCCGGGGACATGGGGTAAAAAGCAGCCACCCGGCAGTCGGCTGCCACGGCCCCTAAAGCCACGGCCCTGGACCCCTCCAGGATGAACCCTAAGGGTGCGGCAGTCCCGGACAGGGGGGCTGTTTTAATGGATACCCCCCGGACCGCCTTGAACCCGAGAGCGGCGGCAGCCAGGTTTCTGTCCAGGACATCGTCGCTTTTTCCGGCAAACTGGCGGGACAAAATGGTTTTGACCAGGTCCATGGAGGCCCCCAGGATGGACAGGCAGGCAGCGGCAGCAACCGTGTTGGCGTAAATAGGTCCGCCGGCCTGTTTGGCCAGATCGGAAAACAGGACCTCAACCCGGGTGCCCTTTCCGGTATCATCATTTGTTTGTTTTTTGAAATCCATGAGCACCATGCCGTCCTGGCTGAGTTCTTCCCGGTGCAGGTCATGGGTTTCCCGGTTCAGGGCAACCAGAAGGTCCACCACATGGTGGGGGGCCTGGACGGGCCTGTCGCTGATGCGCATCTGGAAGAAGCTGTGCCCGCCCCGGATCCTGGATTCGAAATCATTGATGGCCATTATAAAGAGGCCCGATTCCCTGCAGGCCAGAGCAAGGAGGTTGCCGACCGTCTGTATGCCCTGGCCGGCTTCACCGCCGATTTTTACCGTTATGTCGATCATGATGATTCTCCTTTGAGGTGTGTTTGTGTGGCCGGGTTTTCCAGGAGTTTGCGCAGCACACAGGGAAGGATTCCCCCATGCTGGAAATACTGGATGTCAATGTCGGTGTTGAGCCGTGCCGTGACAGCAAATTCAATCTGTGTCCCATCGGTTTTCCGGGCGATCACCGGGAGTGTTTTCTGGGGGGTCATGGATTCGATCCCGGTTATGGAAAAAATTTCGGTTCCGTCCAGGCCAAGGGACCGCCAGGTTTCACCGTTTCGGAACTGGAGGGGAAGGATGCCCATGCCTACCAGGTTGCTCCGGTGAATCCGTTCAAAGGATTCGGCAATGACCGCCCTGACCCCCAGGAGCCGGCTTCCCTTGGCGGCCCAGTCCCTGGATGAGCCGGTTCCGTACTCCCGGCCTCCCAGGACGATGAGTGGGGTTTTTTCAGCAGCGTATCCCATGGCTGCGTCATACACGAACAGGGTTTCGTTTTCAGGGAACTTTTTTGTATAGCTCCCCTCTTTGGGACTGACCAGATGGTTTTTGATCCGGATATTGCCAAAGGTCCCACGCATCATCACCTCGTGATTGCCCCGTCGGGACCCGTAGGAGTTGAAATCCTGGTTTGAAACGCCCTGCGCCTTGAGATACCGGCCCCCCGGGTAATCCCACGGGATGGCGCCGGCAGGGGAAATGTGGTCGGTGGTCACGGAATCGCCCAGCACCAGGAGTGCCCTGGCTCCGGTGATGTTCATGGGCGGGTCCGGGGTCATGGAAAAGTTCTTGAAATACGGTGGGTTCCTGATATAGGTTGAGCCGTCCTTCCAGTCAAAGGTAACGCTTTGTGCAACGGCCAGTTCCTGCCAGAACCGGTCTCCCTCAAATATGGTTTCATACCCGGACAGGAAACCGGCGGGACCGACATGGGTCCTGACCAGTGATTCAATGTCCTGGTTCAGGGGCCAGATGTCTTTCAGAAAAACGGGCTGGCTGTTTGGGTCCAGGGCAAGGGGTTGGGATGTAAGATCAACATCAATCCTGCCTGCGATGGCAAAGGCGATGACCAGCATGGGAGATGCCAGGAAGTTGCCCTTGACGCTCTGGTGGATCCGGGCCTCGAAATTCCGGTTTCCGGAAAGGACAGCTGCCACGGTCAAATCATTGTCCAGTATGGCGGCATCGATCCCGGGGTGGAGGGGGCCGCTGTTACCGATGCAGGTCGTGCAGCCGAACCCGGCGACATGGAACCCCAGGGCTTCCAGGTAGGGCATGAGGCCCGAGGCATTCAGGTAGTCCACCACAACGGTTGAGCCTGGAACCAGGGATGTCTTGACAAAGGGTTGTGTCCGCAGTCCCCGTTTGACTGCGTTCTTTGCAAGGAGCCCGGCGCCGATCATTCCGAAGGGGTTGGATGTGTTGGTGCAGGAGGTGATGGCCGCGATGACCACGCTCCCGTCCCCGACGGAGACCTGGGTGTTGTTCATGGCAACGTTGACCCGGCGTTTTCCGGAAGGGGAGCAGCTGTCTTCACGCTTGGCAACAGACCCGGATTCGTGGATAAACTGTGAAATATTATGTATTGAGGTATCCCTGTCATGCCTGCAGCTGAGCAGGGTGTTGAACCGGCTTCCCAGATCCTCGAGAGCGATGCGGTCCTGGGGTCTGGAAGGACCTGCCAGGCATGGGATCACAGTACTGAGGTCCAGTTCCAGGATGTCAGTGTAGTCAGGGTTCTGGGAACCGTCGTAAAAGAGTCCGCAGGCTTTTGCATAGGTTTCGGTAATGCGGGCCTGGTTGGTACGGCCTGTCATGGCCAGGTAGTCCACTGTTTTTTCATCCACCGGGAAAAAGCCCATGGTGGCGCCGTATTCCGGGGACATGTTGGCAATGGTGGCCCTGTCAGGAACGCTGAGGGTCCTGATACCCGGGCCGAAAAATTCCACGAATTTTTCCACGACGTTGTAGGCGCGAAGCATCCGGGTAACGGTGAGGACCAGGTCCGTTGCCGTAACACCGGGTTTCAGGCCGTTTGTCAGCCGTACTCCGATGACCTCAGGGATGGACATGAAATAGGGCTGGCCCAGCATCACGGCTTCAGCCTCGATGCCGCCAACGCCCCATCCCATGACGCCCACCCCGTTGATCATGGTGGTATGGGAGTCGGTTCCCACAAGGGAGTCCGGATAGAGCAGTGTTTCCTGGCCCTGCTGCTCGGCAACAACGACCCTGCACAGGTGCTCCAGGTTCACCTGGTGGCAGATCCCGGAGCTGGGGGGAACCACCTTGAAATTGTCAAAACTCTTCTGGGCCCATTTAAGCAGTTCATACCTTTCGGTATTGCGCTGGTATTCCATGGCCACATTGTTCTCAAGGGCCGTGTCACAGCCGTAGTAATCCAGCTGGACGGAATGATCCACCACAAGCTCAACCGGGATGAGGGGGTTGATGGCCGCCGGATCTCCTTTGGCTTTCTGGACCGCATCCCTCATGGCTGCCAGGTCAACCACTGCCGGAACCCCTGTAAAGTCCTGCATCAGGACCCTTGCCGGGTGAAAGGGGATTTCCACGGGTTCTCCATAGCTTTTCTCCCAGTTGGCAATATTGTGAAGGTCGTTTTCCTTGACAAAGGTTCCGTCCAGTTTCCTGAGAAGATTTTCCACCAGTACCCGTATGGAAAAGGGAAGGCGGGCCATGTGTGCAATCTTCTTCTTTTCCAGGAGCCGGATGTTGTAAAACCAGTAGGTGGTATCGCCGATTTTTACCAGTTCAAGGAAATCTGTTTTGTCCATGGCAGCCTCATCTTGATTCAGGTTAACGTAAATTGATTCGGACGCGGTATTTGGATAGGAACTTCCCTGAATATTGGATAGGAACTCCCTTTTTGTCAAACAGAATATGAGGAATGGGTATTCAGCATTCCCAAACGGCTTCGGATTTATTCCCTATATGATCGAAAAATGCCGGCAAAACTGTCAGCATGGGATACAATGGCCATTGATCCGGGAATAGGTAAAAAAGTCACGGCAACGGTTGTCAGCCTCAAGGGGAAGTTCATGGGTTGCGTTGAGGTCCTGTACGCTGCGGCCGGTAAGGACGGGTAGGGATAGGGGTAAGAGCTTGCTTTTTGCTAAAGAAAGTATCGAAAATCCCCAAAGTTAATAATATTCATTCCCCCCTGATACAAGCACAACATGTTGTGCTTGTATCAGGGGGGGACAAACTTAAGTCAAGACAAAAATCAAGGCCTGAAAAATTGGAGGAAAAATAGCGTGAAATTTTTGAGCAAATTTTGAAAAATACCGGAAAATAGATAATTTTGGGCATAGCACACCATAATCCCTCAATCCAATTTCAAAAAAATTAATCAATACCAACTCTCCAGTTCCGGGAGCTGAATAAATTTTCTGAATCAACCGTGCCCAATTCCGCCTGGATTCCTTGGAAGACATTTCGTCTGGCATGACAGCAGGTAGGGTGTCATCCGTACCGACTTTTTTACTCATCCCACTGGATTTGTTAGAATACAAGCCGTAGTACCTGACAGCCTGCTCATATCGGCTTGGGATGTGGGTTACCAGCCTGGCCAGCCAGTCCAAGGCGTAACCTGAAGGTCAGAAATTTGAAAACTTTCCGGGACTTTCTGTCTTTTGATTTATAACCTGAAGCTCACGCGTAGACCACGTTGGCAACACTATCTGCTGAGTCTTCTGCCGGAACATAGATCATTGGTCGGTGTGTCGACTGTCTGCGGCGGCAGTCTGACTTTCCGGACCGGCAAGGCCGACCGTCAGCGGATGTTCTTGGAACAGGCCCACAGGGAGGACGCTGCTTTCTCGTTGTCCGATCCAATTATCCGGCCGGCATTCGTCAAGGGGATAACGCCTCGCGCACTTTGAGTGCCAATTCCTGAAGGGAAAACGGTTTCTGCATGAAATTGGCGCCCTCTTCCAGTACGCCCTGGATGGTGGCCACGTTGCCCGTATAACCCGACATGAACAGGTTTCTTATTCCCGGATTGAAGGTGTTGAGGCGCCTGGCCAGATCCAGACCGTTCATCTCCGGCATCACCAGATCGCTTATCAAAAGGTCGATGTGGTCAACGCCGGCCGAGGCACGGCCCAGGGCCTCCGTCGGCGTCAAAAAGGCCAACACCGTGTATCCGAGCTTCTCCAGCAGGAGCTTCGTCATATCCAGAAATGCGGACTCGTCCTCGACCAGGAGGATGGTTTCATGCCCTCGGGGCACCGGAAGGGAAGATTCCTCGGATTGAGGGAATTCCGTCCTGACCGTGTTTCTGGGTATGTACAGCGTAAAGGTCGAGCCTTGTCCCACCTCGCTGTACACGTTGATGAACCCTGCGTTCTGCTTGATGATTCCGTAAACCGTCGCCAATCCGAGCCCGGTACCCTTGTTCGCGCCCTTTGTTGTAAAAAACGGTTCGAAAATCCTGTCCCGGGTCTGTCGGTCCATGCCGCAGCCATTATCGCTCACGGCCAGCATGACATACTCGCCCGGGGAAAAACCTTTATGGTCGGCGCAATAGGCGTCATCAAAAACGACGTTCCGCGTTTCGATGGTGACCCTGCCCACTCCCCCGATGGCATCCCTGGCGTTGACGCAGAGGTTGGCCAGTATCTGATCGATCTGGGATGGATCCATCCTGACCGGCCAAATCTCCGTCCCCGGGAGCCAGATCAGGTTTATGTTCTCACCGATAAGCCTCCGGAGCAGATTGAGTGTTCCGCCGACGATCCTGTTGATGTCCAGGATTTTCGGCACAATGGTCTGTTTACGGGCAAAGGCCAGCAACTGACGTGTGATCTCCATGGAACGATGTGCGGCATCCCTGATTGTCTCAATATTCTGGCACAGCGAAGCATCGTCGGCGACCTTCTCAAGGGCCAGGTCCGCGTGGCCGATAATCACTCCAAGCATGTTGTTGAAATCATGGGCCACCCCTCCGGCCAACTGTCCGACCGCTTCCATCTTCTGGATCTGGCGGACTTGTTCCTCGAGTTTTTTCCGATCGGTGACATCCTCCTTGACGGCCCCGTAATGGGTGATGGCGTCGTTTCCGTTCCGAACCGGGAAGATACTGGCATGCTCCAGGTACAGTTCACCGTTTTTCTTGCGATTGCACAATTCCCCCCGCCAGACGCCGCCCGAACGGATGGTCTCCCAAAGCTGCTTGTACACCAGGAGGGATGTTTCACCGGATTTGAGAATGCGGGGGGTCTGTCCCATGACCTCGTCATGGGTATACCCGGTGATCTGCGTGAATGCGGTGTTGACGAATTCGATCACGCCGTCGAGATCGGTGATGACGATGGACACCGGGCATTGCTCGATGGCCTGGGAGAGCATACGGACAAGCGCTTCGGCCTGCCTGCGCGCGGTGATGTCTTCCAGGCAGCCCTCGTGGTAGAGGACCTGCCCCGACTCGTTTCGAACGGCCCGGCAGGTCAGTCTGCCCCAAATAACGGATCCGTCGAATCTGCGCAACCGGGTCTCGAAATCACGAACCAGTCCGCAACGATCGGCCATTTCCCGCCATTGCCGGCAATCTTCTGGATTCACGTAACGCTTGGCCGGGTCGGTTTTCATCAAGGTTTCCTGGTCGGGATAACCCATCATCTGAACGTTCGCCGGGTTGGCATCCAGAAGTTTTCCGTCTGCCGCGGACCGGAAAAGCGGGGCAGGCACCCTGTCGAACAGGGTGCGATACCGCTGCTCGCTCTCCAGCAGTGCTGCCTGACGTGCCTCAAGTGCGTCACTCATGTGTTGGAAATCCGTTGCCAGTGCAGTCAGTTCGGTAAACGCGGCGGGAATGGCGGCTAGATTTCTGCCTTTGCCGAAATTCCCATTCGTGAGCGCGTTGATCCCGTGGCTGAGCTGCGCCAGTGGGATGGCGACGCGCCGGTGGAGCTGTTTACGGAGGGTCAGCGTCAGGGCGAGCCAAATGGCCGACGACGCCAGGAGCGTCATGGCCATGGCCCAGACATGGAAACGAAAAAAGGCCACCAACGGGACCTGATCCACCACCACCCACCCAGCCTGCTCGACCCGGGCCGCGCTGCCAAGGACCCTGGTCCCGTCATAGTCATAAACCATGGTGGTGTCTTGGAGAAGTCCTCGCCTGAATATTTCCAGGTCCCCCTGGTTGGTCTGCTGCCGGACCAGGGCGGTGGAAGGGTGGGCGAGCAGCATGCCGAACCTGTCCAGGATTAAGACAGTGCCCTGATTAGGCGTATCCCGCCGGCTCGTGATCTTTTCCTGAAGTGCTCCCAGGTTCAACTCCCCCACCACCTGACCTCCCCGGGCGAGTCGCCTTGCCAGGTAAACCGTGGGATTGCCGGTGCGAAGGGAGATGAATGGCCGGGAGAAAACGGGTCCCTTTGTTTCTCCGATGGGGTTGAAATAGGGCAGGTTGGACATATCCAGGCCCAGGTAGTGAGGGTCCGGGGGAACCAGCTGCCTGATGGTGCTGGCGGCATCCATCTGGTAAAGCGTGTCAAAGTACCCGTACGCCTGCCAGGTTCCACGCATGTAGGAGAGACTGTCCGATGGCGTCTCCTCGGCCGTCCGGGCGACGGCATCCACCGTCCGGGCCGCCAGATCCAGGTAGAGATCCACAAGCCGGACGATGTACCGGACTCTCTCAAGCTGCTGCTGTTCGAGGGTCCGCGCACCGAGATATCCCACCATGCCGATTGCCACCACACTCAGGGCAACCAGCGGCAGGAACATGCGAAGGAACACCTGACGTTCCAGCACCCGATCAAGATCATGCATCGTTTTTCCACCCATCACACCATCGACCTCAAGGCTTTGTCTCCTTCAGCGACGTGACAAGGTCATACTTTCCATTTCTGACAACCCCCAGGTGAAAGGGACGAACGACATCTCCGTATCGATCCATGGAAAGCGTATCGTTAAGCCCCTTGAAATTCCTGATGCCCTCCAGGGCCTGCTTGAGTCCATCCGCCCTGGCTCCGGTCTCTTGCAGGGCGGTCGCCAACATTTTGGCGGTTTCATAGCCCAATGCGGCGCCAAAGGAGGCAGGATGGCCGTACCTTTCCCGGTAGCGCCTTGTAAAATCGAGAAACCCCGGCGAGTTGCCTGTGGGGGAGGTGGCGATTTCAAGCTCCAAACCTTCGACAGCCTGGCCGCCGCTATGGAGCAATGTCTCGGTCTGCGACCAGGCCGTGGCGAACAAGGGAACGGCCCAGTGCATCAACCGGGTTCGCTGGGCGATCATGGCGGTGTCATTGTCCGCCGCGATCATCAGGAGTCCGCCAGGGTTTTCGGTGCGCAATCCGATGACCAGGGGGGTGAAGTCCGGTTGCACCCTGGATGAGAATCCGACTTCGGCGGTCAGGGTTCCGCCCAGGGCTTGGTAGGTTGCTTGGAAAGCTTCCAGGTAGGCCTTTGAGTAAGCGGTGTTATCGGTATTGTAGACAACGGCCAGCCGGGTTATTCCGCGGCTCAGGAGAACATGCCGGGCAAGTGCGTCAGCCCGGTTGACGAGGTTGAAACTCACACGGAAAAAATAATCATCCTTTCCGCCGAGTTCCGGGGCGGAAGCCGTGGGACTGATCATGACGACGCGGGCCGGATTGGTCACGGTCAGCCCCGCGATCGTCAGCTCACTGGTTGCATGCCCGATGATGGCCAGGACACCTGCCGCCACCAGGTCGCGGGCGGCACTTCGGGCCCCTTCCGGAGTGCCCAGGTCGTCACGTACCACCAACACGGCCGGCCGCCCGGCGATACCACCGGAAGCATTGATATCCTCCATGGCCAGTTGAACACCGTTACGCTCCTGAACTCCCAGTTCGGCCTGGACACCCGTCAACTGGGCGGCGAAACCTATCGGGACAGACTCGTCGCCGGTACAGCACATCAACCCGGCGCAGGACGCACCAAGCAGCACAATCGTTGGAATCAACAGTGAAACCGGTATGCCCGTCATTTTCATCACGTTCATGTCATGCACTCCTTCCGGCGATCCCCGATGAAACCCATGATATCCACCTTTTTGATCACGGTTCCATCCTCCCTGATCCATCCGCCCCGCGCCCGGACAGCACGTTTGCAACCGGCGGCCCGGCCCCCTTCCCAGGCCGAGCCTTAACACTTTGATTTTACAATCGTACTCTCAGGCTTTTCCCATTGATGAACACAAAGGAATCTCCCTGTAATTCCTATGACATATACCAAGAGGTAAATCAACAGCTTTGTTTCTAAATTCCGTTGTTGCGCCCATGCAGCGGCCGGACCGGAAGACGCCGCATCCCTGTTGCCGAACCCTTTGCCGCAGAATGCTATCCGGATCACGGCCTGATCGTTTGGACCGGAAACCGAAGTCCTGTATCGACAGGCACCTCGAAGCGGTCATACAAAAAGTGGTGGGAAACGGCATGCCTGCCCTGGACGCGGGTACCCATCCCCAGGGCCGGCCCCGGCCGTCGCTCGGGGAAAACCGGTCGTCCGGCGGGGACCTTGCCGAGATCCTCTACACCGGGGGAACCACCAAGAACCCCAAGGGCGTGCCCATCACCCACGCTCTTTTCCTGGTCTCGGCCGGCGAGCAGATCCGCGTCAGCGAGCCCCTGTTCCCGGTGGAGGAGAACGTGGTCCTGAAGTCCGATATCAAGGGTGTCACCGGGTATGAGCTGATCATCTTGTGCCGCAAGTCCCTCACGGCCTACAAGGTTCCTCAGTACATCGAGTTCCGGGACATGCTGCCCAAGTCCAAGGTGGGAAAGCTCCTGCGCCGGGAAATCCGGGACGAGGAAAGGCGCCGGAAAGAGCAGTAGGCCCGGCCCCAGCACGTATCAAACCGTATCGTGATGCCCCTGTCTTGACAAAAGCGGGATGGCTTAACATTTTATGGCGTGCGAAGGCGGCTCATGCCGCCCATGACGCGACATTCAACTATCTCCGTTTTTATGCGGGAGGTGTTTTATGATACATACTGTGCCGAAGCTTCCCTATGCATTCGATGCTCTGGAGCCCCATATCGATGCCAGGACAATGGAAATCCACTACGGAAAACATCACCAGACCTATGTCGACAAGCTCAATGCCGCCTTGAAGGGGTATGAGAAACTGCACGGGTTCAGTGCCGAACAGCTGGTGAGGGACCTGGAGGAGGTCCCTGCGGAAATACGTACGGCGGTTCGCAACCACGGCGGCGGTCATGTGAACCACAGCTTCTTCTGGCCGCTTCTGAAAAAGGGGGTCGAGCCGGCGGGTCCGGCCCTGGATGCCGTCACCCGCAAGTTCGGAAGCCTTGAAGGTTTCAGGGAGACATTCTCAAACGCGGCTGCGACCCTGTTCGGGAGCGGCTGGGCCTGGCTGGTGGTCAACGACCACGGCGAACTCGAGATCGTCACCACGCCCAACCAGGACAATCCCGTCACCCAGAGGAAAACGCCCATCATCGGTATCGATGTGTGGGAGCATGCGTACTATCTCAAGTACCAGAACCGGAGGCCCGAGTATGTCTCGGCTTTCTTTCACGTGATCAACTGGGAATTCGTCAATGAGCGCTACTCGGCAGCCACGCTGTAACAGCGCAGAAAGGCGGGACGGGAAGCACCGGCTTTCCGTCCCGCCCGCCTCCCCGGGTTGACCCCGGGGGTCGATGGCTTCATCACGGGATGGTTTCCAGGGGGGCAACCCGGCATCAGGTCTGGAAGTAAATGAATATTCATTGATAAAAAATTATTGACAAACGATAAATAATTGTCGTATTTCAGTTCTTGCTGAATGGCCGGAACCGTCCGGTCCATGAACGGACTCAACAGTCACTTTCAATGGAGGATCGACATGCAGAACAGGGAACGGATTCAGAGGGCCAGCAGGAGGCTGCGCTGTGTTCTTACCGGGATCGTCTGGCTCCTGCCGGTGATCAACGCTCTGATCTGGATAGTTATCAATGAACTGCCGGAACTGGCCCGGGACCATATGCTGCCGTATTTCGTCACCCTGCCGCTGCCGGTTTCGGCGCGGGTGATGGGGTTCGGTGTCGTCATGATTCCCACGGGCATCGCCATGGCCGGGGTCTGGCAGCTGGTGAGGCTTTTCGGACTTTACGAACAGGGGTTCATCTTCATGCCTGCCAATGTGCGGTGTTTCAGAAACCTGTCCCGTACCCTGATCTGGTGGTTCGCGGCCGGCATCGTCAGCAACTCCCTCCTGAGCGTGGCCCTGACGCTGCACAGGCCCGCGGGGCAGCGGATGATCACGCTGGGGCTCGGATCCTCGGACCTGACCGCGCTGCTTCTGGGCAGTATCCTGGCGGTCATTGCCTGGATCATGGAAGAGGGACGAAAACTGCGGGAAGAACAGGATCTGACCGTATAGGTACGCCCATGCCCATTATCATCAATCTAGACGTCATGCTTGCCAGGCGTAAGGTGAAGTCCAACGACCTGGCGGCAGCCATCGGCATCACGCCCCAGAACCTGTCGATTCTGAAAACCGGGAAAGCCAGGGCCATCCGGCTGGAGACCCTGGAGAAGATCTGCCGGTGCCTGGAGTGCCAGCCCGGGGATATTCTTGAATACGCAAACGATGGAGGAGAAAAACATGACACGAACTGAGCGAATCACGCACATCTTGTATCCCCTGATCATCCTGGGAGTGGCGGCTGCCCTTGCCGGCTGCTCCGGAAGCGGGGTGACGGTCAGACCCGTTTCCGGAATGACCATGATCCACTATACACAGTTGAAGGACCTGGATGAGAGCCGCAACCTGAATAACCTGGTGCTCTATGTCGACGAGGGGGAAAGCATTCCGCTGAGACTCTCCATGGAAACCGATTTCATGGCGTTCAAGCAGGACCATGTGGACCTCGTCGCCAAGCAGAGACTGTACTTCATGATCCGGATGCCGGAAAACCTGAGCGCGGAGGAGATGTCCAGGTTGAAGGAGGTCGACGCCCGGACCTTTTCCGGGATGAGCGATCAGGATCGGGCCGCGTTCATGAAGGACTTCATGATCTACATCAGCCGGGACGCAACCACATGGGCGCCGCTGTGCAAGGGCACGGCTTACAGGCAGGTCCTGGATTTCAAGGAAGGGCGTTTCTCCCTGGGGGTCATGGCGAGCACCACCGAGGGACTCGGAGCGAGCCTGGACATCCGGACCGTCAAGTAGGAGGGATAAAAAGTTGCTTTGTATCTGTTCAGCACATTCTGGCGCGGAATGTAGGGTGAAGGGCCCGGCTTCGGCCGGGTTCTTCACCCGATGCCTGGTAAAATAACACGAGAAAACAATGGGATCAAAACGCGAAAATCAACACCATGACCCTGACACGACAAATAAATCTGTTCTATTCTCTTCCGGCTTTTGCCGGTGTGTTTTTTCTTGGGGAAGGTGATACCATTGCCTATGGAATTCTGGTATCGCTATCCGTTCCCAAACTCGGTCTGGGTGTAGCAATGCCCTCTCAGCCCCTGGCTGACCTCAAGTGCGTCGATACCCCATTCGACGCAGTGTTCAGCAACCGTGGCTCCTTCTTCAAATGTGAGTCCTCCTTCGAAACCGTCTTCAACGCCGAGTTTAATCATAATCGGGTAATCGTCACTGACACGGCTTCGGATCTCCCGGCAGGTCTCTCTGAGAAATCGGGAGCGGTTTTCAAGCGACCCGCCCCATTTATCGGTGCGCCTATTCGTGAACGATGAAAGGAACTGGCTGAACAGATAGGCGTGGGCGCCATGTATCTGCACCGCGTCGAAACCGGCCTCTTTTGCCCTGCAGGCGCCGTCTCCGAATGCCCGGATCAATTGACGGATCTCATCGTTTCTCTTTGAATAGAATGGTATACGTGACGAAAATAAGCGACGCGCCACACGGTCGCCAAACACCTCCGGTCCACTGGATCGGAGGCTTGACAGAGCCCTGTGGATTCCTATGTTAATCAGCATCTGGAACAGCTTGTTGAACCAGGCGGACACCTGAAACACCAAACAAGGGGAAATGCGTTTTGAAAAAATCCATTGATCCGGGGATGCACACGGCAGAACACATTCTCAACGGCACCATGGACCGGCTGTTCGACTGCGGCCGCTGTTTCAGTGCCCATATTGAAGAAAAGAAATCCAAGTGCGACTACCACTTTGACAGGGCCGTCACCCCTGAGGAATTGACCGAGATCGAGTCCCGCGTCAACAGCGTGATCCGCGCCAATATGAAGGTGACAGAAACCTTTCTCACCGAAACCGAAGCCAAAAAGCAGTTCAACTTAAGCCGCCTGCCCGAAGGAAGCTCCACCGAGATACGTATCGTGAGTATCGGCGATTATGATGCCTGTCCCTGCATCGGACCCCACGTGTCCGAGACATCAGAGATCGGAATCTTCCGGATTACTACGTCTGACTTCAGGGACGGCGTCCTTAGAATCCGGTTCAAACTAAAACGATGATATAGACAAATTTCAAATATCTATCATGACAACTTCAAATTTTGAAGAAAACAATGCAGAGATCATTAAAATAAGATCAGGCATCCGACTTAAATCTCTTTTTTATCGATTGGCAAGGGACGAGACTTCTATCTAAACCGACTTGGGAGGAACCTGGGCGTAGACCCGGCGAAGGACGAGATCGTTCTGCTCCAGTTCCCGCAATTGCTGGGTCAGCATCTTCTGGGTAATGTTGGGCATGGTCTGTTTGAGTTCCCCGAAGCGTAGGGTCCCTGCCATGGACAGGTGATACAGAATCACCGGTTTCCATTTCCCGCCTATGACGTGCAGGGTCAGTTCCACCGCACAGGAATAGGTCCTGCCCTGAGTTTTCTTCAACATGCACCCGGTCATTTTCAAATCCTTTCCTTGGCAAGGCGGTCCTGACCATGCTCCTGCCGGAGATTCCGGCGGAACTCGGGGTACCGTCGAACCACCGGATCGGCTATGTCATGCTTTTTGGAAAGCCGGACGTCACCTACTACCGAAACGTCCAGCCCAAAGCGGCCCGGATCAACCGGGCACGGGTTTGATCGGGGTCCGCGCGTCGTCAGCCGTCCCCGGTGACAGGTAACGGCATGAAGAAGTTGGGAATGGGGACGGGCTTCCGCCAATTCAGGCGGAGAGGGAACCGGTTTAGCTCGGCATGGTCCTCCGGCCTGGTCATCCGGGGGCGGCCGGTTCCGTTCCCGGCAACAGCCTTGAGATTCCTGGACCCGAAGACCGCTCCGGCGACCCTCTTGCGTGACGAGCAGTAGTTCTGAAAGGACCGGATTTCATCCGCCCAGGCCGTCTCCATGGGCAACGACTAATGCGTCAGTGCTGTCTTCCCTGAAGCGCCGTGTTTCCGCGAATGCCTCTTTTCCCGGTCATGTGTGCAATCCGGATCCAGAACAGTTTGGTCCTGTTCAGGACCTTCCCGACGTAACCGGGGCCCTCCGGCACGACCCTTTTCCACATCGGGGCCAAATTGGACGGAACAAATCCCGCATGGTTCGGCCACCGCCGGAGCCCTGGCCGAACCGCCGCTTTCGGTCACCGTCCTTCCTGCCCTTTGCCCGCTCAGGGGTCCCCGTCCTCCACCCAGGTTTGCTTTAGCCTCACGGCAATCCCCGGGTCATGTCACCTGTCAGAACCGGTTCGAACCTGTCGAATTGCAGGTCCCTGACCCACTGTCCCCGCTCCCAGAGCAGCTTGTACCCCTTGAAAAAGCGCAGGGCTCTGACGCGCCGTTTCCAGCGCTCCAGTTCCTCGGGCGTACCCCTCCGCCTTGGCCCCGCAGTTCCGTACAGACGGACGCCGGGCCATGTCCCGAAGGCTCCCCGTGCCAGTCCCGTCAGCCAGAATTTCTTTCCGCCGTCGATGGCCATGACGCATACCGAGGCGTTTTTATCGAGGTTGCGCGGCAGGTTCCTGGGGAATTCTTCCCAGTAAAAACCCCGGCAGCCGTCAAGGAGGACAAGGGACCCGATGGGCGTGACATGGGGCGTTCCGTCCGGGTTGACCGTCGCCACGGAAACGTGGCGGTTGGTCCTGAGGCTTTGGTTGACGAGGCCGACGAGATCAGGCCAATAGTCGCGGATATCCAGTGATTTTTTTTGGTCGTTCATGATGGTTCCCTCCTTGTCCGGGACAGGTGATGACACTCTCATTGAAGGTATGCTCCCTCCCGTCTCATACTGGCCACTCACGGTCGTTCCTGAAGATGACGCGGGCGCGCATCTTTTCGAAGATCCGGAGAAGGCCGTACCGAGTTCGGTCCAGGAATACGAAGTCCGGGTTCATGTCCATGTGGTGCCTGACTTTGTAAATGCGTTCCCGGATGGGTTTGAGCCCGGTGAACACATCTGTGTTTTGGCTGAAATCAAACGCGTCTTCCTCGTACAGGCGGCAGAGAATCGGACGCAGGGCCACAAAGGCTTCGAACACCTCCTCCCTGTCGGCCGGGTCCGCATCCGGAGACACCAGGTGAAAGTCGTCCAGGAGATCGAACCAGCCCCGCTTGTCCCCCTTCAGCACCACGCCAGGGAGACGCGCGTACTTCTCCGTGAACTCCCTGTCCAGGTGCTTCACGCACCCGAAATCCACGACTCCCACCGTGAGATCGTCCCCGATGATGAAATTGCCGGGATTGGGATCCGCGTGGATGCAGCTGAGCCCGTACAGGCATTGAATGAAAAAATCCTGGAGGGTTTGGGCCACCCGGTCGCGCTCCTCCTGGGAAGGGTCCTGCTCCAGCCAGAGGTCCAGCGGGATTCCCTGGAAAAGGTCCGTGCTGATCACGGCCGGGTTGCAGGTCTCTTCATGGACCCTGGGGATCCGGATGCCGGTCATGTGAATCCCTGTCTGAAAAAAACGGATGTTCTCCGCCTCCCTGAGATAATCGATCTCCTCCAACAACCGTGCCTGGATTTCGTCCAGGGCCGGTTTCAGGAGGTCGTACTCCCCGAGCGGGCGCAGCATGGACCTAACCAGGCCGATGTCGCTTTCGATGGTGGAGCCGATGCCCGGGTATTGGACCTTCACGGCCAGGGCCTCCCCGTCTCGGGAAATTGCCCGGTGGACCTGCCCGAGGCTGGCCGCCGCGAAGGCCGTATCGTCAAAAGAGGAGAACAGGTTCTCAGGACTGTCGCCCAGTTCCTTCCGGATCACCTTTCTCACCAGTGCCCGATTGATCGGCGGAACCTGGTGATAGGATTTTTCCAGTTCCTTGCGCACGGAATCCGGGAAGATATCCGTCTCCAGGCTTAGCTGCTGAGCGACCTTCAGGGCAGTGCCCCGGAGCAGGCTCATGGTCTTGAACAGGACCTTGGCGCTCTGCCTGTCCAGGTCCTCCCGTGCGGACCTGCGGCCGGATTCGGAAAGAAAGGGCTGTTTCACCAGGTAGGTGATGAAACTTCCGCCCAGCCTGGCCGCGGTCCTGCCGCCGACCATTCCCCTCCGCCATTTAGTTTCCGGTATCGGTTTGCCCATGGATCCTCCCGAAGATGGTCTCTTTTACCCGGTGCGCCACGTTGACCCGCTCCCTTACAAACTCCATCTTGCTGAGGAGATGGTTCTTGATCATGAAAACGGCCATGTCGAACGCCTTGTCCATGAGGCCCGACCTGAGAACCGTGCAGGCCAGGTCCAGGCTCTTGTCGATCATCACGGTTGTGTCGGAGAAGCCCTGGGACCGGTCCGACAACCAGTGCATGACCGTCACCACGTAGAAGTCCCAGAAGAGCTGGACGACGATCTCCCCGAACAGCAGTTCCGGAATGTCACCGGATTCCTCCGCCCGTTCCAGCGACGCTTCGACAACGGTGACGAACCGCCGGCGGATCGGCTTCAGCCTCGAGTAGTTGTGGCTCATGGAGAAAAAGATATCCCGGAAACTCATGTCCACGAATTCCCTGTCCCCCAGGAACATCTCGAGGCTCATCTCCAGGAAGGCCTGCATGTATTCCTGCAGGGTAAAGGAATCCGCGCCCGGCATGGATTCGGTCTTTGCCGCGCAGGCGTCCAGGTGGTCCCCGTAGTAGGCGAAGAGGATATCCTCCTTGGCCGGAAAGTAGTTGTAGATCGTGGCATCCCCGATGCCGGCGGCCCGGGCGATCTGCCTCATGGTGGCGGACTTGATCCCCTTGTCCATCATGATCTCCACCGCCGACCGGATGATGGCCTGCCGCGTCTCCTGTTTCTGCTCCTTGCTGACCTTCATGACGCCTCCTTAAATAGAAATTACTACATATTAAATAGCATTTTTTTTGATTTAATATATACCAATTTTTGATTGTGTCAAGCATTCCTTTCCGTAGCCTTGTAAAGAAAAATCAATGCGCGGGAATTAAAGGGAGCGGCGGGACGTGGTGTAGAGCGCCCTGGAATAACGCATGATCGAAAGCCGGGAGACCGTCGTCCGCCTTTTCACAGTAGATTGACGTTTGCGGCGAAAAGCAAGTTCCTATCCCTTCCCTATCCCTCCTCCCTATCCCTTGAAAGATCGGCAGGATCCCGGGCATCACTCTTCCATCGCCCAGCCCGGGCCGTATCCCATGTCATGTTTTTTTGCACCATACCATCATGGGAAAGGACGGGTGTTGCCTGGAAACACCGATGCCCGGCAACGCATCGCCCTGGAATACCTTTTAGAACCCAGTGAAGAGCGGCCCATGGAACCAATTCTGGGCTGCGCGATTCAGCAGGGTTATACCGGAGGCGTCAGCAGTGTCACCGATGTCCCCTTGCCCGGTTCCGATACAACGGTCATCTTCCCCCCCATGATCCTGAGGCGCTCTGAAATGCTGAACAATCCGAATGTCAGGGGTCTCTGCGCATTTAGCGTTGAGGTGTCAAACCCCCGGCCTGCATCCTCCACACGGATAATCAGCTGCGAGTTCCGGACCCGAAAGGTTATCCGGGCCGCCGTCGCCCCGGAGTGCTTCTGAACATTCCTGATCAGCTCATGGACCGCACGGTACAGAATGATCTTCAGGGTTTCATCAACAACAGGCAGATCATCGTCGAGGATGTCCAGGTCAAGCGTCATGCCATGTTTTGCCCTGTACTCCTGAGCCAGCCAGTCAAGACCCGGCACCAGACCTCTCTCCAGGACAGGCGGGTTGAGCTCAAACGACAAGGTTCGCATATCGCGTAGGGCCTGTTCCAGGAGCAATTGTATTTCATGGAGTTCTCCGGGGTCCAGGGGTGCATTTCTATCCTTGCCGGTCTTGATCTTGGAAATGAGGATAGCGATAACCTGGGCGAGGCCGTCGTGCAGGTCATCGGCGATCCTGCGTTTTTCACGCTCTTCCGTATGGATCAGGTATTGTGTCAACGCCCGGAGCTGCGCATGTCGCGTCTCCAGCTGCACGGCGGCATCCCTGTTTTTCCGGTTCATGTCGTCCAGATCCTGCTTCAGGATTCCCAGAGAGCAGAATACCTGACTAAAAGGGTGATCGTCGTAGCCGGGGTGGTCATCGGGCAGCCCCTCGGTCTCCCAGTTAATGGAACCGATATAATTGAGCAGATCTTCCCCGCAGCGTTCCAGGCGCGGCACACAACAGATTTCCGGCCTACCAAGGTCCGTTTCCCTGACGGTTGCTGCAAACGCTTTCAGCGCCCTGTTGACGGCATCTGCATAGGTTTTTACCGCCCCCACCGGCAATTTGGACTTATAGATGGCAGCCCCGACATTGTAGTACCAGCGGATGATTTTTGAGGTGTTGAAAACCCAGATTCCCAGAAGACTCCCGGCCGCTGTCTCCTCCATGATAATGGTTTTGAAGTACAGCCGCACCTCTTTGGAGGGACTGCCCTTGAAAAAACCGTAATCGGCGATTTCAGCATACCGGCCGCAGTCAAGTCCACTTTCCCTGAGAATCCGTTTCCGGTGCTCCATGAACCCGAAAGAGCCTTTGTCGCTGGCTGATCCCACGGGGATGGAATAAAGAATTTTTTCCCCGATGATAAAAAAGGATACGCTGTAGTTGTCACTGACCTGGATATTTTCCCAATCCGGCCGGCGCTCCACAGGCAGTCCGCTGATCGTGCATCGGTCTTCGACGATTCCGGTTTCCTCCAATGCTCTTGCGGTCGTATTCAGTGACGGGGTCCTTTCTTGCCCTTCCATCTTCTGTAGGGTTCCGGTTGTCTGTGTTAAACACTGATCCTGGCACCAATCCACCGATTGATGACGCATCAACATCATACCGATGACACTGTGTCAACGGTTTTTAAAAAAATTAAGCGGAATTCAGCCATCGTATTTAACTTATTGATTTTCAACCACCCTGGCGGGCTACCAGGCTTACCGGGAGAGAACCGGTATGTTTTTCCCCCTGTACACGAATAAGAGCCACCGTGGCAATGATAGGTCCGGTTGATCAGGCGGATGCTGGGCCTGGACGAGTAGATGTCAGGATAACACTACCCCTGCCATGGCTGCGGTCACCCCGTCCAGGACAAAGGGGAGGTGGATATCCGACAGGGGTATCGACGGGTCGACGCCTGTGAATGACGGGAGTTTTATCAGGTCCAGGGGATATTTCGTCAAGGATCGTTGACCCGGCATCCGGGTGAAAGCCTCCTGGGTAAGGACGATCATCCTGGCGTACCGGCACCCGAACAGGGACAGATCGTCCATGGCGTCGTCGAAAAACGTCTCACGGGTGGCATCAAGGAGAACCAGGTTGTCCTCCCGGGGGATGATCCCGGGTTTCAGAACAGGAAAAAACCAGTCCCCCTGGGCCAGGAACGGTGTTCCCGGGCCCTGTGGGCTGCCGCTTGGCAGGGATGCCATGAAATCGTCAACCCGGGTTCCGGCCAGGAAGCGGTTTTCCCAGTCGGTAACCGTGTCCCGGCCGTATTCCAGGATCATGGCATCGCGTTCCCGGATGAGGACATACCGGGCTTTGAGACTGTTGTCCACGGTGACCAGTGCCCCATGGGCTGCCGCCCCGAAGGGGAGCCACTGGGGCAGTACCCGGCCGGCCCGGGCAAGGGTGTCGGCAGCGGCCATGCCTGTGCCGTCCGGTGGAGAGACAAGGAGCATGGAGGTGTAGCCCCGGTTCTGTTCCATGACCTCCCTGATTCTGCGGGCCAGATCCCTGTCCTCTAAAAATGCGGTGATGGCCAGGGCGGAGCGCTTGAAATGGGATTCCAGCACCTGGCTCTTGTCAGGCTCCAGGGCGGACCATGCCGCGATCAGGAGCAGCGAGATCCCGGCATAGAGAAAGGAGGTGTCCATGGCATCATAGCCTTGGCCCGGGGCCAGGGTGCCCAGGATGTGACCGGGATCCGGCTCGCCCTCTTCCCGGGGAGCTATCCATATCCGGTTCCGGGGATTCAGGCGGTCCCGGTCCGGCCATGGATCGGCTTGCCGGGTGTTGGACCCGATGACGATGACAACGCTGTCCTGATCCATGGCTTCCAGACCTGTGTAACGGGGCAGCACCCGCATCCGGCAGGGCAGGTAGCGCCCCAGGTTCCGGACAAGGGTCAGGGCCGCTGCCTGGGCCGCGCCGTCCCGGGGCAGAAACAGGAGGTCCGCCGTCTGTCCGCTGGAGAACAGGAGCGTGCCCAGTGTTCGGGCAACGGCGTCTCCGCCCGGGAAGAGCTTCTCCAAAGCCCGGGGGCTGGCGAGGTCTGCCGCCAGATGTTCCAGGTTCCGGAAGGTCTTAAGAGCCCGGGGTGAAAATCCCTGGTCGTTCCAGGGGGAAAGGTTCCCCGGGATTTCCGGCAAGGGATCGGGCATGGGAACCCGACTGTTTCTGTTCTGTAACAGAACGATTTCCTGCAGGGGATCTGTTGCGGCTTCACCGGTGGACCGGGATGTGGTCACGGACTTGGCGCGGTTCCTGGGATTGCCGTCGGGATCCTGGCCCCGGACCTGGCCTGCGGACAGGGCCAGCCAGTCATGGAACACAAGATCCATGAAGGGCTGGAGGCAGTCCTGGAGATCGGGTACGGTTACGGCGTCAGGGCACAGGCCGAGCACACGGGACAGGTGAGGGCCTTCGACGGTAAGGGCTGCAAAGGCAATCCCATGGCTCTTCAGCGTCTCCATGACCTCCATGGCCTGGTTCAGGCGCCCGCTGCTTGTGGCGTTGACAAGGATAAGGCTGTCAGGGGCCGCACCGGCAACAGTCTCCATGGCCATATCGGAATAGTCGACGGCCATGCCCGTGACGGACCCGGTCATCTCCTGGAGTTTCATCAGGGCTTCATCCCCGGGGCCGCCGGTGTGGAGCGCGTCGATGATCAGGACCCGGTTTTTCGATGCGCCGGCAAACGCCAGCTCGCCGGCCTGGTTCCGGACAGGGGATTCACGGATCAGGCGGGTGAGCAGTGACGGCAGACGGAGCAGGGTGTCGACCAGGCCGGGGTCAACGGTACGGCCCATGAGTTCCCGGGCTGTCCACAGAAGGAAAAGATCCAATGCCAAAAGAGAGCAGAAAATGCTTTTGACCGCAGGCACCGTGACCTCTTCCCCGCTCCTGGCCGGTATGATCCCGCAGCTCGTCCGGGCAATGAGGGCCGTGTCGCCAAAGCTCTTTTCGGTTACAGCGGCAAACAGGACCTGGTGCTCCCTGAGGCGGGTCGCCAGCTTGACCATGTCCGCCGTGGTGCCGCTCCAGGTGACCAGGATGACAAGATCGGTGTCCCTGTCCACCCTGTCGGGCAGGTTTTTTACCTCCACGGGCTGGAATGCCGTAACCTCCAGGTCCGGCAGCAGGACCCTTGCGAATTCGGCGGCAAACCGGCTGACGTGAAATGAGGATCCCATCCCGGCGATCAGAATCCGTTTCAGGTTTTTCAGGTGTTTGCCGAACCGCCGGATCAGCGGGGCAGGCGTTACCCCGGGGGGTGCTGTCATGCCGTTCCGGTCAAGGGAAGCAAAGACCAGGGTTTTCACAAGGTCTGGAACGGACTCCAGATGGGACTGAAAAAAGGATTGGTTCAGATCCCGGTGAACGTCGGGCGGTGCGAGGTTGACGGCAACCGGTTGAACAGTGTAGAGCGGGGTTCCCTTAAAGTCGAAGATCTCGATCTTCCGGAGCGCATCCCGGCCGCGGGTAGAGGTCCTGATCCTGGCAAATACGCCATTCCCGTCCAGGCAGAACACCTCCACGGCGAAGCAGCTGAGGACCTGGTTCATTTTCCGTGCAAATTCAGCGTCAATGGATTTCCAGCGGCTCCTGAATCCGGGAGAATCATCCAGGGCATCCAGGGCGGCTTGCCGGTCCCTGGCGAGCGCGTCCCTATCCCGGGCCGCATCCGTGATGGTCGATTGGGAAAAAAGACCCAGGGCCGCATGGATGTCGGATACAACCATGTACTCCTGGCTGTCACGGCGGCGAACCACAAACACCGGCCGGTTGCTCGCGGCCACGTACAGGGTGCCGGGGGATGCGAGACTGATGCCGGCCACTGCGATCTGGCCGCCTTTTTTGGTGAACCGGCGCGTTGCCTCCACAAATGCCATCTCATCGAGTTCACACAGGGACTTTCCCTGGACACGCTTGAGTACCTGGTAGTTGATGGAGGTGACGCCAACGGCATACTCGTCGAGCCCTTTTTCCACATAGTCCGTTACTTCCTTGTATTGCCTTTGCTTTTCACGGAGCCTGTCACAGTAATATCCCCAGAGCTGGGAAACGTATTCTCCGGAATTCTCCGTTCTCAGGGTGACTCCGGCCACCCCGGTCAGGAATGCCAGCAGTTCGTCTTCAACTTCCGGGGAGAACTGGCCGTTGAGAACGATGGCGCGGCTGCCGGTCCTGTCGATGAACGGATGGGAATTGGTACGCGTGACGGCCGACTGCAGGGCCCACCGGCCATGGCCGAGCACCGGCTGCATCAGGGACGTCAGGGAGCACGGGTCAATCCCCGGGTCAATCGGATTCGCGGGTTTGGGCTTGTTCCGGCTGGAAAGCGTCTCCGGAACGAGAGCCTGCCGCCGGAGCCATTCCGTGGCCGTTGCGGCTGCCCGGCCATACAGGTTGGCGCCTTTTTCCGCCCGGTACAGCGTCTGCCAGTTCCAGACGGCCGGGATTTCCGGCCAGGAAGCAGCCAGGCGCTGCTGCAGAACCTCTTCCAGGAAGTCGTGGTTTGAAACCGCGGATGCAAGGTTCTGGTCAAGAATCCGGAAAAGGCCGCGGATTGCGTCCGGATCGAAATCGTCGGGAAGGGCAAGGGTAAAGGACGGTATCAATCCCCACAGGTGTTTTTGGGCCTCTGGATGGGCATCCGGCCGGTCCGGCCCGGCCGGATGCCCGGACCTGAACTCGGCCATCAGGGTGTGGAACAGGTGGTCGAAGGCAAAGAACACCTCGTGCTTTGCGGGCTGTTGCCCAAGGCAATCCCTGCCGGACACGAGACAATCCTCCACGGCAGTCCGCATCAGGGCCTGGATGATCACCGGTGACAGGGTGCATGTAAGGAGCAGGTGGCGAATCACGTTTCCCAGGTCTTGCCTGGAGCGGACCGTGAAGACCGGCAGCCGGGTGGGCCTCCCCGGGATACCCGGCATCAGCCTGAACCCGCCCTTGCCCGTCACCAGATCCTGGATTGACATCCATTGTCCTGTGTCGGACCCGGAGAACGACCCCGGATTTCCGGGAAGGTTCTCCAGTTCGAGAAGCGTTTTCTGCAGGGCGGTCAGGTCCGTCGATTCCCGGAGGCCCAGGGTCATGAGAAGTCCTTCCGGGTTCTCATGGAACGGGGATTCACGCATGACCCTGGCCAGGCCCGCCACCGACCCCAGGGTTTTGCGCAGGACCATGGGATGATCCATGGTGCCGAACATCCCGATGCCGGTGCTGTCGGGTGCCCTGTAAACGATGGCTGACATCCCGGTCATGAGCCTGGCAATGGTGTCGGGTTGATTTCCAAAATAGGATACAATGCCGCACATGGGAACCTCACACCGGCAGGACCGCCCCTGGGCAGCCTTCCGGGACCGCGATAACGTTGATGGGTATAGCCGCGTCTGGCTTTTCCTTGACATGGAACCTGCTGGATGTCAAGGTTTTTGAAACAAAAACAATCAATGATTGCCTGTATCCTGGAACCAATGGCATATTTTATAGAAAAATTGAGGGTATTGACAATTTTCGTTACAGAAATTTCGATGAAGATTCGGTGAACGGCATCGGTGCCATCACGGTTACCGGTGCCTGGACCCCAGGACCAGGCCCATGTCCAGGGCCCGGTTGTTCATGGTCAGAAAATCCCGGGGTACCCGGTCCCGGATGACCTTCATCACGGATTCCGCCTCCAGGAGTTCGGTGATCCCGATCAGGGCTCCCAGGACGCAGATGTTGAACACGATGCTCTTGCCGATCTTGTCCATGACGTTCTGGTACAGGGGCAGTTCGATCTGCTTGGCATCCACCTTCTTGATGGTCCTGACGAACCGGGTGTCCGTAAGCAGGATGCCCCCGGGCCGGATGATCCCCGAAAAACGGGTATAGGCTTCCTGGGTCAGGCAGATCAGGACGTTGGGCTGATTCACCACCGGGTAATGGATGGCCTCGTCTGAGATGATCACGTCGCTCCGGGTCGATCCACCCCGGGCGGCGGCCCCGTAGCTCTGGGACTGGGTGGCGTTCATGTTCTCGTGGATGACCGCCGCCTCGGCCAGGATGATGGCCGCCGTGATGACCCCCTGGCCCCCTGAGCCGGAAAACACCAGTCGCATGCGTTTCATCTGGCACCTCCTTCCATGGCGCGGGCGATGATCCTGTCGTACTCGGTGCAGTACTCGGGGGTGTCGGCCTGGACGAAAATCCCCCGGGCGATGAGGGAGGGGTCCGCCTCCAGGGCCTTGGACCCGAGTTTCGCCGTCCCGGTCCTGTAGCGTTCCATCATGGCCGGAGCCTCTCCCTCCTTGTTCTTCCTGCCGTAGTGGGTCGGGCACTGGGACAGGATCTCCACCACGGAAAACCCCTTGTGCAGAATGGCTTTTTTCAGGAAGTCCACGGCTTCGAGAACGTGGTAGGTGGTGGTCCGGGCCACGAACGAGGCCCCGGCCGCCATGGAGAGCTTCACCACGTCAAACGGGTTGTCGATGGTGGAAAACGGTGCCGTGGTGGCCTTTTTCCCCACCCCGGACAGGGGTGAGAACTGGCCGCCGGTCATGCCGTAGATCCGGTTGTTCATGACGATGGCCGTGAGATCCACGTTGCGCCTGGCTGCGTGGATGAAGTGGTTGCCGCCGATGGCCAGGGCGTCGCCGTCGCCCATGGGCACCAGGATGTTCAGCTCGGGCTTGCTGAGCTTCACCCCCGTGGCAAAGGCCAGGGCACGGCCGTGGATGGTGTGCAGGGAGTGGAAGTCCACGTACCCGGAAATCCTGGCCGAGCACCCGATGCCCGAGGTCATGACGATGGCGTTCTTGTCCAGCCCCAGCTGTTCCACCGCCCGGAGCAGGGCGTTCATGACGATCCCGTGCCCGCAACCCGGGCACCACATGTGCGGGAAATACCTCTCCCTTATATAGTCGCGTACCGGCATGCTACACCCCCCTTCCCTGGATTACCCGGAAGAGCATCTTGATGTCCGTCGGGGTTATGAGTTCTCCGTCGATGCGGTTGGCCAGGAAAACCTTTTCCGGTTCGTCCACGGCAGACCTGACCTGGCGCATCACCTGGCCCATGTTCATCTCCACCACGATCACGGCCTTGGCTTTCCGGCATTTTTCCCGGACCATGGCCTCGGGGAAGGGCCACAGGGACTGCAGCTCCAGCACGCCGACACGCTCGCCCCTGGCCCTGCGGTTCTTGGCCATGTGGATGGCCGAGCGGGCCGACGAGCCGTAGGAGACCAGGATGTACTCGGCGTCCGCGAGGTCGTGCTCCCGGTACCGGGTGATGGTGTGGACGTTGTTCTCGATCTTGTCCACCAGGTGGTGGAGCAGGCCCGAGATCACCTTGGGGTTGTTGGAGGGAAATCCCCACATGTCATGGAACAGGCCCGTCACGTTGTACCGGTGATCCCCGCCGAAATCGCTCATGGGCAGGCGTCCGTCCTCCCGGGGCAGGTAGGGGTGGTAGTCCACGCCCTTGGGCACCTGGGTGCGCAGCCGGTCCACCAGGGGAAGCTCCCCCGGCGACGGGATCACCAGCTTTTCCCTCATGTGGCCCACGGCCTCGTCAAAGAGCAGGATCACCGGCGTCCGGAAGGTTTCGGCCAGGTTGAAGGCGTCCACGGTCATGGCGAACACATCCTGGTGGTTGGAGGCCGTGAGGGTGATGATGGCATGGTCCCCGTGGGTTCCCCACCGGGCCTGGTTCACGTCCCCCTGGCTCACGTGGGTGGGGTTGCCCGTGGACGGACCGCCCCGCATGACGTTGACCACCACGCAGGGGATCTCGGCCATGCAGGCGTACCCAAGGGCCTCCTGCTTCAGGGAAAACCCGGGCCCGCTGGTGGCGGTCATGACCTTGTGCCCGGTGAGGGATGCCCCGATGATGGCGCACATGGAGGCGATCTCGTCCTCCATCTGGATGAATTTCCCCCCTTTCCTGGGAAGCCTCTCGGACAGGAGTTCGGCGATCTCCGTGGACGGGGTGATGGGATAGCCGGCAAAAAAATCGATCCCGGCGTAGAGGGCTCCCTCCACGCAGGCCTCGTTGCCCTGGACAAACCTGATGGCATCACTCATGGCAGAACTCCTGTCGGCTGGCGGGGGCTGCTTCCCCGGCCCCGTCGGATGGGGCCGACCGTGTTGAATCCGACTCCACGGCCGGGGTATCCATGGCATCGGTGATGACCTCGATGGCCAGATCCGGGCACCGGAGTTCGCACAACCGGCAGCAGATACACTCCTGGGGCCTTGCGGCCACGGCCTTTTCCATGGAATCCAGTTCCAGCACCCGCCTGGGGCAGAAATGAACGCAGATCCCGCACCCCTTGCACCAGTCCCGGTTGATCCGGTGCTCCTTTACTCTCTGTTGTGCCATGTCCTTTTCCCTGGAAACAGTGCTGGAACGGTTGTTATCAGCCAATGGCACGGCCTGACCCCGCAGCTTTCGCGCGACAGGCCGCCGCATGGCGGGGCCCCGGTGATCCACGGGTTTCAGGCCCTGATGGCCCCGGAGCGGACCCCTTTCAGGTAACGGCCGCAGAAGTTGTCCTTACCCAGGAGCATGTCCGCGGTTTTGATGGTTCCCATGATGGCGGCATCCAGGGGGTCGACGATGGCCGAATCCATTCCCGCAGCCATCATGAGGACAACAAAGGTCCTGTTGATGATCTTCCGCTGGGGCAGCCCGTAGGAGATATTGGACAGGCCTCCGGTGATATGCACCTCGGGAAAGAGCCGCCGGATGGTTCTCACGGCTTCCAGGACCAGTGTTCCCTTGGTCGTGTCGGTACTGATGGGCTGGACCAGGGGATCGATGTAGATGTCGCCGTGGTTGAAACCGATGGCCGAAAGCTCCGTGACCAGGGTCGTCGCGCGATCCACGATATCCCGGGACGAGGAGGGCATGCCCGTGTCATCCATGCACAGTCCGACGATCTTGCACCCCCTGCCCGTGAGAAAGGGCATCAAGGTATCGAAGCGTTCCTTTTCCAGGGAGATGGAGTTGATCATGGGCGTCTGTTTCACCTGGCGGCAGGCCATCTCCAGGATTTCCGGGTCCGGACTGTCAAGGCACAGGGGCCGGGTGGCGACGGCCTGGATGGTATCGAGCAGCCACTGCATGTCGTCCTGCTCATGGCCGATCCGGGCTCCGGCGTTGACATCGATGAAAAGGGCTCCGGCCTCCTGCTGCTGGATGACATCGTTGCGGATATAGTCCGCGTCCCGGTCAGCCACGGCCTGCTGGACATGTTTTCTGGAGGTGTTGATCCTCTCGCCGATAACCTCAAACATGGGATGATCCTCCGGCCGGGCTGAAAAATGTCTTGGCAAGCCGGGTGGCGGATCCGGCATCCGGCGCAAAACCGTCGGCCCCGATCTCCCTGGCAAAGGCTTCGGTCACCGGTGCCCCGCCGACCATGATCCTGACCTGGTCCCGAAGCCCGCTCTCGGTAATGGCCGCAATGGTTTTTTTCATCATGGGCATGGTGGTTGTCAGGAGGGCGGACAGGCACACCACGGCCGCATTCTTTTCCCTGATGGCGGTCACGAACGTTTCCGGGGCAACATCAACCCCCAGGTTATGGACGGTCATGCCCCCGCTTTCCACCATCATGGCCACCAGGTTTTTTCCGATATCATGGAGGTCGCCTTTCACCGTGCCGATGATCACGTTGCCGCTGCCCGCGGTATCGTCTTCCCCGAGCAGGGGTTTCAGGATCTCCACGCCCCTGGCCATGGCCCGGGCCGCCATGAGGACTTCCGGGATGAACATCTCCTCGTTTTCCATTTTCGCGCCTACCACATCCATCCCCGCGATCAGCCCGCTGTTCAGGATCTCCTTTGCCGGGGTTCCCGACGCCAGGTTCCGGTTGACCAGGCTCACCAGTGCCGCTTCGTCACAATCGACCAGAGCGTCGATCATTGCCTGAAAATCCGCCATTGTTTTTCTCCTTGGTTGAACATGAAATTGAGATCGACCCTTCAGGTCGACACAAGCCTTGGGTTGAAGTACCGGTTACAGCAGGATCGTGAAAGCATTCCGGATGGCCTGGTCCACATCGGCCGGAATGTAGTCCGGAGCCGGGTTGGCCAGGAGTTTTTCAGCAATCCTTACGGCCCTTGTCCGGGTGTCCGGACTGCCGTCGTTCTCCCATTTCTTGCGGCTTCTGCGGTCGGTGACCCCATTGCCGTTGAAGTGTTCCGAACGCATGTGGGCCATGGTGTGGGGGGAGGTCATGAAATTGCCGCCAGGCCCCACCTGGTGGATCACCTCCAGGGCAAGGTGCTCGGGATCCACATCGATGCCTTTCAGGACCTTGCAGCAGCTGCCGATGATCTCATCGTCAATGACGAACTGTTCATGGGCCACGGTGAGCATGGATTCCAGCATCCCGGCCGAGTGATGAACATAGTTGGATCCTCCCATGGCGGCAAGGATAACGGTCATGGCTTTTTCCCATCCGGCCTGGCAATCCGGGATCTTGGAATCGGTAAGGCCCGAAGAGTTGTAATTGGGGACCGTGACGTGGGCTGCCAGCTGGTGAATGGCCGCATTCATCATGCCGCACTCCACGGTGCCGCCGGAGTAGCCCATGGTTTTCAGGTTGGCCATGCCGGGGATGCCGCCGTACAGGACAGGTGCCCCGGGGCGGGTCAGCTGGGTGATGGTGATGCCGGCCAATTGTTCGGCATGGAGCTGCGCCAGGGTGCCTGCCATGGTCAGAGGAGAGGTGGAGCCTGCCATGGGTGCGCTGGACAGGGCTACCGGGATCAGGTTCCGGTTGGCCTCCTGCATGATCAGGGTGGACTGCGTGCACAGCTTCAGGGGGCTGATGGCAAAGGAGGTGATCACGGAGATGAAAGGCCGAGCCTGGAGCTTTTCCCTTCCGCCGGCGATCATGGACGCCATTTCCAGCACCTGGTGGAACCCCTTCTCGTTGTTCACGCCGGACATGACATGCTTGGCGGACGCCTTGAGACAGGCATAGAACATATTGACGTCATAGGCCTCCTCCGGAATATCGGTGGGGATGCAGGGCCTGAGAAGGAAATGGATATTGTCCAGCTGATCCACCACCCGTGACACGTCGTAGAGATCCGCCAGGGTGGATGGACGGGCCTCGCCGGTCTTGATGTCGAGAATTTTGATGGCGGCGCCGCCGGTGCCCAGGTAAACCCTGTCCCCTTCCAGGTCCAGGTCGTTGGTTTCATCCCGTCCGCACAGGATGACCTTCCCGGGTGCAAGCGCCACCTGCCGCACGATCAGATCCCGGGGAAAACGGATGTGCCGATTCTTGAAATCCACTGTGGCGCCGGCATCGGCAAGCATTTTGGCTGTTTCGTCCAGGCCATGCTCATAGGCCATGCCGGTTGTTTCCAGAATGGTCAGCGATGCCTGGTGAATGGTGTTTACCTGCTCTTGGGATAACGGCCGGTAAAGGCCTCCCTGTAATCCTTTTAAGCCCATTTCCTCTCCTTGTCCCCTGTTGTGATAGACGTCATGTGTCGGCAATGCCCCTGTCTGTCCGGCCTGGAGGTGATCGCCGCCTGCAGCAGCCTCTCCCCAGGAACCTGATCCAACGGGAGGGATACGGCCGGAGGGTCATTGCCATCCCGTCAGCTCCTAAATGCCAGTTCGGGAACCTCTTGTCAAGCATTTTGTAACAAAAATTATCAAAATTGCCCTGAAAATTTACCTGTTGACACAATAAGGCAGGGGATTTCCCCAAATATGATTATTTTTGTTACATTAAGCCCGGTACGGCCCTGGCCGACACCCGGGAATTCAGCCCGTTTTTGTCCATCTGCTCGTTCCAGGAGGGTGTCGGACCAAAGGCATCACCACCCATGGTGCCGGGTGTGATCCGTTCTTGAACCGGCCCGCCGCCGGGGCAAGACCCCTGCGGCGGGCCGGTCAGGCGGGGAGGCCTCTATTTGCGTTTCTTGATGATGAGCCCAACGC
>JAZDGN010000086.1:0-109540 GCA_043806875.1 Pseudomonadota bacterium
GACGGACATGAACCAGTATACTGCCAACAGCTATGCCTATACACCCTTTGGCGTCATCATGGCCCAGAATGAAACCGTCCTTCAGCCGTTCAAATATGTGGGACGCCACGGTGTAATGGCAGAGCCCGGCGGCTTCTGCTAAATGAGAGCCCGCTACTACGACCCGGAAGTTGGACGCTTCATTTCGGAAGACCCCATCGGATTTGATGGCGGGGATGTGAATCTGTATGCCTATGTCCTGAATAATCCGGTTAACAGGACAGATCCTTGGGGGCTGGAACCGGATTCGTTGACAACAAGCATGATTTCCATTTACGGGTTGCATAGCAATCCGGCTTCGGAAATGCTGAAGAAGCCAGTCTATGAAATGATTTCGTATAACCAGGACATCGCTAATAGGCTAAACGGTGTCTGGGAAATAACCAGAATAGTCACTTTCCCGGAAAAGGCTATTTTTTGGGCGCCAGTACATACGGCTGACAAAATAAGAGGTGTAAATCTTAATGATAGTTATTTAAATCATTGGCATCATAATGATTCACATGCAGAAAATAATGCCTGTGGAAAATAATAGATTGTCAATAATGATTTGATTGTAATATGTTAAAAATAATTGGATATTGTTGGATATTTTTAGGATGCTTGTATCTTCTTTATCGTTATATTATTGTTTTAATTCATACGGATGCGCCATTAATCGCGCGACTGCTTAGCTTTATAAATTTATGGAATATTTTGTTCGGAATTGCTGTCCTTGCACCAGGCTTGATTTGCATAAGTCTGGCTGATAAAAAGAATGGGCCAGACAATAAAACCCAGGGGCGGTGAACGTGGTCATTTCTGGAGCATGTCGTTGAATACCTTGTCAGGGATCTCCGCTTGCCGCAAAATGGTTTTCAATGTCCACCGGTCCAGTTCCTTGTGATCTGGGACGATCACGACGCTCCCGGTCGAGGTATTTCTCATTTTTATGTGACTGCCTTTTTGGTTCAGCTTCTCATACCCCAGCCTTTTTAACAGCTGCACCAGCCTGCGGCCGGAGATGAGGAAGGGTTTGGGGCTCATAGAGCAAGCTCACTGACCTTGTAGGATCCCTCCGGCAGCACAATATCCGCTGGATCAGCCTCCAGATAGAGTTCAATGGCCTCTCTGAGGTTGTTGATCGCCTCCTCTTCCGTCCTGCCCTGGGTGACGCATCCCTTGAGGACCGGGCAATAGGCGACAATATAACCGTCCATTCCGTTTTCCAGAACTATTTTAAGTTTCATAGTGCACTCCCGCATCTTTTAGCTGTTGTTTGAGTATCAGGGCGTCAATGAACGTGGCAAGCGCCCTGATATCGTTCGGGGGCAATTGGGACGCCCTGCGCAGCTTTTTCGCCAGCATAGGCTTGATATCCTGATAATCTTCTTCCCGACCATTCATCACCCCCAGGAGTTCGTCGATACTCCTGTTCAGGGCATGGGCCAGGTCGATGAGCTTTTGCGCAGGCGGGTACTCCGCCTTGTTTTCATAGTGATGGATGATTCTCTGGGACACCCCGATCCTCCTGCCCAGCTCTGCCTGGGTCAGCCCCATGGCCTTGCGCATCTGGGCAAGCCGCCCTCCAAACGTCAGGTTATTCATGGTATTTGTTTTTTGAGCAACCGTTGTCATGCTATTTGCCTCCATCCCGGTTTTGCCCGCAGTATACGATGATTTTTTTAAAACTGTCGCAACCCGCATTTTCTTCTTAACGATTTATACATTTTATGTATATTTATCGTTCAACTGTATTTTTTTGTCAAGGGGCTTTTTTTTGATAGACAGGTGTTTGGGAACGGATCCCGGACAAAAGAAAGCCATCAACCCAAATGACTTTGACGGGTCCGGGTTGATGGCTCGGCAGATCAATCAATGAGACAGATCTCTCTGATCCGTGCTTGCTTTTTTTCTATCGTTTTCTGTTCAAACAATCAAGCCCGCCGGAGACCGGAAGGAGGCACCGGCAGTGAGCAGCCGTTTTGAGACCACCGATCTCTTCAGGGGCGCGTTATTCATGTGCATGGGGGGAGATCTCGAGGGTATCAGGTTCGTGGAGCTGTTAGACCGGGTGGACTTCAGGAAGGCGGTTCGCCGCCTGGCAGGGAACCCAATGATGATATCGTTGGGACGCTCCTGCAGCTTCACCCACTATCCGTCCGGCGATCTGAAAACAGTCACCGATCCGGCCGGAAAAACCTGGACCTGCGTGTATGATGGCAATCACCGGCTGATCAGCTTCATGGATCCCCTGTCAGTAACCACTGTCACCAACACCTACGACACTCTGGGCAGGGTGATGCGCCAGGTTCTTCCCCGCCAGACAGGGACCGCGGCCTACGCGTATTTCTTTGCCGGCTACAGGTCCTGCGAAGAGGATCCCGACGGCAACCACGCTTGTTGCGTCAAGAACCTATTATGACAGCGGTCTTCCCCAGACCACCAGAGACGGACGCGGTACGGTCACCGCCTTTACCTACGACCCCTACGGGCATCCGGACAAACAGACAACCGGTTCCCATCCGCCCGTCGATTATGACTTTGATGCCGCAGGAAGACTGGAAACCCTGACAGATCAGGTGAACACCAGCACCGGTTTTACCTATTACCCCGGAAGCCAGGTCAAATCCCGTGTTGACGGGCTAACGCAACAGACCCGGTATGCCTGGATGCCGTAGACGCATTAAAACCTCCACAGACCGCAACAACCAGACCACGACCAGGTCAGGGATTCTTTTTTACAGACTGGTCGAATCGTTTGATGGTATTGTCTCCGTGAACCGGCGTTACGGGTTTCTGTTGCAACAACAATGGGGTTATGCTAAAAAAAATAAATTCACAGGATGCAGGGGGCAATACCATGGGCGCGGACTTCCACATTAGGATCGGTCACCTGAAGATTATGGACCATTTGATTCTGGGAGCCGCAGCGGCAGATCCTGTTCCGGACCCGGAAACCCTTGTGAAGGTTGGCATCGAGCCGGTTCCCATGAATGCCTGGGGTCAGGTGACGGAACATCTTGCCCAGAGGCGGATTGACGGAGCGCTCCTCCTTATCCCGGCAGCCATGGAGCTGTTCAGGACCGGGTCGGGCCACAGGCTTGTGATGCTGGGCCAAAGGGGCGGCGGGGTCATTGTCAAAAACAGTCGGGCCGGAATCAAAAGACTCCGTGATATGAGGGGCAGGACATTTCTTATATCCCACAAGCTTTCCGTTCATCACATGCTGGTGCACAACCTCCTGACATCCGCTGGTCTGAAACCGGGACCTGCCAAGGATCCCGGGGCTGATATTTTCATTGAAGCCATGACCCCGGCCATGATGCCCGAGGCCCTTGCCTTGGACGACCAGGGGGACTATGCTGGGTATTGTGCCGATGAGCCCTTTGCAAGTCTTGCCCTGGGTCAGGGTTCGGCAGAACTGGTCTGCAAAACTGACAAGCTCTGGCCTCGGCATCCCAACTGCGGGCTGGTGCTTCATCATGAATGGGTCGACAGGCATCCGGAAGCGGTTAAGGCAATGGTCAGGAGATTGGTCCGGGCAGGTGAGGATCTGGAGGGCAGCCAGGACCGGCACAGGACCGTGGCGGAAGGGTTTCTGGAGCGTCTGGATGGCCTCCGGGACCCTGAATGGCTTGAAACAGGAGCCTTGCGGGGGGAGGGATGTCTGGTACCGGACCTGCTGGAACTGGAACGGATCCAGGAGTATATGGTTGATAAGCTGAAGCTCATGGAGCAAAAAATCCGATTATCCGATTTCGTGGCCGGCGGGTTCATCACCGGGGCAGGGGTGTAATTGGCAGCCTGTAAACTAGAATTCAACCGTGTCTGCAAGGAATTCCGGCATTCCGACGGCAACAGCCTCAGGGTGCTCCAGGATATTTCCCTCACCATCAATGCCGGGGACTTTGTGATTATTCTGGGAGAATCCGGGTGCGGAAAAACAACCCTGCTGAACCTCCTTGCAGGGTTTGAGAAGCCCTCCTCAGGAGCCATTCTGCTTGACGGCGTTCCCATCCATGATGTCCATCCGTCCCGGTCCATGATTTTTCAGCAACCTGCGCTGATCCCCTGGCTGAATGTGAAAAACAATGTGGCTTATGGTTGTCGGATCCGGGGGGATAATGTCAGACTGGACTACAGGGTAAGCCAGTTTATCGAGATAATGGGTCTGTCAGGGTTTGAAAAGGTCAAGCCCAGTGCCCTTTCCCTGGGTATGGCCCAGAGGGTGTGCCTGGCCAGAGCCCTGGTGGGGCATCCTGAAATGCTTATCATGGATGAGCCCTTTGCTTCCCTGGATACCTTTACCCGCGCTCATATCCAGGAGGAGTTGGTGAATATATGGCTCAGTGAGCAGTTTACTGCGGTGTTCGTTACCCACGACATCGATGAGGCAATCCTGATGGGGAACAGGATCGTACTCCTGGGCGGTAATCCCGTGGGGATCATCGAGGTGTTCACCAGTGACACCCCGTACCCCAGAAACAGCAATGACCCAGGGTTTCGAACGTTTCGGGAAACGATTCTTAAGCGGTTCAAGGAGTCTTATGTGGGTAACAGGAGGTTTCTGTGACAGCACAGGGTCCTGACAGTTACAGCCGAAGGAAATTCCTGCAGGCAACCGCATCAGTCATCGGCAGTGCGATTCTGCCCGGTGCTGCCGGGGCAGGGCAGAAAGACAACAGCCTGACCCTGGGATATCTGCCCATCACAGATGCCGCGCCGCTTCTCGTCGCACATGGGAAGGGTTTTTTTGCCGATGAGGGACTGGACGTTCCTGATCCTGTCATGGTAAGGTCCTGGAATGTCCTGACAGAATCCTTTCTGGCAGGCAAATTCGATCTCACCCACATGCTGTTTCCCATTCCGGTATGGATGCGTTTCCGCCAGAATTATCCTGCCAAAGTTCTGGCATGGGATCACACCAACGGAAGCGCAGTGACGGTTCATGGGGATTCATCAATCCGCGGGTTTGCAGACCTTGGCGGGAAACAGATTGCAGTGCCGTCCTGGTACTCCATGCACAATCTCATCCTTCAGCTGGGTATCAGGAAAAAGGGATTGACACCGGTGATCCGTCCCCAGACGTCGGTCCTGAGAGACGATGAAGTCAACCTGTTTATTCTGCCCCCGCCGGAAATGCCGCCGGCCCTGCTCGGGAAAAAGATCGACGGGTTCATTGTGGCAGAGCCTTTCAACGCTCTGGCTGAAGTCCGGCTCAAGGCGAGAATCATGCGATTCACGGGTGATATCTGGAAAAATCACCCCTGCTGCGTGGTGGTAACCCATGAGCGTCTTATCAACAATAGGCCTGCCGTGATTCAGAAGGCCATGAATGCCCTGGTCAGGGCACAAATCTGGTGCACGTCCAACCCGGATGGGGCTGCACGTCTCCTGAGCCGGGAGGGTCTCGGATATCTTCCTGTCCCCTGGGAAGTCCTTCACCGGGTGTTTATGGGGTATGACCTTCCCGAGTATCTGAGCGGACCTCTGCCGAGGCCGGTGATGCATCCCGGGTGGAAGATTTCCAGGATAGGGTTCCAGCCCTACCCGTTTCCGTCTGCTACGGAATTTATTATCAGCCAGATGGCAAAAACCCTGGTGGACGGGGACAGCGCCTTCCTCCAGACCCTTGATCCAAATATTGCGGCCAAGGAACTGGTTGATGACCGGTTCGTCCGTGAGGCATTGAAAACCGTTGCCGGAAGTGATGTGTTTTTTCCGCCGGACATGGCAAACCACTTTATCCGGGAAGAAATCATTGAAATCGATTAACCGCTTCATTTACAGCCAGTCAAAGCGTATGGGCCTGAACGCCGTGTTTGGAAAAGATGATCCAGGTTTCGGGTATGAGATTATGGGGATGGCGGTATTTGTTCTGATCTGGGTCGGTATCGGCATCGGCATTTTTTCACGGCCGGGCTATGAACAGTTTCACGGATTTCTGCCGGGTCCCACTTTCAGGGCGCTGTATGCGTCCGTAATGGAAGGGAGGTTCTGGATTTCAGTCATGGCTAGTCTGAAGCGGGTACTCACCGGCATCGGGATTGCGGCGGTCCTCGGTATCCCAGCAGGTCTTGTCATCGGGTTTTATCCTGTTCTCAGGAGGCTGACCTATTCTCCCATCCAGTTCCTGCGCATGATCAGTCCCCTGTCATGGATGCCCATAGCCTTGCTTTTTTTTGTCAGTTTTGAATCAGCCGTCATGTTTCTCATCGTGATGGCAACGATCTGGCCCATTGTGCTCAATACAGCCATCGGTGTGATGAACATCAATCCCCAATGGATCCGCATGGCCCTGAATCAGGGTGCCAGCAATATCCAGCTGCTCAGGACCATAGCTGTTCCTGCTTCCCTGCCCTATGTCCTCACCAGCCTGCGTCTGGCCCTGGGGGTTGCATGGATTGTCCTTGTTCCTGCGGAATTTCTGGGTGTGTCCAGCGGGCTGGGGTACCTGATCAATGATGCACGGGATACCATGGAGTACGACAGGCTCATGGCCATGATCATTGCCATTGGTATCATCGGTTTTATCCTTGACAGAATCCTTCAGAGAATTCAGACTGTTTTCAGCTGGTCGTGGACAGAGTAGCTCGGGGTTCTGTTCCAGGCAATCCGGTCTGGCAGCCCGCCGGAATCCCAATACCGGGCTCCTGGAACAAGAAATATAATAATTGTGACATATATATAAAATTCAAGTGCTAAAACCGATAAGGAGCCTTGGTATGACAGTAAATCAAAAAATGAAAATTCTTGTTGTCGACGACTCCGGGACCATGCGCGTCATGTTCAAACAGATGCTGAACAAGGCAGGTTTTGAGAATATCGTGATGGCGGTCAACGGGGTCGATGGAATTAAAAAGATTCAGGAAGAATCACCGGATCTTGTCCTGAGCGATTGGAACATGCCCCAGATGGACGGTCTTGAATTCCTCCAATGGATCCGGAGCCAGGATGAGTACAAGGATCTTCCATTTATCATGGCAACGGCCCAGTCGGATAAGGGGCAGCAGAATGCCGTCATGGAATCCGGGGGCAACGGGCACGTTCCCAAACCTTTTGATGCCGAACAGATAAGGGTTGCCATTGAAAAGGTTTTTGGAACTGAACCGCAGCCGGTGGCAAATGTGCGCCAGCGGACCATGACCGACGGAAAGGTCGAACTGACCGTGGCCCATATACAGATCACGGATCATCTTGCTCTGGGTACCTTGAAGCATCGCATTGAGACCGGAGAGGTTACCCCCCGGTATTTTACCTTGAAAACAGACCGCAAACCCGGTTGGAATCCCATCCAGGAGGGCCTGGAGAACGGCGAGCTTGACTGCGCCTTTGTGCTGGCTCCCATTGCCATGGACCTGTTTGCCTATGATTCACCCATAAGGCTGGTCCTGTTCGCCCACAGGAACGGATCCACCTTTGTGAGGAGCCGCCATTATGACCATCGGTTTGATTCTCTCCAGAGTTTTTATAAGTACAAGGTTGTGGATATTCCTCACAAGATGTCGGTCCATCACATGCTGGCCCACCAGTTCCTCAAAGAACTGGGACTGAAGCCGGGCGTACCGGGCAAAAAGGCTATCAATGTCAGGTTCGAGGTGGTTCCTCCCATCAAGATGCCCGGGATCATGAAGGAGAACGATGACGTTGCCGGATTCATGGTGGCTGAGCCCATTGCCACCAAGGCCATTGCCATGGGTGTCGGCAATCTTGAGTTTTTGTCCGCTGTCCGGTGGGAGAATCATCCCTGCTGTGTTGTTGCCATGCAGGAAGAGTTTATCCAGAATTATCCTGATGCAGCCAATGAATTTGTGTCCCTGATTGTTGATACCGGAAAGTATATCGAATCGGACAAGATAAGGGCTTCGGATATCGGTGTCCGGTTCTTGGATCCCGATGGCAGCATTGGGTTGAATCCGGCTGTGCTCCAGAAAGTTTTTTCCCAGCCCCAGGCTATCCGGTGGGATAACCTGTATCCGGTTGTGGATGATCTGGATATCATTCAGAAGTACATGCACGATGTCATGGAAATAGGTCGGATTATCGATCTGACTCGATTCGTGGAATCCCGCTTTGCCGACAATGCCTGCGGCCGGTCATGAGCGTGCAGGACAGTTTTCATAACCGGGTGATAAAGGGTTGAATGAGGTGATCATGAAAATTACTAAACCGGATGTTATCAGGGCTGGGGAAAAGGATCTTATCGACGCAGTCAAGGCTGACCTGGACTGGAGTGCTGTCAGGGAAATCGTGAAAAAAAATATCACAAGGGCGGCACTCCAGTCAAGGGGTGGAGAGATTGTCGTCCATAACAACCAGATCGCATTCAGGATAGATCTGGCCCTGAATCTGAATGTGAGCCTGATGTTCGGACGGGACGGGACCTATATTCCTGACAATGACGGGGACGCTGGTGACACTGAGCCCACGGCCCAGGCAGTATCCCTGCAACTGACCGACGATAGCCTGGCAGCCGGATTCCTTGAAGACGACCCGGGTCAGGATTCGGCAGATACCTCCATGGATCTTCTCTTTGAGGATGATGTTCCCGATGCCTCTGAATCTGATCTTGAGCTGGACCCGGGAGAAGGATTGGATGTGGATGGAATCGACCTGAATGGAGATGACCTGCTCCTCGGGGCAGGTGACGCCTCGGATTCCGGTGCGACTGGTGAGCACGACCTTGACCTTGACGCCTTGTCTCTTCTGGATGATGAGGCCGGTGTGGGTGATGGGGAGGAATCCATGGATAAAGAGATCGATGAGATCCTCAAGGAGAGCAGGGCCTTCTGGGAACAGAAAAAAGACGAGCCAAATACCTGATTTTCAGGCCGATGATGCCGGAACTCCCACTTTCGGGCACAGGTCTTCCAGCAAACAACCCGGGCACAGGGGGTTGCGTGATCTGCATATTTCCCGGCCCAGGTAGATCAGCCAGAGGGAAAAATCATTCCAGTCGGTTTCCGGAAGAACAGCCATGAGATCGAATTCAATGGCTGTGGGATTTTTACTTGCAGTCAGCCCCAGGCGTCTTGAAATCCTTGCCACATGGGTGTCCACAACAATGGTCTGGATCCCGTGAATGGTTGATAGCAGGACGTTGGCTGTTTTGCGGCCTACCCCCGGAAGGGCCGTGAGGTCCTCCAGGGTCCTGGGGACAATACCCTGGTGCCGCTCTTCAATGGCTTTTGCGCATGCCTTGATATTCCGTGTTTTGTTCCTGTAAAAACCTGTTGAGAAAATCAGTTTTTCAATGGTAGTGTTCTTTGCTCCGGCCAGGGAGGCGCTGTCCGGAAACCGGGCAAAGAGCCCGGGGGTCACTCTGTTGACCTGTGCATCGGTGCACTGGGCAGACAGGATGGTGGCTATGAGAAGCTGGAATGGCGTCTGGTGGACAAGCTGTGTCTTGACAACCGGATAGCGGGTTCTTAACCTTTGGACCAGTTGGGAAACAGTATCTAACATATGATGAAGCATAGATGAATACCATAAAAAATTCAAGAACAATACGGGCTCTGGGGTTGTGCTCAGGAGGTCTTGACAGCATCCTGTCTGCCCTTGTGCTCAGGGACCAGGGGATCGAGGTCTCGTGGATCAGTTTTGAGACACCCTTTTTTTTTGCTGATTCTGCAACAAAGGCTTCCAGGATCACAGGGGTTCCGCTCCAGGTCCAGGATATCACTGAAAGCTACCTGGCCCTGCTCCATTATCCACCGGCAGGTTTTGGAAAAAATATGAATCCGTGTATGGACTGCCACACCCTGATGTTTTCCAAGGCAGGAGAGGTAATGAGAACCCAGGGGTTTGATTTCCTGTTCAGCGGTGAGGTGGCCGGTCAGCGCCCTTTTTCCCAGAACAAGAACTCCATGCGGTATGTGGAAAAGAATTCAGGATATGAGGGTTTTATCCTGAGACCCCTGAGTGCCAGGCTTTTTCCTGTCACACCCATGGAGAAAAACGCTCTTGTGGACCGGGACCGTCTCGGGTCCATTTCAGGCCGGTCCAGGAAGACCCAGATGGCCATGGCCAGGCAGTACGGCATTACCGATTATCCTGCACCTGCAGGGGGGTGCCTGCTCACGGATCCGGGATTTTCCCGGAGACTGAGGGATCTCATGCAGGTCCAGAAACAGTATGAGGCCAGGGATCTTCACCTGCTCCGGTATGGCCGTCATTTCAGGCTGGATTCCAGGATCCGTCTGGTGGTGGGCAGGTCACTGGAGGACAACGATAACATCCTGGCGTACTACCGCCCGGACCTGGACGTCATGATCCGTCATGCCGATCTTCCAAGCCCAACCGTGCTCATCCCTGGGGGGGGATCTCCGGAAACAGTGGAACGGGCGGCGGCCATCTGCGCAGGATATACAAAGACAGTACCGGGACACCCGGCCCGGATTCTGGTTCATACCCCGGAAGGGGTCTCGACCGTTACGGCAACAGCAGCCGATCCCAAGACTTTGGGATGTTTGATGATCTGATGCTTCTGTTCACCGATGATGCGTCACGGCAGCTGCTGAAGTGACGTGCTTGATCGGATTGACTCTCAGCCGTGTCTGGCCCTGAGCTGACCGCAGGCCGCAGAGATGTCGTTTCCCATGCTTTTCCGGATGATGACAGTGATGGGGCTGGCAAGGAGAATCTGGAAGAAACGATCTATCTCCGCGGGTGATGGCCGCTTGAACTGGCTTTTTTCATGTTCGTTAAAGGGGATCAGATTGATTTTGGCCTTGAGGGGAGAGAGCATCCTTACAAGGCGTTTCGCATCCTCTTCCGAATCGTTGACCCCCTTGATCAGGATGTATTCAAAGGTGATCTTGTTCCTGGGTTTCATGATAAAGTTGCGGCAGGCCTCAAGCAGGTCCCGGATCGGATACCGGCGGTTTACGGGCATGAGTGTGGATCGGACTTCATCGGTGGTGGCGTTGAGGGATATGGCAAGGTTGGCCTGGGTGTCATTGCCCAGGCGGATGATTTCCGGGACCAGTCCGCAGGTGGACACGGTGACGCGGCGGGAGGAGAATTTCAGTCCGAAATCACTGTCCGTGATGATGGCCATGGACTTGACCACGGCATCGTAATTGGCCAGGGGTTCTCCCATGCCCATGAAAACGATGTTGGACAGGGGCCTGGTATCGCCCGGGTCCCGCTGCTCCAGGTGACGGCGTGCATCCCTGACCTGGGAGACGATTTCCGAAACCGTCAGGTTCCTCTGGAATCCGCAGGTGGCAGTAAGGCAGAAGCGGCATCCCTGGGCGCAGCCGGCCTGGGATGAGATGCACAGTGTATAATGGTCTTTCTGGGGGATCAGGACAGATTCGATCCGGTTGCCGTCAGCGAGCCTGAACAGAAGCTTTTCGGTTCCGTCTGTTGAGATTTCAGACTGTTCAACGACCAGCCTCTGGTTTGTGAAGTGGGTATGAAGGAGCTCGCGCACTTCCTTGCCGATATCGGTCATGGCATCGAAGCTGTCTGTCTGTTTGAGGTAGAGCCATTTGAAAATCTGGCCTGCCCTGAACGGGCGTATGTCCCTGCCCTGGAGCCAGGCTGCGAGTTCTTCCCGGGAATAGTCTTTTATTTCAATCATGATTTAAGGCCGCTGTTGTCGTCCGCCCCCCCTCCTGAAGGCCAATCCTGTCATGTGGGGTCCGGGGTCCTGGGAAAGAGGGTATATCATGGGTTTGGCCATGTTTGTACTTTTTTCTTGACTTATCATGAAATAAATATTAATTTCAACATTTTAATCAATTGTCGAGGAATAAATCCGGGTTATGTTTGACAACTTGAGTGACAAGCTTAATTCTGTGTTCAAGACGTTGAGGGGGCATGGGACCCTTACTGAGAAGAATATTGAGGAGGGGCTCAAGCAGGTACGCATGGCCCTTCTTGAAGCTGACGTAAACTACAGGGTTGCAAAAAATGTAATTTCAGATATAAAGGAGAGAGCACTGGGTCAGGAGGTTATGGCAAGCCTGACACCGGGGCAGCAGGTCATCAAGATCGTTTATGATGAGTTTGCAAGCATGATGGGCTCCAATCATGAAGGGTTGAAGCTTGAAGGACGGGCCATGGGTTCTGTCATGCTGGTTGGACTCCAGGGCTCCGGTAAAACCACAACAGCAGGGAAACTTGCCCATTACCTGCGGGCCCAGGGAAGAAAGCCGTTCCTTGTACCTGTGGATGTGTACAGGCCGGCAGCCATCGACCAGCTAAAGACCCTTGGCGGTCAGCTGAACATACCGGTGTTTCCGTCAACAACGGACATGAAACCCCTGGCTATCTGCCAGCAGGCTGAAAAGGCTGCCGGTTCAGCCGGGTGTGATACCCTGATCATTGATACTGCCGGACGCCTTCACATTGATGAAGACCTGATGGCGGAACTGGTCGGGATTAAAAACGGGATAAGGCCGTCAGAGATACTTCTGGTGGCAGATGCTATGACCGGTCAGGATGCGGTGACCATTGCCGGTGCCTTTGACAAGGCCCTGGATCTGGATGGGGTAGTCCTGACAAAAATGGATGGTGATGCAAGGGGTGGTGCTGCGCTTTCAATCAAGGCAGTCACGGGCAAACCCCTTAAATTTATTGGTGTAGGAGAAAAAACGACTGCACTTGAGCCGTTTCATCCCGAGCGGATGGCGTCCCGGATTCTGGGCATGGGAGATACCCTCTCCTTTATTGAAAAAGCACAGGAAGCGGTGGATGTAAAAAAGGCCCAGGAGCTTTCCAAGAAGCTGAGAAAAAATCAGTTTACCCTTGAGGATTTCCGGGACCAGATGGTCTCGGTGAGAAAGATGGGATCCCTGAAGGAACTCATGGGCATGCTTCCGGGAATGAACAGCAAAATGCTCAAGGGCATGAACATTGATGACCGTGAGTTTATCCGGATTGAGGCCATTATTAATTCCATGACTCCGGAAGAGAGACAGGACTACGGGATCATCAAGGGGAGCAGGAAAAAGAGAATTGCCAAAGGCAGCGGAGTTATGGTTCAGGATGTGAACAAGCTTCTGAACAGCTATTCCCAGACAATGAAAATGGTTAAAAAGTTCAATAAAGGCGGGTTGCGTTCCCTGAGAGGGATGCTTCCGTTTTAAGGAGAAAAGCAGACAATGACGGTAAAAATCAGATTGGCAAGGGGCGGTGCTAAGAAAAAACCATTCTACAAGATAGTTGCGGCTGATATCGAATCAAAACGGGATGGACGTTTCCTCGAAGCCCTTGGAACCTATGATCCCATGAAGGAACCTGCTGCCGTAACCCTGAATGAGGAGCGGATTAAATACTGGATGAGCCAGGGTGCCATCCCCACAACGACAGTGAAATCCCTGTTAAAGAGGGAGGGTTTCGGTTCCAGTCCTGCATGAGATGCTTAGTTGCCCCATATTCTCAATACACCACTTAAAGGAGATGGAGTTATGAAAGATCTGGTATTGTACATTGCAAAGGCTCTGGTTGACAATCCTGATGCTGTAGAAGTGCATGAGGTTGAGGGTAGTCAGACATCTGTTCTGGAGTTGAAAGTGGCAAAAGAGGATCTGGGGAAAGTGATCGGCAAGCAGGGACGGTCAGCCCGTGCCATGCGTACTATTTTGAGTGCAGCATCGGCCAAACTCAAAAAGCGGACGGTACTGGAGATAGTGGAATAGGATCATGGATGAAAAGACTCTGATTACCATCGGCAAGGTAACCGGAGTGCACGGACTGAAAGGATATCTGAAAATAGTTTCATATGCAGAGTCCAATACCATTTTCAGGCCCGGCCTGAATTTTTATATCACCGCAGGCAGTGATTCGGGCAGGTATGAGGTGGAAGCCGCATCCCCACATAAAAAGGGGATGCTTGTTCTTTTCAGGGATATGGATGTTGACAAGGCCCAGAAACTGTTGGGCAGGGATCTTTGTGTTTCCAGGGAGGATCTTCCGGAACCGGAAGCCGGTTCCTACTACTGGCAAGACCTTGTGGGAATGGAAGTGATTGATGAAACCCAGGGGGTTCTCGGGGTTATTGATTCCATACTTCCCACCGGCAGCAACGATGTTTATGTGGTAAAGGGGGGACAGCGGGAAGTGATGGTGCCGGCATTGGCTTCAGTTGTCATCTCCGTGGATATTGAGAATAAGCAGATGAGAATTGACCTTCCTGAAGGGTTATGATCCGGGATGAAGCAATGAAGTTTACGGTTCTGACTCTGTTTCCTGAACTGGTTGATTCTTTTTTTATGCAAGGTGTTATCGGCCGGGCTCTGGAAAATAAGGTCATCCAGGGGGAATCGGTGAATATAAGGGATTTCTCCACGGACCGACACCGGAGAGTGGATGACAAGCCCTATGGTGGTGGTTGCGGCATGGTGATGACGCCCGAGCCCCTGGCTTCAGCCATCAAACATGCGAGGCAGACGAACCCGGGTTCACGGGTGGTTTTCATGACACCCCAGGGTCGGCCGTTCGACCAGAAGACCGCCTGGGAAATGGCGGCTGCGGACAAAGGGTTTGTTCTTGTATGCGGCCGGTATGAAGGGGTTGACGAAAGGGTCTTCCTGAAATATGTGGATGACGAGATTTCCATCGGGGATTATGTCATGACCGGCGGGGAACTTGCCGCCATGGTGGTGATCGATGCGGTGGCACGGTTGATCCCCGGTGTGCTCGGCGGGGAGACATCGGCTGAAGCCGACTCTTTCACAAGCGACAGGCTGGAGTATGGACAATACACCCGGCCCCATAGGTTTGAGGGGATGGCTGTACCGGATGTTCTGCTGTCAGGCAATCATGGGGATGTGGCATCCTTTCGAAAAGCCGAAGCTTTGAAGAGAACATGGCTTAAACGTCCCGACCTGTTTATTGAAAGAAGGCCGGATCAGGAGGAAAAAACAATTTTGCGCGCATGGTGTCGGGAGCTCGAAGCGCTTGTCAGGGATTGATCTTTATCTTGCCCTCATTCATCACCCCGTGGTGAATAAAAAGGGCGCAATTATTGCTTCGGCCTTGACAACCATTGACATGCATGACATTGCACGGGCGGCAATGACTTTCGGTGCCAGAGGGCTTTATGTGGTGACTCCACTGGAGGACCAGAAGATCCTGGGCCGGGAAGTGATCGATCACTGGACCCGGGGGATCGGCGGTGAGCTGAACCCATTCCGGAAAGAGGCCCTTGAGTTGATTCGGATTACGTCTACCTTTGCCGAAGCCGTTGCCGATATCGAAAAAAGGAGCCAGGGGCCGGTCACCACCGCAGCCACCAGTGCAGCAGCCCACAAGAGCTCAACGGGTATTAACGAATTTGCAGCCATGCTTGACCGTAATACGCCCCATATCATTGCCTTTGGCACGGCATGGGGACTTTCACCGGATTTTATCCGCCAGTGCGACCATATTCTGGAACCGGTCTGGGGGACAACGGGGTATAATCATCTGTCCGTAAGGAGCGCAGTATCCATTATCCTGGATAGGCTGGTCAACGGTAGAGGCGTGGTGAACTAGGACAGACACGGCATCGCTCCTGGGATAACTGCCCATGGGTATGCCTTTATGAAACAAATGCCAAACCAAGGGAGGACACATATAATGAATGTATTGCAGCAGATTGAAAGAGAGCAGATGCGGCTTGATATTCCGGCTTTTTCAGCTGGAGATACCATCAAGGTGCACGTAAAGATCAAAGAGGGTGAAAAAGAGCGTATCCAGGTTTTTGCCGGTGTGGTAATCAAAAAATCACGGGGCCTTGCCAGTGCCAGGTTTACGGTAAGGAAGATCTCCGGCGGTGTGGGCGTGGAACGTATTTTCCCCCTGCACTCACCGTCCATCGACAAGATTGAGGTGGTAACCCGCGGACGCGTTCGTCGCTCCAAAATCTACTATCTCAGGAATCTCCGCGGAAAAGCAGCCCGTATCAAAGAAAAACGCATGGTATGATGTGTTGTTTCCATGTGGACATTTGAACGGCGAGCAATCCAGCATGGGTATACGGTTATAGCAGGTGTTGACGAGGCCGGCAGGGGTCCCCTTGCCGGCCCTGTCGTGTCTGCGGCAGTGATCCTCCCCCAGGGGCTTCCTGACCATGGGATCACCGATTCCAAAAAGCTCTCAGCCAGACAGCGTGAGAGACTCCATGGGATAATCCTGGACAAGGCGGTCTGTGTTGCAACCGGGATGGCTTCTCCTGAGGAGATCGATACCCTGAATATCCTCCAGGCGTCTCTGCTGTCCATGAAGCGGGCTGTTCAGGGACTGATGCCTGTTCCGGATTTTCTTCTGGTCGACGGACTCTTTACCATCAACCATCCTGTCAGCCAGGAAGCCATTGTCAAGGGAGACTCCAGGAGTATTTCCATTGCGGCAGCCTCCATCATTGCCAAGGTCACGCGGGATGCCATGATGATGGATCTCCACCACCAGTACCCGGAGTACGGGTTTGACCGGCATAAGGGATATCCCACCCGGGCCCACAGGGAGGCCCTGGCCAGGTTCGGACCATCACCGGTGCACCGGGTCAGTTTCCGGGGTGTGGTCACCGGGGACTGATATGACCGGACCAAAACAGATATTCGGGAAACAGGCCGAGGATCTGGCCTGCAATTTTCTTCAGAACCAGGGGTATGTTATCCTGGAAAGAAATTTCAGGACCCGGTTTTCAGAACTTGATATCATTGCAAGGCATGGAGATACCCTGGTGTTCCTGGAGGTCAAGGCTCGGAAAACCTTGAGCAGGGGGACACCCCGGGAAGCAATCACCCCTGTGAAACAGCAACGTATTGTCAAGGCGGCCTCCTGGTACCTGGCCCATCACCGCCTGGACCAGATCCGGGTTAGGTTCGACGTGGTGGCCATTGTGGACACCAGCGGTAAAATTGCCATTGACCTTATCCAGAATGCATTTCAGGTTGACTGAACCATGGGAACCGATGCGAATGCCATCCAGCCAGGGGTCTTGTACGTTGTCGCAACCCCCATCGGCAACCTGGAGGACATCACTTACCGGGCCGTGAAAATCCTGGGCGGGGTTGATGTCATCGCTGCTGAAGATACCCGCCATACTGCCAAACTCCTGGCCCGTTACGCCATCCGCAGACCCCTTGTCTCCTGCCATGAACACAATGAAGACGAAAAAATTTCCGAGTTTATTGACCGGCTCAAGGGAGGGGCTTCAATGGCTCTGGTTTCCGATGCTGGCACTCCGTCGGTCTCGGACCCGGGCTTCAAGCTTGTCAAGGCATGTATCGAAAACGCTGTTTTGGTCCTTCCGGTCCCCGGACCGTCTGCAGCCATTGCCGGTCTGAGCGTGTCCGGTCTTCCAACCGATGCCTTCCGGTTCTCGGGGTTTCCAAGCAGGAAATCCGGGAAGCGGAAGCTGGACCTTCAGCAGCTGGCCTCCGATACCTGTACCCACATTTTTTATGAATCCCCCAGGCGGATCACTGCCCTCGTGGAAGAAACGCTGGAGGTTCTGGGAGATCGCCAGGCCATGCTGGCTAGGGAGATCACCAAGATCCATGAAGAGTATCTCCGGGGGAGCCTGTCTGAAATCCTGGACGTGCTCAAGGCCAGGGATACAATCAAGGGCGAATGCACCCTCATCGTATCCGGGGAGGCACCTGCCCGGGAACCGGATGGGGCCCTTGAATCAGACCTCGACCAGGCGATCCTGTCAGCCCTTGCGGACAAAACTCTGGGGACATCCGGCCTTGCAAAGGTCCTTGCCCGCCAGTTCAATCTCCCCAGAAAAGCAGTCTACGACCGTATCCTGGCCCTCCGGAAAAGCTGAAAGCCTCAATCTCCCTCGACCTTTCCACAATTTTTGATCATCAGCCTTCCGTTTCTGTCAGTTTCAGTTGTCATCTTTCCTTTGACCAGCGCCTCTCCACGTGGGTATAAAAAAGCATGAAAACAGGAATATCACCGCCCCGACATCGGACCGGGTTAAAGCCAATTTTTCTTCCGGTCAAAAGAGGGGGGAAAGGAGTGGAACCAGGTCAGGTCAAGGCAGGTTTCCACTATGTCTGGGTTGACAAAGGCGTTGGAAAGGGTTTCAGCGGCTGGAGGTTCCTGCAGCCAGCCAGGATTCGAAATCAAGGACAAATTCTCCTGATTTCATGCGAACAGGCTCTGGATTCAGTCCTGGGTGGGGCTGGGGTTTCCCGGAGGCGGCGGGAGGAGCAGGGGCTTGTACGGGTGAGTGTGATACCTGGCTGCCCGGGGGGGCTTCCAGGGGCGCTGATGTCTCTGCGTTCGGGCTATTTTGGGGGTTTTGCGGTTTCAGGCCGGCCCTAAGGGCCTGAACATCCTGGAGCAGGTCCATGAGCCTGGTTTCCATGGCGTCCAGCCGGGCCAGAATTCCGGGTGCCGGTTCATTTGCCGGAGGCGGCGTGGTCTCCAGGCCAACGGTTCCGGGCATGGTCTGTTTTTTCTTTTTATTCAGGAAGGCCAGGCACCGGTCCCAGAAAAGTTCCAGGGGCATGGACGGCGACGGTCCAGGATTGTCGGAAAGCCGCCTGGCCATGGAGCGAATGCACTGGGATGCCTTGGCATCGGGAAACATGAGGACAAAGGGTGTCTGGGCTGTGACCGCGGCAGCCACGTGCCGGTCAGCTGCCACAATGCCCAGAGGCGTGAGGGTAATGGGCAGAAAACGGGTGACCGTATTGTGAAAGGTGGCGTAGGCTTTCTGGGCTGCACTGGCTTTTCTGACCTGGTTGATGGCGACGTGTACCCGGCGGTCGAACCGGTGGGTGGACAATACCTTGAGCAGGGCGTAACCATCGGTCAGGGATGTGGGTTCCGGGGTGATGACCAGGAGTATTTCATGGGACGCCAGGCAAAAGGCGATGACTGCCGGTGAAATTCCGGCAGAGGTGTCAAAGACAAAATAGTCGTAGTCCTCCAGACCCAGGAATGCCTGGATCATCGCCTGGGATTGTTCCCGGGTCAGGTCTGCAATTTTTTCAACACCGGAACTGCCCGGGATGATATCAATGCCCTGGTAGTTCCGGATGATGATCTCTTCCAGGGTCACATGGCCCTCAATAAGGTCACCCAGATCCTTTTCCGGATGAATGCCCGTGAGAATGTTGATGTTGGCAAGGCCCAGGTCAGCATCAAAAAGGCAGACCCTGGATCCCAGGGCCGCCAGTTCAAGGGAGAGATTAAGGCTGATGCTGGTCTTGCCCACGCCTCCTTTGCCACTGGTAACAGTTATGATTCTTGCCATAGGGTTTTCCCTGACAATGTTTAGGTCAGATTACGGGCCGGGCCAGGATCAGTATCCCCTTCAAGGGATCCTGCCTGAAATAAAACTCGACGCCGGAGCAACGGGTTTGTGTTGATATGTGATTTAAGGCCAGAAACAGGTAGTCCGTGAATTCTGCCAGAAGGCCCGGGCGTTTCCGGCCGCCTGCCAGGACGCGAAGCACCTCATACCTCCGGTACAGGGATTGGATTGCTTCCCTGTCCGGCCGGGGCCAGGATAGTGTGGTCCTGAAATTCAGAAGCAGGGATGCGTCCGGACTTCTGCCGGGCAGCGACGGCAGGGGTTGCGGTGTGGTTTCCGGGCTGGTTTCAAGAACCGGTACCGGACAGGCGCTGCCAAAGAGGGCCTTGTAGTGGGCAAGAAAATCCGTGAACGGGATGAACACGGTCTTAAGTCTGAAATGGGGCAGCGTGGCTGCCAGGCCGTGGACATGGGGCAAAGCTTCGGGGTCTGTAAGGCCCAGAACCAATGTGCTGTCCTTGATGACCAGGGGAAGGATACGGGCTGTACCTGCCAGGCCGGGATCTAAGATCGAAAAAAGGCGGTCCTTTTGTTTCGGATGAAAGGAAAAATCACCAAGGGGTCTGAACGGAATGTGGAACAGCTCAAATACAAGTGTTTTCAAGAGGTCAGGGGAGATGACCTTTTGGGTGATCAGTGTATGGAACAAGGGAATTCCCATGCTTCGGGCCTGGTCGGCGGCCATGGTTACCCTGGTTGGATCCCGATCCTTTTTCAGCATTAAAAGGGTTTTGAAGTCAAGAAGCTTGCCGTGGCGGTTGAGGTAAAAGTAAATGTCAAGGGGGCTTACCAGGTTCAGGTCGCACAGAATCCTCCCGAACAACCTTATCGGACCTCCTGCTGCGGAGTTCTGGGTCCTGGACTGGATGGCAAGGACCCGGTCGATGTCGGGCGGGTTGATCAGGCCTTCCTGAACCAGGATTTCTCCTGTTTTCATGGGAACCCCGGAAAGGATATTTTCCTCAGGATGCCGGTTCATTTCAGCTCTCCCTTGAGTCTGTCAACGCAAGTGTCAGTTTTAAAGATACCTCTTCCCTGGTAAAGGGCCAGGATAGATATCCCACGCAGCCCTGCTTTATCAAAGCCTCTGCCTCACCGGGCGAGGTGCATCCCAAGGTCAGGATAACCCGGGCCCGGGGGTTGAGCTGGAGAATGTAGTTCAGGGTGTCCCGACTGTTGATCCCGGGCATTGCAACGTCCATGATAATGGCATCAATGGTTTTTTCATTGGCCATGTAGAGGCTCACCCCTTCGGCTCCGCTGCAGGCGGCCATGACGCCATAGCCCAGTGAAGTCAGAATCTGGGAGGCTGAATCAATGGCCCTGGAGTCGTGATTGATGACCATTATGGTTTTCTTTGCGCTGTCTGGGGCCAAAGTTGCAGGTTTTTCCTCCCTGGGAGGTGGCTGGACGGATGATGCCAGAAAAATGATGAACGATGCCCCGTTGCCGGGACTGCTTTCCAGATGGAGGGCACCCCTGTGCTGCTTGATGATCCCAAAGGCCGAGGCAAGGCCCAGACCATTGCCTTCGCCCGGCTTTTTTGTGGTGAAAAACGGATCGAAAATCCGGTTCTGGATATCCAGCGGAATGCCGGACCCTGTATCCCGAATGGTGACTTTTACATAGTTGCCGGATTTGCGCAGATCGTCTTCAAGACGTTTTCTATCCAGGAAAAGATTTTCGGTCCTGATGAAAAGGTCTCCGCCCATGGGCATTGCCTGGTGGGCGTTGACGAACAGGTTCAGCAGGACCTGCTCGATCTGTCCCGCATTGACGGTTACAGGCCAGATATCCTTTTCCAGTTCATAGTGGATGGTGATGTTCTTTTTTGTGGGATAGAACATCTTCACCGTCGTTTTTATCAGGTCATTCAGGTTTTCCCGGCAGACTTCGCTCTGGTTGCCCCGGGCAAAGTTCATGAGCTGACGGGTCAGGGCCGACCCGCTCTGGATATGCTTTTCAATGGACAGGAGTTTCTCGTGCAGGGGATTTTCAGGGCCGATGTCACATTTCAGGAGCGAGGTATGGGACTGGATGCTCATGAGCAGGTTGTTGAAGTCATGGACGATGCCTCCTGCCATGGTCCCGATGGCCTCCATCTTCTGGGTCTGGATCAGCTGCTGTTCAAAGGAAATGCGGTACCGGATGTCCCGCGCAACAATACTCAGATCCTTGTTCTGATTCTCTCCATAGACGGCCGAGGACAGGGCGTCATCGTTTTTTTTGAGTTCCATGGCAATGGTATCCCTGCGTCCCATGGAGTCCGGAGCGCACATGATCTGGACCTCGATACCCTTTGATGGTGCCCCCTGTTTTTGTATTCTGCGGTCATTGATGAACCATTTAACCCGGGTCTGGTCATCCGGGGGAATCAATTCGAAAAAAGAGGTCCCCCTGATCCGGTCCGGGGAAAAGCCGAAGAGTCTTTCAAAAGTCATGTTGACAAACAGGAAACAGTTGCATTGATCCAGGGTGAAAATCACGTCCGGGGAGTTTTGGATAAGGTCCCTGTATTTCTTTTCTGCCAGTTCGAGTCTGGAGATGATCTGGGTATTTTCTTCCCGGAGTTTTTTCTGGGTCAGTGCGTTTTTTACCGAATTGACAAGGTCTTCATAATTAAAGGGCTTTCTAAGGTAATCATAGGCGCCCATTCTCAGAGAGAGGATTGCCGAGTCGATGGTTGCCTCCCCGGTCATGATAATGACGGGAACGCCGGGGAATCTATCCAGCACGTGTGCCATGAGCTGGAAACCGTCGGTTTCCGGCATCTGCTTGTCGATGAGGAAAAGATCAAAGGTATGGTCTGCGGCGATTTCCATTGCCCTGACCGCTGATGTGGCGGTTTTCACCTGCAGTGCGTTCTCTTCCAGAAGCACTGCAATACTGCTGCACACGTAGGGTTCGTCATCGACAACCAGTATTTTGGAGTGACTTATCATGGCAGTGCTGCCTGGTCTCGACGGGTTGAGCTTACGGGCAGTCCAATGGTGAAGGTGGTTCCTTTGCCTTCAACACTCTGGCAGGATATGGTGCCGTTGAGAATCTTGATAATGGCGTGCACGATGGATAGTCCCAGACCGGAGTTGTCTCCGGATTTTGAGCTGTTGTAGGGTTCGAACAGGTGTTCCCGGATGGCTGCCGGGATCCCGGGGCCGTTGTCGGATACAGTGATTTCAATGCTGCCTGGGACTTTTTTGCGTTCATCAATGAGTATTTTCACTGACTCCGGAATAAAACGTGTGGTGATAATTATTTCGCCCCCGCTTTCCATGGCCTCGGATGCATTCTTGAGCAGGTTGATCAGGACCTGTTTCAGGCCGTCGCGGTCGGTCTTGATCACCGGTATCCTGGGATCGGTATGGATATGGGTGCGGATTCCCCTGGGAAGGAGGATGGATTTGCTGATAATATCCAGGACAGAGGTGTACAGTTGATTAATGTCAACGGGTTTGAATTCACTGACCATTGGTTTGGAGAAGCCTGAGAGCTTCCGGATTAGTCCGGCTATCCGGTCTATTTCTTCACTGATGACACCGAGCTCGGATTGAACCGGATGTTTGTCCGGCAGCTTCAGGCTGAGCATTTTAAGGTAGTTGGTAATGATAACGATGGGGTTGTTGACCTCGTGGATGATTTTCCGGGTAATGGTTGAATACGCCTGCATCCGTTCGTTCTGGATAATCAGGGAGTACTCGTTCCGGTACCTGACGTTCTGGATACACATGGCAGTCTGGCGGGCAAACAGGGTCAGGAGGGCATTGCTCTCCACCAGGGGTTTTACCTGGTGCCGCTGGATTCCCATGACAATGACGCCGATGGGCCGTTTCTGGACTCTCATGGGGATGCAGTACATGCCGTCCCCCTCAAGGAGACGGGAAATCTGGGTGTCGGATATGGGCGGCGTTGGGACACCGTCATCGTTGAGGCTGTTGATGATGGTGTTTCCGGACAGGGACCGGGTCAGGATGCTGGTGGTGTTGGACCACGGTACCGCAATGCTGCTGATGATCCTGGCATGCTTGTCTGCGGTGCTGCTGAAACCGGTTAGCAGGGACCGCTCTTCATCATAGAGAAAATAGAAAATCCTTGGAATGGTAAAGACAATTTTGAGCCCGTTGTCAGTGGTGTCGATGATGGCAGGAATGGTTTCGGCTGCAAAAAGGTTCTGGAGGGTGCCGAAAAACAGGGAGAAATCATGCATCCTCAGGGCCAGGGAATCCTCGTACAATGCATTGGATATCTCCTGCTGGGCCTGATCCGCTGCAGGAAAAACTTTGATTCCCAGGGTTTCGGCCATTCCGGCGACATCAATGGCCGCATCCCTGGCCAGGTCTTCCAGTCGGCTCCTGGAGATATCTGTCAGGGCAATCACGTCCCCGGGCAGGTCCTGCACTCCGGTTTCTGTGATCTGGTGGGCCAGAAACACGATTTTTACCAGGGTAAGGGCGGTGGCGATCCGGCTCACGGGTTCACTGATGTACTGGACAGCATCGGCGGTCAGGCTGTTGAGTCGCCAGTGGCGGAACAGCCAGGCACTGACGTCCGCAGAGCTGGTGCCCAGGGACTGGGTCTCCAGAGCGAGGAACTCCCGGTCATCCAGATCCCGGGACAAGAGATCGGTGTAGGTGTCAGGGAAATGGGTGATGAGCACAAGACGCCCTATATCGTGGAGCAGTCCGGCCAGAAAGGCTTCATCCGGATGGGGAAATGCCATTTCAGATGCCAGTTTTTTTGCCGTGACTGCGCAGGTGTAGGAGTGGCTCCAGTAGAGATTCAGATTAAACCCGTCTATTTTGGGAGCTGTATTAAAGACGTGAAGGGCACAGGTACTGATGGCGATATTTCTGATGGTATCCATTCCGAGATAGACAACGGCTGTTTCAATGGAGTTGATCTCTCTGGGCAGATTGATGGCCGCTGATCCGATGATTTCCATAAGCCTGGATGCGAGGGTCGGATCCGCTGCAATGATGGTCGTCAGTCCATCAATGGTGATGCCGTCATCATCAAATGCCTGGATCAGTCTCAACATGACCTGGGGAAGCCGGGGAATTGAGGCTGATTGTTTCAGTTTCTCAAAGGTGTCTGTTTCTGCAGCCATCATCATTTCTCAACGTCATATTTCCGCCTGCCATCACATCCGGGTTCGCGACGTCTGGATCCCATGTTTAAAAAAGAGGTTTCTCCGGTTACCGGCTATCCCCCTTGTTTAAGTCATAGGCCTATTAATAGATGGTTTATAATAGGAAATCAACTCAAATTAAGCATGGGCCGGAAGGAAATCCCTGAATTTTTGATACATGTTTGAAAATACCATGGCAGGACATGGGATGGGTACCCGTTTTTTGGACTTTCCTGATGCCTGGGAAACCGGTCTGCGAATCTTGGTTCAGTAAGTAAATAAGACTTGACAAGTGCTCTGGTCTTCAAATAGTAATTACCAGTGAACAATTGTGGTCAGCATATTTGTGGTACCTCGGGAGATGAGTTTTTTCAACCCTTCACCGGAAGCTTATTATTGATGGATTCTGCTCAGCCTGTGCATCCAGCCATATCAATGAAATGCTCTTTTCCTTGTTTTTTCAACCCTGTTTATCCGTTATGCAATTTGCGAAATATTATCCAATTAACCTGGTCGCTTTTTCGGAGGTGCGCTTATGCGGTTTAGAAAAAGGTTCGAAGCGGGTGAATTCGCCTGTCTGGTTCAGATTGAGCCTCCCAAGGGAACGGATGTTACGTCCATGGTCAGGGACGCCCTCAGTGTGAAAGGAGTTGCCGATGCCTTCATTGTACCGGAGATGGGCAATGCCGTCATGAGGATGAGTTCCCTGGGAGCATCCCTGCTGCTCCAGGGCAAGGGGCTTGATACGGTCGTTCAGGTCAGTTGCAGGGACCGCAACCGCCTGGCGATCCAGGGGGATATCCTGGCAGCCAGTGCCTGCGGGATTTCTTCCCTCATGGTTGTAACCGGTGAGGATCCTTCTTTTGGTGATCATCACACGGCCAAGGCTGTTTACGACATTACCCTGGATGAACTGCTCAAGGGGCTCTCAGGGCTGGAGCAGGGGAAGGATATGGCCGGAGTCGAGCTGAACGGCACACCGGATTTTCTGAAGGGGTCCACGATCAACACCTGCCTCAGGGGAGCGGACCGGGAAAAGGAACTGGATAAAATGAAACGCATGGCCGATTCAGGGGTCAGCTTTTTTGTTACCCAGCCCCTGTTCGAGTTCTCCCTGTCCGAACCATTCCAGAAAACAGCGGCGCGTCATGGCGTGAAGCTCATCCCCACGGTAGTACTGGTGAAATCCCTGGGTATGGCAAGGTACATGGCTCGGAATATCAACTACGTCAACATGCCACAGGCAATTATTGAAAGGATCCAGAAGGCTCCTGACAAGGTCAGGGAATGCACATCCATGGCACGGGAGATGATTCGGGAGGTGAAGCAGAACGGGTATGGCGGTGTCAATGTTTCCACCTTGGGATGGGAACATAAGCTGCCGGAGATTCTAGGTGTAATGGAAGGTCTGAAAGGTTAGGAGAATTGCAATGGCGGAGAATTCAAGAGTGAACAATACCCTTGCCGGATCAGTCATGGTCCTGGGTGGTGGCATTGCAGGAATGCAGTCTGCCATAGATCTGGCAAATTCTGGCTACTATGTATATCTCGTGGAGAAGTCCTATGCCATCGGTGGGATGATGGCACAGCTGGACAAGACGTTTCCCACCAATGACTGTACCATGTGAGTCATCTCACCCAAACTGGTCGAGGTCGGCCGGCATCTGAACATTGAACTGCTTACCAATACGGAGTTGCTTGAACTGTCCGGGACCCAGGGTAATTTTACGGCCCGGATCCGGGAAAATCCCCGTTATGTGGATATCTCAAAGTGTACAAGCTGCGGCGAATGCGCCAAGGTCTGTCCGGTTGAGGTCAAGAGCGAGCACAACCAGGGGCTTGCCATGCGCAAGGCTGCCTTTAAACAATATGAACAGGCCATACCCGGAGCCTACGGCATCTCGAAACGGACAACGGCCCCATGCAAGGCAACCTGTCCGGCCCACGTGAGCATCCAGGGGTTTATCGCCCTGATGAACAAGGGCAAGTACCGGGAAGCCCTGAAACTGTTCAAGGAGGAACATCCGTTCCCGGGGTCCTGCGGACGGGTCTGCCATCATCCCTGCGAGGCGGTCTGTACCCGGGGAGACGTGGAAGAACCCCTGGCCATCCAGTACCTGCACCGGTTCCTGTCGGATCTGGACGTGGAAGGCGATGATCCCTATGTCCCTGAAGTGGCGGAAAAACGTAATGAGAAAGTCGCCATCATCGGCTCCGGACCGGCAGGCCTGACAGTTGCCTACTACCTGGCCAAGAAGGGCTACGGGGCCACGGTGTTTGAGAAACTGCCGGTCAAGGGCGGTATGATGGCCGTGGGAATTCCCGAGTACCGGCTCCCCAAAAAAGACCTGGACAAAGAGATCAGTGTCATTGAAAAAATGGGCGTGGAAATCCGCTGCAACGTCCAGTTCGGCAAGGATGTCACCCTGGAGAGCCTGAAACAGGACGGATATTCATCCGTGTTCCTGGCAACCGGTCTCCACGGCAGCCGTGGATTAGGCGTGCCTGGTGAAAATTTCAAGAATGTACTGCCCGGGGTTCAGTTCCTCAGGGATGCAGCCTTGAAAACCGCTGATCCCATGACCGGAAAAGTTCTGGTCATCGGCGGCGGCAATGTTGCCGTGGACGTGGCTCTGACTGCGCGGCGTCTGGGCGCCCAGGATGTCACCATGATCTGCCTGGAAAAGCGAGAAGAGATGCCGGCCTGGGACTATGAGATCGAAGAGGCCCTGGAAGAGAAGGTCAAGATCGTCAACAGCCTTGGTCCGGTTCAGTTCCTGGGGACGCCAGACGGTGTGACCGGGGTGGAGTTCAAACGCTGCACATCTGTGTTCGATGAACAGCGGCGGTTTAATCCCCAGTATGACATTAAGGATCTTACAACTCTGGACGCTGATGTGGTTATCGTTGCCATCGGCCAGATGGGTGAACTCGAGTTCGCAAAATCCCAGACCATATCCGTAACGAACAGGGGCGGGCTCCAGGCCGACCCCATTACACTGCAGACTCCCATCCCGTGGGTTTTTGCCGGCGGAGATGCCTATTATGGTCCCAAATCAGTGGTGGATGCCATTGCCTCGGGCAAGGAAGCGGCCGAAAGTATCCACCGGTATATCCAGGGACAGGACCTGGCCGAGGGCAGAACACGGACCTGGGAGTATGAAAAACCCGACACCTTCGGAACCCCGCACCAGGAGAGAATCCGGGCCCGTAAGATAAGTGTGGCGGAACGGGAGGGCAACTTCAGGGAGGTGACCTGCGGTGTGGATGAGGAAACCATCCGTGACGAAGCGTCCCGGTGTCTGTCCTGCGGTATCTGTTCCGAGTGCTACCAGTGCGTTGAAGCGTGTCTGGCAGGTGCCATTGATCATTCCATGAAACCTGTGATCAGGGACCTCCCTGTGGGATCGGTCATCATGGCTTCGGGCAGCAGACCCTTTGACCCATCCAACCTGGATGACATTTACATGTACAAGCGTTCACCCAATGTCATGACAAGTCTTGAGTTCGAGCGTATTCTCAGCGCAGGCGGACCGACCATGGGGCACCTGGTGAGGCCGTCGGACCAGAAGGAGCCCGAAAAAATAGCCTGGCTCCAGTGTATCGGGTCCAGGGATACCAACAAGTGTGGCAACGGATACTGTTCCTCGGTTTGCTGCATGTATGCCATCAAGGATGCCATGATTGCCAAGGAGCATTCCGAAAAGGAGCTGGACGCCGCTATTTTCAACATGGATATGCGGACCTTTGGCAAGGATTACGAAAAGTACTACAACCGGGCAAAAGACCAGAGCAAGGTCCGGTTTGTCAAGGCCCGTATCCACAGTGTTGACGAGGACAGGGAAACGGGTAATCTGATCCTGAACTACGCCGACGAGGCCGGCAACCGTGTCAGGGAAGAGTTCGACATGGTAGTCCTGTCCGTCGGTCTGACCATCCCCAAGGAGAACAGGGAGCTGGCCCAGCGGCTGGGTATTGAACTGGATAAATACGGTTTTGCAAAAACCTCACCCTTTAATCCCCTGGAAAGCTCACGACCCGGTGTGTTTGTTTCCGGCGTGTTCCAGGGACCCAAGGATATACCCTCCTCGATCACCGAAGCCAGCGGTGCTGCCTGCGCTGCTGGCATGAAACTGGTTGCGGCCAGGGATTCGTGCACCAGGAGCGTTGAGGTGGTAGAGGAGCGGGACGTGTCGGGAGAAGAGCCCCGCATCGGCGTGTTTGTCTGCAAGTGCGGCATCAATATCGCCGGCATCGTGGACGTGGATGCGGTCTCCGAATATGCCAAAACCCTTCCCGGGGTAGCCTATGTGGCTGAGAATCTGTTCACCTGTTCCCAGGATGCCCAGACGTCCATGAAGGATCTCATCAGCGAGCACCAGCTCAACAGGATCGTTGTGGCATCGTGTACGCCCAAGACCCATGAGCCAATTTTCATGGACACCCTGGAAAAGAGCGGGCTCAACAAGTACCTGTTCGAGATGGCCAATATCCGTAACCAGGGTTCCTGGATGCATTATCATGAACCTGAAAAGGCTACTAAAAAGGCCAAGGATCTGGTGAAGATGGCCGTGGCCAGGGCTGCCCGGCTGAGGCCGCTCCACGAGAAACAGATCTCCATCACGGCCAGGGCCCTGGTCATCGGCGGCGGTGTGGCCGGCATGACCGCAGCCAAGGGGCTGGCAGACCAGGGATTTGATGTCGTCCTGGTGGAAAAGGAACCGGTCCTGGGCGGCCTTGCCAACAGGCTCCATAAGACCATTGACGGGGCCGATATCCACGGTTATGTCACCACTCTTGTCCAGGAGGTCGAGGCCCATTCCAAGATCCAGATCCTGAGAGAGTCCCTGATCGTCGGTTTTTCCGGGTACAAGGGCAATTTCAAGACCGAAGTCCTGGTTGGACCGGGCATGTATGAACGTAAGATAGAACATGGCGTCATGATCATCGCGACCGGCGCCAACGAATATAAACCCACGGAATACGGATACGGTGAGAGCGACCGCATCCTGACCCAGCTGGAACTGGGCCAGAGACTGGAAGACCAGGGCGCAAAGGACCTGGAGCAGGTCGTAATGATCCAGTGCGTGGGATCCAGGAACGAGAAAAATCCCAACTGCTCCAGGGTCTGCTGCCAGGGAGCTGTCAAGAATGCACTGCACATCAAGGAACTCAATCCGGACGCCGAAGTCTTTATCCTGTACCGGGATATGAGAATGTACGCCATGCTGGAAGAGTACTATACCCAGGCCCGGAACAAGGGTGTACTGTTCTTCCGGTATGATCCGGACAATCCTCCCCAGGTTGAGAAAACCAACCAGGGCGTCACGGTTACCTTTACGGACCATGTCCTGGGAAGGCGACTGGCCGTGGATGCGGATCTCCTGGTGCTCAGCGCAGGCGTTCAGGCGGCGGATACAGAGGAGCTTTCTTCCATCCTGAAGATGGGAAGAAATGCCGAAGGCTTTTTTATTGAAGCCCATGTCAAACTGCGGCCCGTAGAGTCGGCCACCGAAGGTATATACTTCTGCGGTACAGCCCACAGTCCGAAACTGATCACAGAAACCATTGCCCAGGCCATGGCGGCTGCGTCCCGGGCAACAACGCTCCTGTCCCAGGATCACCTGACCCTGTCGGCAGTAACGGCTGAGGTTAACCCGGATCACTGTGCCTCCTGTCTGATCTGTGTAAGGTCATGCCCGTTTAACGTGCCCAGGATCAATGAAGACGGTGTCAGCCAGATAGATCCTGCCCTGTGCCACGGATGCGGCGTGTGTGCGTCGGAATGCCCGGCAAAAACCATAAAACTCAACTGGTATGAGGACGATCAATTGCTCAGCAAGGTGGAAGCCCTGCTGGAGGGGGTTGTATGACAAAAGAGTTCGAACCTGTGATTCTGGCCTTCTGCTGTAATTACTGAGGGTACTCCGCTGCGGACCTGGCAGGTTCCATGCGATTGAAGTGCCCGTCAAATTTCAGAATTATCCGTCTGCCCTGTACAGGGAAAATTGATATTATTCATATCCTGCGCGCCTTTGAAAAGGGTGTGGACGGTGTGTATGTGGTTGGGTGTATGGAAGGGGATTGCCATTTCACGTCAGGAAATTTCAGGGCACGGAAACGGGTTGAGCAGGCGGCAAAGCTTCTGGACTCTATCGGAGTCGGCGGGGAACGGGTCAAGATGTTTAACCTCTCCTCAGGTGAAGGACCGCTGTTCGCACAGTATTCCATTGAGATGGACAACCGCATCCGGGAGCTTGGGCCAAGCCCCATCCGGGAGGCGCTCAGGAAAAAGAAGGAAGCTGCCTGAAGGGCTTTAGCCGGATCGTTGGCTGTGAACCGAATGAAACATGGGCGTATAACCGCTAAATAAAAAGGGGCTGTACATGATAGTAGCAAAAAAGAAACCCATTGAGGAAATTATTGAAGAGGTCAAGGGGTATAACAGGCTTCTTGTTCTGGGATGCAACGAATGTGTGACAGTGTGTGAAGCCGGCGGGAAAAAAGAGGTGGAGGTTCTGGCTTCGGTATTGAGGATGCATTTTCTCAAGGAAGGTCAGGATAAGAAGATTGACGAGAGAACCCTTGAGAGGCAGTGCGATCATGAGTACCTGGAAGAAATCCGTGACATCATCGACCAGTATGATGCTGTCCTCTCACTTGCCTGCGGCGTTGGGGTTCAGTTTATGGCAGAAAAATACCATTCGACACCGCTCCTGCCTGGTGTCAACACCTGTTTTCTCGGCGCCACCGAACAGCGGGGATTGTGGACGGAACGTTGCCAGGCCTGCGGTTCCTGCGTTCTGGCCAGCACCGCCGGAATCTGTCCGGTGTCCCGGTGTGCCAAACGGGTCATGAACGGCCCGTGCGGCGGGTCTTCCAAGGGGAAATGCGAGATAAACAAGGATCTGGATTGCGCGTGGCAGTTGATTATTGACAGGTTGAGGGATCTGGACAGACTGGATGATTATGAACAGGTCATGCCCATAAAGGACTGGTCTTCTGACCGGGCCGGTGGACCTAGAAAAGTTGTCAGGGAGGATGTACAGGTATGAGTTTGAAAACATCTAGCAAACTGGAAAAGATATTAAAAGCAGGTCATCAGGCAGTCACATCAGAATGCGGTCCTCCCAGGGGCAGTGATCCCGAGGCAGTTATTTCCAAGGGAAAACTGATAAAGGACTATGTTGATGCGGTCAATATCACCGACAACCAGACCGCCATGACCCGCATGTGCTCCCTGGCAGCATGCATCCACCTGAAACTCCTGGGCATTGAGCCGGTTCTCCAGATGGTTACCCGGGACAGGAACCGTATTGCTCTACAGAGTGATATCCTGGGGGCAGCTTCCTTTGATATCCATAACATGCTCTGTCTTTCAGGCGACCACCAGAGTTTCGGTGATTGCAAACAGGGTCAGAATGTCCATGACCTGGATTCCATGCAGCTCATCCAGACGGTCCGCCACATGCGCGATGAGGGCAAGTTCCTGGGCGGCGACGATATCAAACGGCCCCCGGATATTTTCGTGGGAGCGGCGGCCAACCCCTTTGCCGATCCGTTTGAAATCCGGGTCCCCCGGCTGGCCAAGAAGATAGCCTGCGGTGCGGAGTTTATCCAGACCCAGTGCATCTACAATCTGGACAAGTTCGAAGAGTGGATGAAACGCATCAGGGACCGGGGTCTGCACGAGAAAACCTTTATCATGTGTGGCATGACACCCATGAAGTCAGTGGGTATGGCCAGGTATATGAAGAACCGGGTTCCGGGAATGGATGTGCCCGATGAGGTGATCACCCGCCTTGCCGGTGTACCCAAGGACAAGCAGGCCGAGGAAGGGCTCACCATGTGCGTGGAAGCCATCCAGCGGCTCAAGGAGGTGGAAGGGGTGGCCGGCTTCCATATCATGGCCATCGAGTGGGAAGAAAAGGTCCCTGAGATTGTTCAAAGAGCCGGTCTCTATCCCAGGCCCCAGGTCTGACCCGGGGGATGGAGGAAGCGCATCCGGGACATGAAACCCCACGGATGGACTTCTCCTCCTTGGGAGTGAAGACCTGATCTGTGGCTTTGGGGCAGATTTCGCAGGTAGGGTAATGGGGCATCCGGCAGCAGGCAGCGCTGCAGGATGCCCTGTTTTATCATATCGACCCTGGCAGGAGCCGGGTCTCATCTCGGCCCTGCTGCTCCGAATCCTTCTGTATGGGTCTGCGGGTGTCTGTTTGTAATTCCAGGAATGGGTGTTCCAGCAAATTGATGATAACCAGACAGATATCATGGCCAATTCTGACCAGATAACCGGGTGTGTTCGTGGCTATTGATGTCGGGTTGGGACAGACTTGGTCGCTATCATGACTCTGAATGTCAATTGACGGAAAATCCAGCTTTCTCTGTTGGCGGGGATCTGAACTTAAAAAGGCTGCCCGAGAATCTCCGGGGCAGCCTTTTTAAGAAAAGGAGGAAAAAGATGAAAATTAACGGTCTGGTTAATTTGTAAATAGTATAATGCAATAGTCTTGCCAAAACGAACTCTGGTTGGCATATATTTTTTATGGTTGTAAGAAATTTGCATATCTTGCCAGAATTCATTGATTTTTTTCATGCTCCACAGTATCCGCGAACTGGGTCCTTGAAATGTTTCATGGAAGACTTGAAATGTTTCATGGAGGAATTTCAGTGGGGGGTTTAAAATTTTGAACTTTCTATGATCCTTTATTTGAAAACATGTCTATAACAGTTTAAAATTATTTTAAATAAAATCTATGTGCATAAGTTCAAAATATTTAACCCCTGCCTTGTGATAATGAACCATTTGCCAGAGGCTGGCCATACCACAGAGGTCTGAAAGGGATATGGGACCCGGGGGGAGGGCGGGGGCAATCATATGGGACGGTTTTTCAACGGGAGCAGGACAGTAAAGGTGGATCCCTTATTAACTTCACTTTCAACGTTGATAAACCCGTTCATGGAGTCAACAATTCCCTTGACAATGGGCAGCCCTAGCCCTGTACCGGTTATGAATCGGGTTTTTTCGTTTTTCACCCTGTAGAAGCGGTCAAAGATTTTGTCCATGTATTTTGCATCGATGCCGAATCCGGTATCCTTGACAGTGACCCGGATGTTCTTGCCTGCCAGGTCTGCACTGACCCAGATAGAACCGTTCTCAGGCGTGTAGTTGATGGCGTTGGTGATCAGGTTCCCGAATACGCTTTCCAAAGCTATGGCATCCGCAGTAATGGGAGGCAGTGGTTCCTGGGGGAGGACCAGTGTCAGGGTCTGTTGCTTTGCCTTTGCCCGGGCATCCAGAAATTCGGTAACGTTTCTGAGCAGTTCTCCCACATCGACGGCCTTGGCGTTGACCACCGAGATACCTGCTTCAATCCGGGACAGATCCAGGAGATCACCGATGGTTGAAATGAGACCGCTGGTTTTCTCTTTTGCCCGGGACAGCATGTACTGGTCGTCCTTCTTGATTTCCTGATTAAGGCCTGCCATGACCATGCCCAACTGCTCATGGATGGTTGACAGGGGTGAGCGCAGTTCATGGGACACCTTGGCCACAAATTCACTCTTAAGCTGATCCAGCGCCTTCATGGCTGAAATATCCACGATGTTGACCACCGTACCCAGGCATTCCCTGTTTTCACCCAGGACTGGCCTGCACCGTGCCAGATAGTACTTGTTGTTCAAGGCCAGTTCCCGGGATGGAATATCGTTGTAGTCGATGTACCTGCCTTTGGAAATATCATGGATCAGTTCACACAGGCCCGCATCGGTCAGGTACTCTTCAATTTTGCCTCCTTGTTTCTTATCTATTTGAATTTCAAGGTAATTACGGCATGCCGGATTGATCAGAACTACCTGGCCTTTTGTATTGGTTACTAGGACGCCGTTGGGAAGGGATTCGATGATGGTGGAAATACGGCTCTGTTCGGTATGGAGGTCTGTGAGGGTCCGCCGCCGCTCCCGCTCAAGGGTTTCGGCGTCGATCTTCAATTTCAGGGTTTCCCTGGCCCGGTTGACGACGATGCGCAGCTGATCAGGCTCATAGGGCTTGGGAATAAAGTCGTAGGCCCCTTTTTTCATGGCCTCAATGGCTGTTTCCACCGTTGCATATCCTGTTATTACGATAACAATGATACCCCGGTTCATTGCCGTGATGTGTTTCAGGACCTCCATGCCGTCCATACCGGGCATTTTCATATCAAGCAGAACAATGGATATGGGCTCTTTTCCCAGAAGTTCAAGGCCTGCTTCTCCCTGGGGTGCCAGGAATACCGTGTAATTCATTCTGGAGAGGATGCGTTCCGCACCATCCCTTAAACTCTGCTCATCGTCAATGACAAGTATTTTCTGGGGATCAAGATGGTTCACTGAATTTTCCTCCTGTGTTCATTGTATATCCAGAACCTTCAGCTGCCTGTCATGAAATCGCATTCAGCGCCTGTATGAATTCCTGGGGTTCCACATCCACCCTGGTCCATAGCAGCAGTGTCCGCCGGGCAGAATGGGCAAGGGGGGCAAGTCCGTCAATGAACGGGATCCCCTTTGAACGGGCCAGTTTCAGCCAGAAGTTGTCAGGGTATCCGTAATTGAGATCCACAACCAGTTCACAGTTTTGCAGATCAAGTTTTCCTGCAAGGTCTGCCAGTTCAGGGGACTGGTCCGGGCTGGACACTGCGGTGGCGTTGATGAGGATATTTGCCGAGACCGGTTTTCCCTCCAGGGTGTGGAGCAGGGCGGATTCTCCCCGGATTTTCCTGGCAACTTTATCCAGGCTTTCCGGTGAACGGCCCGCGATGATTATGTTTGTGGCCCTGAGCCAGTTCAGAATAAATACAACGGCCCTGGCAGCACCCCCTGCACCAAAAACAAGGGCGGTTTTACCGGTCACATCAAATCCTTGCTCCTCAAGGGTATCCATGAACCCAATGGCATTGGTGTTATAGCCTTTGAGCTGACTGCCCATCCGCACGACAGTATTGACCGCACCGATAATATTGGCTCCTTCCGAAAGGATGTCAATGTGCGGAATAACAGTTTCCTTGTGGGGTGTGGTGATGGTCGCACCGTCAATGTTCAGGACCCTCATGCTCTGCATGGCTGCTCCGATCATTTCCGGGTTGACATTAAAGGGAACATAAACGGCACTGATCCCGATACGTTTGAGGACCCAGGAAAACATGGCTGGAGATTTTGATCGGAACGCCCTCTGGTCGCTGAGAATGCAAAACACTTTCATAGGTTTACATCACTCTGGCTTATGCATTCACCGTATTGAATGCGTGTGAAGCGTCGAAGACCGGACCGGCCAGCACCTGACGGAAAAGTATTCATGGGTGTTGGCGGAGCAACACCCATGAACAGGTTGTCGTTTCATGCGTATCACAGAAACGCCGACGCGTTGAAACTCAGGGCCCGGCGTATATGCGTGGGGCAGGGCCTTCGGCGCAGAGATCAGGGGCTCCATGCATGGGGCTGCACCGGGTTGAGCGAAAAAGGGACCTGTCAGGAGAGCAGACCCTTTACAGAGGCAGTGATTTCCTCCGCAGAAGCCGGCTTGGGAAGATAATCGTCCGCTTCCATGCTCATGCCGTCGGCGTGGGAATAGCGTGTGCTTCCCACGTGGTCTGCCACGGCGGTCAGCATGATGATTGGAATGTCCTTGTATTTAGGGCTTTTTTTCAGCTCGGAACAGACTTCATAGCCATCTTTTTCAGGCATCATGACGTCGAGAACAATGGCATCGGGAGGGTTTTTCTTTACCTTTTCAAGAGCTTCAACGCCATCATAGGCCACTTCAACGTCAAACCCTTCTTTCCGTAAGTTGGCTTGTACGATGGAAGCAAAATCAGGCTCATCGTCAACTACAAGTATTCTTTTTTTGTCGCTCATAGTACGCTCTCCCCTAGAAATATGTGTGATTTGATTCTGGCCAAGGCCAACTTGACGGAGTTATACAGTTCCACATGCTGCTGTATTTTTATATATGTGAGCGTCTGTCCTGTCAACTGAAAACTCAATGAATTATTTCGCAGAAGCATCGCTTTATGACTGCTTCAGCGGCAGTTCGACTGTAAAGAGGGTTCCCCGCTTTTCCTTGTTGGTGGCAAAGAGTCTTCCGCCGTGACTTTCCACAATACCGTATGCCATACTGAGCCCTAGTCCCGTGCCCTTGCCTTCTTCCTTGGTTGTAAAAAACGGTTCAAATATATTGGGCATGATCTCTTCAGGTATCCCTGGCCCGGTATCGGCTATCTGTATCACAACCCTTGAAGATTCGGTATCAAGCCTTGATTTTATTTCCAGCCTGCCTTTGCCCTCCATGGCATCGGCAGCGTTGAGGATGATATTCATGAACACATGGTTCAACTGCTGAACGTCCGCGGGGATTTCAGGGATGGTGGCATCATAGTCTTCGGTTATGATGATATTCTGGAACAGGGACTGGTTCCTCAGCAGGAACAGGGTTCTGGCAATCAGTTTGTTGATGTTATGGAGTTTTACCTCCCGCTTGGTCTGGCGGGCAAATTCCAGCAGCTCCTTGACTATGGCACTGCACCGTTCCGCGTCCTTTTTTATCCGCATGAGATCGCTTCTTGCGTCCTCGGAAAGCGCATGTTCTTCCAGCATGAGCTGGGAAAAAAGCGTTATTCCGCCCAATGGATTGTTAAGCTGATGGGCCACGCCTGCTGCCAGTTTCCCAAGGGAGGACATTTTTTCTGCCTGGAGGAGCTGGGTCTGGGTTTTCTCCAGTTCCGCCTGAATGCGCAGGGTTTCGGTCATGTCATGGAAAAAGCCTATGGATGCTACCTCTCGGTTCCCCTCATAAACAATGGAAGCATTCAGGCTTATGGGGGTCAGGGTGCCGTCTTTGCGCAGGGCCATCTGCCTGTAGGATTTAATGGTTCCTTTTTTTCCATGGGTTCCCTCCCTCATGCTTTTCATGATGATGCGGGCATCTCCTTCCGGATAGAGGTTCCGGATGTTCAGGCTGGCCAGGGCCTCTTCCTTTGTGTAACCCGAGATTTCTGCTGCAGCCTGGTTGAAGATGATCAGTTTTCCTGTCATGTCTGCGGCCACCACGCCATCCACGGCACTGTGGATCAGATTCCTTAAAAATGCATTTGAAAAATATCTTTTCTCATCAAATACTTCCAGGGATGGAAGATGAAAGTCCAGGACAACAATGGCATTTTTACGGTTTTCATTTCCCGGCATGGGGTAGGCATACAGGCATGAGGTCTCGTAGAGGTCCTCGTCTATGTGAATGTGATTCAGGGATGGCTTGTTGGTCCGTTTGACATGGACAACAGGACAGTTGATGCACGGTGATGACCGTTTAAACAATGCGCTGTAACAGGATCGTCCTTCCAGGGGCTCGGTACTGCAGCCCGGTTTCCTGTCTGTTTTGATCTGTGAAGCCAGGATCGTATAGTCCTCGGCAATGACGATAATCTGTCGTTTCAGGGTTTCAATGGCTTTGATAAGGTAATTGTTGCGGTCCTCGGATCCTGTCGGCATTAGGTCGAACCCCTTTACGTTAAGGTCAGAAAGATACACGGTGGCCTGTCTTCACATCCTGCCATGACCTCGCCCTGGTTGAAACGGCGAAATGTCAACTCAATTACAAGTTATCTATAGTGTATCCATGGTGAGGTGTCAAGAATGTTATGAAGCTCCTTCAATAATCAATTACGCTTCAGAGGATAATGCTATAATATCTTGACATTCTGCTGTTTATCTTGATAATTGTACGGCGGACATATAGAACAACCAAGAGCGGTATGTAAAAAAGTAGGAGCCCACAATGCCTGGGTCATGATAACCCGATCCTTGATTCAGAACTTTGCGATTTTCGTAGTGTTTGCCTGTTTGAGGGATTATATTCTAGTTGCAGTATTGCAGGAGGATCCATGATTGTTGCAGAAAGAAAGCCCTTTGATGAAATCAAAAAGATGGTGGCGGGCTACAAGAAGGTACTGACCGTCGGTTGCGGCACCTGTGTCGCTGTCTGCCTTGCCGGAGGGTCGAAAGAGGTTGAAACCCTGAACGCTGAATTAAAACTGTCTTTTGGCAAAGACAAGATCCAGTTTGATTCTGAAACCCTGGAACGTCAGTGTGACATGGAGTTCCTGGCCGAGCTGGATACAAGGGTCGGGGAGTATGATGCCCTGGTATCCATGGCCTGTGGAGCCGGCATACAGTTTCTTGCCGAAAGGTTTCCCGGGAAACCAGTTTTTCCGGCTGTAAATACCTCTTTTATCGGTGTCAACCTGGATGTGGGATGGTATGAGGAAAGATGCCGGGCTTGCGGGAGCTGCGTTCTGGGAATGACGGGCGGGATCTGTCCGGTTACCATGTGTGCCAAGAGCCTGTTCAACGGTCCCTGTGGCGGAACCAACCGCGGCAGCTGTGAAATCCATTCGGAACAGCCCTGTGCATGGTATAAAATTTATGAACGTCTGGCCGCCCAGGATCGGCTTGACCAGATTATTGAGCTCTCACCACCCAATGACTGGAGCAATCAGAAACCCAGAAAGGTCATCCAGCCAGGCTATGAAGAACGTGTAAAGGCCATGGGATAACCGGGCGTTTGTGAGCAGCCAATGACTATTTAAGGGAGAGACCAATATGAAATCAGGAAGTAAACTTGAGAGAATACTGACAGCCGGACATTTTGCCTTTACCGGGGAAGTTGGGCCCCCAAGGGGTTCCAATATCGAGGTCCTCCGTGAAAAGGCTGCGTTTCTGAAAGGTTGTGTTGACATGGCCAATGTCACAGACAACCAGACTGCCATGGTGCGCATGTCCAGCTGGGCGGCATCCCTGTTCTGCCTTGAAATGGGGATTGAACCCAACTATCAGATGGTCTGCCGGGACCGGAACCGGCTTGCCATGCAGGCCGATATCCTTGGTGCCTATGCCCACGGTATCCGAAACATCTTGTGCCTGTCCGGTGATCATCAGCAGTTCGGTGATCATCCCCAGGCAAAAGGCGTTTTTGATATCGACTCCATGCAGTTGGTCGGTATGGTGAAAAAAATGAGGGATGAGGGAAAATTTCTGGGTGGTGCTGATATTGATGTCCCGCCCAAACTTTTTATCGGTGCAGCAGCAAACCCATTTGCCGAGCCCTTTGAGTGGCGGGTCCACCGGCTTGCCAAAAAAGTCAAGGCAGGCGCTGATTTTATCCAGACCCAGTGCGTATTCAACATGGAAAAAATGAGGGAATGGATACGCAGGGCCAACGACATGGGAATTACGGAAAATGTCTACATCCTGCCCGGTGTCACTCCCATGAAAAGTATCGGTATGGCCAAGTACATGAAAGCCAAGGTTCCGGGAATGGATGTTCCCGATTCCATCATCAAGCGGCTCCAGGGTGTTGACAAGAAGATGGTTGCTGATGAGGGTATCAAGATAGCCTGTGAGCAGATTGCCGAATTCAAGGAGATGAAAGGCGTTGCGGGTGTTCATCTGATGGCCATCGAATGGGAGCACAAGGTACCTGAAATTGCCGAGCGAGCCGGAATGTTGCCAAGGCCTGAAGTATAATAACAAAGAAGGAGTTTTCCATTGAAAAGTCAAACCGGAAAAGTGATGGTCGTCGGGGGCGGGATCGCTGGACTAACAGCTGCCTGGGAGCTTTCCAGGCAGAATATCAAGGTTGACCTCGTTGAAAAGAGTTGTTTTCTTGGCGGGCACAGCATCGGTTTTACCTGCAAGGCAACGGATAAATGCCAGCAGTGCGGGGCCTGCAGTGTTGAGAAAATGCTCTCCAATGTGGTCAAGGAGCCCCTGGTTACGGTTCATCTGTGCACTGAAGTCACCAGTGTGGAAAAAAAGGACGGATTCACTGTGGCCCTGAAAAAAAGCGATGTCCAGGCCCACAAAGGTAAGGTCCTGAAGGGTTTTTCCCGTCATAACGCACCCCTGTATGTTATCGGCGGCGGCGTGGATGAACCGGTGCCGGACGGAGCAGTGGGGATAGACACCCTGGGAACCCAGGGGAGCCTCTGTGTTGATGCCGTTGTTGTGGCAACAGGGTATGCCCCCTTTGATCCAAATCTCAAATCCACATATGGTTACGGGAAATGGGAAAACGTGATCACCGGGCTGGAATTTGAAAATATTGTGCGGGAGAATTCAGGGATTGTCAGGCCATCCGACGGGGTCGCCCCTGAGAAGATAGCCTTTATCCAGTGTGTGGGATCCAGGGACGAACGCCTGGGGAACCTGTGGTGCTCTGAAGTCTGTTGCCCCTATGCCATGCGCATGGCCCTGGCCGCAAAGCATGCCAGGCCCGGGACCGAGATCAGCATCTACTATATAGACATTCAGAATACCGGAAAGGAATTTCCGGTTTTTTATGAAACTATCAAAGAATCCGTGAAATTCATACGAACCATTCCTGTTGATGTCTATCCCCTGGACAATGACAGGCTCAGCATCAGGTACATGGAAGAATCCGCAGGGGCACCATCCCTGGATGAATTCGACCTGGTGGTCCTGTCCGTGGGTATCATGCCTGGGCCGGACACCGAGACCGTTTCAAGCGTGTTTACGATCCCCAGAAATGCTGACGGCTTTCTTGATGCAGCAGGTTCAGGCACAGGCGTTTTTGTGGCCGGGACCGCCGCAGGGCCGGGAAGTATTGCCGCTACCATAGCGGGTTCAGAAAAAATCGCCTTTGAAGCCATGAAGTTCCTGGGGGTGACCAAATGATAGATATTACGATAAGCAAAGATGTTCTGGTTATCGGATCCGGTCAGACAGGGCTGGATTCAGCGGTTCGTGTGGCAAGCCAGGGGTATCCGGTCCTGTTCGTTGACCAGAAGTCGGTTTCAGCCTCGGCCGTTGATCTTTCCGGTGCTGCCGGTGCACAGATCGAGGTCATGACCGGGACCAGGATAAGGACTCTTGCCGGTGTTGCCGGTGATTTCCGGGCTACCCTTGACTCAGGCAAGGCTGTTGTGGAACGTAAATTCGGGGCCATTGTGGTGGCTCCTGAATACCAGTGGGAGGCGTTGAACGAGCGATATGGCCTTCCCCTCAATGACAGGATCATCAACCAGTCCCAGATGGAGGCCATGCTGGCCGATCCTGAAGGACAGGCCAGACTGAAAAACGGCAGCGGCTCCTGTGTGGCATTTTTGTCAGGCTTCGGCCAGGAAGGAACACCGGCCGCTACCCAAAGGGTTCTTGAGTCCGCATTGGCTGTTCAGAACCTGGAAAATTGCCGGGCGTACATCTATGCCGGCAACATCAAGGTCGGGGGTAAGGGGCTGGAGAGACTGTTCACCACAGGCCGTCATGCCGGTGTTGTCTGTTTCAAACCAGAAACCAGGCCGGTTGTTCAGACCGATTCCGGATCTTTGAAGATCATCTCCCGAGATCCGGTGGTCAGGACCGATGTGGAACTGGAACCCGATTATATTGTTATTGAAGAGGGCCTGGCTGTTGATGATATTGATAGAGCCCTGGCAGACGTCCTCAGGATCGATGCCGATGGTGAGGGGTTTGTTCCCAGCAACAATGTTCACCGTTTTCCGGCAAGATCCAACCGCGAGGGCATTTATGTTGCTGCGGCACCCGGGGAAGCAGCCAATGTGGCCCTGCGTGTCAAGGAGTTCATCGGCGATGGTGTGCGGCAGGTTGTCGAGGACCGGGCAAAGGTCAACGAAAACCGTTGCGTCATCTGTCTGACCTGCTACCGGTGCTGCCCCCATGGCGCCATTTTCTGGGAAAAGGGTGCGGCTGCAATTTCACCGGTTGCCTGTCAGGGATGCGGTATCTGTGCCAGTGAGTGTCCCATGGATGCCATCCAGCTGGGTGCATTCTCCGATGACAGCCTCAAAGCAGGTATTGCCAAGGCCCTTGAATCTGCACCGGTCTCAGGTCCCTCCATCGTGGCCTTCTGCTGCGAGAATTCTGCCCTGGAGGCCGGAGAGGCTGCCAAGGCTTTTGGTGCCGAGATGCCTGAAGGACTTCGGATGATCCAGGTTCCCTGTGCAGGCAAGGTCGATGTGGAATTCATCATGAATGCTTTTGTGGAAGGGGCGGACGGGGTTATGGTCTTTGCCTGTCATGAAGGGAACTGCAAGGCGGAACGGGGTAATATCTATGCACGGTGGCGGGTCAATGAGGTCCGGAAAAGACTGGCGGCCATGGGGCTGAACAAGAACCGTCTGATATTTACTACCACTGCTGCAAACATGGCGGATGATTTTGCCGCCAAGGTCAATGCCTTTGCCGGGACCCTTTAACCAAGGAACCCGCATCTGGCGGTTTTCCTTCAGCTGAATCCTTTTCCAGAGCAGTTGTCCGAAAATTTCAGAACAGTTGATTGTCAATTCAGGAACAGGCCCTTCCCGGAAAACAGGGGAGGGCCTGTTCCTGTCTGGGCCGCGCAGGTAATCTGCTTTCCGGTGATCCTTCCTGTTGCCGGCCAATTTATGACATTCGCGCGGGCCGGCGCAGGCTCGTTATCGGGGTTTACATTCCCATTCGATCCTGGTACTCAACCAGAAGATAACCTTCAGATCCGTATGCAAGGAGATGGACCATAGACTCACCGGAGAATGAAAAGAGAAAACAAAGAAGCCTGCTGGCTGTCCATATGGGACTTGCAGCCAATGTTATTCTGGCTGCTCTGAAGACCAGTATCGGCGTTGTGGGTAACAGCCCGGCCCTGCTGGCCGATGGCATCAATTCCACATCAGACGTTGCCTATGGCATCGTGATGAGTGTGTTCATGCGGCTCTCAGTGAAACCCGCAGACCATGACCATCCTTACGGTCATCATCAGATGGAGAGCATTTCTGCCGTTGTGGTGGGTGCCTTTGTCATTACAACAGCCATCGCCATTTTCTGGAATACGGTGAATGGGGTGTATGATCTGGTTGTCAATTCTATCGGAACTGCAGACGGTGCGTCTGTCATTGCCCTGTGGGTAGCGGTGTTCACCCTGGGGCTTAAATGTGTACTCTATTTCTGGACCCGGCGGATCGGAGAACAGACCAGGAATCCGGCCATTGCAGCCCTGGCTTCTGATCACCGCAATGATATTTTTTCTGCCATGGCAGCGGGTGTTGGCATCTTTTTCGGAAGAATGGGATATCCGTGGATAGATCCCCTGGCCGGCGCCCTGGTTTCCCTCATCATTCTCAAAACTGGAATCGAAATCATCCGTTCATCGGCAGACGATCTTATGGATACCATCCCGGGGAAGGCACTTGGTGTAACCATACGTTCCTGCGTGTGCCCCATTCGTGGGGTACGCCAGGTAGAGGAGATTCATGCCCACCGGTTCGGCCCCTACATGGTGGTCAACCTGACCATCGGCGTGGATGGAGAACTGACAGTGGCCCAGGGGGATTCCATTGCGACCCGGGTCGAGGAATCCCTTCTGGAAGGTGTTGACTTCGTAAAAAAAGTCCACGTGCATTACCATCCGGTCAGCCATCCGGATCAGATCACACCCTGCGAGCCCTGACAGATACTCCCATGGCATCCAGGTTTCTTCTCGGCCTGCCCTGCCCCGTAAGAAGAACACTTGAATCCCCGATCACCGTACCATGGGCACTGTCAGACCGCCATCCATGAGAAACAGGATTGAAGCCTTTTCCCCTTTGGTCCTGATGGCCTCATCCAAGGCTTCCTGCAGACTGCTGAACGGGCGGATGAACAGCTGGGAAATGGTTTCAGGTTCCACATCCGTGACCGCCCACATCTGGGCCCACAGACCGATCTCGGCCATTTTGGCTGCCTTGTGATACCCGAGTACATATCCTTTTTCAATGGTGTCCAGTACTTCCTGGGGAGAGTCACAGCTGGAGAGCAGGTCTGCAAAGGCCTTTCCCCCGATACCGCAACGGCATTTTGCCACAAGGATCAGGATGCCATTTTCCTTCAGGGCCAGCTTGGCGTTATCAATGCCTTTCTGGGCCTGGTACAGATCTATGTCCATGGGGAACTTGACAACAGAAACCACAATGTCTGCCTTGGCATCCACCGGTGCTGCAAAGACTTCATTGGCTTTCCGGGTTGCCGCGGTAAATGAATCATGGATGTGGCCTGCTGTCACAGCATAGATCCGGTGGTCTTTGTCCAGGACGGTCATGATGGCAAAAATTTCTTTTTTTACGGTCTTGAGTGCATCCTGCATGTCTTCGTGTACGGGGTTGCCCTCAAGGGCCAGGGCCTTTGCTTCAGGAACCAGGGCCAGTTTGTGGTTCTGCTCAATGGTTTTATATCCTGCAATCCCCGGCAGCAGGGATTTGCGGCCTCCGGTATATCCGGCAAAATAATGGGGCTCAACGGATCCGATGATGATCAGCTTGTGGGCGTTGACCGCCTCCTGGTGGATGGTCATCCGGGTGCCGTTGGAGGAATCACCCAGGTAGACCATCTCCTCGTCTTTTCTGGCATCGTGGACAACGATCCTGTCTTTGACGGCCGGGTAATGGTCTCCGAAAATCTGGAAAAACTCATCTTCGGTTGGGCCCCGGTGGGCCCCTGTTGCAATAATGAACTTCACGGGCCGGGTTTCAAGATCTGTCAGGATGATATCCAGGATCTGCCGGGTGGGTGTGGGCCGGGTAGCGTCGTTGACAATGACCAGAACGTCCCTGGCATCGGCCAGGAACTCAGGCAGGGTCGGGCTGCTGATTGGCGCCATGACGGCCTGGGTGATGAGGCTTCCCCCATCACCGATAACAACATCATTGGCTTCAAGAAAACGGGCCGGCAGGGAGTCGCTGAGCATTGCTGTCTGGAAACCGTCTCTGCCGTAGGGAACTCGTATTTCCATGGGTAGGTATCCTTTATTTTATTTCATGGGTCCAAGTTGATGAACCGTGGTCATGAACTGATCAATGGCGTTCTGGAATCCGGCCTTGTCACCATGGGCGATCTGGACAAGGTGGAGGCGTTCCGGTTCCATGCCCATGTCCTTGAACAGATGTTTTAGGTGACTGACATGGGATTTTGCTTTTTCATTGCCGTTGTGCTCGCAGTCCCCGTCCGGGCAGCAGGCTACCATGACTCCCCAGGCTCCGTTCAACAGCGGTTCCATGAGCAGGGGACGCTCAAGGCGTCCGCCGCAGACATTAACGATGATTTTGTATTCGGGTAGAGGTTTCTCATGAAACGGGACAATCGTTGATGCCTGCAGGTCAGGGTAAAAAGACCAGTTGCACGCGAACACGATGACCTTGGTGCTGTCCTGGCTGAGATAGTCATCAATCTCCCGGTTCAGAGACTCCCTGTTCAATCCGTACCAGAGGTTGTTGGTGGCGGTCTTATTCGGGCACAGGTCAACACAGATGCCGCAGCTCTGGCACTTGACCCGGTCTGTCACGATTTTTCCGTCCACAAAGGATCTGGCCTCATGGGGGCAGGCCCTGACGCAGGTAAGACACAGACCGCATTCATACCCGGTCATGGATGTGGTTCCAGGGCTTTCAAATTCCGTGCCCACGAAATCAGCCTTTGCATCGGTGAAGATATCGGTAAGGGGAACCCCGCTGGAGCAAGCCGCGATGCACCGTTTGCAGTAAAAACATGAAAAGATCTTGTCTGCAATATAGGTTGATGGCTCAAGTTTTCCGGACAGAAGCCCATAGAGCATTATCAGTTTTGCCCTGGGGGCGTCCGATTCCCACCGGGTATGTTTGAACACCGGGCAATGCTCGTAGCAGTACCCGCACCGGATGCATCCGTCCAGGGTGACTCTCCATTTTTCCAGGTGTTTGAAATCCATGGTCCCTTTATCCATAGCTAATACTCCGTCAGGTTATTCATTGGTTGTCAGGCAAAACTGTATCTGAGATCAGTGGCTGAAACCCAGTCGTCAGGTGCATCCATCAGTTTGCCGGGGTTCAGGATGTTGTTGGGGTCAAAGGCCTGTTTTATGCTCCTCATCAGGGCCAGGGAGTTGGCCTTCTCGATTTTGAACGCTGCAGCCTTGGACAGGCCGATGCCGTGTTCAGCCGAGGTTGTCCCATGCACGGAGCGCACGTACTCGTAGATTTCGGTAACCGCCTTGCGGGCAGATTCCCATTGGTCTTTTCGCGAGGTCTCCATGAGGATTTTTGTGTGCATGCACCCTGATCCGCAGTGGCCGTAAGCGGTCATGATGATGTCATGGCGTGCTGCAACCTCGTGGATCACCCTGGCGGTTTCGGCCATCCGGGAATAGGGTACTGCCATATCATCTGCCAGGGCAGTACTGGAGAGTCTGTCATCATATTTGGACAAGGCAGGAAACAGTTTTTTCCGTCCCATGAAGAGTATGGCCCTCTCCTTGGCGTCATAGCTGCTTTTAAGATCCTTGGCGTTATGTTTCTTGCAGATGTCCTTCATCGCATTGATTTCGTAATCCACAGCTTCCCTGACCATCCCGTCCGCCTCGTACATGAGGATGGCCTCCACATCGGCCAGTCCCAAGTCCATGGTTTTGTTCACGGCCCTGATGGCTATGTTGTCCATAAGTTCCAGCATGGATGGCACAATGCCGCTGGCCATGATATCGCTGATTGCATTTCCGGCATCTTCCAGCCTGTCGAAGTTGGCCACGCCGAGGCACCTGAACCTGGGTATGGGAACAAAACTCAGGGTCGCTTCCACCACGACACCCAAGGTTCCTTCAGATCCGACAATGAGTTTGTGGAGTTGATATCCGGTTGCTTCCACACGGGTGCGGGCTCCCAGGGAAACCCTTTCTCCCGTGGCCAGGACCACCTCAAGACCCAGGACCGAATCCCGGGTTGCTCCATATTTTACGGATCTTACCCCGCTGGCATTGTTGCCTATTTCACCGCCGATGGTTGCAATCCTGCTGGAAGCGGGAGTCGGCGGGTAGAATACCCCGTGGGGCTTCAGTGCCATGTTCAGGTCATCGTCCACAACACCGGGTTCCACCCGGCAGTAAACATCCGGAGGGTTGATTTCCAGGATGCGGTTCATTCGCTTCATGTCCAGGGTGATACCGCCAAAGATGGGAACCGTCTGACCGCACATGGCCGATCCGCTGCCCCTGGTTATGACTGGCACACGGTTGGCGTTTGCCCAGCGCATAACCTCCTGGACCTGCTCTGCGGTCCCGGGCCGGACCACAGCCCATGGCTGGGCCGAGTGGACCGAAGCATCTGACCCGTATATAAACAGATCAGCAGGATCGGTTTTTACGTTCTCCTGTCCAACGATGCTGGTGAGTTTGGCAATGTCCATTGTCTGCATTTTCTTTTTCCTCCATATCCATGGACTGGTCAGGTGATGAATTCTGGCGGGGCATTCCCACCGTTCCTGATCAGGAATCCAATGGCCGAAGTCGCGCAAGACTGCCATTTCCCAAGACGCAAACCGTATCCGGTCAAGCGATATCCGATTTAAATGATGAGAATGTTTTCCATCCCCCCCGCGGAACTTGATGATGTCAGCGTCGGATGGCGGTCTTGTGACCTATCCCGGCGATTTTTTTATCCAACGACTTCTTCATAGTCAAAAAAAAATTTTCCCGTCAATGAAAATTCTGGAATTCTGTAAAATTAATGGACAGTGTGTTACATTGTGGTTCTTGTGCCTCTGGGATGTTTTTTCTGAAAAGACGGTGATGACCAGGATCCTGATGTTTTGCATGCAAATCCGGAAGGCTGTTGGACCTGGTTGGAGATAGGAAGGGCATTGGGGTTCGGATATGGGGGGCAACCGGTGCTGTGTACATCGAATAATTGCGAATTTAATCTAGTTTGTGAATGTAAATCAGCAATTGCGCTGTCTTACAACAGGGCATTAGTGATGAGCATGAATGATTCTTGCAAAAACAGTTTCCCTCGGGTATGATTTTAAACCCCGCTCCGAATTGACAGGGGCAGCCGGTTGAACAGCGCTGTTGACAAGCAAAGGAGAACCAATGGAAACTGGAAAACACAAGATTGTATTTCTGCCGTATAACCGGGAAGTCATCATAGACGACGGCGGAAATCTGATACGGGCGGCCATGGAGGCCGGAGTACATGTCAACGCATCCTGCGGCGGTGAGGGAGTCTGCGGTAAATGCCGGGTTATCGTTGAGAAGGGTGATGTCGATGGTGGAGCCACCGAGCGACTTTCCCAGGACGACCGGGACAAAGGCTATCGCCTGGCCTGCCTTTCCAAGGTGAGATCAGATGCCGTAATCCGGATTCCCGTTGAATCGGAAATCGATGCCAGCGTGCTCAACCGGAATACCTCCCCCAGGCATACGGCGAGGGTGCGGGAATTTGATTTCAACGAACTCAAGGAAAAGGGGCTGTTCATCCCGCCCATTGAAAAAAAATACCTGGAAATACCCGCTCCTTCAGCCCAGGACAATGTACCTGATGTCACCCGCCTTATCCAGTACCTTAAGATTCAGCACAACGAACACCGCCTTGTGGCGGATCTGAGCGTGATCCGGAAAATTCCCGATGTTATGCGCCAGGGTGATTTCAAGATTACTGCAACCATAGTCAGACCGGTAAGGGAAGACGGGAAGAACCAGATCGTCAATATTGAAGCCGGGGACACAACCGGGTTCAACTATGCCGTTGCCATGGATATCGGAACCACAACCATTTACGGTCAGATCCTGGATCTTAACACCGGTCAGGTACTTGCCCAGTATGGGGATTTCAACAGCCAGATCAGCTATGGCGAGGATGTCATCTCCAGGATTGTATTTTCCGAAAAACCAGGGGGGCTGGCGACCCTGCACAACAAGGTCATTGAAACCATCAACCATGTCCTGTCCAAAATTATCAAGGAAGCAGGCGTGGACATGGAAAAGATAACCACCATAACCCTGGCCGGCAATTCCACCATGACCCAGCTGTTGCTCAACATCAACCCGAGCTATATCCGCCGGGCTCCCTATGTTCCAGCCTCGACCCTGTACCCGCCGTTCAAGGCCCTGGACATTGGCATCAACCTGGCGCAGCACACCATTGCCCTGGTGTATCCTTGCGTATCCAGCTACGTGGGCGGTGACATCGTGGCCGGGGTCATGGGGTCGGGCATGTACCGCAGCGAAAAGCTGACCCTGTTCATGGACATCGGGACCAATGCCGAACTGGTTATCGGCAACAAGGACTGGATGGCCTGCACAGCCTGTTCTGCAGGCCCGGCTTTTGAGGGCGGGGGAATAACCTTTGGCATGAGGGCTTCCAAAGGAGCCATCGAGGATTTTTCCATTGATCCGGTCACTTTTGAGCCCATGATCGTTACCAAAGGCGATGTCCGGCCCAAGGGGATCTGCGGATCCGGTCTGATTACCATTGTTGCCCGATTGTTCGAAACCGGGGTGATAGACAACCGTGGAAAATTCAACCAGTTCCTGAAAACGGACCGGATCCGGAAAACCAGCGATGTATGGGAATACCTGCTGGTCCGGAAAGAGGCGACCCAGATCGACAGGGACATTACGATCACAGAGCCCGATATCGATAACCTTATCCGGGCCAAGGGCGCCATGTACAGCGGTGCCATGACCCTGCTCGAGGAGGTGGGACTCAGCGTGGCCGACCTGGAGCGCATTATCCTGGCCGGGGGCTTTGGTTCCTATATTGATCTTCAGAAAGCCATGACCATCGGACTTCTGCCGGAAACAGACCCGGAAAAAGTGACCTACCTGGGTAACGGGTCCCTGCTGGGCGCCAAGATGAGTTCCTTTACCAACCGGCTGCGCAGGGATGTGGGTGAGGTGGTGACGCGGATGACCAACTTTGAACTGGCTGAAACCCCCTCCTACATGGACCATTACATGGCGGCACTCTTTCTTCCCCATACAGACCTGAATCATTTCCCCAGGCTCAGGGACAGGCTGGAGAAGAGCAGGAAGGTATTGGAATGATTGCGGCAGGCAAGGGGTATGTCAGGACCGTTGTCCTCAGGACCCCGGAGCTGGGCAACAATACCGCGGACGTGGAACGTCTCAAGGCAGCCCTTTATGACGCGTTGAAAACCCGCTATGTGCGCATCCCGACAGCTCTGATACGCTCTTTGCCCAGGGACCTGAGACAATGGCACCACAAGGTGACCTGCGTTGTGTTCAGGATACCGGGGCTGCCAGGGTGGGAACTGGTGGATATCCTGGCCCCCCTCGGCCGGTGCAGGGTCTTGGGCGTTGCCGTGGACATCGGCACAACCCGGGTGGTGGTGCGGCTCCTGGACCTAGAAAGGGGTGAGGCTCTCAAAGAGACCGGTTTTGACAATCCCCAGAGTGTTATCGGGCCGGATGTGCTGACACGGATCCATTATGCAAAAACGCCGGGGGGCCTGGACCGACTTCAGTCCCTGATCATTCAGGGACTGAACGCCTGTATCGGCGACCTCTGCAGGGATGCAGATGTGGACTCTGCCCAGGTATATCTGGTTGTCGGTGCCGGGAACACTGCCATGACCCACTTGTTCCTGGGTATTGATCCGGAATTCATGATCCGGGAACCGTATATTCCAGCCGTCAACGGTCCGGAGACCCTTGATGCATCGGAACTCAAAATACTGATTCATCCCAGAGGCAGGGTATTTCTGCTGCCCAATATCGGGTCATATTTCGGCGGAGACCTCATTGCAGGAATTCTTTTTGCGGGTCTTCACAGGCGTGACGAGTATGCCATCATGGTGGACGTGGGAACCAATGCCGAGGTTGTTGTCGGAAACCGGGACTGGCTCATTGCCTGTGCCGGGGCTGCCGGTCCTGCTCTGGAGGGCGGTGTCAGTGCCATCGGGATGACGGCAGGACCCGGGGTCATCGACAGGGTAAGTATTGATCCCCGGACTCTGGCCATGGACTTCCATACCATCGGGGACCTTCCTCCCGTGGGGATCTGCGGCTCAGGAATGATTGATCTGGCGGCCCAGCTCTTTCTTTCCGGGATGTTGGATATTCGGGGGAAATTTTCACTCCAGCGTTGTGCCAGCCGGCTTGCCAGAGTTCAGGGTATCGACTGTCTTACCCTGGTTGACAGAACCGGATCAGGTACAGGGCAGGACATTGTCCTGACCCAGGTGGACATGAATTCCCTGACCAGTGCTAAGGCCGCCATGTATTCCATTCTGGAGGTGATTGTCCAGCGGACTGCGGGACTCTCCTTTGAAGATCTGTCGCGGTTTTATGTGGCAGGAACCTTCGGCTCCTTTATTAACCCCAGATCCGCCATTGCCATCGGCATGCTGCCGGATATTGCCCTGGAGACTTTCGAGGTTATCGGTAATTCGTCCCTGGAAGGTGCTTCCATGCTGCTTTTGAACCCGGATGCCATGGATGAGATTGAATCCATCAGGAGCAGCATCACCTACCTAGAACTCAACGTCAATGCGGAGTTTATGACCCTGTTCAGCGGTGCAAAATTTTATCCCCACACCGACCGCTCCAGGTTCCCGTCAGTACCTGTGTATGATTCCGGATCAGGGAGTTCTGCCGGTTAATCCAGGACGCGGTTTCCCGGTAAAAGTCCGGCGTTTCTTTTTCGCTGGTCTTCAGTCCAGTCGATACGGCTCATCAGTCCCCGAATGATTTTCACATCCCTGGCGGAAAGCCCTGCCCTGCTGAAAAGCCTCCGGAAGGTCCTGAGAAGATGATCCGGGTTCTGGGGATCCAGGAAATCGATGTCCAGGAGTGTGCGCCGCATGTGGTCGAACATCTGCTCCAGGGTTTCATTGTCAGCCCCGGCCCGTCGGTTCTTTGGGCCCGAGTTTTTTTTGAACAGGGCCATGGATATCTCGTAGAGACACACGGCCAGGGAATGGGACAGGTTCATGGACGGGAAATCCGCATGGGTGGGAATGGTGACAAAGTGCTGGCACAGATCCAGCTCCGAGGTATGGAGGCCGTTGTCCTCCCTGCCGAACACCATGGCACACCGGGTTTTGTCGTCTAGTTCGGCCATGGCGGTTCCTGCTGTGTCAGGGGTCATGAAATCGGTTCTGTACTTACCAAACCGCCGGGTGGTTCCAAAAGCGACCTGACAGTCTGCCAGGGCGGATTCCAGGGTGGGATGCAGCCTGGCATTGTTGAGAACGGACTGGGCTTCCAGGGCCATTTTCCTGGCAAATTCAGACTGGTAGTCCCTGCAGGGGTTGACCAATCTCAAGTCTGAAAAACCGAAGTTCATCATGGCCCGGCAAACGGATCCAACGTTGATGGGGCCCTGGGGCTCCACCAGGATAATGGCGCACTGGTCAGGTTTCATGGGCGATACGGATACATCCTCCGAATATAAATGGAAAATAATACTCTTTTGTCACAGGCCAACGCCATACCATAAACAGGTATCCATGCCAACAGTTAAGTTTGTCATTTACCTGCCGGGCGAGGCCCCCCTCCTGGGATTGATCTCGCTGGATATGACCGAGAAGGTTGAGCTTGAAAAGGAATTGCGTCAATCCCAGAAACTGGAAAGCATCGGCCAACTGGCAGGCGGTATCGCCCATGACTTCAACATTATTCTGGCGTCTGTCATCGGGTTTACGGAGCTGCTCATCCATGAGCAGTGCTGTCAACCGTCTTCAGTTCGAAAACTCCACATGATCCTGGACGGAGCCCAACGGGGGGCCGGCCTTGTGAATCAACTCCTGGCTTTCAGCCGGAAGCAGCCGGTTCTCCCCCAGCTGATCGATCCGGCAGGTCTTGTGACCAGACTACATGAAATGCTGGTTCGCCTCATCGGAGAAGATATTTCCCTGGACATGGACCTTGCGGAGAATATCCAGCAGATCCATGCCGATACCGGACAGATTGAACAGATCATCATCAAGCTGGTTGCCAATGCAAGGGATGCAATCCACGAGTCCCGGTCCTCCTGGCCTCCAACGGGAGGGAGGCCCTTGAGAAAGCACATAGCGTCCGGGACGTAGATCTCCTGATCACCGACGTCACCATGCCTGAAATGGACGGTATCGCACTGGCCGAGCGCATCCGGGAGAGCATTCCCGGTCTTCCCATTCTATTCATGTCCGGATATCCTGAAACTGAACAGGTCAGAAGTCCGGTCTGGACCCGTGATAATTACATCCAGAAACCGGTATCCCTGCAGGAGCTGTGTGAACGTATCCAGAATCTTCTCAGAACCGGAGGCTCCTGCAATTCATGACGGAATGTTCTGCACACCGCAACTGTTACTCAGCGGACAGATCCATTCCCGAGTCCAGTATCAGGGTGACCGGACCCGAGTTGGTCAATGTCACATCCATCATTGCCCTGAAACGTCCGGTTGCTGTTTTAATCCCGGTTTCTGATGCCTTTCGGACAAAGTAATCGTACAAGGCCTCGGCCTTGTCAGGCGGGGCCGCCTTAACAAAAGAGGGGCGCCGTCCCTTGCGGCAGTCCCCCAGAAGGGTGAACTGGGACACCACCAGCAGTTCTCCGTTGACCTGGACCAGGGACAGGTTCATTTTTCCGGCCTGGTCTTCAAAGATTCTCAGGTTCAGGATTTTATCCACCAGATAATCTGCATCCGCCTCGGTATCACCATGGCCGACGCCCAGGAGCACGAGAAGGCCGGTCTGGATACGTCCAGTGGTTTCAGTGTCAACCGTAACCTCTGCACAAGATACCCGCTGGACAACGGCTTTCATTACAGGAGGCCCTTCCCTGGAAGGCCGGGTATGGGCCAGGGGGGCGGGAACCCTGCTTTCTTGAGGAGTGCCAGGCCTGTGTCCATGTGTCTGCCGATATCCCCGGTTCCATGGGAGTCGTCGCCTGGAGCTACCCGGATGCCATACTCCCGGGCCAGTTTCAGAATAGGCCCGGCAATGTAAGGTTCCTGTGCTCCCTTGTTCAGGGCCCTGAGATTGAAATCAAGGATCAGGTTCTTGTCCCGGATAAAGTCGAGATTTCTGACGATGCGATCCCATATGGGTTTTTTAAGTATTCTGTCCCGGTACTGGTTGTCAAAAATCCGGATCAGGTCAAAATGGCCCACAACCTGAGGCTCCAGTGTCCGGAGCATGCAAAGCTGCTGGTCAAAGAAGCGGCAATACAGGTTGTCAAGCCCACCCAGGTTCAGGGCGGCAGACTCGTACCCCTGGGGTGAAATGTCGAAGCCCATGTCTTCCACGTGGTGGATGGACCCGACGATATAATCGGGATTGTATTTTTGGATAAGGGCAGGGATATAGGACTCGTATCCGGAAAGGGTTTCGGTTTCAAACCCGACGAGCAGGGTGATGGTTTCGGCGTATTTGTCCTTGAGCCGGCGCAGTTCGCTCATATACTCGTCAAACTGTTGTTCAAGAAAAGTCAGGTCCTGCCCGGCTGCGACCTGGTCCGGATACCGGAACCGGTTGTCAATGGGAGGCATATGTTCCGTGATGCCCACCCAGGCAAAACCCGTGGTGATATATTTCAGGACGATGGCTTCCAGGCTGTCCGTGGCGTGGAGGCAGAACTGGCCGGAATGGCCTCCGTGTATGGATGCATAATCTGAGTGTCTCATGGTTCAGGGAGGTATCATGCCACGGATTGAAAATCAAGGGAGAATGAGTTAAACCCAGAAGCCTTCCTCCGTCCCGGCGGTCGGTCTACTCCTTTGCAGGGGCGTCGCCAGGAGTGTTACCCTGCTTGAATAAGACCTGTGCTGTTGGGAAAAATAAAATCATGAAAACAGGAAGATCACCGCCCCAACGGCCTGCCCTCTCCCGGGACAAGGGCGTCGGCGGAAGCTCTGCCCTTGTTCCGGCGGGGGGCAGGGCATCGGGCCGGGCCAACGCCCAATAGTTGTTCTGTTTTAAGTCATGCCTGCTGGAAATCAAGGACGGTTTCGGGCGCAAAATATGTTTACAGGGAAACAGCGATATCTTTCGGGTTCGCTGTGTTCGGTGCGTGGTTGCCTGGTGGGTCAACGGCTTGAGGGTTTCAGATGTTGCTTGCAGGGATGCGGCAGAGTCTTCCTGGTATCGATGCTGTTGGTGGCAAACCGAAGGAGAGAGACGTGTGCGGCCGGTTGACCGTGTCTGTGTCAGAGGCGCTGGATGATGTACAGGAATGTGGGAACCCGGCTCAGGGTCTTGAGCCGGTTGAAATCGAACATTACTTCCCGGGACGGATTGTTGATCCTGAGCGGCGACAGGTACACGCAGCCTTTGGTGCGGGGCCGGGGGACACTGTCCCGGACCAGGTCCAGAAAGGCCGGGTAATGGCCCGGGGGGAGGTTGTCATCCATGATGAAATTGGCCGTGATTTCAATGCGGTCAAACCGCTGGTTGATCTCCTGGATGAGATAAAAAGCCCTGTGAACCTGATCGCTGGTAATGGGTTTGCCCAGACGGTCCAGGGTTTCCTGGTCAGCCGATTCCAGCCCGATGTTGATGTAGGTTTTCAGTGGCATGCGATCAAGTTCTTCAAAAAGACGGGGAGCGGCATTCAGGAGGGAGTCAACGCTCCCGAACATGAATACATTGCTTCCCCGGATATTGGCATTGGCAAAATCAAAGGAGAACAAGGCTTGGGATACTGCCTTGAGAATCACGTCCGCAGGCGCGTTCAGTGCATCGTGTTCACCAAGGAACACCGAGTTGTAGTTGGCCAGATCATTGCCGTACAGATGTTTCAATCTTGAGATCTGGTCCTTGATCTCGGGTTCTGTCAGGGTTGAAAATGGTTTGTCTGATTTGATGCGGCAGAAACGGCATTTGTAGAGACACCCCCGGGACACTGTCAGTGGGATGATATCATAATCCACGTGCCGGGCATCGGGCGGCATGACTGTTGCCCTGCCTCCGCAGATGGAGAACAATGTGTCTGCTTTCTCCTGGAGCTTGGATGGCGAATTTTCAGCTGCCTGGCAAAGAAAGTGCAGGAACCTGTCCGGCAGGTCTGTTCTGTGCTGGTCTAATACTTCCAGAATCCTGTCATGCCAGGTTTCCAGGATAATGGAGACAGCCTTTTCCTGAAAGGGTTTTCCTCCCATCAGTGCATTGGTGGGGTACTGGAGGTTGGGCAGGTAATATTCGCCCGTGGCTTCAAAAACGCCTGTGTAGCCGCCGGTGGAGTAGTAGACCCAATCGTTTCCACGGCTCCGTTTGAGCCATTCGGAAGGATGGAGCCAGGTGCGGCCCCTGCCTGCTGCCCGGATGATCTCGTGGTTCAGGTTGAACTGGAGGACCAGATCCGGCAGTTCGATCTCCGAATACACACCTGTTCTCAGGGGGTAGCTGATCTTTGTGTATTCATGTGTTCCCTCCCGGTTCAGGTTCAGGGTTGTTGTACCTATTTTCAGGACATCGCTCATCAATCACCACATGGGCTTATGCCGTTTTCGGATTCTGGCGAAGGAGACGGTTCGGCTTCCCGGTCCGGAACCCAAAAAATTATGCCTGATGAAACCATAAGTCAAGGCAAATATCAGGATTTTCAATATGCTTCATGAAAGGGAGGGAAGGTTTTTCTTGATAAAATCGTGAATTGATGTATTCTGATCCCTTGTTAAGGTGAACGATAATGGCTATAACTGTTAATAAACAGGATTCATTATGAATTGGGATTGGGATAAGCTCAGAGAGAAACAGGAACAGTATGAACAGCGGAAAAGCGGTGGGGGAGGAATCCCCAGACCTCCCCAGATGGATCAGATCTTGAATAGATTCAAGGGATTCAAGCTGCCTGGTGGGCTGATCCTCTTGGTTGTGCTTTTTTTTCTGTTTTTTGGAAGTTCCATGTTCTTTACTGTTGACGTTGATGAGGTCGGTGTTATTCAGCGCTTTGGTAAGTATGACCGTATTACCCAACCGGGTTTGCACTTCAAGCTGCCGTCCGGAATCGAAAAGGTTACAAAGGTCAGGATCAAGCGTGTTTATAAGGAAGAGTTCGGGTTCAGGACCATCAAAGGCGTCGAAGACTCCCGCTATACCAGTGACGGCGATGGTGCAGGAACCTCCCTGATGCTGACCGGTGATCTGAATGTGGCTGTGGTTCCATGGATTGTTCAATACAGGATTGCTGACCCTTACAATTATTTGTTCAAGGTAAAGGATGTAACATCGATCCTGCGGGACATGGCAGAAGCTACAATGAGGACCGTGGTGGGTGACCGGAGCATCAACGAGGTAATCTCCGAGCGCGAAGAGATAGCCATTGCAGCCAGGGAACTTCTCCAGGAAGAGTTGAAACAGGCTGAAACCGGTCTCAATATCGTGACCATTGAAATGAAAAAGACCAACGTTCCCGACCCGGTACAGCCGTCTTTCAACGAGGTCAATGAAGCCGTCCAGGAAAAGGAACAGCTGATCTACAAGGCAAAGGAGGATTTCAACAAGGAAATCCCGTCTGCCAAGGGTGAGGCCAAACGGGTGATCAAGGATGCCGAAGGGTATGCCCTGGACCGGGTAAACCGGGCCAAGGGTGATGCTTCCAGGTTTACGGCCCTGTACCTGGAGTACATCAAGGCCAAAGACGTTACCGAGAGACGGCTTTACCTGGAAACCATGGGAAACGTCCTGCCCCGCATGGGCAGGAAATATGTGGTCGACAGTGATCAAAAAAATCTGCTTCCCCTGTTGAACCTGGGAGGAGAGACATCCGTTCTGGATGGTCTGAAAGGGAGTGGTGCTCAGAAATGATACGATTCAAAGGAATAGTAATGGGTATCCTGGGGCTGATCGTCTTTGTCCTGTATGCTTCGGCCTATATTGTGGATGAGACGGAACAGGTGATTATAACCCAGTTCGGGAAGGTTATCGGGGAACCGAAAACATCTCCGGGCCTGAATTTCAAGATTCCGTTTATTCAGATGGCCAACTATTTTCCCAAAAATCTGCAGGTCTGGGACGGTGATCCCGGTCAGGTTCCCACCAAGGACAAAACCTATATCTGGGTTGACGCTTTTGCCCGGTGGAAAATTGTGGACCCCATCAAGTATTTCCAGACCGTGAACAATATGGTCAGTGCCCTGGGGCGACTTGATGACATCATTGATCCGGCTACCCGGAACTTCATCACCTCCTATCGCCTGGTGGAGAGTGTCAGAAACACGGACCGGCCCATGGATACCTTTGGTACCTGGGAAGACGACGGTGGGAAAAAAGAGCATTCCCAGTACAGGATTGAAGTTGGCCGAAGCAAGATCACGCAGCAGATAATGCTCCAGGCCCAGCCCAAGCTGGAACCCTTCGGTATTCAGCTGGTGGATGTCAAGATCAAGCGTATCAACTACGTTGAAAAGGTCAGGGACGCTGTTTATGGACGAATGATAGCAGAGCGGAAACAGATTGCCGAGAAGTTCCGGGCTGAAGGCCGGGGGGAGGCTTCCAATATCCGGGGTGATAAGGAAAAAGAACTCCAGTCCATAAGGTCCGAGGCATACAAAACTGCCCAGGAGATCAAAGGCAGGGCCGATGCGGAAGCTGCAGCTATCTATGCGGCTGCCTACGGAGTTGATCCCGGATTCTACTCGTTTGTAAAAACCCTGGAAACTTACCAGGAAGCCCTGGATCAGACCAGCACCCTTGTCCTGTCCACGGATTCTGATTTCATGAAATACTTCAAAGGGGTCGGAAGAAGATAAGGATCGTGAGTGAAATCAGCGATGTGGGAAAAGCGTTTTCACATCGCTGATTTCAGTAGCAGGGGTTACCTATTTCAGAAAGCACCTATTTGCCCTTACGTCTCTGGTGCCTGGTTCTTGCAAGGAGTTTTCTGTGTTTGTGTTTTCTCATTTTCTTTCTACGTTTCTTAATAACGCTGCCCAAAAGATCACCTCCTTTTATTCGGTCTCACTGTGCGGCCTTGAGTCACTATTGTCAAATGTCATGTATACCATGACAAAACATGGGATGTCCATTCATTTTTTCTTTTGTACAGGAGCTTTAAGGGATGCAGATCCAGGAAGATTTCAGTCCTGAACAGCTCAAGGATGTGGATGAAGCCGTTTGCCTGGCTGAAGAACTTGTGAGTAATTATTTCAAGATGTCATCGGGGCAATGGCTTAGAAACCGGTACGATGTCAGAACTGCTAAGGACCTGAGCCCGGATGAGATGGTGCAGGGGCCGTTCGCCCAGGTTATGGGTTATGAAGGCCGCAGAAAGGATACATCCCTGACTTCTTCGGTATTCACGTTTTACAGGATCTGTATCCAGGACGCAGCTATCCTTGACGCACTTTCATCCGGAAAAGACATGCTGCTCTTCCCGTTCTTGCTTTATGTTGCGGTTCACGAACTGGTCCATGTTGTCCGTTTCGGGAAATTCCTGCAGATGTATGAAGCTTCATCCGAAGTGGATTCGACCATGGATGAGGAGCGGCGGGTCCACGATCTGACCCACCGGATTCTGCGTGAGGTTTCCGTGCCGGGAATGGCTTCGGTCCTGGATCATTACCGGAATTGGCGCTCTGAAAAAGGGCTTTTCATGCAGGTATAAAATTTTAGTTGCCCCGTCCTTGACAAGGAAGGAAGACTGACTATTTTAACCTTGATTTTAAAATGCTTCACCAAAAAAATACTGGAGATTGACGTAAGATGCCTATCTATGAGTATGAGTGCACGGCCTGTGGTCGGGTTGAAGAGGCGCTTCAGAAAATATCCGATGCGCCGCTTGAAATTTGCAGACATTGCAAGGGACAACTTCATAAGCTTGTATCCCAGAGTTCATTCCATTTAAAGGGTTCCGGATGGTATGTCACCGACTACGGCGGAACCTCATCCAAGAAAGGAAGCACTTCCCCTGCAAAGGAGAATGCTTCAGCAGCATGTGAATCATCACCAAGCAGTTCCACTGGATCATCGTCGACTGAAGACTAGCGCCCCGGAGTCTCTCAGGCGCTGCTTCATCGTCTAATCACTACAATATAACTTACTATTAACCGTTAAGGAGAGTTGAATCATGAGTTTAAGACCATTGCAGGACAGAATTCTGGTTGAGCGGGTAGAAGAGACACAGAAAACCAAGGGAGGCATCATTATCCCTGACACCGCAAAAGAGAAACCGGCTGAAGGGAAAATTATTGCAGTAGGAAACGGCCGGGTGGCTGATGATGGCAAGTTGATTGCCATGGATCTGAAAGTAGGGGATCGCATCCTTTTCAGCAAATACGGCGGAACCGAAGTAAAGATCGATGGCACTGACTATCTGATTATGCGCCAGGATGATGTGCTTGGCGTTATCGAGTAGATCCGGCCTGAATTGAATGGATAATTTTTCTGATATATTTTAATGATATACATTAAGTGATGGAGGCTTTTGACAATGGCTAAAGAAATTAAATATGCTGCCAAGGCCCGCGAGGCCATGCTGAAGGGCGTTCAGACCCTGGCCGATGCGGTTGTTGTAACATTGGGACCCAAGGGAAGAAACGTTGTTATCGAGAAATCCTGGGGTTCCCCCAACGTTACCAAAGATGGGGTTACTGTAGCAAAAGAGATTGATCTTGCAGACAAGTTCGAGAACATGGGTGCCCAGATGGTCAAGGAAGTGGCCAGCAAAACCAGTGATATGGCCGGTGACGGAACCACCACCGCAACAGTTCTTGCCAGGGCCATTTATGAAGAAGGCCAGAAACTTGTGGTAGCCGGAAACAACCCCATGGGCATCAAACGCGGTATCGACCTTGCGGTATCGAAAATTGTGAGCGAACTGGTTGCCATGAGCAAGCCCACCAAAGATCAGAAAGAGATTGCCCAGATCGGTACCATCTCTGCCAACAGCGACGAGACCATCGGCAACATCATTGCCGAGGCCATGGGTAAAGTCGGAAAAGAGGGTGTCATCACCGTCGAGGAAGCCAAATCCATGGATACCACCCTGGATGTTGTTGAGGGTATGCAGTTTGACAGAGGTTACCTGTCACCGTACTTTGCAACCAACGCCGAGAAGATGGTTGCTGAACTGGCCAATCCCTTTATCCTGATCTGTGATAAAAAGGTCAGCAGCATGAAAGATCTTCTTCCGATTCTCGAAGATGTCGCCAAGATGGGTAAACCCCTTGTGATCATTTCAGAGGATGTTGAGGGTGAAGCCCTGGCTACCCTGGTTGTCAACAAGATCCGCGGAACCCTGAGCGTTGCCGCTGTCAAGGCCCCCGGGTTCGGCGACCGGAGAAAGGCCATGCTGGAAGACATCGCTGTCCTCACCGGCGGCCAGGTTGTTTCCGAAGAAGTGGGCTTAAAGCTTGAGAATGTCGGCCTGAATGATCTTGGTCAGGCAAAATCCATTGTTATTGACAAAGACAATACAACCATCATTGATGGTGCCGGTTCCCGGGAATCCCTGGAAGGCAGGGTCAAGATGATCCGTGCCCAGATTGAAGAAACCACGTCTGATTATGACCGTGAAAAATTGCAGGAACGCCTTGCAAAACTCATCGGTGGTGTTGCTGTTATCAGTGTTGGTGCAGCAACTGAAACCGAGATGAAAGAGAAGAAAGCCAGGGTTGAGGATGCACTCAATGCGACCCGTGCAGCTGTTGAGGAAGGTATTGTTCCTGGCGGCGGTGTTGCCCTGGTACGCTGCATTCCCGCACTTAAGGGATTGGGCGGGGATGCTGAAGAAAAACTGGGTGTCAAGGTTGTTGCCCGGGCCATTGAAGAGCCCCTGCGCCAGATTGCCAACAATGCCGGTGTTGAGGGATCCGTTGTTATCAACAAGGTACGGGAAGGCGAGGGAGCCTATGGTTATAACGCCAGGACCGATATTTATGAGAACCTGATCGAAGCAGGCGTTATCGATCCTACCAAGGTTGTCCGTTTTGCACTTCAGAACGCAGCCAGTGTTGCATCAATTATGCTGACGACAGAGGCCATGATCGCTGACAAGCCTGAGAAGAATGAAGGCGGTATGCCTGGCGGCGGTATGCCTGGCGGCGGTATGGGCGGTATGGGCGGCATGGGCGGCATGATGTAATTCCATGTAGCCAATTAGACGATAAAACTGCCCTTTGCGGCAGGTGTGTAGCCCCTGCACATACGTGTGCAGGGGCTATTTTTTTAGGGAGGTCTTGACATAAACAGCCTCCTCATATAACTTACACATGTTTACGTATACGGGTTTGCCCCATCAGCCGTGTTTAAAGGTTCAGACTGATTGATAAGCAGGGGTGTCGGTTTGCCCGTAAATCATCTCTTTCCCAGATAGGCAGATTATGGGGACAACACAGTAACCGGATTATAATTTATGACCCCCGAACCAAATGGAATTTTTCATATGCTCAGCAATGCAGGCCCTGTAGTCAAGCTTGTATTGCTTCTGCTGTTTTTCTTTTCTGTAACATCATGGTCCATAATTTTCATAAAATACAGATATATACGAAGCGCTGTTCGGGAATCTGTCACCTTTACGGACCTGTTCTGGCAGTGTCGGACCGTTTCCGAGGCTTTTTCCAGTGCCAAGTCGCTGCGCTCAAGTCCGGTTGCCAGAGTTTTTCTGTCAGGCTACATGGAGATCAAGAAGTCACCGGGACCTGAAGGCCAGGATGATACTGGAGAGCCGTCAGTCAAGGGGAACCGCTTCCAGGCAGTTGAGAGCGTGAAACGTTCCCTGCGACGGGCCATTAATGTCGAGGTGAGGCGCCTTGCCCAACTTGTGCCGTTTCTGGCAACAGCAGGAAATACAGCGCCTTTTATCGGCCTTTTCGGTACTGTATGGGGTATCATGAATACTTTCCAGGGGATCGGGATAAGCGGTTCTGCCAGTCTGGCTGTTGTCGCTCCCGGTATTTCCGAAGCCCTGGTCGCGACTGCTGCAGGATTGGCTGTGGCCATCCCTTCAGTCATGGGATATAATTATTTCACCGAAAAAATCCGGGTTCTGGATTCAGAACTCCAGAGTTTTGCATCAGATTTCCTCAATATCATTGAACGGGATCTTCAGCGGCAAAAGGGGGCGTGATGCAATCGGGCTTCAGCAGTGGACAGTTGATGTCGGAAATCAACGTGACCCCGTTTGTGGATGTCATGCTGGTGCTGCTCATCATATTCATGGTGACGGCACCCATGATGGTCCAGGGTGTGAGTGTTGATCTTCCCAAAGCCAGTTCCGGCCCGCTCAAAGGGAATGACAATCAGCTGATCATCTCAATAAATAAGGAACAGCAGGTCTTTATCAATGACCAGGCGGTCGGCGTAGGGTTTCTGACCCAGAAACTCCAGGCCATTCTGGAAAACCTTGAAAACCGGGAGGTGTATCTGAGGGCTGATAAGGATGTTCCCTACGGGGTGGTTGTAAACGTGATGTCCATGGTAAAAAAGGCAGGCGTGGAAAATCTAGGGATGATCACTTTGCCCGATGATGAAAAAACCTGATTCAACTCATGAGAGCGCCATCACTTTTTCAGGGTAATCAACGGTCCCTTCTGGCAGTAAAAGGAATTGACACCAATGCAGGGATGTTGTTTTGCGGACTTTCCCTTGTGCTTCATATCGTATTTTTTGCCGGTGTACTGGCCCTTCAAGATTACTCGTTTCACTCCAGGGTTATGCCACCATCCATACAGGTAAGCCTGGTTTCGCTTTCATCCGTGAAATCCAGACCAAAAGCGCAGCCAGCTCCAGCGGCCGCACCCGAACCTGATAAGAAAGCTGTCCATGACCAGGAGCCGGTTTCTGTAAAGGCAGTCGAGGCTGTTCCTGAAACGGGGAAAACCGTTGTGGTTCCGGAGTTGGCAAAGAAGAGCATGTCCGAGACTCCAAAAGAAACGGCCCCGGCTCCTGTTCCTGTTAAAAAAGAGTCCTTGAAATCAAAGACATTCAAGCCGTCAAAGGTGTTGGATAATGCCAGGAAGGCCATTGAGGCCAATGTTGAAAAGGAAAGCCAGGATGCACTGGAGAAGGCTCTCGCACGCATTGAACAGCAGGTCCAAAAGAGCGCTCCTGTTGCCCGGCCCCAGGCTTCAGTCGGGGTCGAGTCCGAGGGCGGAAGCAGTGAAGGGTCTACCCGGGCCATTGATCTGTACAACCTTGAGCTCATGTACAGGATACAGCAGAACTGGGCCTTTAACGAACGTCTGGCCGGGGCAGATAATAACATTCAGGTCAGAATATTGATAAAGATTTTGAAAAATGGTGAATTGAGGGATGTCTGGTTCGAGACCCGGTCCGGGAATAAATACCTGGATGAATCCGCGTTAAAGGCCATTAAGAAATCAAATCCCATGCCTGCGCTTCCCGCGGGGTATCTTTCCTATGATGTGGGGCTGATTTTTACCCCGTCTGGGTTGAAATAATCGACTATGGACAACCGATGATGATGCGACCAGCCTATCGAGCACGAACAGTAAAAGAGGGTCTTTCCCTGATCATCTGCCTGATGATCCTTGTGTGGATGCCCATCCGTAACGGCTTCTGTTCAGGGTATACCTATATTAACATCAATGATCCGTTTATCCGGAAGATTCCAGTTGCCGTGACCGATTTTCAGCCCATGTCAACCATGGGGCATGAAGGGGAGGATGGTAATACTGCCCGGGATATCCTGTCCCAGGCCCTGGATTTCACTGGATATCTGAAAATTATGGACAGGGCCGCTTTTCTGGATGATCCGTCAAAAACAGGGATAACCCGGGAAGCGATCCGCTTCGGCAACTGGACATCCCTGGGCGCAGAACTTCTGGTTACCGGAGGAATTGTGGAAACAGCCGAGAGTGTCAGTCTTCAACTAAGGCTGTTTGATACATTTAAAGAAAAAATGCTTGTCGGTAAAATTTATACCGGGGTCCGCTCGGACATCCGGAAAATGGTTCTCAGGTTCTGTGGAGAGATTTCCCAGAACCTGACCGGCAAGTGGGGAATATTCAGCAGTCAGATCGCCTTTGTCTCAACGGTAAAGGGAAACAAGGAGGTGTTCGTCTGTGACTTTGATGGTCACGACCCGAGGCAGATAACGGATTTGAAAAGCATTACCCTGTCACCGGCATGGTCCTCTGACAGTCAATGGCTTGCATATACGTCCTATACAAAAGGGAATCCGGATCTGTATATAAAACATATTAATGAGAAACGGGGTTCGGTAATTGATTTCAAGGGACTGAATATAACACCGGACTGGGTTCCAGGTCAATTTGCCCTGGCCGCGTGTTTATCCTTTTCCGGGGATCAGGAGATTTATCTGTTGACCGGAAAAGGGAAAATTATTAAAAGAATAACACAAAGCTGGGGCATAGACCTGTCACCTGATTTTTCTCCGGACGGTAAGCAGGTGGCCTTTGTTTCAAGGCGTGCCGGAACACCGCAGATTTATATTCAGGACGTTGACGGTGACAGTGCACGGCGCCTGACCTTTGAGGGACAGTACAACACATCCCCTGCCTGGTCTCCTGATGGCGACAGGATCGCTTATGTGGGCAGCAGGGATGGGAAGATCAATATCTATGTCATGGGCATTGACGGGACCGGGCCGGTTCAATTGACACGGGACACCGGTGATAACGAGGACCCGTCATGGTCTCCGGACGGAAGTCTCATTGTGTTTTCGTCCACACGGGAAGGTAAATCACGGATTTATGTCATGACGGCTGCCGGTGGTGAACAGCGGCGTCTGCTGACATTGGATGGTGCCCAGACAGATCCGGCATGGTCCCTGGGAACGGCTGGAAATTGAATAAGATGAATTGTAATGGTAAGTATTTGGAAGTCACAAATTTATTTTTTGATTTAAAGGAGGAAAAAAATGGGAAAACGGATTGTTACGATTATGGCTCTGATACTCATGGTTTCAGGGCTTGTTTTTACCGCTTCATGTGCAAAGAAACACGTACCTGTGGAAACACCGGCTGTAGCCCAGACCGATGACGGCGCGGCCCAGGCTGCTGCAGACAAGGCCAGGGCCGAAGAAATGGCCCGGCAGAAAGCCATTGAAGAGGCCCGTCTGAGAGACGAGGCCCTTCAGGCAGATAAGAACAGCAAGATGGCTGCTGCAAAAGCCAGGTTCCAGGGACAGGATGTCCATTTCGACTTCGACAGCTCCGAGCTGAGCTCCATGGCCCAGGCCCTCCTCAAGGAAAAGGCAGCCTGGCTCGAGGAGAATGGCAAGGTCCAGATTGTTATCGAAGGCCACTGTGATGAGCGGGGAACGACAGAATACAACCTGGCCCTTGGTGAGCGGCGTGCCATGGCAGCCCAGCAGTTCCTGCTCAATATGGGAATTGCAGCAAGCCGGATCAGGACCGTCAGTTTTGGTGAAGAACGTCCCATGGATATGGGCCATAACGAAGAAGCATGGACAAAAAACAGGCGTGCGCATTTTGTCATTAACTAATCCGCTTCTCCGGCTGCATGAGCGCAGGATGATCAGCTGAGGGACTTTTCCAGGCGCAGCAATCACATGAGTGGTTGCTGCGCCTGCTTCATTCGTATCTTATTGCCGGACAGGAGGCGTTGCATGAACACCGTTAAATTGACTGTTATCAGTGTCATTGCCCTGGGTCTGTTATCGGGCTGTGTGGCAGAGCAGGATGTGGCTGTTCTGGAGAACCGGATTGCAAGACTTGAGATGGACAGTGCCCAGCGGGTCTCCAAGGAAAAGGCATCGGAGCAGCAGTATGGGGGAGCCCTGGACCGGGTCGAGGAGACGTTGGCGTCGACGGTAAAGGAATCCGGGGAGAAATTTGCAGGAATCCAGGTCGAACTGGATGAGATAAGAAACACAATAGCTGTACTGAACGGCAGAATCGACGAGACAGACCACAAACTATCCCAGTACAGCCAGGATGCATTCAAGGACGAGAAAATCACCCTCCAGCGTTTGGACAGTGCCGTGTCAAAAAACTATCAGCGTCTTCTTGATCTTGAAAATTACATGGGGTTTGAGCCATCGGATTCACCCAAACCGGGCCTGACACCTGCTGCGGCTGTTCAGCCGGGCACGGATACATCGGAAAAGGGTATTTACGACGCTGGCAAACAGCTCCTGGACCAGGGTGATAACGAGAAGGCCCGGTTGAAGTTCGAGGAGTTCCTGAAACTGTATCCAACTTCAGAGAACGCCGATAACGCAGCGTTCTGGGTTGCCGATACCTATTACCGGGATAAATGGTTTGAAAAAGCTATCCTTGAGTATCAGAAGGTTATCGAGAAGTATGCCAAAGGCAATAAAGTCCCGGGAGCCCTTCTGAAACAGGGGTATTCCTTTGCTAACCTGGGTGAAAAAGCCAATGCCCGCTTGATTCTGAAAGAGCTCATAAAAAAGTATCCAGGATCCAATGAAGCCAGAATCGCCACGGACAAGCTCAAGGCGCTTCAATGATGATCTTCCGTTATGATAACAATTATTGGCATTGATCCCGGACTATCCGGAACCGGGATCGGTCTTGTCAGGGGAGAAGACGCCCATGTTCAAAGCTATTCCTTTGGCTCCATCAAAACAAGCGCTGGTGATTCCATCGGGCAGAGACTGGACAGGATTTATGCCCAGAGCCTTGAGTTCATGATGCAGGAAAAGCCGGATATGGTTGTGCTTGAAGATATTTTTTCCCTTGAAAAATTTCCTGGATCCGGGATTCTTCTCGGAAAGGTTACCGGGGTGCTTCTCCTGGCGGCATTCCGGTCAGGGGCAAGTGTGAGGGAAATTTCTGTGCGCGAGGCAAAAAAAGTGGTTTCAGGCAGCGGGAGTGCAGACAAGTACCAGGTGGAGAGATCAGTCAGGGAGCTCCTAGGTCATGAAAGGGCCATCCGGCCATTCCATGCCTCAGATGCCCTTGCCCTTGCATTGACTGGCTTTTACCGATTGAGCAAGCAGCTATGATCGGATATCTGGAAGGGAAAATTATCAAGGCAAACGATGAAGGCATCCTGCTTCTGGCAGGGCATATCGGGTTTGAAGTGCTGCTTCCTGCCTGGGTTTTAGCCACGGTCAGTCAGGCAAAGGATGACGCACTTGTGAGTCTTTTCATCTATTACCATCAGACCGAAAGGCAACCGCGTCCAGTGCTCATTGGCTTCAGCACGGAAGAGGAAAAAGCCTTTTTCCAGTTGTTCATTTCCGTAGATGCCATCGGCCCCATGAAAGCGGTTAAGGCCATGGAAAAATCAGTGCATGTCATTGCCATGGCTATTGAGAACAAGGATGTGGACACCCTTGCCAGCCTCAAGGGGATCGGAAAACGGACCGCCCAGAAGATCATTGCAACACTGCACGGCAAAACAGGACGGTTCCTGGATTCCGGTTTTGAAAAAGGACCCGGGACGTTCAAGCCAGATGGTACGGCAACTGCCATCCCGGCAATGGAGGCAGTCATCAAGCAGGTCCTTGACGTCCTTGTGGAACAGCTGGGGCACGCCATGCCGGTTGCAAGGAAGATGGTTGCAGAGGCCCTTGAACGTAATCCCCGGGTATCCACGCCTGAAGATCTGTTTGATGAGATTTACAGGGGAGGGGATTCACGGTGAGTGATATTATTTCCTTCTCGTCGGAAAAGGGGACCATCGTTTCCCCAAAGCCCCACCAGGCTGACCAAGCGCCAGAAATCGTGTCCCTGAGACCCCAGGGATTTGAAGACTACATCGGCCAGGCCGATACGGTGGAAACGCTCAAGATAGCCATCAAGGCTGCAAAAATCCGGGGTGAGTCCCTGGATCATGTGCTGCTCCACGGACCCCCTGGCCTGGGCAAGACAACCATATCCCATATTATAGCCAATGAGATGGGGGGCAAACTCACAGTTACTTCCGGCCCTGCCCTGGAGAAAAGTGGGGACCTGATCGGTATGCTCACCAATCTCAGCCATGGCGATACCCTGTTCATCGATGAGATTCACAGGCTGCCCAAACCGGTGGAGGAGTTCCTGTACCCGGCCATGGAAGATTTTGCCGTTGATTTTGTGTTTGACAAAGGTCTCCATGCCAGGAGCCACAGGTATCGTCTGAAATCCTTTGTTTTGGTTGGGGCCACTACCCGCGTGGGGCTTCTGTCTTCACCATTGCGTGATCGGTTCGGTATTTTCAGGAGTCTTGATTTTTATACCACCCAGGAGCTTGTAGTTATCCTGACCCGGTCAGCCAGGCTGCTGTGTGTGGACATGTTGCCGGGCGGGGCCCATGAACTGGCCAGGCGGTCCAGGGGAACGCCCAGGATAGCAAACCGCCTGCTGAAACGGGTAAGGGATTTTGCCCTGGTCAGGGATCAGGGGCAGATTAACGCCGGGACAGTGGATGCCGCCCTGGCTCTGGAGGGAATTGATTCCCAGGGCTTGACGGTCCTGGACCGGCAGTATTTGCGAACCATTATCGACTATTACAGGGGGGGGCCTGTAGGCATTGAAGCTGTTTCCGCAACGTTGCAGGAGGAAACCGATACCCTGGTGGATGTTGTGGAACCGTATCTGCTCAAGATCGGGATGGTGTTACGTACATCGTCAGGCAGAAAGGCATCTGCCAGGGCCTATGAGCATCTTGGTATTGAACTTTGAAGGAGGACGTGCTGGTATTCTGATGAACTGGACAGGGAAACACATGGGCTTTGGCGCTGCGGCGCTGTTGATGATTGCTGCTATGCTGGTGCAGTTGCCGGTATCTGTATGGGGTTCTCAAGCACAGGAAAAGGAAGGGGTCCATAAGGTTCCCCAGTCACTGATCATGCTCCAGGAAGGTGGTTATGCCATTCTGGTTGAAAAGAGCACACAGCGGCTATATTTGTATTCAAAGAAGGAAGCAGGCTATCATCAGGAACGGGTTTTTCCCTGTTCCACGGGTGAGACAGCGGGTAGAAAGCGTGTCGCAGGAGATAAAAAAACTCCGGAGGGGGTTTATTTTTTTACGGATGAGTACGAGGATAAGGACCTTGCGCCTGTTTATGGGAAAAAAGCCTTTCCCACGGATTACCCCAATTTTCTGGATACCCGGTTCGGAAGAAACGGGAGCGCCATCTGGCTCCATGGAACAAACCGTGATTTGAAACCCATGGATTCCAACGGGTGTGTGGCCATGAACAATGACGATATCATGAGCCTGGAGCCCTATATATCCCTGGGAAACACACCCATTATCATATCCGATACCATTGCTTATGCCGATGCACAGAGTCTCGATCAAGAGCGGGAGAACCTTGTCTCGCTGATCAAACAATGGCGTGGGGCACTGGAAAGCGGGTCCTACCATGACTATCTGAAGTTCTACGCAGACGACTACCTTCCGGAGATCCGGTGGTGGATGGAATGGATGGGGCTCAGGGATACCCTGAAGGCCCAGGGAATAGTGTTTACCATCGAGACCGATGTGGCCGGTCTCTACAGGGAAGCGGATTTCCGCGTGGCCGTGTTCTCCCTGCGGCTGACATTCCAGGATAAGAGCTTTGACATCGGGAAGCGCCAGTTGTTCATAAAAGCGGATACATCGTCCCGGTATGCCATTGCCGGAGATATTTATGTGTCCAAAGGTGAAGAACCCGGAGTCGAACCTGTGGTCCTGGTCGCCAGAAAGCACCTTAAGACAATGGATGTTGAACGCAATTCGGTCATGGCCATGGTTGAAGCCTGGATGAAGGCGTGGTCGTCCAAGGCCATGGAAGCTTATGGTTCTTATTACGCACAATCGTTTTATTCCGATGATATGAATAAGAGCCAATGGTTGGCCAGGAAGAAGATGCTTGCCGCGAAATACCATACCATAACCGTGACCGGGGACAACTACCAGGTGCAGGAAGGGCCGGATAAGAGTGTCGTTACCTTTTCCCAGGACTACCGGTCCAACAGTTTCAGGGCCACGGGCATCAAGACGCTTGAGCTTGTCAGGGAGGGAGGGGGATGGAAGATTTTTCGAGAGAACTGGAAAATGAACTGAAGGCCCACACCAGGCATGCTCCGGTTCGGCGGATTATCAAGAGAAAACTCGTATTTATTGATGACAACGGCCTGGTAAAGCCTGCGGGATGGCTGAAGGCCATAACATGGATTGCCCTTGCAGGGTTGATGGCAGCATCCTTTGCGGCTGCTGCCATGGGCTGGATGTACGTGAATGGCAGGGCCACAACCCGGGATCTGACCCAAAAGATTGCTGCTGCTGAAAAAAGGATAACCCAGCTCATCGGTGAAAAGGAAATCCTCATGGCCAATCTTGTGATTTCAGGAGCCATATCAGAGGGAACCTCGCCGGGCCAAAGTTCTGATGTTAAAAAAAAGGGGGCTGAAACAGTCCAGGTGCCGGATAAACCTGTGGTCAGCCACCAAACCCTGCCGGTGCAGGACAAACCTGTGGTCAGCCACCAAACCCAGCAGGTGCCGGATAAACCTGTGGTCAGCCAGGACACGTTCCAGTCCAGAGGTGATGAACCTGTCCAGGCTGCTGTGGCTTTGCCAGCAAATGACGCTACAGTTCATATAAAAAACCCTGGTCAGGCTCCGGATCCACCTGGGGCTGGCAGCAAGGAAGTCCCTTCCGACAACACGGCTGCGGACCCTGTCCCCAGGTTGCTCAAGGTGGAAGGATTGAAGGTTTCAAAGGACACCCTCAGAAATGAGATCCGGGTAACGTTTTCACTCCGCAAGATTTCAGGGGCGCACGGGAACATTTCAGGAAACGTGTTTGTTGTTCTGAAAAAAAAGGATGAACCCGAATCAGCGTGGCTGGTCATACCCCGGGCGGACCTTGAGGACGGCACTCCCCTGGACACTGGCAGAGGCCAGTATTTTTCCATCATCAATTATAAGTCCATGTCTTTCCGGGCAACCAGCAATGAGGACCTTGACCAGTTCACAATGGTGGGTGTGTTTGTCTATGCCCAGGGGAGCAGGACCCTGATCACCTATGAGGAAGTGAGTCTTGAGACCAATGGATAGCAGGGGAAAAGGCAGAGCAATGGGGGTATTGGCTGGCACCTGCCTTGTCCTTGTGATGTGGATGCTTGTCTGGACCGGGGATCTGGCGGCCCAGAAAACCCATACGGTATTTTATGAAGACACGGAAAACGAACTCCACGTCTACCGGGTGTACGGCACTAAACCCGGAAAGACGCTGCTCCTCATCGGCGGTATCCAGGGGGACGAACCCGGTGGGTTTCTTGCGGCAGACCTGTATGCTGACATGTCACTTGAAACGGGAAATCTTATTGTTGTTCCCAGGGCAAATTTTCCCTCCATTATGAAGCAGCAGCGCCAGATCAATGAGGACATGAACCGCAAGTTCGCCGATGACAAGGGTGAGACCTATGAGGCCAAGGTGGTCGAGGTCTTGAAACAGCTGATCCTGGAAAGTGACTGTCTGCTGAACCTCCATGAGGGGTCAGGATTTTACCGCGATACCTGGGAGAGTGATATGAAAAATCCCAACCGGTTCGGTCAGTCCATTATCGCGGATACCCATCTGTTCGAGGATGCCTCCAAAAAGATCAGAATTGATCTCAAAGGGATGGCCGAGACTGTGATCAGTAAAATCAACACGCACATAGACAACCCGGACAATTATTTTCATTTTAACAATCACAGGACACGGCAGGCGGATTCCATTCACAAGGAACAGCGCAAGTCAGCCACCTATTTTGCTCTGTATACTGGCAATATTCCGGCATTCGGCATTGAATCGTCACAAGACCTTCCCCTGGAGGCAAAGATAAGGCAGCATATCTATGCCATTAACGGGTTTATGGAGCTTTTCAAAATCGTACCAGAGACCCCGGGATTGGACCTGGAAACGCCCAAGCTGCAGTATATGGTGATATCGGTCAATGATTCCCTTCCTGTGGTTGTGGAAAACGGCAGGACGCTCAGGATCAATCCCAATGACAAAATTGAGGTGCAGGATATAAAAGCCAATTACTTACGGGGATTGAGCGTTGATATCCTGGGGGTTGGTTCGACCTACAATGACATGCGAAAACCCCATCCCATTGAAATTGCGACCCGGATTATAGCCAGAAAGGATTTTTATCCCTGCGGAGAAGTTTATCTCGACATGGGATCGGGATTTGGTGTCCCTGCTGTGCAGGTGGCGGCAACAAAGCCTGGGTCGCCTGCAGGAATTGTCTATTCGGTAAAGATAAACGGGGTAATGCATGAGTTCAGGGACAACGCTCATATCGAACTTAAGCGGGGTGATCGTATGGAGATTGTCGACGTCAGGGGCAGGGGGATCGATCCGCTGCAATGTGTGGTCAATTTCAAGGGGTTTGTTGGAAACATCGACAATAACACCGGTGAAGACAGGGGCTATGAGATTGATACCGGCAGGAATGTTTTGATGGACCGATTTTCCATCGACAAGAAAGGGCTTAAATATTATATCGTCACAACGTTCAGGGATGAGGAGATCAGCAGGCTTTATGTCGATATGAAGCCTTGATGGGATTCCGGAAGCGTTGTCAGCTGCAGATACGATAACAGGAGAAAAAAACATGGGCAAAAAAAACACCATCAACCTGTCAATCATTGACAGGGATCTTGAGATCGACGGTACCATCGTCAGCAAAGGAAAGCTTATCATCAAAGGGAGCATCAAGGGGTCGATCAAGGGAGAAACGCTGATCATTGCAGAGGAGGGAAACGTCAGTGCCGATGCCCATGTGGAAAGCATCACCATCGGTGGTAATTTTCAGGGAGAGCTGGTTGCGTCCAGAGAACTCATCATTCTGTCCACCGGAAGGTGCTCAGGTAAAGTGACATGCAGGGATCTCATTGTCGAAAATGGCGGAATTCTTAATGCCGATGTTGCCTGTGTGGTTGTACAAGAGGAAAAAACCGGCACAAACATATCCGAGCTGAAACCGGGTTTTCTGAAAAAAGGCTGAGGGGGGCAAATAAAATAGAGCTTGACATAATCGGTACAATGGGTTAATAATTCCAAATTATTTTTTACGGACAGGAGTGTGCAAAATTGAAAAAATATACATATAATGCCAAACGAGCCGACAACAAAGAAAACTGGTACGTTGTCGATGCCAAGGATAAAGTTCTTGGCAGGGTTGCATCCGAGGTAGCGGCCAGAATTCGGGGAAAGCATAATCCTTTGTTTACACCCCATGCTGACACAGGCGACTGGGTCATTGTTGTCAATGCAGACAAAGTTCGACTCACCGGCAACAAATGGGATCAGAAAGTCTATTATCGTCATTCCGGTTACATGGGCGGTATCACGGCCACCACAGCCAGGGAACTCTTGGCAAAAAAACCCGAAGATCTTGTCCGGAAAGCCGTCAGAGGGATGCTTCCAAAAAGCAGGTTGGGCAGAAAATTGAATACCAAGTTGCATGTCTACGCCGGTGATCAGCACCCCCACGCTGCCCAGAAACCTGAAGTCATTGAACTATAGTCGAGTAAAAACAAGGAACTGGTAATCATCTATGGAAAACGAAACTGTTTACTACGCCACCGGTAAGAGAAAGAGTTCGGTCGCAAAAACCTGGCTTCGCCCCGGAACAGGAAAGATTGTCATCAACGACAGAGACCTGAATGACTACTTTGTGCTGTCCAGTGCACGGGATGTTCTTGCAATCCCCCTGGTCCTTACAGACAGCAAAGACGCTTTTGATATCAGAATCTCCGTGCTTGGCGGGGGCATCATGGGACAGGCCGGCGCTATAAGACACAGCATAACCAAAGCCCTTGTCCTGTCCAATCCGGACCTGAGAGGCGTGCTGAAAAAGGCCGGTTGTCTTACCAGGGATTCACGCATTAAAGAACGGAAGAAATACGGCCAGAAGGGTGCCAGGGCCAGATTCCAGTTCTCAAAACGTTAGAATTAGTCTTGCTATTTTCAAATTGAAAGGGGTGGGAGCACAACAGGGCTTCCACCCCTTTGTTTTAATCCATGGGAAAACCCCCGGATTTTGAAAACCTTCCTATTCTACGACATTGAAACTTCGGGCCTCAATCCTGTATTCGACCAGATTCTGACCTTTGCTGCAATACGGACGGATGAAGCGTTCAGGGAACTTGAGCGTCACACCTTCACGGTCAGGCTGAGACCGGATGTCGTCCCATGTCCCGGAGCCTTTCTGACCCATCGCCTTACCATGGAAGATCTGTCCGGGGGTATAACCGAATACGATGCTGCCCTGGCAGTTCACAGGCTGGTTAATGAACCCGAAACCATCAGTCTGGGTTACAATACCCTGGGATTTGACGACGAATTCCTGCGGTTCACTTTTTACAGAAATCTTCTTGATCCTTATACACACCAGTACGCAGGCGGATGCGGCCGCATGGACATCCTGCCGGTGGTGACCCTTTACCGGATTTTCAAACCTGACATCCTGAATTGGCCGACAATTGAAGGCAGGCCCAGTCTTAAGCTGGAACTCATCAGTTCTGAAAATAAATTCAAGACCTCTGCCAGGGCCCACGATGCCATGGCCGATGTTGAGGCAACCCTGGCGCTGGCGAAACACCTGTCCCTGGAAACAGCCACGTGGGACTATTGCCTGGGTTTTTTTCACAAGAAAACAGATGAAGCGCGGGTCCAGGAGATCCCCGGATCCCTGATCGTGGGTGGGGAGTCCTATCGGCTGGGATTGATGGTATCACCCTCTTTTGGGCCGGATGTCATGTACATGGCTCCGGTTCTTTTTCTCGGTCATTCAAGTGCCTATTCCAACCAGGGAATATGGATGCGGCTGGACAGGGATCTGTCCCTGCTCCCGGGAACCGGTGCCGCGGATCAGTTGCCGGTGATCCGGAAGCGTTACGGAGAAGCCCGCTTTGTTCTGCCTGCCAGGGACCGGTTCTGGGGCAGGCTTACCAGTGCCCAGAGAGAATCCTGTGAGAAGAACATCGCAACGATGGGCAGGAACGCTGCCTGGTTTGATGCTGCAGTGCGTTTTCACCTGGATTTCAGCTATCCTGTTATCCCGGATCTGGACCCTGATGCCGCCTTGTACCAGGATGGTTTTTTTTCTTTCCGTGAGAAACGGGAGATGGCGGGTTTCCATGATCTGTCCCTGGACGATAAGATCAATAAGTATAAAGCCATGAGGTCGCTGCGCATAAAAACTCTTGCCTCACGAATTCTGTTTCGTAATTTTCCGTCGTGTCTGGATTCCCTGCCTGACGTAAATTCGGATTTCAATGCCTATATGGCCCGTGTCAGAACCTCTGTGCCCGGGATGATCATCCGGGGGTTCAGAAACGATGCACGATATACCTGCGGCGATGCCGCAAGAGAGCTCGATGCAATACGCCAAAGCGGCGGATTGGATGAAGAGCAGGTTGTATTGCTGGACGCGCTGGACGACGCTATCAACCGGTTATGACCGTCCAAGACCGCTGAGTCGCTGCAGTTCAATCATCTGGGCCTGGTGAATGAAGGTACCCAGATCATCTTCAATGGATCGCGACAAGCTCACAAATTGCATCCCCATGAAATGGCCTCCCGTGGACGCGCTGTCATTCTGGCGTCGTACAACGAAGATCTCTGTCTGAAATGAAATAGGGGCTTGGGTCCTGTCATTGGTTCTAATCAGCGTCATACGTGCAGGCACTGGGTGATGGAGGGGAATTCGGGTCAAGGGGTGGAGTGTGCCTTGCCGGGCATGGGGAAATACAATACCCATGCCGGTAATGGAAATATCATGGATGACGAAATCCGAATCAGACAGGAAAAGGGAATTCTCCCATGACAGTTCAGTCTGGATGCTGTGGTGTCTGCTCAGGGGGATTCGATACGCCGAACGGATGTTGGTCTCAAGGGCCGGCGGATAGTACCTGAGAACAAGGGCCTGAACCGGTTCCATGCCGGCTAGAATATAATCCGGAATCATCTGTTCCGGGAGACATTTCATGCCGAATCGCTGTTTCTTGTCTGCCAAAATGGCCAGGGTTGTCACATACATGTCCGAGACATCGGTGCTCCGGTTCACAGGAACAATGGGCTGGGCAATGGTCAGCGTTTGTGCACTGTAGTCGGCATCGTAAATGATGGATGCCCTGGAATTGGGATTCAGGGAATTGAGCTGAAAAACAAGCTCAATCCCTTGGGAGGGAACAAAAATGGTTGGGATATCAATCGTCATGTGAAGACTGAGTAATTCAGGCAGTATCCGTACTGGGCCGGATACTGCCTGGTAACCTCAGCAGATGCTGAAAACGGTCTATTTCACAGAGTCTTTCAAGGCTTTGCCAGGAATAAATTTAGGCACGTTTCGGGCTGGAATGTTGATTTCCTTGCCGGTCTGGGGGTTTCTTCCTTTTCTTGACTGCCGTTCGGCTGTCTTGAATGTGCCGAACCCTACCAGGGTAACGGATTCTTTGGCTGCAAGTGCATCTGTAATGGTTGCAAATACACAGTCTACGGCAGCCTGAGCTTCTTTTTTGCTGTTGAGCACCTCTGAAACCTTGTTGACCAAATCACCTTTGTTCATCTCTGATCGCTCCTTTTTTTGCGTTTTCAGGTTACTGAATTTAAATAAATTACAATTAAAACAATTGGCATTGTTTTAATTTAACTGGCTGGGGTATCCACCTGAATCTGAACTCTAATTGTGCTGTGATACAGCATTGAAGCCACGAATCAGCTTTTTGGGTTACGTTACGTGCTTGGAAACCCCGTGTCAAGTATTTATTCGGATTTTTTTTAAAATATTCTGTTGCCTATCCTCCGGAATCAGCTTAAGCTGGTTTTCAAAAAGGAGAACCCATGGAAGCAGCCCTTGTAAATCCCTTTGTTGAAGGCACCCTTTATATCCTGGACACAACGGCTTCGGTCAAGGCAAAACCAGGAAAGCCTTTTTTGAAAAAACGGGCTGATGCCCAAGGCGATATCTGCGGAATACTTGAAATTACAGGGGATATTTCCGGATCTGCCCGGGTGAGTTTCAGTGAGAAAAGCATTCTCGGCATCGTGTCCTCCATGTTCGGGGAAGAAATGACCAGGATCGACGACGAGATCAAGGACGCCGTCGGAGAGATTGGAAATATGATTTCAGGGCATGTGAATACCAAGATGACGGAACTTGGAAAAAATGTGAGGGTAAAGCTGTCCGGGGTGGCAATCGGGAGCCAGGAACTCCCGGCGTTTGATCCCATGGCACAGGTTCTGGTACTTCCGTTTCTGACCACCAAGGGTAATCTGGTTGTCGAGGTCTGCTTTTCTTGAAATTCAAATACTGCCACTTGAAAGGAAGCCCTGGTTTTTAATTTTCCGGCTGGTGAAGGCAGAATTCAACTTGATGGAGACCAGGCATGCTACCTGTGTATAAGGATCAGATACCACTGGATCAGTTGACTTCCAAAGAAGATATACACGATGGCTGCTGCTGACAGATACGGGCCAAAAGGGATTCTGAGCTTGATGTCTGCAATGCGCGTGAAGATCATAATGGTAATGCCGGCCAAAGTCCCCAGGACAGAACCGGCAAACACGGTGAACAGAACTCCCTTCCATCCGGTTGCAGCCCCGATCATGGCCAGAAGTTTGATGTCTCCGCCCCCCATTCCCTCCTCGTTCCTTATCAGATAATAGGCAAGTGCGACTCCATAGAGAATTCCGCCTCCCGCAAGGATGCCCAGCACCGTGTCCGCCAGGGTCATTTTTTCCAGGATCAGGCATGAAGAGGAGAACACGGCAATTCCTGGAAGGGACAGGACGTCGGGAATGATCTGAAGGTCAATGTCTATGAAGGAAATGATGATCAGGATGCAGATAAAGGCAAACCAGAACCCCGATTCAAGGGAGGGACCAAAGACCCATGCGCAGGCCGCGGCAAATAAGCCTGTCAACAGTTCAACCAGGGGGTATCTGATGGAAAAAGGCTGTTTGCAGTGATGGCAGCGGCCCCGGAGTACCAGGTAGCTCAGGATGGGAACGTTCAAGTATACGGGAATTCTTGTGTTGCAGGAAGGGCACGACGACCCTGGAGACACAATGGACCTGCCCAGCGGGATACGGTAAATGCACACGTTGAGAAAGCTGCCGATGCAGGCCCCAAAAATAAATACCACCATATAGAACGGCAGCGGTGTCATCATGGTTGACTCTCCTGTGGAAAATTTTTACGGATAAGTTCCTCGTCATGGATCTATAAGTTTTTTATGGGGCGGTGTCAATACCGCAGGGTTGGGAAGCACTGGCGGGGTTGACCGGAAGACGGTGCGCCACAACCATGACGGAAGCATCCTCTGTCTGGACAGGGGCGTCGTTGGTATGTTTGTCAGACCAAGGATGTCAAAAATTCTTTTCCGGGGTTATTGTAAAAAGAAAAATGTGTTATATTGTAGAGCTACATTGAAAAAGTGAAACTACAAAGGAGTTCAAATGGCCGAAACCGATATGGATGATCTCATTGAGATTATTGAAAAAGAAGGCAATATAGACGATATCCCCAGGATTCTGCCCATGATGCCTGTGCGGGATGTGGTTATTTTTGCCGATATGCTTCTGCCCCTGTTCGTGGGGCGTGATAAATCCATCAAGGCAGTTGAGCAGGCCTCGGCTACGGATCGATATATCTTTCTTTCTGCCCAGAAAAATTCGGATGTGGAAAATCCCAAGGTTGAAGATTTGTATGAGGTCGGAACAGTCGGCCGGATCCAGAAAATGCTCAAACTCCCTGACGGACGGATCAAGGCATTGGTTCAGGGGATTACCAAGGCCCGGGTGGAAAAGTTTATCAAGAAACGGACGTGGTTCCAGGTCAAGGTTGAGATGATCCGGGATGTGGAGCTTGAGACCATTGACATCGAGATAGAAGCCCTGATGCGAAATGTCAGGGAGAACAGTGAAAAGATTCTTGCCCTCAGGGGAGAACTTTCCGGTGATGTGGGGCTGCTCCTGGAGCACATAGAGTCCCCGGGGAAATTGGCAGACCTGGTGGCTTCCAATCTCAGGCTCAAGGTGGAAGAAGCCCAGTCCCTGCTTGAGATGACGGATCCGGCGAGCCGTCTGGTCAAGGTTAACGACTACCTGTCCAGGGAGCTCGAGCTTTCAACTGTTCAGGCCAGGATTCAGACCGATGTCAAATATGAGATTTCCAAAACCCAGCGGGACTATTTCCTCAGGGAACAGGTGAAGGCCATACACCGGGAACTGGGGGAGGGGGATGATAAGCTGGTCGAAGTCGAGGAATACCGGCGCAAGATCAAGAAGGCCAGGATTCCGGAAAAATGTGAGGAAGAGGCCTTGAAACAGGTAAAACGTCTGGAGCAGATGCACTCGGATTCGTCCGAGGCTTCGGTTATCAGAACCTATCTGGACTGTATTGTGGAAATGCCGTGGAGCAAGACCACAAAGGATTTCCTCGATATCAAAAAGGCAGCCGAAGTCCTTGAGAGACAGCATTACGGGCTGGAAAAGGTCAAGGACAGAATTCTGGAATACCTGAGCGTGAGGAAACTCAATCCCGATCTCAAGGGGCAGATCATCTGTTTCGCTGGTCCTCCGGGTGTGGGAAAAACTTCCCTGGGACAGGCCATTGCCAAAGCCATGAAACGCAAGTTCGTCCGGATTTCCCTGGGGGGAATCCGGGATGAGGCCGAGATCCGCGGGCACCGGCGCACCTATATTGGCGCCATGCCCGGTAGAATTCTCCAGGGACTCAGGCAGGCAGGTACCAGGAACCCAGTATTCATGCTCGATGAAATCGACAAGCTCGGCAACGATTTCAGGGGAGATCCGTCATCGGCCCTTCTTGAAGCCCTGGATCCAGAGCAGAACTCCGAATTCAGCGATCATTACCTGAATATGCCCTTTGACCTGTCAGGAGTTCTGTTTATCCTGACAGCCAATATCACCGATTCCATTCCTTCAGCTCTTCTGGACCGGATGGAGGTCATACGGATTCCGGGGTACACCCGGGAAGAAAAGGTGATAATTGCCAGGACCCATCTTCTGCCCCGGCAGATCAAGGAAAACGGTCTTATCCGGCGATCGGTCACCCTGAGCCCCGGTGCCCTGGAGACAATTATTTCAGAATACACAATGGAAGCGGGTCTTAGAAATCTGGAGCGCAAGCTCGGATCTGTGTGCCGTAAGATTGCCCGGAAAATTGCCGAGGGTGAAAAGGGCAAGTATGCCATTACCCGGCAGAACCTGACCCGGTACCTGGGACCCCCAAAATTTATGCCTGAGCTGGATCAGGAAGAGAGCCAGGCAGGTCTGGTGACAGGGCTGGCCTGGACTGAGGTGGGCGGAGAGGCCCTGTATATAGAGGTGTCCCTGTGCCACGGCAAGGGGGAACTGTGTGTCACCGGGCAGATCGGCGATGTCATGCAGGAGTCGGCCAGGGCTGCACTGACCTATGCAAAGGCCAATATGGAAAAGTACGGAATTGAAAAAGAGGCTTTTGAAACCAAAGATATCCACATTCATGTGCCTGCCGGGGCTGTTCCCAAGGACGGACCTTCTGCAGGCATAGCCATGGCCACGGCCCTGATATCCGCCTTTACCGGAAAGCCGGTAAAGAATACCGTTGCCATGACCGGGGAGATTTCACTGAGGGGAAGGGTCCTTCCCATCGGAGGCCTCAAGGAAAAGGCCCTGGGGGCCCTGCAGGTCGGCATCAAAACCATCATTATTCCTGAAAAGAACAGGAAAGACCTGTTCGACATGACTGAAACGGTTAAACGAAAGATCACCTTTATCTGTGTCAAAGATATCAGTGAGGTACTTGAGATAGCCTTTGGGGAGCCCATCGCAAATTTCAAAAAAGAGAAAACCGCTCCTGAAGCAGGCCCGGATGATACTAAGGCTCCGGTGAAAAAAGAGCCGAAAAGGAAAAGCAGGGCCAAGAAAGACAAGGCAGTTACCGATGATGTCCCCGTGGACAAGGCCGGGGATGGCCAGGGCAGGAATGACCAGGATGGCCCTGAACTGGAAAAAAACGATCCGGACCCGGCACCCCAGGCATGAGACTCCTGGCTGTTGATACGGCTGAGAAGAGCTGCAGCCTTGCCCTGGTGGACGATGGAAACCCGGTGTGCGAATCTTTTTTTGCCAGTGAAGTCAACCATTCCAGGGTATTGATGGACATGATTGAGCACCTGGTCAGAACCCGGGCCAATGTCGATCTTGACACCATTGACGGATTTGTGGTAGCCAGGGGTCCGGGAAGCTTTACGGGACTGCGTATCGGCATCAGTGTCGTCAAGGGATTGGCCTTTGCCCTGTCGAAACCCGTTGCCGGGGTGTGTTCCCTGGACGGAATCGCAATGCAGCTTCCCCTGTCACCATCTCCGGTGTACGCCATGATGGATGCAAGAAGGGGCGAGGTTTACGCTGCCATGTACCGGTTTTCCAGGGGCGCACTGACGGCCAGGGGGCCTTCGACACTTGTCCGGCCGGAGGATCTTGTTTCAGGTATTCAGGGCCCGGCGGTGTTTGCCGGTTCCGGGGCCATGGCCTACCGCCACATCATCGAACAGGCCCTGGGCCATGATGCCTGGTTTGCTCCCGGTTACCTGAATGGAATAAGGGCAGGAGCGCTCGCCCAGGTCGTGTTTGACAATCCGGGGATTCTTTCCCGGGAACTCGCATTGCTGATGCCCGTGTACCTGAGACGTTCCGATGCTGAACTAAATTATGAGAGACACCCTGATCGCTTTTCTTGACAAGAAGGGTTCTCTCTGGTATTAATAACTGATGAAAATGGTAAATTCAGACAGATGGCCTGCAAAAGCCGGTTTCCCGGTTGCAAGGCCTGGACTTGTTTTCGTGTTTACGGCCTGCTGTGTGACAGGCCTGTTTTTTTGGGTGGGGTGGACTCTCCTGGGATGGCCGTCCCTGGCTGTTACGCTGTTTATTGTCTGGTTTTTCAGGGATCCGGACAGGACAGTCCCGGACGAAAGACAGGCCCTGATATCACCGGCGGACGGGAAGATCATCAGTGTCGGGCCAGTGGCAGTCAATCCGTATATGACAGGGGTCTGGGTCAAGGTGAGTATTTTCATGAACGTGTTTAACGTTCATGTAAACCGCGTGCCATTCAGCGGAGTGGTTGAGAAGGCGGAGTATTTTCCCGGCAGATTTTTCAACGCATCCCTTGATAAGGCATCTGAACATAATGAACGCAACGCCCTGGTTATCCGGATGGCATCCGGGAAAACCTATGCTGTTGTGCAGATTGCCGGGCTGATTGCCCGCAGGATTGTCTGTGCCATACAGTCCGGAGACTCGCTGGAAAGGGGTCATCGCTACGGCATGATCCGTTTCGGATCACGCCTTGATCTCTACTTGCCCGAAGATACGGATATTGCCGTGTCACTGGGAGATAAGGTCAAGGCCGGGGAATCGATTATCGGTATTATCAAGTAAAGGGGAGTTGACAATTATGCAAAAAGAGAATGTCAAGAAAAGCATTTATGTACTGCCCAACCTGTTCACGTCAATGAACATATTCTGTGGATTTTATGCGATAGTGTCCGCCGTTGATTCCCGGTTTGTCGATGCCTCCATTGCCATTCTCGTCGGGTCGGTCTTTGACCTTCTTGATGGGAAAATTGCCCGGGCCACCCGGACAACGAGTCGTTTCGGAGTCGAGTATGACTCCCTGTCCGACCTTATCACCTTTGGTCTGGCTCCGGCCCTTACCGTCTATCTCTGGGCGCTGAAGCCCCTGGGCAGGCTCGGGTGGCTTGCGGCATTCCTGTTCATGACCTGCGGTGCCCTGCGTCTCGCGCGGTTCAATACCGTTTCCGCCAGTTCCGCGGGCAAGGCCAGCAGTTATTTCCAGGGACTGCCTATACCGGCCTCGGCAGGGATGGCAGTGGCATTCATCCTTTTCCTGTCACGCTTTGAAATCGATCCGGAACCGTTCCGCTTTGTGGCTCTGCTGCTTCTGTACTGCCTGTCCTTTCTGATGGTGAGTTCACTCAAATATCACAGCTTTAAAAATGCAGGACTGTTCAGGAGCATGAAGTTCAACAGGCTGGTGGCACTGGTTCTGATTCTCGTGTTTCTTGCTTATGAACCGTATATTGCGCTGTTTGTTGTATGTCTGGTGTATATCCTTTCCGGACCTGTTCTGTCCATCATGTATGCCGCCCACCCCAGGGAAGAACAGACATTGGAAGTCGATGAAGAAGAATCAGAGATAGAGATCGGGTAATCTGAGCCGTACAGGCTTTAAACGGCTGACACTCCCGTGGGGGCCGACAACATGGGGGTGGGGTGTCAGTTTTTGTTGAAAAGTGTTCGGATAGATTCCTTGTTTGACAACGGGTAACCCAGGAAAGAAATGAAAATGGTCAACAAGACACGCAGGATCCTTGAGGACTAATCCCTAGGATAACGGCAACCAATGCTGTCCAGATAACCCAGTTTCTGGCAGATAACTATTTGTAGCACCGGGCGTCGGAATTTTCCCTCTGACGGTGCTTGTGTTCAGGACGTAACGGAGAAAATACGAAGTTGGAGCAGATACCCATAACCAGGGAAGGATATGAGGCTCTGAAAAAAGAGCTTCTGAAGTTGAAGACCATAGACCGGCCGGAAAATATCAAGGCCATTGAGACCGCCAGAGCCCACGGAGATCTGTCGGAAAATGCCGAATTTGATGCCGCAAAAGAGCGGCAGTCGTTTCTGGAAGGCAGGATCGGAGAGCTGGGATATAAGATCGCCAGTGCCAAGGTGATCGATCCGGACAGTGTTCCCAAGGATTGTGTGCGGTTCGCTTCAAGAGTTCTTCTTGAGAATCTTGATTCCGAGGAAGAAGTGGCCTATATGATAGTGGGTCAGGAAGAGTCAGACATCAGCAAGGGAAAGATATCGGTGTCGTCACCCCTGGGAAAGGCGCTGATCGGAAAAAAGCCGGGTGATGAAGTGGTTCTGCAGGCCCCAGGCGGCCGGCGGGCCTATGAGGTTGTGGATATATTGTAGATTTGAGCGGAGGAAATCATTGGCACGAGTAACCATAGAAGATTGTCTGAAAAATGTTCCGAGCCGGTTTGCCCTGGTTCACATGGCAGCCCTCAGGGTCCGCCAGGTAAAGGAAGGGGCTGACTTTCTGGTGAAAACAACGAAAAATGAAGAAGCGGTTACAGCCCTGAGGGAAATTGCCGCCAATCGCATCAGGCTCAAGAAAAAAGATGAATAGGTATACCGATCCGGGAAGCGGCGTTTCGATGTGAAAACCGGGGTTCGAAAACGGTTGTTTCACGCCGTAGGCAAGGCTATCCAGGATTACGCCATGATCTCCCATGAGGATAGGATTCTCGTGGGAGTTTCAGGCGGCGTGGATAGCCTGGTTCTGCTGGAGGTTCTCCGGGACCTGAGGGAAAAAGCTCCCCTTGATTTTGATCTTGTTCCGCTTCATGTGGATCCCGGGTTTGAGAACGGTTTTGCCCAGGAACTCAGCCATCATGTCAGCAGGGTCACAGGACATCTCAAGGTTGACTACACCCGGCACGGTGTTCTGGCACACTCCCTGGAAAACAGGGAGAACCCCTGCTTTCTTTGCTCCCGGCTCCGGAGAAAACGGTTTTTTCAGATTGCCAGACAAGAGGGATGCAATAAGATCGCCCTGGGTCACACCAAGGATGATCTTATCGAAACCCTGTTCATCAACATGTGTTTTGCGGGAAGAATAGGGACAATGAAACCTTCCCAGTCCTTTTTCAACAACAGGGTTTCCATGATCCGGCCTCTGGCTTATGTGGAGAAAACCGATATTCTTAAGTTTGCACGGATACGAGATCTTCCTGAGTTCATCAATCCCTGTCCCAGTGCCGGTTTTACCAAACGTGCATCGGTCCGCGGTTTTCTGGATCTCCTTTACAAGGAAAATCCCAACGTCAAAGGGAATCTGTTCAGGGCCATGGGCAGGGTGGAAACCGATTATCTATTAAAGCAGTCATCATGATCGACATTCAAAAACAACGTGATTACAGGAATATCCCCATCGACAAGGTCGGTATCAAGGGTCTGCGCTACCCCATCAAAGTTCTGGACAAGACCAGCGGATTCCAATCCACCATTGCCAGGATAAACATGTATGTGGATCTTCCCCACCAGTGCAAGGGGACCCACATGAGCCGGTTTGTGGAAATGCTCCACCTGTTCCGGACCCAGGTCTCCCTGGAGTCCCTGACCAATATTCTGGAGGACATGAAAGAGGTCCTGGAGGCAAAGTCCTCACACATCGAGATCACTTTCCCCTATTTCATCGAAAAGGTGTCTCCGGTCTCGGGCTCCAAGGGTCTCATGGACTACACCTGCTCCATCATCGGTTCATCAAACCGTGACAGGGCCAGGGACCTGATTCTCAAGGTCGCAGTCCCCATCAGTTCGGTCTGTCCCTGTTCCCGGGAAATCAGTGAGTTCGGAGCCCACAATCAACGGGGTGAAGTCCTGGTCAGCGCTCGCTTCAAACGATTCATCTGGATCGAGGACCTGGTTGAGGTTGTTGAGCAGTCAGCATCCTGCGAAGTTTATTCCGTGCTCAAGCGGGAAGATGAGAAGTTTGTCACGGAACTGGGGTATCAAAATCCGAAATTCGTTGAGGATGTTGTGCGGGATGTGGCGAGCCTTCTGATGCAGGACGAGAACATCACCTGGTTTTCCGTGAGTGCGGAAAACTTTGAATCCATTCACAACCACAGTGCTTACGCCTACATCGAGCGGGACTGCACAGGCCCTGAACAGCCGGCCTGATTGTTTCTCAGTCCTTTCCGGTATGTGTTCCCCGAACTGGTTGATGGCCCACCAGGGTTCTGCCGTGGGCGGAACCTGACCCGCCGGGGTCACCGGAAATGAATCATGGCTTTTAAGCGCTTCTGGATATCGCCATACCCCCTGCCCGGAGCGTTGTTCACCATAATGACAAACGGAAAGAGCCGGTTGTCCAAGCCCTGAAAATATCCGGCCCGGGTGTTGACCCCGTACAGGGTTCCTGTCTTGTAATACTCTTGGTCGTCGTGACACATTAAATTATGGTAGTCCTTGAACGCCAGCAGTATTGACAGCATTTCCCTTGGAGACACCCGATTGTCCCTGGAGATGCCCGATCCTTCCGCCAGGGGTAGCCCCCTTAATCCGAGCTCTCCTGCGGCATAGTTCTTAAGGGCCCTGACGCCCTTGTCCAGTGTTGCAGGCCCGGAAAAAACCGTTGCCCCCACGGTCAAGAGAATCTGATTGGCAATAAAATTATTGGAGAACTCCAGAAGCTTACGGATCGTCCCATCCAGGGTCTGGTCGGACAGGAAAGTCGTCAAAACTTTGTCCATGGGGCCTTTGACCCCCGGTTTAACATCACCTTTTACCGTAACGCCGCAAATGCCGAGGAAATAACGGACCAGCATACCCGCATACACACGGCCCTGAGGTCCGGTCAGCACGATTCTTCCCTGGCTGAGCCCTGAGGCTGAGATACTGGATTCCACAAACTCCAGAAGCGGTGTCTGGGGTTCTGTGCTCACATACCTGCCCGTAACCGGATTACGGGCAAAGGCAACGGTGTTGAAATTGGCGCAGCAGGCACCTGGGGACGCTTCATAGGGATTGGATGACGAGCCGGTTCCGGGAATGGTGATGGACGGATCAAAAAAGGTGTCGTCCACCAGGATGGAAGCCACCGTATCCAGATGCCGGTCAGACAGGGCAGCAGCCACCTGTCGTGAAAGACGCTCGATAGACTCGGACGTAAGCAGGGGGTCCCCGTACCCTTTGATCAGGAGTTGATTGAGGGGGGTCAGGAAAATTTCGGTTTTAAACCGGAAGTCCCGGCCCAGGTAGTGGATGGCTGCCAGGGATGTCATCAGTTTCAGGGTGGATGCAGGGATAAACCGCTGGTCAGGGTTCTGGCTGTACAGGATATGTCCGGTGTCGTCGGCCAGGAGAATGCCCGGTGCCGGAACTCGGGGCAGGGTTGAACCTGCCGATGCCTGCTGGACCAAGATCATGCTCATGATCAGGCTCAGGACCAGGGTTGCTGCAATGCACGGGCAACAGATACTCTTATAGCTCATCACAGAAGGGTTTTCCTCCCTCAGTCCGGGTTTCGGGTGAACCAGGACATGACATGGTCGACCCATTGTTTTGCACGGTGTTTCATTTCCAGGTGCCGCCACTGGTCGGGGAAGGCTGTTGGCGCGAACAGGACCTCCATGGTAACCACATACTGTTCCCGGCCGGTGTCATACCCGGAGCGGATCATGGTAAACGGCAGTTTGACAGCTCCCTGGTAACTCATAACGGTTGTTGAATGCGATGAATTATTGACGCTATGGGTTGCAGTTTTGACAGATGTCAGGCCGTGTTCCTCCAGAAGGGTCTTCAGGGCGTTCTGTTTGGCCAGGGTTTCCATGTCCTTTGCCGGGCTTCCGGGCAAGGATGATGCACTGCCGGATATGAGCATTCGGGTAAAATTTTCCGATCTGAATTCTGCTTCCCCGGGTATCATGAGCAGGTTTGACCGGTCAACTGCGCTCTGGGAATACCTCACATCAAGCTGGATGTAATAGGTGGAAGGCTCTGTTCCCCCCGCGTCCCGGCAGGGCTCAAGCATGATGATCCCGGCTGCCAGGGCTGTAATCAGGGCAAGAGTGCTCCTTGGTATGGCTTTTGCATTTTCTCGTAGAAAATCTGGCATGATCGTCTGTGGACTGGGCTGTTGATTCCTGCCGGTTAACTTGCAAAACACCTTTGGACAAAACAGGCTGTCCATGGGTGAGGGCTGCTGGTTCCATGTTAATTACCATTGTTCAGGGCAGCTTGCAATACTGATATGCCAGACACAAAAAGATGGATGAAACCAAGAAAAGGGAGAAACGATGAAACGACCTAGGATGATGGTATCGGTTTTTTTGATGGCCGCCTTGTTAATGGTATCCGGATGCATGGTGCAGACAGACACCCAGGAGTGGTCTGGTCCTGTTGACAGGGTGGTCAACTTCCAAGTCACAGGCAAGGGGGTTGCACCGGAAAACAGCCTGAACAAGGGCCAGGCGATTCTCATGGCGGAAAAGGCCGCGGTTGCTGACGGGTACAGGAAGCTGGTTGAGAAAATACGCGGTGTGTATGTGGATGCCTACCTGAAATCAGGTCAGGGGGTTGTGGACTATGACATTGTCCAGGCCCACACCCAGTCATGGATCCGGGGTGCCGAGGTCCTGGAGATCCACCAGGCGGAATTCGGTATCACGGAAGCCATCATGAGACTGAGGGTCAATTTTACGCGACGGGGAATGATCTGGTGGCCTGTGGGTATTGGCCAGGAGATGGTCCAGTCGCCCATGCCCTATGAGGCTCAGCAAACATCCAATGTCAATAACAATTGACCCTGCCCGGTTTAGCAATGCCGGGGAAGCGCTTGTTCTGGCAGGGCAGTTACAGTTTCTGCAGGCATCGTGAAAAGGTGACATCCATGACTATTTTGAAATTTCATACGATCAGATCTGCCTCCCTGTCGGTATGTACTGCCATGGGATTAATTCTTGCCGTGTTCATCGGTTTTTCTCTTGCAGACCAGGGGACTGCGGCTCCCATGTCCTTGCCTTCAGGCACGCAACCCCCATTGGGAAGCCTGATCACAGAATACCGGAAACTGATTCGGGAAATGGACCAGGAGCGCCTTGAACTTCAGAGGGACGTGGACTGGCTTGAAATGAAGATCCAGCAGACCAGGGACCTGGACCGCCATGTTCCCGAGGGGATGATGGTCTCAAAGGAGAAAAAAACATTCCGGGTCCAGGCCCTTGGAAAGTCCAGGCAGGATCTGGAAAAGCGGTTGCATGACCTGGAGGCCAGAGTTTCCGAACCTGGGCCCATAAGCGAGGAAACTCTGCCGGGCACGGACCGGGGCAGCAGTGTCACGGAACCGGGTTCCAACCCTTGCCCAGGGGCCAAGGATCTGGTCGACGGCATCCGCCGGAAACTGACCCTGGCCGGGCTGGCGGATTGGGTGTCCCTGGTCACGGACGGGGGGTGCGTGCGCCTGGAGTCCCGTCTGCCCATCCTGTTTCCCACGGGAAGTGCCGTTATTGCCGTTGAATATCAGGAATTTCTGAAAAAACTGGCCGGGATGCTTCTGGAGTATGATGTGAAAATCCAGGTGGAGGGTTATGCGGATATCCAGTCCATCAATACAGGAAAGTACCCGTCCAATTTCGAACTGGGTGCACAGAGGGCGGCCAATGTTGTCCATGCCCTTGTGGGTTACGGTATCAAACCGTCGGTTTTCCAGATAGGATCCACGGGGCGCTACCGCTTCAAGGCCAAAGGCATGTCTTCCCAGAAAGTCATGGAGCGGCGGGCAGACCTGGTTGTTGTGTTTGCCGGGTAACAGGTGCATAAATCCATTGCCCCAGCCCCGGTTCTCTGGTACTTGCAAGACCCATGAGCAATAGCAGAAAACAAAAAGTCCGAAACGCCGCTGCGGTACCGTTCTGCCGCAGCCTGACCGCCCTGCCGCTTGCCGGATTTCTTCAGCCGCCGCAGCCCTGTCCGGCCAGACCCATCCTGGTACATCATCATCTATTCCCGTCCGCTCGGCCCGATAAAGGATTTCTTGAAAAATCAAGGGATAAGGAAAACGGATAAGGCCGGGTTGTAATTTTTGGGGTTGAAACTCTTTTGTCAACAGAGTATAGTCTCCGGCATGAACGCCTTGGAACGGTCTAATTTTATGTCTACCTTTATCAAAGAGATCCCATGGTGATAGCCAGAACGATTCCCTCCATCTCCTACCAGGAGTACCCCCAGGAACCCATTGCCCTGGAAACGGTTTCCATACGTTTCATGAAGCAGTCCATGTTTGTTCCCCTGGATATTACCGGAGACGTGCTCAAAGTGGCCATGGCCGATGTCAATGACTATGCCACCATGGATGCCCTGAAGGTCGCCTACCGGACAGAGATAGAGGTGGTCAAGGGCAAACCCGAAGATATCCTGGACGTCATTGAAAAGCTCTACGGCTCCGGCCGGCAGTCCATTGAGAACATTATTGAGGAGGCTGACAGGGACGTTTACGGAGCCCAGGGCGGTGACAGTGATGATATCGCCCATCTCAAGGACATGGCGTCCGAGGCTCCCATCATCCGTCTGGTCAACCGGCTCATCGTCAGTGCCGTTGAAATACGGGCCAGTGATATCCACTTTGAGCCCTTTGACAGGAAATTCCAGGTGCGCTACCGCATCGACGGCGTGCTCCACGAGGCGGAAACACCCCCGCCCAGGCTCCAGGCAGCCATCATATCCCGGGTAAAGATCATGGCCAAACTGGATATTGCCGAGCGCCGCCTTCCCCAGGACGGCAGCATCAAACTGAAGATTGCAGACCGTGACATTGATTTCCGGGTGTCCACCATCCCCACCATATACGGTGAAAGCCTGGTCATGAGAATCCTGGACCGTGAGTCCCTGGTCATGGATCTGAAACAGCTGGGGTTTCCGGATGATATCCTGGTCAAGTACCATGAACTGATCCGTCAGCCCTATGGGATGATCCTGGTAACCGGGCCCACCGGCAGCGGGAAAACCTCGACTCTGTATACGACCCTTGATTTGATCAACTCCATGGAAACCAAAATCATCACCCTGGAAGACCCGGTAGAGTACCAGCTCTCCGGGGTCAACCAGATCCAGGTGAATACCAAAACAGGCATGACCTTTTCCCGGGGCCTCAGGTCCATTGTCCGCCAGGACCCGGATGTTATCCTGGTAGGGGAGATCCGTGACGGTGAGACGGCGCAGATTGCCATCCAGTCGGCGCTTACGGGCCACCTCCTGTTCAGTACCCTGCACACCAACGATTCGGCCGGTGCCATTACCCGGCTTCTTGACATGGGTGTCGAGCATTTCCTGCTCAGCTCCACACTGCTCGGCATCATGGCACAGCGTCTTGTCCGGGTGATCTGCCCCAAATGCAAAGCCCCTGCCGAGCCGGACCCCAGGCGTTTGAAACTCATGAATCTCACCGACGGGGAGGCTGAAAATGTTGTTTTCTATGAGGGCCGGGGGTGTGAATACTGCCACAACACCGGATTCAGGGGACGGATCGCCATCTTCGAGTACCTGCCGGTCAATGAATTGATCCGCAAGGAGATTATCCGGCGCTCAGACACGGATGAGATAAAACGGGTTGCAAAAACCATGGGCGTCAGGACCCTCCGCGAGGACGGGTGGAGAAAGGTCAAAGAAGGGGTGACAACCCTTGCCGAAGTGCTCAGGGTTACTCTGGAAGTCTGATATGCAGCGCTATTCATACAAGGCAACCGACACATCCGGGAAAGTGGTAACGGATTTCATGGAGGCGGACACCGAACAGGAGGTGGTGGCTTTTCTCCAGGACAGCGGCCTCATCCCTATCCGCATTTCCAGAGTCACCAGGAAAGGGTTCGGCTTCCTGGCATCCCCTTCCCTGAACAGTGACCTGAAGTCCTTTTTCAGGCGGGTATCTGTCAAGGATGTCATGTTCTTCACCCAGGATCTGAGCGCCCTTCTGGCCTCGGGCCTGCCCGTTGACCGGTCCCTGAAGATCCTGGTCCAGGCGGCCGAGAATGAGAGCTTCAAAGATGTTGTCTCTGATCTTCTCAGGTCCATTGAAAGCGGAAGCGATCTGTCCTCTGCCATGGCAAAACATCCCAGGGCTTTCTCGGAATTTTACGTCAACATGATCAAGGCCGGAGAGGCCGGCGGGGTTCTTGAACCGGTTCTGGACAGGCTGGGTGTTTTTCTGGAATCCTCCCAGGAACTCAAGGAGTACGTCACATCAGCCATGGTTTATCCCATTTTTCTGGTGGGGGTGGGAGGCTTGTCCATTATTGTGCTCATGACCTTTGTTATTCCAAAATTTGCCATCATTTTCAAGGATATGGGACAGGCCGTCCCCTGGTCGGCAGCCCTGCTCCTGTCCATCAGCCATGTGCTCAGAAGCTACTGGTGGGCCCTGGGCGGCGGGTTCATTGCCGTGATCATGGCCATCCGGTATTATGCCGGTACCCCTGCCGGTGGATACCAGATGGATACATGGAAACTCAGGCTCCCCATCCTGGGAGATCTGGTAAGAAAGGTCGAGGTGGGCCGGGTGGCAAGGACACTCGGAACCCTTGTCAACAGTGGTGTTCCCATCCTTGATGCCCTGCTGCTGGTCCGGGAGATCATTGGAAACCGGCTGATAGCCGATGCCATGGGGGACGTTTACAACCGGGTTAAGGAAGGCGAGGAACTCTCCCGCCCCCTGGGGGACTCCGGGATGTTCCCCTCCCTGGCCATACAGATGATCCGGGTGGGTGAGGAGACCGGAAGGCTTTCCGAGATGCTGCTCCGGGTTGCGGACAACTATGAGAAAATAGTAAGAAACGCTGTAAAGAGGGCCACAAGCCTTCTTGAACCTACCATGATTCTGATTATGGGTGTTGTTGTCGGTTCCATCGTTATTTCCATGCTGATGGCAATTTTTTCAATGAACGATCTTCCCTTTTAAATAACTCCCCAGACAGGAAGTTACTTGCCCGCCTGGCCCGGACCTGACCGGGGGTTGACTTTTAAGGAAAAAACGGTAACGGAAAATGAAAGAGGACAGTTTATGAAAACACAAAAAGCCCAGGATAACCCCAATGCCCGCAAACGGAACTCCCACGGTTTTTCTTTGATAGAGCTTCTCATCGTCATGGTAATCCTCGGTCTGCTGGCCGGCCTGGTCGGGCCGAAAATGTTCGGACACGTGGGAAAATCAAAGCAGAAATCCGCCAAGGCCCAGATATCCCTGTTTGAAACAGCCCTGGACATGTACAGGCTGGATGTGGGATCCTACCCGACAACTGATATGGGGCTCAAGGCACTCAGGGAAAAGCCCGGTGACCTTGACCGGTGGGAAGGACCCTATCTCCCCAAGGCTATTCCCATGGATCCATGGTCCCATGAGTACCAGTATGTGAGTCCGGGTGAGCATGGCGAGTATGATATCATCTCTTTTGGCGCTGACGGCGCAGAAGGGGGAGACGGTGAGAACCAGGATATTGTCAGCTGGAAAGATATCGGCCAGACCGAATAATCGGGGTTTTACCCTTCTTGAGCTTATCATTGTCCTGATACTCATCGGGATTCTTACGGCCATGGTTGCCCCTCGCCTTGGTGTGTTCCGGCCAGGTCTGGAGTTGAAAACATCCTCTGGAAAGGTTGCTGCCATTTTTCGGTACGCCGGTGACAAGGCTGTATCTGAGAACCGTAACATTTGCGTTGCCGTTGATATTGATACCGGACGCGTGGTCATGGTGGACGCAGACCTCCTTGCGGATACCGGCACCGAGGAACTGGGCGCTGCTATTCAGGCCATCCGGGACAAGGATCCCTCCGCCACCGACGAATACCAACTCCCCGAGGGGATCGCTGTTGATGCTGTGGCCACCCCGGGGGTGGACAGCGAATCCCGGGATTCAGGGTGGGCCGGTTTTTATTTCTACACAAACGGAAGCAGCACCGGAGGGACCATCTCCCTGATGAACGCCAGGAAGATCCTCTCTGTTATCAGCATTGCTTTTATCACCGGTACAGTGAGGATAGAGTCCTGAGCCGACACTGCAAACGTCCTGGCCATGCCCGGGGGTTTACCCTGATTGAGACCCTGGTGTCCCTGGTTGTCCTTTCCATTGCCATTACCATGGTCCTGCAGCTTTTTTCGGGAGGCATGAACGCCAAGTCCCGGGCCGAGGATTACACCCGGGCCGTGTTCCATGCCTCGGAAGTCATGGAATTGCTGCTGGCCTCTTCAACAATCCTGGAGGCACCCACGGCCGGTGAATGGGAGGACGGCTACTCCTGGAGTGCGGAACTTGCCGAAGAGACGGATGAAACCGCTGAGCCGGAAGACAGTGTGATAAAAGAAACAGGGCCAAAACTGTACCGTCTTACCGTGACCGTTTCCTGGCAGCGGGGCGAGGCCGGCAGGCATTACAGCCTGACCACCTTAACCCTTGTCAATAAAACAGAGCCTTGAACCATGCCAGTATCATTCAAAAGAGAGATCCGGCGTCTGACAGATGGGAAAAAGGGTTTTACCCTGTTTGAGCTCATTTTGTCCCTGACTATTCTGGCCGTTCTTCTTGTGTTGATTTTTGGGGCTCTCAGGCTGGGTGCCAGGGCCTGGGAAAGGGGAGAGAGGGATCTGAGCCTCGACCAGCAGGAAAGGATTGTCCTGGACATGGTCAGGCATCAGGTTGCCTCCTGGCACTATTTTGATGAGAACGTCCCGGCCGGGGATGAGTCCTTGAAGACTGCGGGATCTGCGGACAGGCTCGGATTTTTTTCCCTTGTATCCCTTGTTCCCGGCAGGGGATACCCACCGGTTTACGTGATATACCGCGTTGTCACGGAAAAGGACGATACCCAGTCTCTATACCTGTTTGAGCGCAGTACGGTGTTGGCCACCATGGATGAGATTCTTTCCCAGAGCGGGGATCCCGGGTCATTTTTTCCGCTGATACAGGGGATGGAACAGATTACCATGGATTATTGGGTGGATGATCCGCAAAGCGGCTCCACACAGTGGCAGGAACAGTGGAGCCCTGTTGATGGCGGGACCATGCTTCGGGCAGTAAGGCTCAGTTTTTATGACGGACGGAGCCAAAGCCCCCTGTCAATGATTGTACGGATACGGGTGGATCATGAAAAATAGAGCGCTGCTGAACAGCAACAGCGGCATGGCGCTGTTCATCGTTCTCTGGGCGATGGTTCTCCTGACGGTGATTGCAGGCCATTTCTGTCTGTCCATGCGTAATGAGGTCAATATGACCGCAAATTATAAAAACAGGGTCGAGGCGTATTATCTGGCCGAGGCAGGATTGAATATGGCTGTGACAGAATTGATGAAACCTGAAAAACCGAAGGCCGATCCCGTGAACCAGGAGGATGTGGAACCAACTACCACGGGATGGCGGGTCAATGCGGACAATCCTGGGGTGGCGCTGGGAAACGGACAATTCACGGTTTTCATTGACAATGAAAGCGGGAAAATAGATATCAATACAGCGGATGAGGGTATCCTTTCTGTGCTTCTCAATGGTTTTAACCTTGAAAAGACCGACAAGGATGTGATAATCAATTCTATTTTAGACTGGAGAGACAAGGACAGTCTCGCCCGGTTGAACGGAGCGGAGGATAGTTATTACAGATCGTTGCCCAGGCCGTATGGATGTAAGAACGGCATGTTTACATCAATCGAGGAACTCCTGCTTGTCAAGGGGGTTTCGGAAGCGTTGTTCCGGGAAGGACTGGAAACTATGGTGACGCTATACTCCCAGGTGAATAGCCAGACAACCGAACGACCGATTTCTTCTTTTAAAAAGAAAAAACTGGGCCGGAAATCCTCAAAGATAAACATCAACGCCGCATCGGAAAAGATGCTGCTCTCCCTTCCCCTGATGACCGAAGAGCTGGTTTCCCTGGTACTTGAGTTTCGAAAAACCAAGGATTTCAAAAGCCTGTCCGAGTTCCAGTTCCTGGTGGGAGGCAGTGTGTATGCGGCTGTAAGTTCCTATATCACACTGGACATGTCCTCGTATTATACTATCCGGTCCGTTGGGACCATTGATGGCAGTAATGCCAGAGTCACCATTTCTGCTGTTGTTCTTCTCGATTCAGCAAGTGACAGGGGATTTACAATTTTGAAGTGGAAAGATGGGGGGTATTAACCTTGCTCTCAAGATCTGTTATTGGCGTTACTGTTACAAAAAAATGGGTTTCGGTAGTATGGCTCAGGGGAACAGCCAGCAACTTTTCCCTGGTGGCAAGCAGTATTGAAGCCTTTGATAAAGAAAAGACGCTGAAGGACCGTTGTGAGAGATCAGAAAAGTTTCTGAAGGATTTTTTCCAGTCCCAGAATATTGCCTCGGCAGAAATCCGCCTGGGCCTGTCCAGGGAATTCGTGATACTCAGGAGTATTGTTCTTCCCCTTGCAGTCAAGGAGAACCTGCGGTCAACCCTGAATTACGAGATCGGAAAATACATCCCCTTTTCTGCTGAAGACGTCTATTTTAATTATGATATCGTCAGCGCAGACAAAAAGTCAAAGACGATCACGGTGGCCCTTGCCGTTGTAAAACTCGATGATATAGAGCCTCTGATAAAATCCTTCGGTTCCCTGATGGGCGGAGCAACGTCACTGGAAATGGACGCAGCCGGTCTGGCTGTGGCGCTGGGCCACTATTCAGGTCATGGGGACACTCCCTTTGCCTTTGCCAGGGTCGGTACAGACAGTATTGACCTGGGTTTTTCCAACGGAAAGACTCTGGCCGCTTCCCACGTCATCCCCATGGAAGCAGATCACCCGAAAGACTTTCATGTTACGCTTGCCCAGGCTGTTTCAACCCTTTTTCCCCCATCCATGTCAGAGGTGCCAATTCCTCTGATAGTCACCGGGGGGGCGGTTACCCAGGAATTTGTTCATGAACTCGAGGCGTTAGTCCCCAACGCAGTTACCGCCGTTGACACGCAAAAGCAACAGATCCCTTCCAGCGACCTGCTGGAAGCTCTGGGAATAGCCATCAACGGAATCCGGAACGTCCCGGTCCGTTTAAATCTTCTCCCTGAAGATAAGCGCAGAAAGGTGGGGAAAACCGGTTACTATCTCATGATGATCCTGGGCGCGTTGGCCATCCTGACCGGGGTTTTCTGGATCGGAGGGGCAGCGGTACATAATTATGTTCTTGATAAACGCCTCGATGCCGAGCTGGCAAGGATCAAAGGCAGCGTAAACGAAATTAACCTCATGCTCCGAGAAACCGAAAACAGAGAGAAAAAGATTCAGCGTTTCAACACCCTGAGGGAGAAGTCGGTTATCATCTCTGACGTTCTGCTGGAACTCACTAAAATCATACCGGAAAATTCCTGGGTTGAAGAATTCGGATATGCCAAGGGCCAGTTCAGGATTGAGGGGTATGCTGATTCTGCATCAGATCTGCTGACGCGGCTTGAAAAGTCGCAGAAGTTTAAGGAGGTTGTCTTCCTGTCGGCAATTACGCGCAGGAACGATAAAGAACGCTACCGGATAGGATTTCGAACAGATTGATGGAGACATCACGTGAATAAAGAGCGTAAGATTATTATCAGTATCGGTATCGTGTTGTTGGTCGTGGCGTTTGTTTACCGGTATGCGCCTGATGTCCAGTCGTTTCTGGTAGATGAGGATGCCATTGCCCTTAAAATGAAAAAGCTTCAACAGCAGACGCAGCTCATCGCCAGAAAGGACAATTATCAGGCTCGCCATGACGGGACAGCCGCTCTGCTGGCAAATGCTGAAAATTGGCTTTTGACGGGTGAAACACCGGCCATGGCTGCGGTGGATATGCAGAACATCATCAAGGCGGTGGTGTACAAGGCAGGACTTGAGGTGGCCTCCTTCCAGGTTCTGAAGGCCTCGGATCCCGATACTACAGGGTATGTCGGTATTCCTGTGAAATTCCAGGTTGTATCCACTGCCCGGCAGCTCAAGGATATCCTGTACGGCATAGAAGGAGCCGACAAATTGTTCCAGATCACCGAGATCAATTCAAGATTAGCCGGCAGGTATCAGCCCGGTGTCCCCATCATGGTCAGGTCGGTCATTACTGTTGAGGGGTACGTTGCCGGCGGATAGGCAAGGCCAGGGAGGCTTCTGGAAACAATATTAGCATGGAGGATGTATTCCAGTGATATCAAAAATGTGGTTGATCAACGCAGCGCTATTGACTGCTGTCGTTTTTTTCAGCATGGAGTCTTATTCTGTCTGGTCAGGAGGATTCAATATCCCTGAAGCCGGAAAGGATAAGAGAGAGGACAGGGCCGACTATTCGGGCAGGCTTTCCCCGGATCGTATCCGGAACAGGGCAGACTATGAGCAGGTTGCAACATCCAACCTGTTTTCCCCTGAACGCAAGGAGTTTATTCCCGAAGAATCTGAACCGGAACCGCCTGAAAAGGAGGTTCCTGAAGTGAAACCCCTGAAAGAGCTCAACGACAAGATTTATCTCCAGGGGGTTGTGATTCTGGATGGATTCAAGACGGCTCTGGTTAATAATCCTTACAGAAAGACTCCGCAAGATCCAAAGAACCTGACGGTCAAAGAGGGCGATTCCATAGGAGACATCAAGGTGGTTTCCATCCTGCCGGACAAGCTGAACCTTGAAAAGGGAGGCGAACGGTATGAAATCAAACTTTACGATGAAAAAAAACCTCCGAGGACAGTGGTTAAATCCACCGGCGACACGGCTGCCGCACCCCAGGTTATCATGTCTTCAAGCGAGATAGCCGTTTCACCTCCTGGAGCACAACCTGGCCAGCCAGCCGGAGGACCGCCCCCTGATGCAAAAGCTGAACCTCAGGGGCAATCCGACCAGGAATTCGAATATATCAATACCCCGTTCGGGAAGATCAAGAGGGCTAAGAAAAAATAGGGAAACTATGGTCATGAAACTGGTAAAGGTTAATGTTCTGTGGATTGTTGTCGCAGGGATGATGGTTTTAAGCGGCTGCAGCGGCAGCTCTCGCATACAGTTGTTTGATAACGCTTCCAAAGGTGGAACGCAGATGGCCTCAACCGGGGAGTCTTCCGTAGCTGCCAAAAAGGCGGTGCCTGATTCTCCGGCAACCGATAAGGATGGTCGGCCTGAAATGCTTGGGGCGGGTCCATCACGGGACCAGATATCAATGGCAGGGGCAAACCTTTCTGACAGTCAGCTGCATGAACGGGCTGCGGGGGTTGAACCGGATAAGGGGAAAGATGAACCTGAGCCGCCGACGGAACCGCTCAGAAAACCCTATCAGTTCAAGGCGCCTGTGGAGCGGTATCAGTCGTCAACGCCGGGCGGGGATGAAACCCTGACCTTTAATTTCGATGATGCGGACCTTTACGAGGTTGTCAGGATCATTGGTGAAGTCCTGGGATTGAACTATATTGTGGACCAGGCAGTCACCGGAAAGGTCACAATCCATACATCGGGCAACCTCACCAAAAAAGAACTGATTCCCATTTTTCACCAGATCCTGGAGATCAACGGTCTTGCGGCGGTTCAGGAAGGAAACCTGGTCAAGATCGTAAATGCCAAGGATGTGCCACGGATGCCTGCCACACCTTTGGAAGGCGGGGGCAGGGTCATACAGATCGTTCCGCTCAATTATGTGGACGGTGCAGAGGTCACAAAGCTTTTGACACCGTTCATGTCGACTGCCGGTGTCGTTGTTTCGGATAAGGCTTCCAATACCCTGATCATCGTGGAGAGGGAGGCGAATATCTCCAAGCTCCTGAAGCTGATCGACCTGTTTGATGTGGATATATTCGAAAACGTCAAACACAGGTTCTACCGCCTGGAAAATGTGGAGGCTGCCGAGGCTTCAAAACTTCTGACAGAGATCCTCACAGCCCAGGGGGACAAGGACGCTTATACCATGGTGCCTATTACCAGGCTCAATACCCTGATGGTCGTGTGCAAGAAAAACCGGGATTTCAACCGAATCGACGCACTGATGACCCGGATCGATGAATTCAGCACCCAGGCCGATCCCCAGCTCTATGTTTACAGTGTCAGGAACGGTCAGGCAGAAGAATTGTCCAGCCTGCTGAATTCGGTGTTTCAGACAGGCAGCACCAAAAAAGACAGTAAAATCGAGTCAATGCCGACAGCATCCAAGGACGCCAAGGACAACAAAACTGAATCCAGTACGAAAAAAGACCTGTTCCCTGTGGCTGCGGAACTGAAAAAACCTGTCCAGACAAAATCCAGCGGATCCGCATCCGAGGGAACCGGTACCCTGAAGGGAGAGGTCCGTATCACGCCCGATACCATCCGCAACGCCCTGATCATTCAAGCCCTGCCCTCGGATTACAGGCTGGTTTCCCAGATTCTTGAACGGGTGGACATCCTTCCGCGCCAGGTGCTTATCGAGGTCATCATTGCAGAGATTACGCTCAGCGATACCAATAAGCTCGGGGTCGAATGGAGCTTCAACAATTACGACAGCGCGTCAACCAGCGGGAAAGGCAATCTCTCCGGTACGCTCGGCTCCGCAGGCCTCTTGTTCAAGTACGGAGTGGGCAACAAACTGGATGCCGATATTACGGCCCTGGCCGAGAACAGTAATGTCAACATCATCTCATCTCCCCGGGTTATGGCTTCGGACAACACGGCTGCCCGGATCAACATTTCCAGTAAAATTCCGGTTGCATCCACTTCCTATGATTACAACAGTACCAGTACAACCAATGGCGTGTTTCAAACCGATATCCAGTACAAGGACACGGGTATTATCCTGTCGGTGACACCCCACATCAACGACCGGGGACTGGTCAGCATGGAGATAAGCCAGGAGGTCAGCGATACGGGCGCCACCTATGAAGTGGATAACAAACAGTACCTGTCCTTCAGTGAGCGGAAGGTGGAAACCAGCCTCACGGTCAAGGACAACCAGACCATTGTCATCGGCGGGCTGATGCGGGAAAAAGAAGACGCTTCCAAGAACGGGCTGCCGTTTTTGTCACGGATCCCGGGAATCGGTTTTCTGTTTGGCAAGCAGAACAACACTAAGGAAAAAACAGAGCTTATCCTCCTGATTACCCCCAGGGTTGTCAAGGACCTGGATGACATCGACTATGTGTCCCAGGAATTCAAGGAAAAGGTTGGAACGACAATGTCCAGTTTCAAGACCAGGATATCACCACTCCGATAGGGGACAGGGATTGCAATGGAAGGAGACGGCAACATCCGGCTGAGCCTGTGGATTCTGATCCAGGTTGCATGCCTGATCACCCTGGCTGCCCCGCTGGCAGTCCTGGGAGCGGACGATGACGCATCCGGGGTTGCAGCCATTGTCTCCAACAGGATCAGGCCCTATGCCGATGCCCTGGGCGGGGTTCGGGATGTCCTTGACAAAAATGGCGGTATCCCGCTCAAGGAATACTGGTTGAACGACTACCCCGACGAGGAGCGGTCTTCACTGGGGGAGGCGCTGGCCGGAAAACCTTCCATGACCATACTGACCATAGGCCCGGAAGCGCTGGTGTTCGCCCAGACCCTGAAAGGGGTTGAAACGCGTCCCATTGTTTATACCGTGGTGCTCAGTCCCGAGCGCCTTATCAGTACTTCAGGGATCATCTGTGGTGTTTCCCTCAATATTCCGGTGAGCAGCCAGCTATCCGATATCACAAAGGTTCTGCCCGATATCCGGCGGCTGGGGCTGTTGTTTGACCCGGCCCATAACCGGGAGTTTCTTGAAGCGGCAGGGAAGTCTGCCATGAATCTTGGCGTGAGCATCGTTCCCTTGCCGGTCACATCTAAAACCCAGATACCCGAGATTCTGGAAAAGAACTTGTCCGGACTGGATGGGGTGTGGATGATTCCGGACAAAACCGTTATTTCCGAGAGGATCGTCCAGTATATTATCCGTGAAACCATTACCCAGAAAAAACCGGTAATCGGCTACAACCGTTTTTTTTATGAATCAGGAGCGGTGGCATCCTTTGAATTCGACTACCGGGAGCTGGGGATCCAGGCCGGGGAATGTCTCCTGTCCTGGTTTGGCACCGGAGAGTGTCCGTCACCGGAACCCCGTTACAAAAGGCTGATCAACACAAAAGTGGCTGAAAAGATTAATATCCGGATTTCCGGTTCCGTAAGCGGGGGGGAGGTCCGATGATGACTTCCATGACCGATGTGATCGGGACAGTTGTCAAACGCTTGGGTATCCATGTCCGGCTGCTTGTTACAGCGGTTCTGCTTATCAGTGCGTCGACCTTTGTGCTGGGTTATGTGGGGATCAAAACCGTGAATACGTCCGTCCAGTCAAGATTTGAGGAGCGTATACGGTTTTTGGCCAAATACCTTGCCATGAATGCTGAGCTGGGAATACTCATCGATGAGAAGACAATCCTGAGCCGGCTCGCTGCCAGCCTGCTCGATGAAAAGGATATTGCCAGGGTGCAGATCCAGAACAGCGCCAGGCAGACCCTTGCCGATGCATCCCGGGAGATCCGGGGGCCCTTTGCCGTGGAGGAAAGGGAAGTCCTCCTTCAGGAACTCACCGACGGGAGCGATGTGTTCCAGGCCGGCATCATCAAGGAGGCCGAGCCTGTTGTGGGCAGAGTGATCATTACTTACAGCACCGGAGAAATTGCAGACCTCCTGTCAACCATGAGACGTAAGTTCGTTATTCTTTCAGCCGGGCTTGCCCTGCTTTCAGCCGTGATATTCTTTTTTATCTCCCACTCCATTGTCGCTCCGGTTTCCAACCTGGTGGAAGTGGCCCGGGAGGTTTCCCACGGGGACTACGAAGCACGGGTGGATCCCGGATCATTGCCGGAAACCAAGGAACTTGCCCATGCATTCAACGAGATGCTGGATTCGGTGGAAAACAGCCGTAATGCTCTCAGGGAAGCCTATCGGCGCATGTCCCGGCAGCGGACCCTGGCTGAAATCGGAAAATTCTCCATGATGATCGCCCATGAAGTGAAGAATCCCCTGGCCATTATCAGCAGTTCCTTCGGCATTCTCATCAAAGACCAGGTCATCGGAGAAGACAATCTCATGAGGTCGTTCATAGAGGATGAACTGGTCCGTCTCAACCGCCTGATTGAAGATTTCCTCCTGTTCTCAAGGCCGTCTGAGCCCAGGTTTTCCAAGGTCGACCTGAACGGGATGGTTCAGGATATCGTGGCCAGGTTCGAGATCCAGAACGGACCCGGACAGATCAGTTTCCGCACAACAATTCCGGATGACCCGTTCTGGGTGGACGCCGATGTGGATCTGTTGTCCAGGGCGGTGAGCAATATCGTGAAAAACGCCTGTGAAGCCAATGAAGGACAGGGTTTTGTGGATATCAGCATTGAACCGGGAACAGATATGTGGCATCTTGGTATCAGGGATCAGGGGGAAGGCATTGACAGCGATGTCATGGCAAAACTGTTCGAACCGTTCTTTACTACCAAATCAAAAGGGACCGGGTTGGGGCTGGCTTTTGTGCAGCATGTGATCAAGGCACACAACGGGAGTATTTCCGCTGGAAACCACCCGGAAAAGGGAGCGGTTTTTACGGTCCAGCTCCCCCGAAACGACGATTGATTGATAAAATGGATTGAGTATTATGGCAGACATATTGCTGGTAGATGATGAAGAAAAGATGCGGCGCCTGCTTTCCATTATTCTTGAAAGGGCAGGGTATTCAACCGAAACCGCCGGCGACGGTCAAGAAGCCATGTCAAAGCTGACGGCTGGCTCTTTCAAGATCGTGATCTCCGACATAAAAATGCCCCGCATGGATGGGCGCGCACTGCTTGAAGCCATTAGAAAAGAGGACATCCCGGTGCCGGTGGTTTTCATTACCGCTTTTGCAACCGTAGCATCTGCGGTGGAGTTCATGCGCCTTGGCGCTTCGGACTATATCACAAAGCCCTTTGACGAACAGAGTCTGCTGATCACTGTGGAAAGAACCCTTGCCCTGTCCCGGGTGATGCAGGACAATCAGAAACTCAGGCATGAACTGGAAAGCTCTGCGGGAAACCGTGATTTCATTTTTGTTTCCGAGATCATGAACAGGGTTGTCAGCCTGGCTGATAAAGTGGCCGGTACGGATTCGGCCGTTATGATAACCGGCCAGTCCGGGACCGGCAAGGAAGTGATGGCCAGATACATTCACAACAGGAGCAACAGGAAAAAAGGCCGGTTCGTTCCGGTGAACTGCGCCGCCATCTCTCCGAATCTTGTTGAGTCGGAACTGTTCGGGTATGAGAAAGGGGCATTTACAGGCGCTGCCAAACGTACCCAGGGCAAGTTTGAGTTCGCATCGGGTGGGACCCTGTTCCTGGACGAGATCGGAGATCTGCCCCTGGAGTCCCAGGGGAAATTTCTGCGGGCCCTTCAGGAGAAAAAAATCCAGAGGGTAGGGGGGCACGATGAAATTGCCGTGGATACCCGGGTCATCTGCGCCACCAACAGAAACCTTGCGGAGCTGGTCGACGCCGGGACGTTCAGGCGGGATCTGTTTTACCGGATCAACGTGTTTCCCATCGAGCTGCCTCCCCTGGTGAACCGGAAAGAGGATATTGTCCCCCTTGCCGAACATTTTCTGGCCAAAACCATGCCCATACGGCAGGCGGGCGTGCTGGACAAGGGGGCGATCTCCATGCTCCTGGCCTATGACTGGCCCGGCAACGTCAGGGAGCTGGCCAATGTCATGGAAAGGGCAGCCATCCTTTCCGGTGAAGACGGCAGTATTACCAGTGAGACCCTGTCCTTTTTAAGAAGCTCAGGTAAGGAGTGCGACTGGAGCGAGACCCAGAGCTTTGTGCTCCCCCCCCAGGGAGTAAGTCTCGATGACGTTGAAAAGACTCTGGTGGAACAGGCTCTTAAAGCCACCGGTAACAATCAGACAGCTGCCGCTGAAATGCTGGGGCTTACCCGGGCAAAGTTCAGGGTGCTGATGAAAAATTTTACGGACTGACCCATGATCTGTAACCAAAAAGCAGTTGTGCTGTATCTTCTCATCCTTGGTGGAATGATGCTGTCTTTGTCCCCGTATGTGTCCGCATCTGAGACCTTGCCCGTGGAAGATACCCTGCTCATTTTTGTGGGAGAGAATGTGGAGATGCTCACCCTGGCATCCCGCCGTGAGGAAAGCGCATGGCAGGCACCTGCGGTGGCCGATGTGGTATCCTTTAAGGAAATCCGCCAGAGCGGAGCCCAGACCCTGGCACAGGTTCTTGAAACAGTGCCGGGCTTTTGTATTGCACAGAAGGAATACGGTTACAAACCCTATCTCAGGGGGGTTCAGGATTCGGTGCTGTTCTTGTATGATACCGTTCCATTGGGGCTTGAATCAGACAAGTCTTTTAATCCCCTGGGGTACAACCTGTCCCTTTCCGGAATAAAGCGGATTGAAATCATAAGGGGGCCAGGGTCCGTGCTGTGGGGGCCGGACGCGTTCACCGGTATTGTCAATGTGGTTCCCATGACAGGGAAAGATCTTGACGGGGTTGAAACAGGCCTTGTCGCAGGCGGCCAGGATCTTCCCTACGGGGCCTTTATCAATGCGGGCAACCGCTTCGGGGATTTAAGCACGTTCTTTTCCTGTGACGTCCGGCAGGGGTCCGAGGATGAGAGATTGTGCAACATTTCCCGGTTCTGGGGAAACGGAGACAGTCCTGTTTCTCCGGAACTCCGGTATGCCGAGACCTGCCCTGATGATTCCAGGTACCTGGATATGAGCTTCCGGGTTGACCACTCTGACCTGTTTTCCGTTGTGGCGCGCCTGTCCGATGCCAGCCATTCCTACTCGGTGACCGGGGCCGACGGGCAGTACACCTACAGGGAGCTTGAGCACAATCCCATGGTCATGATCCGGGCCGAAGGCGGAAAAGACATCGGGAATGGCTTCAGGCTCCGGTTTTCCGGCTATGCGGTGAAAACCGACGTGGGCCATGATATTATCGATATCCCCTTGGATTACTCCGAAGACACCTATTTCCTGGAAGCGCTTCTGGATTCCTCCTGCTTTAATTGTGCAGGTCTGTTTACCATCGGTGCTTCGTTCAGGAAAAAGGAGATTTCCGGTGTCCCGGTGTGGCAGAGTTATCTTCCGGATTTTATCGGTCCGGGCAATACGACCCTGCTCCCCATCATTGATAATCAGGACATATCCGAATCCCTGTCCTCCCTGTTCAGCCAGTACCGGCATTCCTTCGGCAGGCTGGATCTGTCGGCCGGCATCCGCTTTGACGCCTATGATCTGTACAGGGATGCCGTCAGCTTCAATGCCGGGATCGTGTGGAGTCCATCCAGCGACTGGGTTTTCAAATGCCTGCTCGGCACCGCCTATCGAACGCCGTTTGTTGCCCAGCTTGAGGAGGGAAAATCCCTGGAACCCGAACAGGTGACATCCCTGAATCTGCAGGGAATCTATAAATTCAACGAAAAGAGCAGAGTCTCCCTGGGCCTGTTCGGCAACCGCATTGAGCATCACGTTCTTGAAGATATCTATGCCGGAGCAGGGGTATCCACACCCAACGATCAGGATATTACCGGTGCTGAACTCAGCCTTGATGTTTCCCCCCTGAAATCCCTGGATTTGTCTGCTTCCATAACGCTTCTCAGAAATACGGGGCCGGACGAAACCTATCGCAAGGAATTTTATCGATATCTTGACGGAGACGGTAATCTGGTGATCCTGTATGAGGATCTTAACTACGGGTATGACCCGGGCTCCAAAGGCCTTTTCTCCCTGTCGGGCACGTGGACGCCTGTGGAGGATTGTTCTTTCAGCACGGTGCTGCGCTATTTTTCCTCCAGGGATCTCTATTACCTGGACAAACAGGAGCAGGTTTCCACACCCGGGGCATGGATACTGGATGCATCCCTGGTTTTCAGCAACGTTTCAAGCCTGAAACTGGATTTTGGAATTTACGTTAAAAATCTCCTTGATGAGCACTACAGTGTTCCCGGAACCTACACGACAATAGATGGACAGCCGTTGTCGGTTTACTGCGTGCTGAGGAAACGATGGTAAGTGCAAACAGTTTCATGAAAAGCTGGTGGACGCCTCTGGTTTTGCTGCCCCTGGCAGTCCTGTTGATCTATTACAATACCGATGTTTTGAACTCACCCCTGGTTTATGATGACAGCCATGTCATCCAGAACAATTCCGAAATCAGGAATCTGAGACACTTTTCCTTCTCGTCCCAGCTATTCAGGCAGCGCCCCCTGGTGAACCTGACCTTTGCCCTGGATTTCAGGAGCGCAGGTCTTGATGTCAGACGTTACCACCGGACCAATATCATCATCCATATCATCAACTGTCTCATCGTTTACGGGCTGGCGAGGCTTGTCCTGTCCATGCCCCTGGTCGTAACCGGGAGGGAAGCCGGACCACAGGTCGCCCTTGTGTCGTCGCTTCTGTTTGCGGTTCATCCCCTCCAGACCCAGGCAGTGATTTTCATATCCCAGCGTTACGCAGCCGTGGCCGCCGGTTTTTACATGCTTTCTGTCATTGCATACCTGGTATTCCGGCAGCAGCAGATCCGGTCAGGTCCGAAACCCGTGACCTGGGGAGCCCTGGTCCTGTGCCTGGTGTTCGCGGGATGTGCTTTCCTGTCCAAACAGAACGCCGCCAGCATCCCCGGAGCGATTCTGGCAGCTGAACTGCTCCTTGTCGACAATTGCTGGACCAGCTGGAAAAAAAGACTCCCGGTGATCGCAGTGCTCATGGGGGTGATGGTTGCTTTTGTCTGTTATTCTGCAGGTCTCTTCAGAAGTGGTGCAGACCTTCACCTGCTGGTCAGAAAGCTCGATTACCTGACCCGGGAAACCAGCAGGGTTTCAAGGTGGGAGTACCTGTGCACCCAGTTCAGCGTCATCTTTGTTTACCTGAGGCTGTTTGTCTGGCCTTCAGGTCAGCATCTTGACTGGGGGTATCCGTTTGTCCACGGCTTTTTCGACGGATTGACGCCCCTGGCGTTTCTGGGCCTGGTTCTGGTAGCCGCCTGCCTGATCCGCTACCGGAAACAGTACCCGGTAATCGTTTTCGGGATGGTTCTGTTTTTCATAGCCCTGAGTGTTGAATCGAGCATTATTCCCATTAAGGATGCTGTTTTTGAACACAGGCTTTATCTTCCCATGGCAGGTCTGTGCCTGGCCCTGTCCAGGGCGGGGTTCCTGGTTTTGGGCCGCAGCTGGAAAAACGCTGCCATCGTGGGACTTGTCGTTCTGACGGTTGCCGGAGCCGTTTCATGGAAGCGGACAGCCGTGTGGAAGGATGAGGTCAGCCTCTGGTCCGACAACGTTTTAAAGAGCCCGCGTAATCCCAAGCCATACAACAACCTGGGTATCGTCTATGCCAGGGCGGGAATTTACGACAAAGCCTTGGACCTGTTCAAAAAAGCCCATCTGTTAAATGCCGATGCTGTCGAACCGCTGATGAATCTTGGTATCTACAGTGCGAAACAGGGTGACCTGGCCCGGGCGGAACAGTATTTCCAGCAGGCCCTTGCCTTGAAACCCGACAACGCTGCAGCCTGCCACAACCTTGCAACCCTCTATTTCAAGCTGGGTGACCGGAACCGGGCACTCGCCTATCTGGTCCGTGCTGTCCGAATCGGCGGCAATCCGGATTACGAGTACCACCTGGGACTTCTTTACCTGGAGATAAACCGGCCCAAAGACGCCTATGCCGCGTTTGTCAACGTGCTTGCAAGCTTCCAGGATTATTCACCGGAGATCTATGCGGACCTGGCCAGGGCTGCCGCTCTGAGCAACAGGGGAGGGGAAGTGTTCCGCTGGATCAGGACCGGAAAGGAAAAAAACTCTGAAAACTGGCGCCGAGTATTGTCTGACCCCGCTGTCAGGAGCCTGCTGAGCGACAAGGAAGTGAGCTCATTGACGGGC
>JAZDGN010000087.1:0-6230 GCA_043806875.1 Pseudomonadota bacterium
TTCAAATTCAATTTGTTGTTTAAAATAGAAATAATTAAGCGTGAAACTCTGATGAAAAATTATACATCATATTAAGCAGATATACAGTATGGGGTGGTTCGCCACCGGCGAAGGCGGGGGTGGTCTACACCGGCGGTAACACAATTCTATCACCTGGTGAGTGTAGAACGGATTTATGCTGTCAGGATCAAATGCTGAAGACCCGCAACTGTATTTCTCCGGCACTAATGAGGTTTCGGAAGTTGGTTCTAATCACAACTTTTTCCCTTTAGCTTCATCCAGTACTTTCCTGACCATCTGGGCCATGTCGGCTTTACTGACCGGTTTCATTAGAAAACCCTTGATCCCGATAGCCAGGGCACTATCCTTGTTTATCTTCTCACTGAATCCGGTGCATAGGACGACGGGAATATCCGGTCTGATAGCAATCAATTCCCGGGCAAGCTGCTCTCCGGGAATGCCGGGCATGTTCATATCCGTGATGACAATATCAAAAGCACCTGGATTCTCTTTGAATTCCCTTAATGCACCTGTACTGTTGCTCCGCTCTGTTACTTCATACCCGAGGCGTTCAAGCATTAGTCTCTCAAGCCTGGCAACCGGTAGTTCATCATCAACCAACAGCACCCTTTCGGTACCCGTTTCCGTGATTTTCATTGTTTCGGCAGACCCTGTTTGAGGGGTTTTTATCATTAAAGGCAGATACACATTGAAGGTTGTTCCCTTGCCAATCTCACTGTAAACCTTGATATGTCCCTCGTGCTCCCTTACGATACCGTAAACTACGGCAAGACCGAGTCCGGTTCCCTTACCCTTTTCCTTGGTGGTGAAATAGGGGTCAAAAATTTTGTCGATGATGGAGGGAGGGATTCCGCATCCGTTATCAGAAACGGATAACAGGGCATAGTGACCCGGTTGAACAGGATCATCTTTCCATTCATCACCCTTGAGCGTAACTTTCTGAACCCGAACGTCTATTTTTCCGTCAGTATTTTCAACCGCTTGAAAAGCGTTGGTTATCAGGTTCAGGGCAATCTGATGGATCTGTGTGGGGTCTGCCATCACAAACCCACAATCGCTTGATATATCCTGGGTTATTTCGATATTGGCCGGAATTGTTGAACGGCTGAGTTTGAGGACTTCGTTTAACACTTTTTGAACCTGGACTGGTATGATTTTGTACTCCGCCTGGCGGCTGAATGAGAGAATCTGCTTAACCAGATCACTTCCCCTTTTTCCAGCTTGCAGAATCATTTGAACGTTGTCATGTTCAGGACTGCCTGGAGAAAGGTCTTCCAAGAGCAATTCAGACATGCCAGTGATTGGAAATAAAATATTATTGAAGTCATGAGCAATACCGCCAGCCAGGTTGCCTATTGCCTCCATTTTCTGGGCTTGCCGAAGGAGGCTTTCCAATTTTTTGATTTCGGTAACATCCCGGAAAACAGTCAGCTTTGAAACGGATCCGTCTGTGTGAAATATGGGTACGTTAGATATATGGTAAGTTTTGTCGTCCAAAGGGCTGACAACTTCGTACTTGATGGATTCACCCTTCATAACTTTTTTATGGACACACCATGAGCACTTTCCATCAAGCCCGTGTATCACTTTGTGACAAAACGGGTTGGAGGAATCACCTGCTGTCCTTTGAATCATGGCCGGGTTCATATACTCTATACGAAAGTCCGGTGAACATATATAGGTCGCATCATCCATGGATTCCATCATTGAGCGGTATTTTTCTTCGCTCTCTTGCAGCTTCTCCTCGGCCCGCTTGTGCTCGGTTATGTCGTGACCCACAGCCAGTATACTGGCTACTTCCCCATGCTGGTCGCACTCCGGAACCATGACATACTCCAGAAAGAGGTTCACGCCATGGGCATTTACCCAGGTGAACTCCGTTGCCTGGGATTTCCCAGTTTCCATCACTTGCCTGAGCTTTCTTGCATAGTCATCGACAACTGGAGTTGGGACTCTGGGGATATCCGCCTGAGCCACGCCTATGACTTCCGCAGCTGACAGGCCGCTCAGTTTTTCCCATGCGGGATTCACATAAATCAGGCGCAGGTTACGGTCGTAACGAACGATCAGGTCGGGGATATTCTCCACCAGGATACGGTACTCCAACTCCCGTATACTCAGCGTCTGTTCCATCTGTTTACGTTCGGTAATGTCGGTTATCATCCCAAAGGTTCCTTTGAAATTTTTTCCGGCATCCAGGATCGGGACAGCAGAAACCTGGGTCCACACCGTCTGCCCGTTCCGATGGCGAAACCGGCGTTCGTAATGCTCCGACATTCCGCAGCGGCGGTTATCCATTCTTCTATGGTGATCAGGGGCATCCTCCTCGAACATGAAGTCTATTTCCGATCGGCCGATCATTTCCTCGACTTGGTAACCGATCATTTCCGCCATCCTCACGTTTACAAACGTGGTCATGAGATCCTCTCCGAGCATCCAGATACCTTCACTGGCCGTGTCAACGATTCGGCGGTACTTTGCCTCGCTTTCCAGCAGATTGCGATACGACGAAAGACTGGTCAGGGCGTCGGTCAGCCGCCTTCCGATTTCCTGGAAAAGCAATTCGTCCTCCGGCGTCCATACCCGAGAATACGAACACTGGTGCAGTACGAACTCCCACGGCTTATCCGCCTTTGGATGCAGAGCCATCCCGATAAAGGATTGAATGCCAAAACGGTGCGCCACCTCTGAAGGCAGCAGATGCTCATATTCCGGACCGAATTTCACTGGACCATTTGAGGCCAGCATGGTTCGGAACGTCTGAGCGATATCCGGACTTACAGGCATCTCAACCCCTAAAGAGCGGACACCGGGATATGCCGACCGCGTACGCTCCATCGGTACTTGCCACGAATCCGCTGCCGGATCGCATGGATAGACAAGGCTCGCCCGGTCACAATCGAAAATCGAAAGCACGACATTGAGCACATCACTCATCATTTCTTCAAGAGTGTTCGTTCCAAGTATTGCCCGGTTGATCCTGTCCATGCTTTCAAAGAACTTGAAATTTGCCTGGTCTTTCTCTTGTGCCTGCTTGCGTTCGGTGATGTCCATGATAGTGCCGACGACCCTGACAATCCGTCCCTCTTCACGTATCGCGGCGGATGTGGTTCGAACCCATTTCCGGCAGCCGTCAGCGGATGTGAATGGGATCTCCAAATCATAGCCGTCCCCCTGTTGCACGCACCGCTGAAATGCCGCGAGAATGATGGGCCGGTCGGCCGGATTATAGCACACCAGGCTGCGGTCAATGTATTCGGATGACCCCGGCACGTACGTCTGTGGCTCGAAGCCATGAATGCGATAGGTCTCTTCGGTCCAGAAGGAGGTCTGCTGTTCGACATCCCAGTTCCACCCGCCGATTTTGGCCAGCCGCTGCGTGGTATTAAGAAGTATTTCGCTTTGCCGCAGTGCCGCTTCTGCGTATTTTCGTTCGGCTATTTCAATCAACAGACTTTGATTGGAATTGGATAAATCTTTGGTTCGCTCCTCAACTTTTTCTTTAAGTCGTTGTTCTTGTCTCCAGGCAATTTGAAGAAAAGCTGATACTGTCAAAAGAAAACCTAAACCAAAAAACCAAATCAAAACACGCGAAAAAATAGGCGGAGGCAAAGGTTCGCTCCAATTTGCAGCAATTATCCAAATTGTACCAGCCACAGTGAGTTCTTTTTGCAAAAAATCATCCGTCCTATTCCCGGAACTCCAGAAAATATTTCCTTGATTATCTTTCAAGTGAAAAGCAAACTGGCTAAAATTTAAACCATATAGTGCTTCGTTTGCAAGCCCAGAGATATCATATACACCTATGGATAAACCTATAAAAACGCCTTCCTTAAAGATTGGAAATCGAACAACAACACCGGCACCTCCTTGCCTCAGTTCAAATGGCCCTTGCAGAATCGTTGTTTTCTCTTGGATTGCTTTTCTAACAAAAGGGCCCCGTTTAGGGTCGGTAGCCAGTGTCATTGGGTTACTTATTGTAATCTCGTTGTTTACAGCAGGGTAAACATAAATTACCCGAGTATTTGAATCCGCATATTGAACAGCACGAATTGGGGGATTGTGTTGTAAAAGGAATTCTGCAAATTGTGCAAATTCTGCGGCACTTGTCTTTGGGTGCAAAACGAATAATGATGCAAGAGATTCTACAGCAATGAATCTGCTTGCAATTGCATTTTTCAGCTGCATTTGATATAGGCTCAATGCGGCATTAAGTTCCATATTTTCATCAGATCGCCGATGGGCCAACTGCAACTGATCGATAAAAAATAATGCTGCTATACCCAAGCAGAAAATAATTGTAAAAAATGCCTTTCGCATGTCACCTCAGAACTGGTGATTTAAAATTGATTTTTCAATTCAATAGAAAAAATACTATTTATAATTTTCCGATTATCCAATATTTCAACCGGCACCTTTAACAACGTTATTATGTTATGGCCTTTTTGGGGTAGCACCACAGTCTTTAAGAACGATGCGATATTCAATATCTTACTGAAAATTAACCTTATATCAAAAAACCTTTCATGACGATTACAGCAGACAACAATTCAAACCCTGACTTATCTTTTCAACTAACCTATGCATTTTTCCAGCACTATGAGGACAAGTCAACGACACTGTTCAACGTTCCGAAACAGTTCGAACAGCTCTGGGGATTCAGGGGATCTTCCTTCCACTCACCGTCGATTAAAAATTTATATTCGTACTGTCCCGGGGGGAGACTCACGGCCCTGATCCATACCCCATTCTTATCTTTTTTCATCAGGTGTTTGCCGGGATCCCAGTTGTTGAAATCGCCCACCAGGATAACCTCTCTGGCACCGGCTGCTTCAACGGAAAATGTCAGTTTCTTCAGTCTTGTTCTGGGTTCTGATGTAACTGCTGCCATGCGTTTTCTCCTTAATTATAAATCCTCGGGTTGTTTGTTTTTAGACTGTTGCGCCTTGTGCCAGTCAACCGGAACTAACAATGAGCCAGCCCATACGCCTTCGATTCAACTCGTACCGCACCTCTGATCCGGAAATCCGGATCAGAAATTCTTGAAGTCCTCATCCTGATCAAAGGGGATGACCTGTTCGGGCCTGATTTCACCGGTAATGTGCTTTGTCAGCATTTTTGCCCTTAGTGCTGCTTTTTGGGTCTTCGCCAGGGACGCGTGGGCAATGGCTTTATGACCACCTCCGGTGGACCTGGTATGGGCTTGTTCCCTTTTTCCGGTCACCAGCAGGATGAGGTCTCCCACATACTCCTTGAGCTGTTCTGCCTGGGCATTCATCTCCTCAGATGCTGAGGCCGATTCCTCTGCACTGGCTGCGTTCAGCTGGATTACTTTATCCATTGCGGTAATGGCAAGGTTCACCTGCTCAATCCCATTGGACTGTTCTTTGGATGCTTCCGCAATCTCAGAAACAATATCACCCACTTTGGTTGAACTCTCTGCCACCTGGCTGAAAGCGTCATTTGTGGCTGCAACCAGTTTTGAGCCGTCATTGACTTGCTTAACGGTTCCCTCAATCAGTGACGCCGTATTCTTTGCAGCTTCCGCCGCCCGCATGGCCAGGTTCCTGACCTCGTCCGCCACAACGGCGAATCCGGCACCGGCCTCTCCGGCCCGGGCTGCCTCAACCGCTGCGTTAAGGGCCAGGAGGTTTGTCTGGAACGCTATCTCGTCAATGGTTTTAATGATTTTTGAGGTTTCTTCACTGGCTTTGGAAATTTCTTTTATGGATTGCGTCAGTTGCCCCATGGATACATTTGCAGTTTCAACACTTTTATTGGCATCTTTCATAAGAGTGTCGGCCTGGCCTGCGTGTTCTGAATTCTGCCGGGTCATGGAAGACATCTCTTCCATGGAAGAGGATGTTTCCTCGATGGAAGCTGCCTGCTCGGACGCCCCTTGCGCAAGTGTCTGGCTGGAAGACGATACCTGGCCCGCTGCCGAGGAGACCTGGTCTGTGCTTGAGCGTAATCCTTCAATGACACGAAAGAGTGTTTTTGAAAGATTTCTGACGATAAGAATACTCATTAGAATAACACCGGCTACAATGATCATGGACACGATACCGATCATCCAGACCCGGTTGAGCAGAATATGCGCGGCAACCGAGTCTTTGACCACTTCCGCTTCATCAATCTCTGCGATGAGGGCCCATGTGGTACTGCCTATTTTTACCGGTGTATAGGCTGAAAGAACAGGGTTGCCATTG
>JAZDGN010000088.1:0-5492 GCA_043806875.1 Pseudomonadota bacterium
AATCTGGAGGCACAATATAATGGGTAAACTGGATATCATCGTAGGCATGCTGGGTGCCCTGAACAAATTGGCCGCTTCCAAGGCTGATGATGGCAAGGTGGACGCCGGCGAGGTTGTGGAAATTGTTCTGTCAGTTGCCGGGGCGGCTTTGGGGGTTGACGGGGGGAAGCTGACAGCCTGGATCAAGGCGACTGAGGATCTGATCGGGGAGGGAGTGTTGAGTAAACGAATCGGGCTTTTAAAGGACTGACGTGCTCCTTCAAATGAAAACTAATAGAAGTCCTCAGTATCCGGGAACCACATTAAGACGTTGAATGATAGACACATTGAACACCCTTTCTTGAAATCAAAATGTCATGAATAGAATTGGTATCTTTTACAATTTCATACCTGATAGATTTTTTGGATAGGATAATTATCATTGAATGGACAATCATTACTCCTCAATTAAACCCTGTTTCGAAATATCACCCCAATTTGACCGGTGATTAAAATCCTGGGGGTTTGACGGCAAGTATTGAACACATCAATTGATGAAAAAAAAGCATCTGCCGTGTTGACGATGATAAGACCTGAAATGCCGGTCCATGCAATGGTTCTCATTACCACCAGATCCGTGGAAAGATCATCATCACTGTGATAACCAATGACAGTGCACAGCGGCTGGGTCTGGTTCCCGGCAAATGGGTCGCCGCTGAGGCCAAGGCCCCCCAGGTGATGCTGCAAAGCTGTGATGGATCTTATGCATGCAGTGTGGAAAACCGGGTCAAAGGAATAGTCACCCGGATCATCCGGGGCAAAATCAATACCGAATGTATTGTCAAGGTGTCAGAGTCCTTACAGATTTGTGCCGTGATATCCTCGGCAGGCGCCTGCTTTTCCGGTATAAATCAAGGAGACCAAGAGACCTGGTCCGGACTTTTTTCACCTCTGTTTCCGTGGTACTTCATTTAAATTGATATCTTCTGTCCGGGGTGAGATCTTACGCTTTTCTGCCGCCCTGGTAAAGGACGATGGTTCCGGCTGCCATACATATTGATGCCAGAAAAAAACTGAAAACCGGGGAGACCAGTGTCCACAGCACCCCCACCAGGCTGCTGGAAATAAATTTTGCCATACCGTTCACAGTGCCTAAGGCACCGATGCTCGTGGCCAGTATCTCAGGTCGGACCATTTCCGCGGTGACCGTTGATTCCAGGGCTTCCTGAACTGCCACATACAGCCCGGCAACAAAAAAAATCAACCCCAGAAAGGCCATATTTTCCACCTGGAACAAAAAGGCACCTGCCGTCAGTACTGCTGTCAAGGCACCCAGAAAATAACCGGCCACCAGGACAGGGCCATGACCCAGCCGGTCCGCCAGCATGCCGATGGGAAAAGATGCCGCCACCTGAACTATGTTTCGCCAGACATACAGCAGGCCCGCTGTCTGGGCCGCCTGCACCACACCCATGGCAGAAGAAAGAAGCTGGGTGGCGGCAAGAATCAGCAGTGTGTGTGAGAAGTCCCCTATACCAAAAATGCCCACAGCCGCAAGATAACGCTTGAATTTTTGGGGCAGGCCCTTCAGGGATCTGACGAATTTCAGGGAGGGATTGGCGGTATGTTCCGGGTCTGTGACCAGGATGAAAAAAGACAGCACAGCCAGCAGGCCGGGAATAACGGAAAGCCAGAGCACGACCCTGAAGGGAAATGCCATATCATGTCCCTGCCAGCCCTGAACCCATCCTAGCAACGCCACTCCCAGCAGGGGGCCGAGCACGGCACCGACGGTATCTGCGGCCCGGTGAAAGCCAAAGGCACGGCCCCGGGTTTCGGGACGAACCGCCTGGATCACAATGGCGTCCCGGAGCGGCCCCCGCAGCCCTTTACCAAACCAGGAAACAATCCGTCCGGAAAGGATCAGCGCCCATCCGCCGGCCAGGGCAATCATGATCTGCCCCAGGGGTGTCAGGCTATAACCGGTGATGACCAGTAGTTTACGGTGGCCGAGCTTGTCGGCGATAAACCCGGAGGCCATTTTGGTGAAACTGGCCACCGCATCGGCAATCCCTTCGATGATTCCCAGAACCGCCGCCGGCAGACCCAGAACGGCCAAAAACCCCGGCAGGATCACGGTGGTGGTTTCATAACAGAAGTCCCCCAGAGCACTGGTAATGCCGGTTCCGGCCACGGTCCGGTTCAGCCAGTCTTTTGAAGTATCCGTAATATTATTTTTATCTGTTTTCATGATTTCAACCGCCCTTTTCATTCGATTGAATTGTTTTATAAAATAATGATTGCTATCCGTTTGCTGTAATTTTAAAACAATAATTATAAAATAAACCTTACTGGCAAAAATAGAAAGGGGGCCAAAAAAAAAATGGAAAAACTCCTGCTGGTCATGGTAGGCGGCAGTCTGGGTGCGGCAAGCCGTTACGGCATAAGCCTTCTTTCGATAAACCTGTGGGGCACCCGATTTCCCTGGGGTACCTTGATCGTGAATTTGTCGGGGTGTTTTCTCATCGGGCTTTTGTTCGGGCTGTCGGACCGGATGCGGCTGCTGACCCCGGAGATGCGCCTTCTGCTGATTACCGGATTCCTGGGCGCCTTGACAACCTTTTCAACCTTTTCCATTGAAACCGTCAATGCCGGCCGGGCCGGACTGATGGTGCAACCGGTGGTGAACATCCTGGTCAACAATCTGGGCGGACTGGCATTGACCGTGATCGGATTGTGGATCGGCAGCGTGAAATAGGAGGGAATGATGCTGCATTACAAAGCCATTGAGATTTTTACCAACGAAGCAGCCCGGTACCTTAAAAAACCTGTGACTGATGCGGTGCTTGCCTATGTGCATGGCCTTAAAATCGCGGCCCGTTGTATGGTCACCCGGGGTATTGCCGGATGCTACGAGAACGGGGAGATGTCCACAGGACGGTTGGAGATTCTGTCCTACAATCTGCCGGTCTGCATTCATATTCTGGTGCCTGAAGCTGAAACAGATCTTGTACTGGACGGGGTGAACAGAATTGTCACCGACGGGATTGTGGCCCTTCATGACCTGAATGTCCTCAGTCACCGTACCCGCAGTTCTTTTTTTCCCAGACAGCTGCTGGTTCGGAATGTCATGACACCCGCACCCCAGAGCGTCACTAAGGATACCCCACTTGGGGACGCGGCCCGGCTTCTGCTGTCATCGATCTTTACCGGCGTGCCGGTGCTGGATCAAAACCGGCGGCCTGTGGGAATGGTCACCCAGGGGGACCTGATCAGAAAAGGGGGACTCCCCCTGCGGCTGGACCTGCTGGCGGAATCGGATCAGAATCGCCGGGAAGCGATTTTTGACCGGCTATCTTCCAAAAAAGCCGAAGATATCATGAGCACACCGGTGGTTACGATTATCCAAGACCGGCCGCTGACCGAAGCTGTGGACCGGATGCTCGCCAAAGGCCTCAAACGCCTGCCTGTGGTGGATGAAAACAACCAGTTATCCGGCATGTTGTCCCGGCTGGATATCTTCAGGACCGTCATGCAAGAGGCCCCGGACTGGCAGACGTTCAAGGCCCGGAATGTGGATGTAGAGAACCTCAAATATGTAGGAGATATCCTGCGGGAGGATGTACATGCCGTGCTTCCCCGAACCCCTCTTGAGGAGATGATCCGGCTCATCGATGACAATGATATTCAGCGGGTGGTTGTAGTGGATGAAAACAAAAAACTGCTGGGTTTGATATCGGACCGTGATCTTTTGCGGTATTTCAAACCCGTGCAGGAAGGAATCTGGCACCTGCTGTCCAAACCGTTTCATCCCTTTAAACAGGATGAAGAATGGACAGACCTGGCGCAACTCCTGGCCGGCACCACCGCCGGTGAGGTCATGACCACGGATCTGGTGGTGGTACGCAGGGAAATGCTCATCGAAGAAGCCATGGCCCTGATGATTCAAAAAGCCTTGAAACGACTGCCTGTGGTGGATGATGACGGCCGGTTCCAGGGTATGATCAGCCGGGATGCCCTGCTGCGCACCGGGGTTGCGTAGGCAGTATTTTTGCAGAGAGGACAGATAGGTCTATTCCATTGACACCCTGAAATCAACATTACTTTGTAGCTAAATGCATCAATATGATGTTTGGTGAATCAAAAATAGGGGACAATGATAACCACGGTATCTTTGAGAATCGACCGGGATCTGGCGTTACAAGCGGAGCGTGAGGCCGGAATACAGAATAGATCAAAGACCAAACAACTTGAGTACTGGGCAAAGCGGTTTCAGTGAAATTAAGTATTTCAGATGCGTAGGCCCTGCTACAGGGCATCAAAACGATTAAACTGAAGAGCCACCTTCTGTTCAATCGACTTCGATTAATTCGGACGATATTTTCAATCAGCTTGAAAACGACCGAGCCAAAAGGCTTTTGGCCGAGAAAGTGACGTCTGCGGGAATATACTATAAGGCAAGCGCTGAACATCCTGGTTACCTGGATCGTATCAATTCTGTCACCTCCCTGTGTCCAGGACATTTACAACATGAAAAAAAATATTAGGGCACTTTTTTGTGCTTCAATAGCTCCTGACATAGTTTCCATTAAAGAAAATATTCCAGGGACTTAATCAAGACGGTCTGTATATTCCTTGAGTGTGGCTTATGGAAATTTGGGGATTGGCGATTTAAATCTACCGGCACATTATCCATCATAAAGGATTTTGGTTATGGACCAATTTTGCTGATTTCCAAAACTCAAGTATCTTGCAACTATCCTTGATTCCGTGAAAACTCAAGCTTACTTGCATTAGTCACAACACCTTGAAGGCTCAACAATTCATATTGTATCTGGAAAAGTTTCTAAAAAAAACGTTACAGCAAAAAACAGGATATTACAAATATTTCTTATGATTTGATCCGGTTTTCTACTGAGCACTTATGGTATCAATGCTATCCAGGCAATAAAGGCCAGACTGTGAGCCCTTCTTCTTCACAGTCGACGCAGTGTTTGGTCCATTTGGACCCTGGCCAACTCACCTTAGAAGTGATCGCTACATGAAGCAGAAACCTTTTATCTGCAATTCCGTTCAGAATGATTTGCCGGTTTGAGAGCAGGCCTGTGACCCGATGAGGAGCTGGCCATTCTATGATTGCCCTGTCTGATATCGAATGGCACAGGAAATCTTGTGTGGAGAAGTGGCGGGAGATGTAAAGCGTTTGTGGCTCATGAAAGTAGGTTTTGTGAGCCACAAAAAAGCGTATTCACTATGGTAGCAACGTCACGTAAAAACCTGATAAATTCAAAAAACCCCAAGACCCCTGTAAATCTGTCGGGGAGTTTCGGGGTGTTTCTATTTTTAATAACTTATTGAAAATATTTGAAAGAATGGCGGAAGTGCATGGGAATCGAACCCACCCGGGACGGTATCAGCGCCCCACATCGGATTTGAAGTCCGAGGGCCCCACCAGTGAGCCGCGCACTTCCATTCCATTTTTATATGGAACTTACAAAGGAAGTTTAGTATAT
>JAZDGN010000089.1:0-136766 GCA_043806875.1 Pseudomonadota bacterium
GGGCATTTGCCACCGGGCAATCCACGACCCTTAAAAAATCCCACACGCGCTATACTAAATATACCTATAACAACAGCATTATCTTTTGCGAACCCTATACAGTAAATAAAAACGACTGGCTTTACAAGATCTTCAGGAAAAAGGGGGAAATCGCCGAAACCGATTTCCCCCTTTTCATTGCCATTTTCAGGGACATCAACCCCCAGGTCAGCAACATAGATGCCATTCTGCCGGGCCAGCAGATACTGATTCCCCTGAAAACCGTCAACCCGGACGATTATGCTGAATCCTCCCCTGGGATTGTTGATGTTCCGGTAATCGAGTTTGCATCCCTTCCGGAAAAGGTAAAAACCTTTGTAACACAGCACCAAGTCCGGGAGGGTGAAACCGTTTCCCAGCTCGTTGGCACCACATTTATAAATCCGGACGGTTCACTCAACCCCCTTGGCCAGACAGTGTTCAGGCTGGTTAACCCAACCATTATGGATCCCAACCTCATTTATGCAGGCACCACCATCAATCTGCCCTCACCAGCCCTCACGGACCAGACCTGGTTTCCACCCATGCTGGACACAGAAAATTCTCACCGTGGAGATGACAAAAGTCCCAACCCCGGCCCTCCATTCCCTGATGAAAAGCAGCCCGAAGGGCCGGCAACTGTCAAACCGGCGATTTCCATCCAGGACCTGTCGCGATATGCCTCGACCGTCAACGGCACCCTTGTCGCTGACGGCAGACTGTTCTTTCCAGGGGATACCGGCAGAGATCTCATCCTGGACCTTACCCAGAAACCCTTGATCAAACTCAAAAACGGCGGCAGAATCCTGATCGTCTCACCGGAAAATGACGATCCCGAACTGAACCGCGTTGCCAACCGCTTCTGGCCCGACCTGCTGATCATGGATATAACCAGAACCCTTACCGGACTGCCTCCTGCCGCAGGCAGCACTGACCCCTGCAAAGATGGACAGACCAGCTGTTTCCTGCCCAGGGATCATGCCCTGGCTGTCAGGCAGCTGATGGCCATGACACCCTTTGCCTACACCCCGGGAGAAAAAATCCCCATCTCTTTGGGAAACCTTGAGATCAATGTTACCTTAGACCGCATCCAGCGCCCTGAGCACCCGGATCTTTTGCTGAACTTCGGCACGCTTTACGGAGATGCTGTCAGAGTCCTGCAGGACAAGGGAATGAACATCATCACGGTGCTCCCTTCGGAAGCTACCCTGAATATGATCGCCAGGCTGTCCGTGCTGCTGGATATCACCATCACACGCGACCCGGCGTTTGTCAGTCCCGAGACCCGGGAGACTATCATCATTCCAGGCCTATATCTGAGCGGCATGAAAAAAAATCTCTTTATTTCAGATCGGATTCTCAAAACCGATGTCGCGGCATTTCTGGACCAGAAGAACGTTATGGTCTTCTATACCTGGGAAGCAGCTCCCCAGGGTACCTAAGGAGTGTAAATCATGACCCCCAAACACACCATCGCAATGATCCTCGCCCTATCCACTGTATCCTGCGCTTCAACAGGCGAACACCGGTCCCAGATGGCCCAGGATACAAAAAATCTGGGGGAGGCGTATCTGAATCAGGGCAATTACGCAGGCGCCCTCAAGGAACTCCTGGATGCGGAAAAAATAATACCTGACGATCCCTATCTGCACAACGATCTGGGGCTGGTCTACATGGCAAGGGGGCGGTACGGGCTTGCAGAGGAGCATTTCACCAGGGCAGTCGCGCTCAAGCCCGATTACGTGCCTGCCCAGAACAATCTGGGCACTGCCCTGCTAAGGCAGGAAAAATGGGACCAGGCCATCACCTGTTACCGAGAAATTGTCGGAAATCTCCTGTATGCAACACCCCACTTCGCACTGACCAACCTGGGGTGGGCCTATCTTGGGAAAAAAGACTTCCGGAAGGCAAAGGAAAACTTTTCCAAAGCCCTTGACATAAAGCCGGACTTTGTCAATGCCGTCCATGGCCTTGCTACAGCATACCTGTCCACCGGCCAGGCTGATAGTGTTGAAAACCTGCTGGGCAAATCACTCCAGAAAAATCCCGAGGCTGCCATCCTGCATGCTGATCTTGCCAGGGCCCTTGAAGCAACCCGCCAATATGCAAGGGCGAAACAAGCCTGGAAGATGGTGATCAAACTTGCCCCTGAAACCGATCTTGCCAGGGAAGCCGATCACCATCTGAACCCTTGATCCTATCCGGCGTTAAGGCACCAGCTCTTCTTCCGGTTCCACAACATCAATTACTTTTTCAACAGTATCCGACTCCCAGCGGTTGTTGGTAACAGTGAGCTTGACCAGGTACTTACCGGCAGCCGCATAATTGTGTACTGCATTCTGGGTGTTGCCGGTAGTTGTATCCCCGAAGTCCCAGAACCAGGAGGTAATGTAGGTTCCGCCGTTCACGGTGGTCTTATCCTGGAAATACATCTGGTACGGGGAACCTGGTGTGCTGAAATCAACAGCCTCAAAATCCGCCTCGGGCCTTGTGTCACCGATATAGGGAGGCGCGATTACGGGCACTGAATAGGTAGTCACGTTATTCTTTGGTGTGGTTACCGTGGTCACCAGATAGCCTATGGAATCGGGTTCATAGGAAGTGGCCGCAGCCAGGGACACATAATAGATTTGAGGTTCTGTGGTGTTTCCGATTGTGTACTTTGTCTGGCTTGTCGATTGAACACTGCTGGGAAGTTTGAATTCAACGGTTGTGCCGTAGGGCATGGAATTCCCGTTCAGGTCAGCCACTGTTATGGCAACGGCATAGGTTGCCAATTGATCCACAAACCGGATGCTGCCGGGATCTGCCGTTATGGATGCGAAACTGGTTGACATGGTGATGACAATGTCATCACGGACATGGACAAGGTCACTGGTGCACCCGGTTGAACTGTTGCACAACAGTCCGTTGTATTTGGCATCTTTCTGGTCATAGAGCCCGTCAGCGTCGTAATCCAGGAACCACTCGCTGGTGTTGCGCAAACCGTTCTCATTGGCATCGATAAAGGCTTCGGGCATATCCGTGAGCAGCAGGTCCGGATTGGTCCCATCGGCTTCAAACAGGCCTGAGCCGTTCCTGTCCTGAAAGCTCTCCTGCCCCAGGGCTGTGGCCAGTATGGTGACCCGTCCGGCCCGGCCTTCGCCGCCCAGATAGCCTTCAGACCCGTCGGGCCGGGGATTGCTGCTGGTCCATGTTGCGGAACAGGCGCCGTCCGCTGTCAGACAGGTTCCCACGATATAACCGCCTTCGGTGACAAAGGCGATGGCGGTTCCGTCCGGAACCGGGTTGTTGAAATCATCGGCTGCCCTGACAGTCATTACAACGGTCTCCCCGTCATAATTCCATGCCTCCGGATTCAGGGTCGCTGCACTCAGGGAGAAGCTGTTCTGGTCCGGGAGGCCTGTATTAACGCTGAGCCTGTCCGAAAGGTTGGTAATCATGGTACCGTTTACCGTTGCCTTGACCCTCACGGATGTTGGCACCCTGCCTGCGGTGACAATGGCCTGTACGTTGCCCGTGTTATTGGTGTCTGCACTGGCAGGAGACAGGGTAAGGCCTCCGATGGTTGTGGTCAGGTCAAAGTTGACCCGCTCTCCAGGGACAGGATTGCCCAGCTCGTCCTTGACAAGGAACCGGACAACAGAGGTGGATGGATGATTGGCGTTGGCAACACCCAGGATTGCTATGGAATCGGGTGTGGCTGAAACAAACTCTATGGAACCGGTTGCGGGCTTTGCCAGGTTGATCTCTGCGGAGGCTGTCAGGACCTGGGTGTCAATGACTACTGTTGCAGTAATAACATCCCGGGTAGAGGAACATCCATCTGCCCTGTAGGTGGTCGATGCCGAACCATTGACCGTTGAAACGGTTTCATCCACAACTGCAGTGGTGCATTCCGTACTGAAGGTCACCTCGACTTTCTTGTCGTAAAGGGTGTACACGTTATCATCCAGATACGCCAGGGTTGCCGTTACTTTGGCCGTGCCACCCACAGAAAGCTCTTCACCCTTTTCCACTGTGGAAGCCAGTTTGCCTTCCAGGAAAGTACCGTCTTCAAGAAAAGTGCCCAGCTTGACAGCCACGGGTGCCCCGATGGTAAAATACCAGGGGCCCACATCAGTGCCATCTTCAAGCGTGACGGTTATCTTCCCGGCTCCGGAATCTGTGCGGGCCACTGCCAGGGTATAAACGGCAGTTCCGTTGGCGTCGGTAATCCCAGACCCGTCCGATGAATTCAAAAAACTGCCCTTGTCAGTTGTGAGGGTGACAAAATAATTGCCCACAGGTTTTCCCTGGAGGGTGACGGTCACCCTCAGAATTCCGGGATTTCCCTCACTGACAATATTGGTCGGAGCTCCGCTCTTCCCATCAATCAGCTCAAGACTGATCAGATAGGTTTTTTTTCCGTCCGAAAGGCTGCCCGACGAACCGCAGCCGCTGATGGCCAGCAATGAGACAACCAGCAGAAGCCAGCAAAAAAAGGTAATTGAATGCTTAGTCATGCCTGATAACCCCAATCTTTTGTTAATTGAATTATTGGTTCTGATACCGTTAACAATTGTTGCCCTATCCCCTGGCACCTGACCTGACTGTCATGATCCGGACACTGCCGTTCCTTCATTGCTTACTCCTGTTCTGATTTAATTCCTCCGTTGTTCCAGCTGGACAATGGTGGGAGTTATGAAAATCAGCAGTTCATTATTTTTCTCCTTGCTGGTATCGGATCGGAACAGATGTCCGAGCAGGGGAATATCTGAAAGGAACGGAAATCCTGACTTGCCCTTGGAAGAACTGGTCTTTACAATGCCGCCGATAACGATTGTATTGCCGTCGTTGACCAGGAGTTCGGTCTCGGCCTCGTTGGTCGACAATGACGGTACGCCGTCCGTGACCGAATCAATATCATTTTTTGTGATATAGACGTTCATTGAGATACGGTCGTCCGGAGTAACATGGGGCGTTACCTCAAGAAGAAGATCAATGTTTTTAAAACTTACGGTGGCGAGCCCTGACTCATCACGCTCCAGATAGGCATATTCAAGGCCCTGCTTGATCTTGGCCTTTTTGTTGTCCAGGGTCAGGATCCTTGGGGAGGAGATGATCTTGACATCACCCTTGGTTTCCGACGCTGTGAGCTTGGCGTTAAGGGCAAAGGGTGTCCCGGCGATCCTGCTGAATGTATACCCCAGTCCCGACGAGCTGGCAACCGGATAATTCATGGCCAGGTCATAGCCATAGGTGCCTCCCAGTTCCTGATTGTAGACGTCCAAGCTGGCAAGATTCCAGGAAATGCCCAGTTCCCTGGAAAAATCCTTGCTGACCTCAACAATTCTGGCTGCAATCATAATCTGGGGCGTTACCTTGTCAAGCCGGTAGATCATCTCCCTGGCCTGATCGATCTTGTCTTTGACATCGGTCAGGATAACCATGTTGGTGCGCGAATCCACACTCACCTGCCCTCTGTCCGGTGTCAGGATTTTTTCAATGTGGGGTTTGATATCTGTTTCGGCACTGGAGTAGTTGATGGGGATATATTCCGTGAAAAGGGGCTCAAGCTTTTTTTCCTGTTCCAGGGTCCTCTGTTTGGCTGCGATGGACGCCTGGAGCATCTCCTCTTCCTTTCTCAGGGTGTCCAGGGTGGCAATACGGTTGATGGAGCCCTCCATTACCTGGCCAAGACGATTCATTTTCAGGACCAGATCCAGAACCTGATCCCACGGCACAGGCTTGTCCAGTGTCAGGGTTACGTTTCCCGTCACATCCTTGTCCACGGCAAAGTTCTGTCCGCTGATGCTCTGTAGAATCCGGAATACGTTCTTGATGTCGGTCTCGAAAAAATCCAGCCGGATCTTTTCCCCGATATACTTCGGGGCAGGTCCGGCGGATGACGCTGCCATATCCTGGCTCCGGTCACCAGGCCCCCCTGCTGCCTGACCTGCCTGACCTGCCTGACCTGCCTGGTCCTTGGCCATAACTGTAACAGTTTCCATACGTGGGCCTGATGTGACCGTTGCCTCTGCCTTGTCAAAAACAGGGGGGTCAACAGATGAAGGTTCAAACCGGATCGTGAGCAGGCTGTCGTGCTGAACCACCTGGTAGGGAACCGATTCACGCATTTCGATTTCCAGGCGGGACCGGGTATTGCCCTGTCCCTTCTGCCTGGGCAGGACCTTTTCCACAGCTGACTTGAAATAGGATGTAATCAGCGGCCTCTGGCGAAAACCAGGGATATCCGTATTCAACAGAACAAAATGAAGATGTTGCTTATCAATACGCTTTACGTCGTAATGAATGGGATGGGATGTTTTAACGGTAATCTGTGACTCACCCGTGTCTGAGGAAGTGAATTCTATTCCGGTAAGGATGGCAGGGGTATCCGGAACAACAGCGGGACCCGCCTGCGGACTGGTCTCGCCGGCAGGCGGGACGATTTTGCTCTGGTTTGAAGCATCGGTTCCCTGAACCGGGGATACCATGGGTTTGAGGGGTCCGGAGATTACCACTGTCAGGCCTTCCTGCGCCTCAAGGATCTCATAGTCGGCATTGTTGTTTAGCAGGATATCAATCCTGGCTGTTGACCGTTCGTCATCGGCATACCCTCCGGTAATGGTGTTCACACAACCGGATTTCAGTGTCTGGGGCAATGCAACCGTGTCAGCAAGGACAGTGTCGGGCAGGTAGACGGCAATCCCCAGGGGAAAGGACTGCTTCACCGAGGTATAGGTCAATCTGCCGCTTGATGAAATATTAACCGAAACAGCCCCGGGCTTCTGGACCACCTCAACGGACTGGACGACTTTCCGGGTAATCGCCGCTTTACCGGGCTGAACCTTATCATCGACCGGTTCCGTCCTGGATGCCACGCATCCGCCGAGAACGCCCAGACTGACGATAATACAGAAAATTCTCCATATCGGCATCCCGTTTTTTTTCTGTTCAAAAAGCATATCAGTCCTCATTTTCAGATTTATGCAATTTCATCTCCTGGAATTGGGTCACACGTTCCCCCTTGAAATTCTTTATGGTTTCCTCAATGATGATTCTGTCATTCAAAATGGAAACAACCTTGCCACCATTTTTTCCCATAAAGGTTCCCAATTGGATGATATACCCCTTGTTGCTTCCCCCGGATTCCTCAACCATGGCAATATTCCCATTTCCCTTCTGGACAACAGCTACAAGCCGCATCTGGCTGAAGTCAAGCTTTTCCAGAGGAGTCAGGATACGCTGGGGACCATTGTCGGCCTCCTGCTCCTGAGCACCGGTTTTTTCCGTGTTGATCAGCGGGGCAAAGGGATCGAGTTTCCCTTCCGGGTCATAAGGAAGCTCATCACCGGCCGGGTCAGTCCCTGGCAGCGGCTCCCCAGGTACATTGCCGGATTGGGATATCTCAGGAGTTACAGTGCCGGTCTTGGATGTTTCCGGGGGTACACTGCCGGTTTGGGAAGGTACTGGACTGCCAGTTCCGGATCCGGTCCCGTGGGATGGAAGACCCATCAAGGTTCCGCTCACTTCAATCTGTCCGGCCTGGACAGGGGGCGTGCCGGGAGCCTTTTCCCGGGCAGGAGCACCGGGGACAGATCCTGTTACAACAACGGGGCTGGGAGGTGGTGCACTCTCCTGGGGAGAGTCACAACCCGCCATCACCAGGAAGATCATCACTCCGACTGACGGTATCCAGGATTTCAAGAAATTCAGCATGGCCTATTTCTTCTTTGCCCCTTTGGGTTCCTCAATCTTTTTTTCGACAAACATATAGGTTACGGCGCTGCAGACCGTTTCCAGCTGCACCGAATCCTTCTCCTTTGACTGTGACATGGAAATATCTTTAATGTTGACAATCCTGTTCAAACGGGCCACCCGGTCAAAAAAACCAGCCACCTGGTGATATCCCCCGAGAACTTTGATGGAAACAGGAATCTCTGCATAGTAGGTCTGTTGGACTTCGGACATGGGTTGAAACAGGAGGAACTCAAGCCCGGCATCATTGCCTGACCGTGAAATTCCGGTCAGAAGCGAAGGGATTTCACGGTTGTCGGGGAGCTGGTTCATGGCAATGTTGAACCTGCCCTGGGCCTCTTCCATGAGGGCTTCATACTTGGCCAGGCTCGCAGCCTTGGTCCGGTAAGTCGCCAGCAGAGCGTTCAACTCCGAAGCCTGCTGATCAAGCCGGGATTTCTCTTCCTGCCTGGGCAGATACATGAAGTAGACATAACCACCGATGAGAACACCAAAGCTAACAAGACTGATGAGTATCCTCTGCGAACGCGAAAGTCCTCCCACTTTTCCAAAAAAAGGGGCTGTCCTTCGTTTGAGCTGACCGGCGAAGCTTTCGGTTGTCTCTGTTTCCTGGTTCATTTTTTTCCCGTCTTCTTCGGCTGCTCCTGGATTTTGCCAGGCAGGGCCGTGCAAACCAATTCAAAAGCCTTCATCTGGACGTCCTTGTCCAGTTTCTTCAACTCCAATTTTTTCAGGTCTATCCCCGCGAACATACCCGACCCCTCAAGGCGCGTCATGAAGTCCGCCACGGTTTTATTGTCAAAGGCTATCCCCTTTAACTGCAGACCGCTCTCGTCCGATTTAAGGTTGGTCAGCCACATCCTCTGTGGAATCACAAGCCGGGTCATGGCTTCAAGAAGCCTGACGGGCTCCCTGCGTTTCGCCTCAAGGTTTTTGACCAGTTCCAGTTTGGTCTGCAGGATATCCAGATTGCGTTTGATCTGTGTTACCCGGTCCGCCTTTTCCTTGTACAGGGTGATCTGCTGATTTAGATTTGCAATCTGGTCCTTTGTCCTCTGTATATCCCTGTCAACCATAAGGGTCAGATAATACAGGGCAACGCAGGCAAAAATGATCAGGAGGATAAAAATCGACACCTGTCTCCGTATATTTTCCTTTTTGCGGGCCGCTCTGAACGGCAGGAGATTGATCCGTATCATTTGTCATTCACCTTGCGCAGGGCCAGGCCCAGGGCAATAGTGGACAGCGGCGCCATCTGGTTCAGGTAGCCTTCTGAAAACAGACCTGGGTCAATCCGAATTTTCTCAAACGGATTGATGATGGCAACCTCTGTAGACACCTCTACGGCCAAATTCTGGGCAAAACCGGGGACAAAGGCACCGCCTCCGGAAAGAATGATCCTCTCCACTCCGCCCTCGCTGGACTTGGACTGGTAGGCCCGGATAACATTATAGACTTCTGCACACCATCCCCTGGACACCCGGTCACAGATTCCCAGATAGACTTCCCTGGATATCAGTTCCGGGACCATTCCATTCAGGTACTGGTCCGCCTCCTGGGCCGTGACACCGGCAACAGTCATGATTTCATCCCGGATCTGGGCAGTTCCAAAAGAACTGTCCCGCATCATCAGGGAGGTGGTCTTTCTCAGGATGTTCAGGGATGTTTTGGAAGCCCCCACATCCATGAGCATGAAAACCCCTTTGCTGTTATCAGGACAAAAGGTTTCATAGGCGTTCTGAAGGGCAAATGTATCCACATCAATGATGCATGGGTTCAACCCTGCAAGCGTTATCAGATCCATGTATTCAGCCACCAGATCCTTTTTGGCAGCAACAAGGAGCACATTCATCTGATCCGGTGAGAACTCGCTGGTACCTATGATCTGGAAATCAATGTTCACATCTTCAATATCATAGGGGATATACTGCTCGGCTTCAAACCGGATGGAATCCTGGAGGTCGATCTCGGTTGCTGTGGGCATGTTGATGGTTTTAACCACCACGGAATAGCCGCCAGTGGATATTGCAACCTTTTTTTCTTTTATTTTCTGTGACTTGAAGAGCTTACGGATGACATTGGCAACGGTTTCCATCTCCCGGATGCTCCCCTCTTCAATGGCACCGGGAGGAAGGTAGGCAACGGCAAGCTTTTTTAAGGAAATCCCCTTTGAGCTCTCCCGGATCTCGGCCACCTTCACAAATGAAGAGCCGATATCCAGGCCCACAAGATGATCATTTTTTCCGAAAACCATATATCCTTCCGGCCGCGAACAGCCTCCGCCCGGCTCTTCTGCCAGGGGGGCAATCCGTTGGGATACTACGATTAATGTTGATTAGCAGCCGCTTTATTACTATACTTGCCTTCTATAAAGTATCGAAAATTAATGTTAAGTCAAGAATAATAATCTGTTATCAAAAAATATAGCAAAATTCTCCACCCGGGATGTGTGCTTCACAACGAGCTAAAACTTAGATTTCAATCCCTGGAAGCCGACAGGACACCCATGCATAATACCAAAAACAGTAAAGAAAAGAGACCGTTCCGACTGGTCAAGTTCTTTACCTTCTCAAGTCTCATCGTGATGTTTTCAGCAACGATCATCATCTCTGCCCTGAATGCGCATTGGGTGCGAAATCTCATCCAGCAAAAGAGTGAGGACTATGCGCACCTGCTGATAGAGAACCTTAACCACCAGGTCTTTCTCCAGTTTATTGTTCCGGTGGTCCTGAAGTACGGCAAGATCAAACTCAGCGAAGAAAGCCAGTTCAAGAGGATGGACAGGGTCGTTAAAAACACCCTCCACAGTTTCAATGTGGAAACCGTTAACATCTATGACATGAACAACATTATCTCCTACAGCATTGACAAGAACAGAATCGGTACCAGGAACGCGGGAGGCGCCGGATATGACAAGGCCGTGGAAAGCATATCCTCATCCAATCTGGTACAGAAGGGAAACAGCCTTGAACTGCTTCTGGGCTTTCCCAGGGAGACCCGGATCATCACCTTTGCCCCACTCAAAGCCGAGCAGGCTGTTTCATCCATTTCCGGACCAGTCCTGGGCGTTGTGGAGATTGTCCAGGATGTATCCCAGGACTTTCTGAAAATCAGGAAGGTCCAGCTTCTGCTCACAGGGACCTGTGCCATGGTCATGGCCATTCTGTTCATCATTCTCAGACTGGTCGTTAAACAGGGGGAAATCATCCTTGAGCGCAGGGCCGAAGAACGGCTGAAGCTTGAAGAAAAGCTAAGGCAGGCGGAACATCTCTCATCCATCGGTGAGATGACGGCCGGAGTATCCCATGAAATCCGAAACCCCCTGGGCATCATCAAAAGTTCCGCTGAACTGCTGAAAAAACGGATGGCCAAGCTGGATGCATCCAGCACAATTGCCGACATCATCGTGGAAGAATCCGTGCGCATGGATAACATCATCAGGGATTTCCTGAATTTTGCCAAACCCCGGACCCCTGACCTGAGAGCCTGCAGAATCCAGGAAGTGATTGAGAAAAACCTTGCATTTCTTGATGCAGAGATCCAGGAAAACAACATCACCGTACAGACCCATTTCAACGGAACCATACCGGAAATAGCCGCTGACGGCACCATGCTCTACCAGGCATTCCTGAACATTCTGCTAAACGCGTTCCAGGCCATGCCCCAGGGAGGAACCTTTGATATCACGGTTGTCAGGGACGACACCCGGGTACGGATCCGGTTTGATGATTCAGGGAAAGGCATTTCCGAGGATAACATCAAAAAAATCTGGAACCCATTTTTTACCACCAAGGAAATGGGAACCGGACTGGGACTGGGGCTTGTCAAGAATATTATTGATGCACATTCCGGAGATATCGAAATTTCAAACCGGGAATCCGGCGGCGTGCGTGTGGATATCCTCCTGCCGGTCAAGGAGCTATAGTACATGGAAAAAATTTTGATCGTTGATGATGAAAAAAACTATCCCACCATCCTGGGGGAGGTACTTAAGGAAGAAGGATTCTCGCCGGTCACGGCATCCAGCAGTCTTATGGCCCTGGATATCCTGAAGGATCAATGTGTGGATCTGGTCCTGACCGATGTCAAAATGCCAGGTCTCAGCGGCATCGATCTTTTGGGTATTATCAAGGAAACCTACCCGGATCTTCCCGTTATTGTCATGACAGCCCACGGCAGTGTTGAAATGGCTGTGGAAGCCATGCAGAAGGGAGCCTATACCTACATTCTGAAACCCTTTGACAACGATGCTCTGGTAGCCCACATCGAAAAAGCCCTGTCCGTCCGCAGAATCGTCCAGGAGAACTGCATGCTCCGGGATGTCATCCATTCCCAGTACAGCTTCGGGAACATTATCGGGAAAAGCAAACCCATGCAGGATCTGTATGAAATCATAAAAAAAGTGGCCCCCTCCAACGCCAATATCCTCATTGAAGGAGAAAGCGGCACGGGCAAGGAACTGGTTGCAAAATCGATTCACTACAACAGTCCCAGAAAAAACAATGCCTTTGTGGCCGTCAACTGTTCGGCCTTTGCCGAAACCCTCCTGGAAAGCGAACTTTTCGGCCATGAAAAAGGTGCTTTCACAGGGGCTTCTGCATTGAAGAAAGGCCGCTTTGAAATGGCAAACCAGGGGACGATCTTCCTGGATGAAATCGGTGAGCTGTCCATCAGCCTGCAGGTCAAGCTTCTCAGAGTTCTCCAGGAAAAAACCATAGAACGTGTGGGCAGCGGTGAACCCATCCGTGTGGATTTCAGGCTGATCGCAGCGACCAACAAAGACCTGGAGCAGGAGGTTCAAAAGGGCAATTTCAGGGAAGATCTCTTTTACCGGCTCAATGTTGTAAGGGCTGTCATGCCTCCGCTCCGGGACCGCTTGGAAGACATACCCATTCTCATCAACCACTTCATTGAAAAATATTCCCCTGAACGCAGTGCAGACAATCCCGTTACCGGCATCAGCCCTGAAGCCTCCCGGCTCCTGTTCGAACACACATGGCCCGGGAATGTCCGGGAACTTGAAAACATGATCGAACGTGCTGTCATTCTTTCTCCCGGGGGGCAGATAACCCCCGTTGACCTCCCCCCGAAACTCAGGCAGAACATCTCGGCACCGCTCCTGCTGGAAGGCATCCCGGAAAATGCCGGACTGACTGAAACCCTTACTGCGGTTGAAATGAGAATGATACAAAGGGCCATGGCACTGGCCGACAATGTTCAGACCCGGGCTGCGGAAATACTGGGAATCGGGAAAAGCGGATTGAACCAGAAGATAAAAAAATACGGAATGTAATGCCAGGTCCTTACGACCTGTTCATCCATGAACTGAATCTCGAAGCCAATGCCGATAGCGCCCTGCTATTGCTAAAAGGCTGCCGGGGTTATCTCCGGTAGCCTTTCGGGCTTGCAGTCCTCCAGGTACAACAGCCTGTACCTGGCCAGATGGGGGCTCCCCCCGTATAGGGGCTTTATTGAACGAGTCTGTCCTTGGCCACCGGGGTGTACATGGAATCCGGATAGTCCGCAATAAGGGACTTGAACTGCTCATTACCGGCAGCGGCATCTCCACGTGCGGCAAGCATCAGTCCCAGATTAAACCTGGCCTCGTCCTTCAGCAGGGTGCTCTTGCTGCTGACGACATCCTTGAAATACTGTTCTGCCTCTTCAGGCCGGTTCAGTATCAGACAGGTATGTCCAAGGGCTACGCCGATAATATTTTCCATGGCGGCATCCCCCTTGTTCTCTTTCAAGGCAGTACGATAGAGTTCCAGGGCTTTATCGAACTGGGTGGCCCTGGAGCATATCTCTGCAAACCTCATCCGGGCCATCCGGCCTGCTGTTGTGTTGGAATAGTCTTCAAGAATCAGGGCAAAACTGTCCTTGACAGCCTCATACCCCTTGACAGGATCATCACTGCTATATTTGGCCATGGTATCGGCCAGAAGTTCCGACGCATTGCGCTCCGATGATTTGATGCTGTAAAGGGTTCCGGATACGATCAGAACCACGGCAAGGACCGTGCACAGACCCCATATGAGCTGTTTCCTGTATTTGCCGGCCATTTTCACACTCTTGTTCAGGGATTCAAGAAAGGGATCCGGCTGATCCAGTTCCTTTTTCCGTGCAATTGAAATATTGTCTACCATGAATTACTTCCTCACCCCTATAAATTCATTTAACATGACCACGTTACCACACCAAGTCCGAATAGATCCACCCGGTATCTTTGTCAGCATGTTCTATCCTGATCCATTTGCCTTTTGTCTCAAGCACTTTGAATGGAACGCCTTTTTCCACTGTAAACACGATACTGTTGTCCGTACCCGGGCCTGAACGGACATTACACCCGCCTTTCACTGTTATCACAGACCGGGTGGTTCCCACCATGGACCTGTGCACCCAGCCCAGATCTCCCTCAAAATCCTTGAAATGGTACCAGCTTCCCTTTTTTTCAACAACATCAATGGGATGATATTTTTCGATCTGCCACAGGACATCATAGTTATTTCCGGGGCCGGAACGGACATTGGTCACACCCGATGTCACCGACATCCGCTCGCCTGCTATCCCCAGGCCGGGAAGCACAGCGCCCGCCAACACCAGAAAGAACAAACCGAAAAACTTTGCCCGGATCTCAGCACAAATCGTCAATACACTCTCCTGTCTATCCGAAACCCAATAATTTGCCACCCTGGTATACCAGAAAGGACATGCACCACGCAACCGTTGTTGTATAAAAAAGGCTAAACCACGCCCACCGGGCCGATGTCTCCTTCCAGAGCGCTGAAATGGTAGCAAGACACGGTACATACAAGAGGACGAACACCATCATCGACAGGGCCGAAAGCGGCGTCATCCCCGATGTCCTGAGTGCCTTTGTCAAGGCATCCGACGCATCGTCCCCCACACCGTAGAGAACCCCCATGGTACTGACGACAACCTCTTTGGCAACCAGCCCGGTAACCAGCGCAATGCCTGCACGCCAGTCAATTCCCAGGGGGGCAAACACAGGCGCAATACCCCTGCCGATCTTTCCGATGTAGGACTGGGCTACCCGTTCCCGGTCCCGCTCCCGCTCCAGGGCCTTGATCTGTTTTTCAATGTCCCCGGATATCCCGGCCTGACCTGTCTTTGGACCAGACTCCAGGGCCGCCACAGACCTTCCCGGGGTCTTCAGCGCCTGGATAAGGCCGGAAAAATCCCTTGAATACTGGACATCCCCGGGAAATGAAGACAGGACCCAGATTACGACCGATCCCACAAGAATAACGCCTCCCATCTTTTTGAGAAACATCCGGCTCCGGTCCCACATGTGAATCATGAGGCTTTTAAACATGGGCATCCGGTAAGGAGGAAGTTCCATGACAAAAGGGGCATCCTCCCCCTTGAGCAATGTGGACCTGAACAGTCTTCCTGAAACGATTGCAACAATAATGCCGGTGAGATACAATCCGAAGATCACGGTGCCGGCATGGCCGGCAAAGAACGAGCCTGCCAGAACGATATAGACAGGAAGCCGTGCTGAGCAGGACATGAACGGAGTTATGAGGATGGTCAGTATCCTGTCCTTTTTATTTTCCAGGGCACGGGTGGCCATAATGGCCGGGACACTGCACCCGAACCCCATGATCATGGGGATGAAGCTTTTTCCGTGGAGCCCCACAGTATGCATTACCCTGTCCATGAGAAATGCGGTCCGTGCCATGTACCCCGTGTCTTCAAACAGGGCTATGCAGAAAAACAGAATCAGGATATTGGGTAGAAACACGATAACGCTTCCGATACCGGCTATGACGCCGTCCAGAAGCAGGTCCCGGAGCATGCCTGCCGGGAGAATAGCACCGAGAATCCTGACCAGATGGAACACGCCTGTGTCGATCCATCCCATGGGATAGGCCCCCAGGGAAAAGGTAACCTGGAACATGGCCCAGATAAAAAAGATAAACAGGGGAAATCCCAGAAACCTGTCCGTCAGTACCAGATCGATATTCCTGGAGACGTCTATCCTGCGCCTGGGGGAAACCAGAACCGCCTCCTTGACAATACCGGCAATGAACCCGTAACGGCAATCGGTCATTACAATATCGGGATCATCATGGAAAAGGTCATCAATTCTGCTGCGGGCAGCCTGGGCAAGCCCCAGGATATGGGCCGCATCCGGACCGGACATGCCGGTCAGCATATCGATTACCGCGCTGTCGTTTTCAAGGAGTTTTACGGCTATCCACCGGAGGGGATAGCCCTCCAGATCAAGGGCTGCCCCATCCAGTTCCTGGGTCAGATTCTCGATGTCCTGTTCGATTTCGCGGTTATACTTGACCTTGCGCCCCTGTTTGCCCTTGGCCCAGGACAGGGACTCCTGGATGGCCGCATCAATGAGCCGGTCCGTTCCCTGGCCCTTGTTCCCCACGGTGAAGATGACCGGAAGACTGAGAAGGGAGGAAAGTTTTTCCGCGTTGATGGTGATACCGTTGGCCTTGGCAATATCCGCCATGTTCAGGACAAAAACCATGGGCCGGTCCAGCTCCATGATCTGCATGGCCAGATAAAGACTCCGCTCCAGATTGGCTGCATCGATGATGCTGACAACCACATCGGGCTTTTCACCCAGAATAAAATCCCTGGCCGCTATTTCCTCGATGGAAAAAGGCGTGAGGCTGTAGGTCCCGGGAAGGTCCACAATCGTCAGATCGTACCCGCTCTTTTTCAGGTACCCTTCTTTTTTTTCAACCGTCACCCCGGGCCAGTTACCGACTTTCTGACGCGCACCGGTCAGGTTGTTGAAGATGGTCGTCTTGCCGGAATTGGGATTGCCGGCCAGGGCTATGGTCAGGTGCTTCATCTGGATTTGTTTGTCCTCACATTTTCAACACAGATGTGGGCGGCTTCCTCAACCCGCAGTGAAACGTGGTAACCCTTGACAATAAGTTCCACAGGGTCCCTTAAGGGTGCATATTTCTCAACATACACGGTGGCCCCCCGGTTGATCCCCATCTCCAGAATCCGCCGCCTTAAAAGGCTTTCACCAGCCACCCGGACAACCGTTCCCTCCTGGCCCTGCTTCATATCACTGAGAAGCATCTTTGGGCCGGATGTATCCTGGCACACCTTTGTTTCCGGATCATCGGGAAAGCAGGTAAGGATATCGGACGGTCTCACCATGATTTTTTCAGCCAGGCCCCCTCCGATAACATAACGGCTGCCGCCTGCTTCTATAACCATCTGTCCGCCGCCTTGCACGGAAAAAACTTCAATGGCGTCCCCGATCCTCAGTCCCATGGACATGAGCCTCATCTGGGAATTTTTACCTCCCTCAAGATCCGAGATGACAAGATGCTCGCCGGGTTTTGCCTTGTCAAGGGATATGACCCTGGACCTTTTTTCCTGGCATTCCGAACAGATGCCGTAGATCTCCATCTTGTGCTGGAGCATGTGAAACCCATAGGCGGCTGTCAGTTTGAGCTGCTGTTCCTCCAGAACATCATCCTTGAATTCAATGATCTTTGCGCACCGTGTACAGACCATGTGATCATGGTGGAGTCCCAGGTGCCGGTGCTCATACAGGGGGGCTCCGTCGTCGAACTTCATCCTGTGTGCAAAACCGAACCGGCACAGGAGTTCCATGGTTTCGGCAACAAATCCCAGACCAAAGGCAAATCCTTCCCGCTCCAGCTGCTGGACGATCTCCTGACACGTCACATGATTTTCGGTCTTGAGAAAAGCGTCCAGGATCTGGAACCGCTTATCAAAATCATCCACGCCTTCCTGGCGGAAAAGCTGTCTGAACTGTTTTTTCTCATGCTCATGCCTGGTGTTCATCTTAAAATAAACGACCCCTTCCTCCGGTTGAAATGCGCATATATCACAAAAATAACTTTATAAACTATTACAGTCATGGGAATATGTCAATATGAACTCAGACCACGACAGGCTGTCAGAAAATGACCAAAACCCCCTTGCCGGGCCGCCGGATGACAATTACAGACTTTTTTTACGGCAGGGTTTCCAGGTCAGGGGAAAAGCCGTTGCCAACCGGCTGCTTCTTGCCCCCATGGCAGGCCTGGGCCATGTTGCCTTCCGTGAGCTTGTGGCCGAATTCGGTGGGTGCGGTCTCATGTTCACCGGCATGTTGAGCGCCAAGGCCCTGCCCCACGAAAACCCGGCCGTTTCGCCTGTTTTCCGGTGGCGCCAGGAGGAGCTGGGTTTTCTTGTGGGGCAGATTTTCGGTCCTGACCCCGGGAGTATGGCGCTGGCTGCGGAGCGCATTGAGAAAGAAGGTTTTTTCGGTGTGGACCTCAACTTCGGCTGCTGTGTTGCAGCCATCTGCAAAAAGGGGTGCGGCGCGGCACTGCTCAAACACCCGTCCCTGGCAACGACCATCGTGGCCCAGGTCCGGCAGGCTGTCGACATCCCCGTTTTCGTGAAGTTCCGTACAGGATGGGAGGACAATTCGGACCTTGCTGCGGACATGGCCAGGCGGTTTGAAGATGCCGGTGCCGATGCCCTGGTATTCCATCCCAGGGTGGCCCCGGACCGGCGGTCACGTCCGCCGCGGTGGAACCACATCACCCGGGTCCGGCAGGCTGTTTCCATCCCTGTTTTTGGCAACGGAAACATTTTCGAACTAAACGACGGAATAGCCATGCTGAAACTCACCGGATGCCACGGCCTCAGCGTCGGGCGCATGGCCATTGCCTCACCATGGCTGTTTGCCCAATGGGCCAACGATTTTATTCCAGATAAAGATATCCATCACCGGACAGTCCTGCGCATGGCCCAACTTCTGGTCAAACACCATGATCCCAGGTTTGCCGTAAAGCTCTTCAAAAAATTCGTACCGTATTTTGCAGCCAATTTCCGCTTCGGGCATGCCATCTGTAAAACACTTATCAAAGGCGAGACCATGGACCAGATCCTGGATGCCATAGAAACGGTTTTCGCCCTCCCGCCGGAAACCCTGGCCCGGCCCAATTTAAACATGTTTGTCTGACAGACCATCAATCCGTCTTAATACCCATTTCTTCTACACCAGCCAGAGCATGTTCTTTTAAGTCTGCCAGGATATGGGGGTCAAACCGAAATCAGGGCCCTGGCATTATCACCCAGGATCAGTTGCTGATCCCGGGGAGAAAGGCCGGACTCCCGGATGTCCGCAAAATACCGGACCGGAGGCAGCAGGGGGTAGTCACTGCCGAACAGCACCTTGTCCAGGACCCCGGCAGCCCTGGCAGCCCTGTACACCATGGGGTCATACAGAAACGGGGAAGCTGCTGTATCGTACCAGATGTTTTTAAGGACGGATTTGGCATTTTTCTTGAGCAGGTTATAAAAAAGGATACCGCCTCCCCAGTGGGCCAGTATGATCCGATTTTCAGGAAACCGTTCGGCCAGAACATAAATCTGCTCCAGGGTGACCGGGGTCTTTCCCGGATAGAAATGGCCCACGGGCTCATTGGTATGGATCATGACCGGGAGGTTGCCCCGCAACCTGCAGATCTCCATGACAGGTTCCAGCCTTGCCAGGGCATCCCCATCAATCCCGGAAAGGTAGAATGCAAGTTCACCCACGCCGCACAGACCGGCATCAAGGCACCGCAGGGTTTCATCCGGCGCTCCGTCCCAGGCCAGGTCAAAGCAGGCAAACCCCTTGAGGCGGTCCGGATATTGTTTAACCGATTCCAGGATATAATCGTTGTTGCGCTTTGCCAGATCACCATCTTTCCAGGGAAACCCGAATACCACCGAACAATCGACCCCGTCGGCATCCATCTTCTCGATGAGATCCCTCACCCCCACCAGCTTTGACCGCGGGGATTCGTAAAGAAGTTTGAATGCAGGCTCGGCATTGCAGAAAACCTCCCGGCCCGAGCAGATATCTTCCGGGAATATATGGGTATGTACATCAATGATCATGGGTAGCCTCCATTGGATCTTCCAACCGGCGTTCCATGGCCGGTCTCAAATAGATATTGAAAAAAAATCGGATTTTCCATATAATAGATCCTTTATGTTACACACACAAGAGGGTTGTTGTGCATGATCATGAGATATTATCCGGTCTGCCTTGATGTCAAAGGGAAACGCTGTCTTGTTGTGGGAGGCGGAGCCGTAGGGGTGCGGAAGGCCGGAACCCTGCTCGACTGCGGGGCTGAAGTCATTGTCGTCAGCCTGGACTTTCATCCCGCCTTCGATACCCTTCAAAAGGGCAACACACGGCCCCTGGTCCTGAAGAGAAAGGCCTACGACCCGGGAGATCTCATATCCATGTCCCTGGTCATCGGAGCGACAGACAACAGTGATCTGAACCGGCGGATCGGCACTGATGCTGCAAAACAAAACGTTCTGTGCAACCTTGTTGATCTTCCGGAGAAAAGCAGTTTTATCCTGCCTGCCGTTGTATCCAGGGGTGATCTCACCCTGACCGTGTCCACATCAGGCACCAGTCCCGCCTTTGCCAAACAGCTCAGAAAGGACCTTGAGCGTCAATTCGGAAACGAGTACGGAGAGTTTCTGACCCTCATGGGCAGCATCCGGAAACAGCTCCTGGCTGAAGGGCACGCCCCAGACAGTCACCGGGCCGCTTTCCAGTCCCTTATTGCAGGGAATCTTCTGGCCCTGGTGGCCCAAAAAGACCATGAGGCCGCAGACCGGCTTCTCCATGACATTTTGGGGCCGGAATATTCGATTAAGGAACTCCTAGGAGGAAAACCATGACACCCGGTAACAGCGCCCACAGTCTAGTCATCCTGTCGGCCTTCCTGTACCTGGCCAGTTCAGCCGGATACATCCTGTACCTGATTCTCCAGAAGGACCGCATCCAGACCATCAGCACTGCACTGGCCGGCCTTGGCTTTGGGCTCCACATCCTGGGCATCGGTCTTGCCACCGTGGCCATGGGAACCCTCCCGGTCCACAATCTTCCCCAGAACCTGTCCATTGCCGGTGCAGCCCTGGCCGGCGCCTACATCCTTCTCAGGTTCAGACTCCATTTGAAAATATTAGGCGTCTTTGCCATGCCCCTGGTCACGATCACTCTGGTGACAAGCCTCATTATCCACCAGCCGGAACTTGTCAGGGACAACATTGTCAACAACTTCTGGCTCATCGCCCACATCCTCCTGATCTTTGCCGGAGAGGCTGCCCTGGTACTGGCATGCGGCGCCGGGATTCTCTACCTGGTCCAGGAAAAGGCCATCAAGGCAAAAACCCGGGGGTTCTTTTTCAGGCGCCTCCCCCCCCTGGATCTTCTGGACTCCACCAGCTATTCCTGTGTGGTTTACGGATTCGTGATGCTCACCATGGGCCTGATCACCGGTTTTGTCTACGCGAAACTGGTCTGGGGAAGATTCTGGTCCTGGGATCCCAAAGAAATCTGGTCCGCAGGCACCTGGCTGGTTTATGCCGCCCTGCTCCACGGCCGACTCACCTCCGGATGGATGGGACGGCGCTCCGCCATCATGACCGTTGTCGGATTCGCTGTAATTCTATTCACGTTTCTGGGCGTCAATTTTCTGATTGGCGGACATCACCAGGGATTCACCCAGTGATCGAGGCATCATGTCAGCAATAACACTCATTGGCGTCAATCACAAGACAGCACCGGTGGAACTCAGGGAGACCCTTGCCTTCAACCGGGAAGAGACTGCCATTTTCCTGAAGACCCTGCAAGCCAGGGATGAAATCCGTGAAGCCATGCTCTTTTCCACCTGCAACCGGACTGAAATCCTGTTTGTCCCTGACAATGATCTTGCTGATTTTGTTGTCAAGGAATTGCTGGCCGATTTCAAGGGAGTTCCTGTTACACGGTTCGAGAACGCCCTTTACACCCACTCCAATGATGCTGCCGTACATCACCTGTTCCGGGTCGCATCAAGCCTGGATTCCATGATTGTGGGAGAGCCCCAGATCCTTGGCCAGGTCAAGGAGGCCTACCGGACAACCGTTGCCAGCCACACATCGGGAGTCATCCTTAACCGGCTTCTCCACAAGGCCTTCAGCATAGCCAAACGGGTGCGCAGGGAAACCGGCATCGGCGACAATGCCGTGTCCATCAGCTATGCCGCCATTGAGCTTGCCAGCAAGATCTTCAGTGATCTCGCCACCCGCAGCGTCTTGCTCCTGGGAGCCGGAGACATGGCTGAGATCGCTGTTGAGCACCTGATCTCCCACGGTGTAAAATCCATAACCGTGGCCAACCGGACCTTCAGCAAAGCCGTGACCCTGGCGGAAAGATTCCAGGGCCGGGCCGTAAAATTCGAGGAACGGGAAACCATGCTCAGTGATGTGGACATCATCATCAGTTCAACCGGGGCCACCGGCCATGTCCTGACTGCGGCCCAGGTCCGCCAGGCACTCAAGTACCGGAAAAACAAACCCCTGTTCTTCATTGATATCGCTGTTCCCAGGGACATTGATCCCGAAGTCAACAAACTGGGCAATGCCTACCTCTATGACATCGATGATCTGCAGGACATCGTCAACGACAACCTGAAAGAACGCAGCCGGGAGGCTGTCAAGGGCGAACGCCTGGTGGAAGAGGCCGTCATTAAATTCCGGAAATGGCTGGACACCCTGGAGCTTGTTCCCACCATCATCGGCATCAAGGAAAAAATCACCGCCATCACCGAACAGGAAACCGAGAAAACCCTGTCAGGACTCAAACACCTCTCGCCCCAGGACATGGATGCCATCCGCAGGATGAGTCAGGCCATTACCAACAAAGTCATCCATGACCCCATACGGTTTTTAAAAAACACCGGAGAACACCGGGATGACTCCAGATACATCAACGTGGCCCGCCACCTGTTCAATCTCGACAATATCAATGATGATTAATTTTATTCTTTACATTGCCCGGCCATAAAATTATAATAACGGACTCGAATCTGGACGGACTTCGAATCCGGGTGACAGGTTTTAAAAGGATCCGCGCGGCATTCACAAGGCCGTACGGAAGGTACAGCTAAGGACAGAAAAGGATAGAACCATGGACGACAAAGACTTGAGTTTTTTCAAAGAGCTGCTTGCTGAAAGACTTAACGATCTGCTTTCCCACGCTGATGATACGGTAAACGGAATGACAGCCCCGAAGGAAAATTTCGCTGACCCGACGGACAGGGCATCCCATGAGGCCAACCGGAACTTTGAGCTGAGGATCCGGGATCGTGAGCATAAACTCATCAAAAAGGTTAAAAAGGCTCTTCAGCGTATTGAGGACAATGTCTTCGGCATCTGTGAAACTTGCGGTGAGGACATCTCCATCGCCCGTCTGAAGGCGAGACCCGTCACCACACAGTGCATTGACTGCAAGACCAGGGAGGAAGTCCTGGAAAAAGCCCTTGGCATCTAAAAACGAGACCGTGCAGTGATCGATCTTCATATTCACTCCACAGCATCAGACGGATCCTGCACCCCTTCCGAAGTAATCCAACTGGCAGTGGACCTGGGAATCCAGGCCATTGCCATCACTGATCACGACACAACAGACGGTGTCAGGCTGGTTCTTGAAGCCGGTATTCCACAAGGCCTGGAACTTGTCACAGGCGTTGAAATCAGCGCCGAACCTCCACCCGGGTTTTCCGGCAGCGGCAGCCTCCACATCCTGGGTTATGGTATCAGCATCTATGACCGGCATCTGAACTCGGCTCTGGAAGAATTGAGGATGGCCCGGATCACTAGAACTCCCCGGATCATCGAGAAACTAAACGGACTGGGAATACCCCTCACCCTTGACCAGGTGGAAGCCATCGGCGGCCCGGGACAGACCGGCCGGCCCCATATTGCCCAGGCAATGCTGGAAAAAGGCTACATCACCTCATTTGACCAGGCATTCGACCAGTATCTGGGAAAGGGAAAGCCAGCCTATGTGGACAAATTCCGCATCCCATGCCAGGACGTTATCCGCCTGATCCAGGATGCCGGAGGCGTTGCGGTCCTGGCCCACCCAGGGCTCCTGGAACCGGGTGGGGACCCCCGCAGAGTTTCAGCCCTGATCCAGGACCTTGCAGCCATGGGATTGAGGGGCCTGGAGGTCTACTATACGGATCACACAACCGAGCAGACGACTTTCTACGCCAACCTTGCATTCCAGAAAGACCTTCTGGTCACCGGGGGCTCCGACTTCCACGGAAACTTTAAAAAGGGAACCAGCATGGGAACAGGCACCGGATTCCTTAATGTTGACTACCAGTACTGCCGGAATCTGGCTACCGCCATTGAACAGTTCAGGACTGACAATCCCAGGTTGGACATCCTGGAAAACAACATGGGTCACACCTTTGCCGATAAGACTCTGCTCCTCAACGCCCTCCGCCACAGCTCCTATGTCAATGAACTCCAGGATAGAACAGTGACGGACAACCAACGCTTCGAGTTCCTGGGAGATGCCGTTCTAGGGCTGGCCATCGGCCAGACCCTCATGGAGCGTTACCCCAGGCTGAACGAAGGCAATCTCTCAAAATTCAGGGCAAGCCTTGTCAGCGAAGGCGGGCTCACAGCCATGGCGCGTTCCATCGACCTCGGACGGTTCATCTTACTGGGCAAAGGTGAACGGCTGTCCCGGGGCTCTGAAAAGAACTCCATCCTGTCAGATGCCTTTGAGGCATTAATTGCCGCCACCTACCTGGACCAGGGCTTTGAAAAGACCTACACACTCATCCAGGATCTGTTCGATACCCACCTGAGCGCAACCGCTCCCAATGGGGATGTGGAAGATTACAAGAGCATTCTCCAGGAATACGTCCAGGAACTTGGCAATTGTACCCCCTGTTATGCAATCACCGGAGAGTCAGGTCCGGACCATGATAAGACCTTTGAAATTTCGGTGGATGTCTGCAGCATCCAAACTATCGGCCAGGGAAAGAGCAAGAAGGCCGCGGAGCAGAATGCGGCCCAGAAAGCCTTGAAGCTGTTAAAAGAAAAGATCCTTTGACAACAACAGCCCCACCGCTTATCATCCCGGTCTTCATACCCCACTTGGGATGTCCGCATCAATGTGCCTTCTGCAATCAGTCGGTCATTGCCGGTCAGAGGGAAAAGCTGCCGGACAGACAGGAAATCGTTGAACAGGTTGACGGCTATCTAAGGTACAGGGGCAACAGGCCACATGTTGAGCTGGCCTTTTTCGGCGGGAATTTCCTGGGACTGAATCAAGAAGACAGATACCGCCTTCTTGATGCGGCCCAGTCCCTGGTAGAACAAAAAAAAATTGATTTTATACGATTTTCCACACGGCCGGACACCATCACCCCTGAAACCCTGACATCTCTGTCCGGTTATGCGGTAAAAACCGTGGAGATCGGCGTCCAGTCCATGAACGATGATGTCCTTTTATTGTCCCGCCGGGGTCATACATCTTCAGACACCCGTACGGCAGCAGAACGCCTTCGGGAGACCGGTTTTGAAACCGGAATGCAGATGATGGTCGGATTGCCGGGGGATGATGATGAATCAGCCCTGGAAACAGGCCGAGCCATTGCTGCCCTTACCCCGGCCTTTGTCCGGATCTACCCCTTGCTTGTCCTGAAAGGAAGCGCCATTTACCGCTGGTATATCCAGGGACGTTACCAACCCATGCAACTGGATCACTGCGTCACCCTGGTCAAGCGCCTTTATAGTCTGTTCAGCTCCGAAGGGATCCGGGTCATCCGCATGGGGCTCCAAACATCCGATCTGCTCCAGGGGTTTGACGGGATCGCGGCAGGACCATGGCATCCTGCTTTCGGCCACCTGGTCTATTCGGAACTGTTTCTGGACAAGACCCTTGCCATGCTGGCCCAGGCAATGCCTGCCCCGGTCCCCGGCCTCCTCACAATCCACATCCACCCTGCCTCGGAATCTAGACTCCGCGGAGACCGGAACCGGAATATGGATATCCTGGCATCATGCTACCCCGGAATCACCTTTAGCATCAGAACCGATCCCGGTCTTGGGCCCGAAAGCATCTGCGTGGAATATTTCCCGGACCAAAAGTGACCTGGTTCAACCGGATATTTCATGAAATATTCGGTTGAACGACTTGAAAAAGACAGGTGCATCCGGCTGACCTGCCATGATATTGTCAGATCATTCCCTGGGCATACTTATGGATACATTCCGGATACAGCTGCCACTCCAGCTCCAGCCCTTTTTTCTTAACCGCTTCCAGGGTATCCCCATCTTCGATGGGAAAAGCCTTCTGGCCGATAATGGGCCCTGTATCCTCGCCGTAATCAATAAAATGTACAGTACAACCCCCGATTTTGCAGCCATACCGGAAAGTGTCACCGTACCCGTCAGTGCCCGGAAATGCCGGGAGCAGGGCAGGATGAATGTTCATGATCCGCTGCCTGCCCGGTGGCGTGTTGATCCGGTCAATGAAGTAGGGAGTCAGGGTCCGCATGAACCCGGCAAGGACCAGGAGATCCATGTCATAGGAAAGCATCCGCTCCAGCAGGGCTTTTTCCGCTATGGCCCTGGTTTTGAGGAAAAAATCAATTTTTTCTTTGCCGGCCTGCTCAGGAACCAGGTTTTGTTTTGCCCGGATCTCGTTGAGACTAAAATCTGCGGGCAGCCTCCTGTCATCGGGATTTTCCCTGAACTCCCGTATGATTGACCGGTAATCGACAACAAAGGTATCTATACCGGCTGCTTTTGCCCGTTCGAGCCCCCGGACCCCGGGAATGTCAGATCCTGTAAAGCAGATCCTGGCATCTATGGCTCCCTTGACACAGGCATCAATGATGGCCTGCAGGTTGGTGCCTCCTCCGGAGATCAAGGTTCCCACCCTGATAATTCTACCCATGATAAAACCTCCTGTGTTTTTCTGGAATAATGATAAACCCATTTCCATCTGTCAAGGAAAAGGCGATTTTCATTGTATTGACAAAGCCTGGTTTACACCCTATAGTTACACGACATGCATTTTTGAACCAACGCAATAAGATTAAGGATTCCAATAATGGCAAAAACAATACATGAAATTGATGATGACTCCTTTGACGCAGAAGTCCTTAAATCAGACAAACCTGTCCTTGTGGACTTCTGGGCTCCCTGGTGCGGTCCCTGCAGGGCCATTGCCCCAACCATCGAAGAGCTTGAAGGCGTATATGGCGACCGGATGAAATTTGTCAAGGTCAATGTGGATGAAAACCCGATATCCCCCAGCAAGTTCGGTATAAAAGCCATCCCGACCCTCATCTTTTTCAAGAACGGTGAAACTGCCGATCAGATCACGGGAATGGTAGCCAAGACAAAACTGGAGGAAGCTATCAAAAAGCTCTGCTGAACAGGACACCTTCACTCAAGGAGATTGACACATGCCACAGACCGATTATGACATGGTGATTGTCGGTGCCGGCCCCGGAGGTCTGACGGCCGGGATCTATGCAGCCAGGGCCAGGATGAACGTCCTGCTCCTGGAAAAGGCCGCGCCCGGTGGACAGATCATCATCACAGACTGGATTGAAAATTACCCCGGATTCCCCGAGGGCATCAGCGGCTACGACCTGGCCGAAAAAATGCTTACCCAGGCAAAAAACCTGGGTCTCGAAATTCAGACCGAAGAGGTCACTGGAGTCGACCTGGACGGGGATGTGAAAACCCTGCATCTGGGCGAAAAAAAACTGACCACGAAAACCGTTATCATTGCCACCGGCGCTTCGCCGCGCAAACTCGGCATCGGGGAAGACCGTTTCATGGGCAAGGGGATATCGTTCTGTGCCACCTGTGATGCGCCTTTTTTCAGGAACAAAACCGTGGTTGCGGTGGGGGGCGGAGACACGGCCGTCCAGGAAGCTATCTTCCTTACCAAATTCGTGGAAAGGGTCTACCTGGTTCACCGCAGGGACCAGCTAAGAGCCACCAAAATTCTTCAGGAACGCGCTCTCAAGAACCCCAAAATCAAATTTGTCTGGGATTCCGTTGTAACAGGTATTGACGGTTTTTTCAGCGTGGAGAATGTCCATGTCAAAAACATCAAATCGGGGGAACAACAGACCATCAAGGCTGACGGATGCTTTATCTGGATAGGGATCACACCCAACACGGCCTTTCTGAAGGACAGGCTGGACATGGATCCCTTTGGATTCATCAATGTGGATGTGAACATGAAAACCTCCATTCCCGGCGTTTTTGCAGCAGGGGATGTGAGGAACACTCCGTTGAGACAGATATCGACGGCCGTGGGAGATGCCGCCATTGCTGCCATCTCCGCTGAACATTACATAGAGAACCTGGGCTGATGAAAACAATTCGGTTTTTTTTGATATGTCTCTTAAGTGGTGCTGCTGTAATCGCGGCCTCAGGTTGCTCTTGGTTCGGATCAAAGCATGAAGCCGAAAAAACAGCCGAACAACTGGTCAAGGAAGGTGCAGAATTTTACAGGGACGGTGACTACAAGGAAGCCATCAATTCATTCACCACCCTCAAGGACTGGTATCCGTTCAGCAAGTACGCCATCCTTGCTGAAATGAAAATTGCAGACTCCCACTATGAGCGGGAAGAGTATGACGAGGCCATTGCGGCTTACCAGGAATTTGAAAGTCTCCATCCCAAAAATGATGCCATTCCGTACATCATCTACAGCATCGGGATGTGTTGGTATAATCAGATTCCCAGGACAGACAAAGACCAGTCCTTTTCCCAGAAGGCCCTGGATGAGTTTACCCGTCTCATGGATCAATATCCGGATGATCCCCATGCCCAAAAAGCCGATATCAAGCGCAGGGAATGCATTTCCCGTCTGGCAACCCATGAGATGGTCATTGGAAAATTCTACATGAAATCCAAACATTACAAGGCCGCCATGAAACGGTTCGAGTACCTGTTTGCAACCTATCCCGATTCCGATGAGGGCAAGGAGGCCCTGGCACTTATCATGAAATGCCAGGAACTGATGGAAAACTGAACCCTGCCCACCTGAATTTTCTTTACAAAATTCTGCTCTTATTGTAAGGTTCACTTTTTTGGAGATCCGGACCGGATCGGTGCGGAGAACCTGTTACGATGATTATTTTCGGGGAGAGCCCCCTCAAAGGAGAACAACCATGTCAAAAGGATGCGTTATCTGTGGAAAAAAACCTGTGGTCGGCAACCATGTCAGCCACGCCCATAACCTTAACAAACGCCGGTTCAACCCCAACCTTCAACGCGTCCATGCCTTATTCGAAGGCAGGGTCCAGAGGATTGACGTGTGCACCAGCTGCATCAAGGCCGGAAAAGTCGTTAAAGCAGCCTAAGCATAGTCGCTGGTAACAACGCGTTTCACATCCTTGACCTGTTTTACCTTGCGGATATCTGTCATGATTCTCTGCAGTTGTTCTATACTTTCAACGGATATGGTGAAATAGCTGCTGGCAATGCCGAATTCCGACGTGTCCGTATGGGCCGTGATGATGTTGGCTTTGTTTTTGCTGATGGTTGAAGCAACATCAGCCAGCAGGCCAAACCTGTCAGTGGAGCGAACCCGGATTGTTGCAGGATAGGATTCTGTAAATTCATCGCTCCATTGAACATCAATCTGCCTTTCAGGATTCATCTTCAATGCATTGATACACTTTTTACGGTGGATGGTTACCCCCTGCCCCTGGGTGATATACCCGGTGATGGCATCCCCGGGAAGGGGGTTACAGCACCTGGAAAACTTGACCAGGATATCATTGAGCCCCTTGACGACAACACCGGTTCCATCCTTTTTCTTTTTCCCACCTCCGATGATTTTAGACAGCAGCGAAGCTTCCCGTTCCTTGAACTCCTCGGCCTCCGGAGCGATCTTGTTCAAAATCTGAAGGGGTGTGATCCGTCCGAACCCAACCTGGGCCATGAGGTCATCCACGGTTTTGAACCCGAATGATTCGGCGGCATCTTCAAGCGCACCGGTCTTGATCAGCGTGTTGAAGTTCTGATTCTTTTTCCTGAACTGCTTCTCACACATTTCCCTGCCAAGGCTGACACTCCTTTCTTTTTCACTGACCCGGATTACCTGCCGAATCTTGGTCCTGGCCTTGACCGTCTTGACAAAATTCAGCCAGTCGGAGCTGGGCTGGTGCCCCTTGGTTGTGATGATCTCAATGGTATCTCCGTTGGCAAGGACATGGGGCAGGGGTACCAGCTTTCCGTTGACCTTGGCTCCTGTACACTGGGCACCGACTTCCGTGTGGATCATATAGGCGAAATCCACCGGAGTCGCGCCCTTGGGAAGGGTTTTGATTTCCCCATTGGGCGTGAACACATAAATTTCATCGGAGTACAGGTCGATCCTGACATTCTCCAGGAACTCGTCCGGATCCTTGGAATCCTCCTGGTTATCCACCAGGTTGCGTATCCAGGCAAAGGTTTCCCCGGTTTTCTCGTCTATGGGGGATCCTTCCTTGTAACTCCAGTGGGCTGCAATGCCCGATTCTGCTACCCTGTCCATCTCGTGGGTCCGGATCTGGATCTCAACCCGTTCCCCAAAGGGACCGATAACAGTGGTGTGCAGGGACTGATACCGGTTTGGCTTGGGAACGGCGATATAATCCTTGATCTTGTAGTGGATGGGCTTCCACATGGCGTGGATATGCCCCATGGCCTCGTAGCAGTGGGAAATGGAATCCAGGATGACCCGGAAAGCAATGATATCGTAGACCTCCTCAAACTCCAGACTCTGGGAGAGCATCTTCTGGTAGATACTGTAATGCTGTTTATATCGCCCGTTGATCTCGGCAGTCAGGCCTTCAGCCTCCATCTTTTCCCTGAGCCTGCTCTTGACCATGGTGATGTAATTTTCCTTTTCCTCCCTGGCCCGGTTTACCAGTGCATTAATCCGGGAATACTCTTCGGGCTGGGTATAAAAAAAGGCGATCTCTTCCAGCTCCTGTTTGATCCAGAAAATTCCCAGACGGGCTGCAATGGGGGCATAGATATCCAGGGTCTCCTGGGCAATGGCCATCTGTTTCTCAACCCTGTTGTGGAACTTCAGGGTCCGCATGTTATGGAGCCGGTCAGCCAGTTTGATCAAAACAACACGGATATCATCGGCCATGGCCAGGATCATCCGCCTCAGGCTTTCGGCCTGCTGAACAACCTTGTCCGTGGCTTCCAGTTTGGACAGTTTGGTGACCCCGGAAACGATATGGACGATACCAGGTCCGAACATCTGGAGAATCTCTTCCTTGGTGGCATGGGTATCCTCAATGACATCATGGAGAAGCGCTGCTGCAATGCTCTCCACATCCAGCTTCATGTCGGCCAGGATGGCCGCCACCTCCAGGGGGTGGGACAGGTAAGGCTCACCTGACAGCCGGACCTGACCGGCATGAACCCTGGCTGAATAGATATAGGCCCTGTCAATGGGGCCCAGATCAGCACCAGGGTTGTACTCGGTTATCTTGTCCAGAATGTCGGTGATTCTGATCATGGATTAATCAATACGCCTTTGCAAACAATACCCTGCGGCTGCTTGGGCTGCCGCAGCAGATGCAGCCTCCCTGCTCCAGGCTGGCATCAAATGGAATGCACCGTATGGTCACAGACAGATCTGCTTTAATTTTGGCTTCACAGGCATCGTTCCCGCACCAGTGAGCCATGACAAAGCCGCCGTGGATGGTATTCTCATCGGCGGTGAAGAATTCATAAAACGCTTTGTTAGCATTTATTTCCAGAGTATTGTCCCTGCGGAAGGCCAGGGCACGGTCATAGAGATTCTGCTGAATTTCAACCAGGATGGCCTCAATGCTGTTTAAAAAGACATCCCGCTTCATGGCCTTCTTTTCCCCGCCCCCCTGATCACGCCTGCCCACGAACACAGAATCCTTGGCCATGTCCCTGGGACCGATCTCCACCCGGACAGGAATTCCTTTTTTGATCCACTCCCAGCCCCTGGCGCCACCCATGTCCCTGTCATCGATTTCCACGACAATGGGCCTGCCGAAAACCTGCCGTGCCCTGAGGGCGTCGGCCAGACTCTGTGTATACTCCATGATCCTTCGTTTCTCGTCCTCGCTGTGGATGATTGGTAAAAGCACCACATGGGAAGGTGCAACCCTGGGAGGCATGATGACACCGTCATCATCCCCGTGGGTCATGATCATGCCACCGATCATGCGGGTGGATGTTCCCCAGGACGTTGTCCAGGCAAATTCCTCCTGTTTATCGGAATTCTGGAACCGGATATTGGAGCTTTTGGCAAAGTTCTGGCCCAGGAAATGGGAGGTCCCTGCCTGAAGGGCTTTTTTATCCTGCATCATGGCTTCGATGCAGGTTGTGTCCACAGCTCCCGGGAATCTCTCGGACGGGGTTTTTCTTCCCCTGATTACAGGCATGGCCAGGTGTTCTTCCACAAATTTCGTGTACACATCCAGCATCATCATGGTTCGCTCTATGGCTTCCTGGGATGAGGCATGGGCAGTATGCCCCTCCTGCCAGAGGAATTCGCTGGTCCTCAGGAAAATCCTGGTCCTCATCTCCCACCGGACAACATTGGCCCATTGGTTGAGCAGGATGGGGAGATCACGGTAGCTGGATATCCACCTGGACATGGATTCCCCGATAATGGTTTCTGATGTGGGTCTGACAATGAGGGGCTCCTGGAGTTTGCCCGCAGGAACCAGCCCGCCGCCCTCTCCGCGTTCAAGCCTGTGATGGGTCACAACGGCACACTCCTTGGCAAACCCCTCCACATGCTCTGCTTCCTTTTCAAGGTAGCTCAAGGGAATGAACAGGGGAAAGTAGGCATTTTTTACCCCGGTGGTCTTGAACATGGCATCCATCTGGCTCACGATGTTTTCCCACAGGGCATAGCCCCAGGGTTTAATGACCATGCATCCCCTGACAGCCGACTTTTCTGCCATGTCCGAGGCCTTGACAACCTCCTGGTACCACATCGGGTAATCTTCTGTTCGTGTCGGTGATATTGCACTCTTAACCGGTTTCCCCATTACCTTTCCTCCAGATTACTATTGATATTTTTCGATTTCATCCAGGAGCACAGCCACCAGGTCTTCCTGATCAAATTTCCTGACAACCTTGCCCTTTTTAAACAAAATGCCGAATCCATCTCCCCCGGCAATGCCGAGATCGGCCTCCTTTGCCTCACCCGGTCCGTTGACCACGCACCCCATGATGGCAACCTTGATGGTTTTGGGACAGCTCTCCAGAGCCTTTTCAATATCTTCCGCGATCTGAAACAGATTGATCCGGCACCGTCCGCAGGTGGGGCATGAAATGATCTCGGGCCCCCGCTTTCTCAAATCCAGGGCCCGCAGAATCTCCCAGGCAACCCGCACCTCTTCCACCGGATCCCGGGTCAGGGAGACCCGGATGGTGTCTCCAATACCCTCGGCCAGCAGCATCCCGATACCCAGGGCAGACTTGGTGATACCGGCAAACAATCCTCCGGCTTCGGTTACGCCGACGTGCAGGGGGATGTCGGTTTTCTCGGCCATAAGCCTGTAAGCCTGGACCGTGCGGGACACGTCCGACGCCTTGAGCGAGAGCTTGATGTCCCTGAAACCCACCTCCTCCAGAATCCTGATATTGCGTAGGCCGCTCTCCACCATGGCTTCGGGAGTCACTCCCATGGCCTGCTCGATATCCTTTTCCAGGGACCCGGCATTAACACCCACCCGTATGGGAATTTTCCCCTGCCTGGCCCGGTCTGCCACAGCCTTGATCTTCCGGTGTTCACCGATGTTGCCCGGGTTGATCCTGAGCCCGTCTACACCGGCATCGCAGGCTGCCAGGGCAAGCCGGTAATCAAAATGGATATCGGCTATCAACGGAATGTCGATCTGCTCCCTGATGGACCTGAGAGCCGTTGCAGCGTCCATGTCCGGGACGGCAACCCGGACGATCTCACACCCGGCCCGGGCAAGCCTCCTGATCTGGGCGACCGTGGCTGCCACGTCCTGGGTATAGGTATTGGTCATGGACTGTATGGCGACCGGTGAGCCCCCGCCTACCGGTATCTGACCCACATGGATCTGGCGCGTTGTGTGCCGTTGCCGGACTATGGACATACCCCTCTACTCTCCCTGTTAGGCTATCCTCAAAAGGATGCGTAAATTAACGCCTATTTTCCGACCCTGCGGCCCATGAATCACACCCGGGTTTCCTTTAAGGGAAAAGGTGGCAATCATGTCGTTCTGCAAAAGGCCTAATGTTATCGAATACCATAACCCGGAATCAATATTCAAGGGAATTGTGGGAGGGAGATACTGGCAGGATACTTGTAAATCAAGGGATTCAACCTGTCATGAACCGGTCTGAAGCTCCAGTGCCAGGTCTGTTGATGTCATCACCCGAAACAGCGGATACAATGGTTACAACACTATTTACTTATTATCAGTAATATGTAATTATCATAAATTTTGTTAAACGTTGTACAATCCCGGAAAGGGAACTGGATGAAATACCTGATGAGCCTGATCGGACGATGCCTGTTTTTTGTTATCGGATGGCGGTGTGAACCCCTTCCGGCCTATTTTTCCAGGAAGCATGTCATCATCGGTTTTCCCCACACCTCCAATATGGATACGGTAAGGGCCTTCACAGCCTACCGTATTTTAAAGATCACCGGATATATCATGATCAAAAAGGAGTGGTTCTTCTGGCCCATGTCCATCCTCCTCAGAACTCTAGGCGGCATACCTGTCGACAGGAATGCACCCCAGGGAGTTGTCGGGCAGATGGTGGAACTGTTCAAGAACAGGGATGACTTTCTTCTGGCCATTGTTCCGGAAGGAACCCGCAAGGCCGTAAAAACCATCAAGACAGGCTTCTGGCACATTGCCAAGGGTGCTGATGTGTCCATTGTCTGCTGGTACCTGGACAACTCCAATAAAACAACCCGCTGGCTGGGTGAAATTCATCCCAGCGACGATAAAATCCAGGATCTGCTCATGATCCAGGATCTTTATGCCCGTGCCGGTTACCTGTTCCCCCTGGACACGGAGTCACTGTCCTCCTGAAATCTCCTCCACTGAAACTCAACCCCGGATGTGATCCGTTCCAGGGAAGCCCAGGGACCTGTCCTTGCCTGGCTGGTTTATCCGCCATCCTGCTGTATTGATGAATCGTCATCCTGTCAAGGCAGGAAAAGGTCCCTGCTGTTGTCTCCAGCCAGGAGATCCCTGTCCCCGGCTGAGAAACCGGCCTGTTCGGCCAGGCTGTCTACAAGGGCAAGCTCCTGTGTGAAGCCGAAATAGGGCCAGTCAGTACCGAACAGGACATGCCCTGGCCCATGACGCCTGAGCAAAAAGACAAACTCATCCCGGGACAGGACATGGGCCCCGTTGGCGGTGTCCAGAAAGAGGTTCCTGGATGGGGGAAGGCAATTGACGACCTGGTCAAAGGGAGCACAGAGCCCTCCCATGTGGGCGGCCACAAAATTGAGATCCGCAAATTCCCGGACCAGGAAACCCACCTGATCCGGCGTTGTTGTAAACGTTGGATCTGAATGAAAATACTGATGGGCCAAGGCAAAGGTGTCCAGAATCACCGTAAGGGGATAATTGCGGTCCCGGGAGAACACGGCCATTTCCCGGAACATGGCCAGGGTATCCGGGTCAGTCAGCACGAACCCCTGGGAAAAGGAGCAGATCTTGACGGCCCTGACCTTGTGTTCCCTGAACCGTTCCAGTTCCTCCCGGATCCCGCCGGCCACGGGATGGAGGGTCCCTGCTGTAAAGACTCTATCATAAAGCCCTGCTTCCCGGATAAACTCCTGGTTCACCCTGGCAATGGATGCGGCATTGGCTGTGGGCAGGAGAAGCACGGCATCAAGTCCTGCCTCACGAGCCTCGCTGGCAAGAACACCGGGCTCCGAACGCCGGGGAGCCTCATGGATCTCAAGACGAAGCAGGGATACCATGTCCTGCCGCTTTGACACATTGGCCACAACCGATGGAGAGAAAAGGTGTACATGTGAATCGATGATCATTGAAATACCGGATCAGCAGTTTTTCCAGACCGCGACCCTCTTTTCCTCAAAACTCTTTATCCCTTCCAGGGTATCCTGGGTCTTCATCATGGTATTGAGGAAATAATTGGATACCAGATCGACGCTCTGGGCAAATCCGACGCCCAGGTGGCGTTTCACGGCCCGCTTGTTCAGCCGGATGATCAGGGGGCTGGACATGCAGATTTCGTTGACATAACTGTTCACGGTGTCCTGGAAGGTTTCTGCCGGTGCGGTTTCAGAAACAAAGCCAAGGGACTTGGCCTGGGCTGCCGTATAGCTCTTACCGGTTGTCAGGATCTCGATGGCTTTGGCGGTTCCCACCAGTTCAGGCAGCCTGATTGCCGCATAGGGAGGGAAAAAACCCAGTTTGATCTCGGGCTGACCAAAGATGGCCTTTTCCGAAGCGAGCACGATATCGCAGGCAATAGCCAGTTCCATGCCCCCGCCAAGGCAGGCTCCGCCCTGTACTGCTGCAATTACAGGAATGTCGATGCAGTTGATCAGCTCGAAAATCCGGTTGAAAACAGCAACCATCTCATCAACCATTTCCGGCTTATGGTCCCCCACCTCGACGCCGGCGCAGAAGCTGCGCCCCTCGCCGGTTATGACAACGCATTTCAGCTCGTCGTCTGCGGCAATGGCCGCAAGTTCCCTGTTCAATTCGTTCATCATGGGAATATTCAGGACATTATGCTTGGGCCTGTTCAGAACAATACGGGCCAGGCCGTTGTTTTTTTCCACACCCATGAATTGAAGATCTGCCATGGTACCCTCCTCATTGAAAGACTCCCCGGGGCTGGACTGGCCCCGGGGAGAAGTTGATTTCCTCTTATATAAGCTTGATCAGCCCCGGATGATGCGCGGCAGCATCATCTGATGATGGGGACAGATGGACCTGGGGTTCTGGTAGGCGCTGCCTGCAAAGGCGACCATGTATTTTCTCAGGTCCTCCAGGCACACCAGCTCGTCGACCATGCCGGTCTTGGCACAGAACACGGGCCGGGAGGTATCGTAATACTTTTTGGCCAGCTCGTTCATCTTGTCCACCACCGGCTGGAGATCCTTACCGGACTCTTTCTCCTTGACCAGGCGCCGGGCATAGGAGGCAACCGCAGCCGTCTCCCCGTGCATGACATAGATCTCCGTGGCAGCTGTTCCCAGGGTAAAGGCGTTGTGACGGTTGGCCGTGGGGCCGCCCAGCACGTAATGGGCCGCTGCCGATCCCTTTCTCAGGACCGCCAGCATCATGGGAACATCGGTCTGCTGGATGGAGTAGATCAGGGACTGCCCAAGGCCCAGAAGCTCTGCCTTTTCGGCATCATCGCCCACATCGATGCCCGAGGTGTCCTGGAACCAGATCACCGGTATCCTGTCCCGGCCGCACAGGGTCACGAACTCGTTGAGCTTGATAAGCCCCTGGCGGTAAAGCTTACCGCCGATCCCGGGGTAATCCGCATATTCAGGGTATCCTTTGCCCAGGTATCCCTGGCGGTTGCCGATGCACCCCACCACGAACCCGTCCACCTTGCACAGACCCGTGTACATCTCGGGACCGTAATCGGGACGGAACTCCTGGTGTTCACTGCCGTCAACCAGACGGGAAAGAATCTGCTCAAAGGAGTAGACCTTTTTCTGCTCCATGGGCAGGAGCCTTGCGATGTCCCCGGCCGGGTATAAAGGCTCTTTGGGCTCGGCAACCCGGAAGAATTTGGGATTGTAGGCGGGCATGTCCTTCATGTAATCCCGGATCCCGTCCAGGACGCCCTCTTCCTTGTCGTATACATACCGGAAAAATCCGGTCTCATCATAATGGATCCGGCAGGTTCCCGGCGGTTTGGCCTTGAATGCCTTGGCTTTTTCCACCAGGGCCTCGGCCATGGCCACATCAAATCCGCCCTGGGGCGCCATGCCGCTGACAATTCCCGCACCGCCCACGGCTATGTTGCAGTCCTTGTGGGCGAACAGAATCGTGGGGCTGATACTCTGGTACCCGCCTCCGGCCGGATTCGTCCCGTAGATCCCGGCAAGGATGGGAATGCCCATCTGCTCCAGCTCCGCATGCCGGAAAAAGGGCGTGCCTGCCCCGCGCCGGTTGGCATAAAACTTCTCCTGCTCGGGCAGCTTGGCGCCGCTGCAGTTGACCAGCCAAACCAGGGGAATGTTCAGCCGTTTGGCCAGGTCCGTGACCCGCAGGATGTTCTCGGACTGGCCCGGAAGCCAGGCTCCGGCCATGACCTTGTTGTCAAAACCGATGATCACGGCCCACTTGCCTGATATCTTGCCCAGGCCGTCTATGACGTTGGTGGTCCCTTCTTCGTTGTCAGCCGGATTGAACAGGGTGTGCAGGGGGCACCATGTACCGGGGTCCACCAGGTACTCCAACCGCTGCCATACGGTCATCTCTCCCCGGGCGTTGATCTTTTCCGTGGAAAAGCCGGCGTTCTTCACCGCCTCCACTGCCTGGGCAATTGCTTGTTCAGCCTCGCGCACAGTGGCCAGGTTCTCCTCGGTACGCTTGATCTCACCCTTCTTCAGCTCGCTGCCAAGGGGGGCCATTGTTTCAAAATAGGGTCTCATGGTCGTATAAAGCTCCTGGGCTTGGGAAAAAAGTTATTCAATAACCGCGATCAGGTCATCCTCTTCCACAGTATCACCTTCCTTGACCTTCACGGACTTCACCACACCGTCGCAGGGAGCGAACACCGGGGTCTCCATTTTCATGGCCTCGATGATCAGAACCTCGTCATCTTCTTCCACCGCTGTGCCCGGTGCAATAAACAGCTTAACGATCTTTCCCGCCAGCGGTGCCAGTATTTCTTCAGCCATAGTCATCTCTCCTTTTATTAATTACGATTCAACGTGTTTTCACGGTATCTGCCATCATCCCCGGACGGATAAGGGAATCATAGCTATAAAGAAGCTATAATTTAATACCGCATTAATGGTACACCCAAACAACAATGTCAAGTTTTTTCAGTTCATGGGGCTCTTTTCCCTTCAAAACCCGGGCCATTGATTTGATATCAGGCGCCCGGCATGCATCACCAAAAAGATCAGCGTCCGAATTTCTACCCGCGCTTCAATCCACCCCTTCCCTGATGAAATCCCTTGACAGAATCCATGACCTGTGATCTACAACCATTATGCAATACAATGTTTCATAATACAAAACGACTTTTAATGCAAGCAGGATAATCACTTTTCATGACGGATCAAACAACAAAATTCAATGCCATCGAAAAAACCCTGGAAGTGCTGCTGACCTTTGACCGGACCAAACCCTTCTGGGGAGTCCGGGAACTGAGCCAACACTTAAACTTCAGCCCGGCAACGGTCCAGAGGATTCTCCAGACGCTCAAAGCATACGGATTTGTTGTCCAGGATCCCAGAACACGCCAATACATGCTTGGAAGCGTATTCTACGGGTTTTACCATGCCCTGAACACAATGGGCCGCTTCTCCAGAACTGCGCGGCGGTATATGGAAGCGGTCGGGGAAGAAACCGGGGAAACGGTTCACCTCAACATCATCCAGGGAGGGGCCCGTATTTGCATAGATACTCTGGAATCCACACGGAATCTGAGAGCCGGAATGCCTGTGGGCGACATGTCGCCCCTGTATGCCGGAGCTTCGGCCAAATGCCTTCTGGCCTTTTCGTCCCGGGATTTCCAGGACCAGTATTTCAGGACAACCGTTTTAACCGCCATGACAGACAACACCATTACGGATCTGGCCGCCCTGAAAGATGAACTTGCTGCCATCCGGGCCCGCGGATATGCCATAAGCATGGGAGAAAGGACTCCAGGACTGGGCTCCATCAGCTCCCCCATCATGGATAACACAGGGTCTGTAATCGCCAGCCTTAGTCTGGCAGTCCCGGAAATCCGGTTCCTGGACCCGGCTCACCGTGAGGCGTGCATCCGAGTACTTATTACGGCATCCAATTCCTGCTCCAGGGACATGGGCCATGAAGAAGAGCTCGGCACTGCCCGGGACAAAGCCTGACAGGGAAAAAATTAATTGTTGCAAAAACACGTCAAAAGGGTTTAAAAGAAAAAAGCTAAAATATAACTACAATATAATTGTAAAAGGAGACATTATGGATTTCAAGCTTGGAAAAGAACACGAGATGCTGAAAAAAGCCGTCAGGGAATTTGCCACCAAAAAAATCGCTCCCAATGCAGACCAGTGGGACAGGGATCACTATCTGCCAATCAAAGAAGCCTTGAGACCCATGGGGGAACTCGGCTTCTTCGGTACTGTCATTCCTGAAGAGTACGGCGGAGAAAACATGGGCTTCCTTGCAGCCATGATCGTTACAGAAGAGATTGCCAAGGCATCCTCTTCCCTCAGGGTTCAGGTGAACATGCAGGTACTGGGATGCGCTTTCACCATCTTCAAATACGGGACCGAGGAAGCCAAGAAAAAATATATTGCAAAACTTTGCAGTGCCGAGTACCTGGGCGGGTTCGGTATCACGGAGCCCGATGCCGGCTCCGATGTCATGGCCATGTCCTCTACGGCCCAGGACATGGGCGATCACTTTGTGCTCAACGGCTCCAAAACCTGGATTTCCAACGCCAACGCAGCCGATGTCCTTATCTATTATGCATACACGGATAAATCCGCAGGCAGTAAAGGACTGTCCGCCTTTGTCATCGAACCGAAAAACTTTCCCGGCATTAAAACCTCTTCATTGGAGAAAATGGGCTCCCATTCATCACCCACCGGAGAACTGTTCCTGGACAACGTTAAAGTTCCCAAGGAAAACCTCCTGGGAAAACCCGGTGATGGCGCCAAGATCGTTTTCAGTTCCCTCAACCACACCCGGCTGTCAGCTGCGGCAGGGGCCGTCGGCCTTGCCCAGGCATGCCTGGATGTGGCCACCAAATACTGTAATGACCGCAAACAGTTCGGCAAGCCCATCGGAGAATTCCAGATGAACCAGGATATGATCGCCCAGATGGCAACCGAGATCGAGGCAGCCCGGCTTCTCGTTTACAGGGCTGCATGGGTCAAAGACCAGGGCACGCTCAACAACGGTCTTGATGTGGCCCAGGCCAAGTACTTTGCCGGCGAGACAGTTACCAAATGCGCCAACTTTGCCATGAGAATCCTGGGCGCCTATGGGTATTCAACCGAATATCCCGTGGCCAGGTACTACAGGGATGCCCCCACCTATACAATGGTGGAAGGGTCTGCCAACATCTGCAAATGGATCATTGCCCTTGATCAGCTGGGCATCCGGAAGGCCTCCCGGTAATTTTTCTCTGATACTCCCCTCTCATCCACCAGACTCTGGAGGCCTTACCCACGTGCCTTAAGCGGCAACGGGATAAGAAATCCAGACCTGGTGGTAAACCATTTTACCCTTTGCCGGAATCACAATACCCATGGACGATAAAGACGCAGCAAAAAAAACAGCAAAAACCGCCGAACTCTACTTCAGCACTGTCAAGGACGAGGATAAGCCCTACGGCCTGTGGAAATCCTTTGACAAAGACCTGGCCAGGGACATGTCCCTGTATATAACGGGCCGCATGTACTCCAGGGAAAAAATTCCCCATACCACGCGCCAGCTCATAACGGTAGCTGCCCTCACGGTGCTGGTCCGGCCTGAAGAGCTCAAACTCCACATCCATGCTGCCCTTAATGTGGGGTGCTCCCAGGAGGAGATCGCCGAAGTCATTTTCCAGACCAGTATCTATGGGGGCGTCCCCTCAGCCAATACCGCGTTGAAAGTGCTCCGGGAAGTGCTTTTGGAAAGGGCCGGCGAGCAGCCGGACTGATAGGCGGATCCGGGGCGGCAGCCGCGCTGCCCCCATTAAAATCCGAAACAAGGAAGCCAAAACTTCCCGGGCAGATTATCGAAACCGTCCGCCATGGGCTGTGACCAGTCTGACCAGAACTTCATAGGGCTGTGCTCCCACCAGAATATCGGGATCCATTACAAAAGCAGGCACCCCGGTAATCCCCTTTTGCCGTGACAGGGCCCAGTCCCTGTCCACGGCCTGCCGGAATCTGCCCGTATCTATGACAGCCAGGGCTTCATCCGGCAGGAGCCCTGCCGATTCAGCCAGTTCCGCCAGCACCGGGCGTTTGGCGATATTTTTTCCGTCCACAAAGTAGGCCCTGAAAGCAGCATGGTGGAAGGCGTCTCCTTTGCCCATATCCTGGGCCCAACTCCCCATCTCCTGGGCAAGTCTGCTGTTAAAGGTCCGTCTTCGCTCACCCATGGGAAGACCCAGACCAGCCGCAGTCCGTCTCAAGTGGGCCATCGTGGCCTCAACATCAATGCCCCGTCCCCGGAACAATTCCTCCAGGTCCAGCCCCTCCTCCGGCGTTTCCGGGTGCAAAGGGAAGTCCCTCCATCGAACCGTGATATCATACTCCTGCTTTAATTGTTCAATACGCCCGGTAATGAAGTAGCACCAGGGTCAGATATAGTCGGAAAATATCTCCAGCACAACAGGCTCTGTCATTGTTTTTCCTTTATGATTACAAGTTTTCCGGTTCCATCCCGGTCCCCGGAGAAATACAATAACCCGGGAATATACAGCTGTAACCCCGGTATATTCTATACCGCATAACAGGGAATCCATGAAAAAATCAACATTTTCCTTGTTTTTCCGAGAAATGATATAGTAATGTAAACTAACTCATTGATATGAACGAATACAAAATAGCCTGCTTCCAGGCTGCCGGACGGTGCGGCCATTCAGGCCCGAGGACAGGCGATATTCGCGGCAGATTATTTCGTTGACCCAATCAACCGAAAAAAGATCAAAGCCCCCTGGGGAATATCTTTTAAAACAGTGTCTGTGGAAAGATCTCAGACAAAACCGTTAACATCACCAGTAAAGGAGAGCCCATGTTCTGTTTCAAACGTTTTATCCTGGCATTATCGTCAGTCATGCTCCTGTTTTACGGAAGCGTATCTGCATCGCCTTATGTGAACCTTGATCCGAATTGGCTCATGCAGGATCCTGGAACGATCTCGAAGTTTGATCCCAACATGATTTTTCCCGCGGGTTCCACCGGTCCGGTACAACAGATAATCATTCCCTATGCAACGATGAGCAATGGCTGGGCCTGCGGCCTGTCCATTCACAACCCGAGTTCTTCCACGGTCTATTACCAGGCCGGGTTCTATGACTCCACCGGGACCTACAAATCAGGCATCACATTCAGCATCCCGAAATTTGGATCCAAAACCGATGCACTGGGCAGCTTTGCCAATGGTGTACTGAACGGAACAATCTCCGTTTATCTCCGGACGCTCAACGAAAACCTTCCGTTTGCCGCCACCCTGTTTGTCGGCAGCAGTGATGCGTTCATGGGATTCGGATTCCAGTCCTTCACATCCTTGGAAAAAACACTGACCCTCGTCGACGATCCGACGCCATAACCGGCAAGGAGATCCAGGGGGAAATACCATTGAGTGTTTCTTTCCCCGGCAGGGGCCCTTAACTCAGTTTCTTCATATGCCCTGCCCGTTCCTGGGACAGACCACGTGCAGTCCATCCGGGATAACAGACAGGTCAGTCCAGATTTCTGGACTGACCTGTTTCCAATTCCGGCAGCAGTTCCCGGCTCACCCCTGGGGTACGCCGTAGGAACAGGACTGCACCAGGCACCTGAACGTTTAATCCCGTCAGGAGGATGCATGTCAACCAGCAGAACAATGCCCCTGATAGCAGCTGTGCTATTCATCCTGATGTCCTTAGCCATGGACAATCCGGCAGCGGAAAGGACAAAGGAACAGCAGAATCCGAATTCCTGGATTTCCTGCCCGGGAGAAGCCCGCAACACTGTGGCCATGGAAGGCCCCATCCAATACTGCCTCATTCCCTATTCCATAACCGGCCAGGAGTGGTCTTCCACCCTGTCCGTCCATAACATGGGCAGCACCCGGGTCTACTACCTGATCAGTTATCTCCCGGCTGACAGCTCGTCTGGGGGTGATTCCACTTTCAGCGTTCCGGGATTCGGCTCCAAGACTGATGGTCTGGCAGGTTTTACCGGAAACAGCACCCTGACAGGAACCATGTCCATCCAGATCCGGACCCTCAACGAAAATTTTCCGTTTGCCGCTACCATGGTCATCGGAAACGATAATGCCTTCCAGGGCTTCGGGTTCAATCATTTTTTTTCCCGGCAGACGACCTCCATCCTTATCGATGATCCCATGGTTCAACCGCTCATGGAATAGCAGCCGGAACCGGTCATTTTTTCAGATTCGGGAATTTCCCGTCAAGGATGCTGTTCCATTGGGATAGCTTTTCCGAGGTCCTGGCCATGAGATCCGTCACATCACCGGCGACGACGACCCGGATGATCCTGTCACCCTGGCGGACGGCATTGACCACGGCCATGTCTTCGGGACCGTTGACCGCACCGAAAACAGCGTGCTTTCCATTGAGCCAGGGCGTGGGAACATGGGTAATGAAGAACTGGCTTCCATTGGTATCGGGTCCGGCATTGGCCATGGATAGAATGCCGGGCCGGTCATGGACCAGACCGGGCGCGAACTCGTCTTTAAACCTGTATCCCGGATTTCCACGGCCGTTGCCATCAGGACATCCGCCCTGAATCATGAACCGGTCGATGACCCGGTGAAATGTCAGACCGTCATAAAATCCCCGGCGCGCCAGGTTGACAAAATTGGCGACCGTATACGGAACCTTGTCCCCATACAGTGTCAGATGGATCACGCCCCTGGATGTTTCCATGACGGCAGCTATCTGGGCCTTGTCACCTGCTTTATCCTGTGCGGTTCCAGACAGTGCCGAACACACGACCATTCCGGTGGCAATCAAAAGAATTCCAATACCAGTTTTCATTTTCCCCGAGTCTCCTTTCTTAAACCATGTCTCCTGAAAATTCCCGATTCATGAGCGGACAATTTACCATTTATCCCCCGGCAAAGCAATCGGGTTCAGGATTGGTGCAATAAATCCGGCCGTTGATCCATTTCCCATTCAAAGGAATCCGCAAATCGCTCCATGTCTGCCTGGATTGCCCCTGGGGTTTGAAATCAAAAATAGATCACCAAAAAGTATATCCGGGAGGGCTTATCAATTCAGTACAATTTCCATGCCGCCGTGATACAGGAGCCGCTGCGGATATCCTGGAGCAGAAGAGTCCAGGCCTGATTGGATTTGACTATCGGCAAAAACTTCATTACAACAGAGTCCGGAACCAGACCGGTTTGGAATGGTGATTTTAACGATTTTCATGACAGGACCACAACCCATGATCCGACGTGTCGTAGTTGCAGGCTGGGGCCAGGCCATCCAGAAAAAAAAACACAGCGGGACCCTGACAGACGCCCTGGGCCTTGCAGCCCGGGCCAGCGTTCAGGCCTTTGAGACTGCCGGAGCCATGGACACCATCGCTTCCCTTGACGGCCTCATGATGGTGAGAATCATGAGCAGCCATTTCGATGCCCCTGACAAAACCCTGGCCAGAGCCATCGGGGCAAACCCCAGGCTTTCCATGGTTTCAAGGATCGGCGGCAACTCTCCCCAGGCCCTGGTCAACAAGGCGGCAGGACTCATTGCCCGGGGTGAGCTGGATACAGTCCTCATTGCCGGGGGAGAGACCTATTATCCCAGGACCGGATCCGGCAATACTCTGGGGGAAAAGCTCCTTTTCCAGGGCGTCGATGAAGCCGACCACGGCGATGACACCATCGGGAGCACCCCTCTGGAGGCAAGCCACGGATTAACCTTACCCATCCACGGGTTTCCCCTGTTTGAGACGGCACTGTGGGCGGCCTCAGGACTATCTCTGGACCAATACCGCATGGACATTGCCAATCTCTGGTCAGGATTCAGCCAGGTGGCCGCCACCCATCCCTTTGCCTGGACAGATCAGCCCAGAACGCCCGGGGACATCGCGAAGCCGACCCCGGCCAACCGGTGGATCTGCTTTCCCTACACCAAGTACATGAACCCGTGCGTCACTGTTGATCTCGGGGCCGCTGTCCTTCTCATGTCGGAGGAGAAGGCCCGGCAGCTGTCCTGCCCGGTCGGAAGGCCCGTCTATTTCCGGGCAGGCGGGTTTGCCCAGGACCGGCAGCGGTTTCTCATTGAAAAGACAAATTTTGTCTCCAGCCCGCCCCTCAAGGCGGCGGTGGAAAAAGCATTGACCCGTTCCGGTCTCAGCCTGGAGGAGATCAACTGCTTTGACCTATACAGCTGCTTTCCCTGCGCCGTTTCCATGGCCAGACGTATGACAGGGATTCAAAACCTGGATCCACGACCCCTGACCCTTACAGGCGGACTGGGTTTTTTCGGGGGACCCGGCAACAACTACAGCCTTCATGCGATTGCCACCCTGGCAGAATCCATAGCCTCCGGGAAAAGGGAAAATGGCATGGTAACTTCCCTTGGCTGGTTCATGCACAAACATGCGGCAGGTATCTACAGTGCCCTTCCCGGGGCCAATGCTCCAGAGTCCTGGGACCTGGAGGACGACAATGATTTCCTGGTGGGCGGGACGCCGGTTCCGGTGGATCCCAGACCCACAGGTTCAGGCACCATTGAAACCTATACTGTGGATTTTTCTCACAGGGACGAGCCTCCCCATGGAATCCTCTATGGCAGAACCCGGGGCGATCGAAGATTCATTTCTGTTTCAGACGATCCGGAAACCATAGCCGCCCTGATCCGCGAAAACCAGGTGGGCAGACAGGTGAAACTCCGGCCAGGAAAGGCCCATGATACAACACTGGCAACACTGGCCTGAAACCCGTAATACAAGGAAGTCCCATGGTGTCAGAAAAAAAAGAATATCTGGAACTCCTGTGCGATGCCGGAAATATGTTTGCACTCCTGTCCGGTGTCTCAAGCACACAGAACGTGCTGCAGCGTTGCGTATCCCTGGTGGCAAAACATCTCGGGGCCGAGGTCTGTTCCATCTATCTCCTGGATACAGCCATGAAAAAATTGATACTCAGGGCCACCACCGGCCTCAACCCTGCGTCCGTGAATACCATCCAGATGAACGTCGGGGAAGGCCTGGTCGGAAAAGCCATGCAGGAAATGCTTCCCGTAATTGAGGACAATGCCAGCCGGAACCCGAATTTCAAATATTTTCCCGATGCCAATGAAGAATCCTTTGAATGTTTCATGGCTATTCCCATTCTCAGGGGAACGGAACGTATCGGCGTTCTGGTGGTTCAAAGGCGTCAGCCGCATAAATTCTCAACAGATGAAGCCATGGTGCTCAGGTCCATTGCATCCCAGCTTGCCATTGTCATCGGAAACGCAAGGATGCTCCTGTCGCTCACAGAAAAGGACGGACCGGAAAAACCAACTGTGCCAGCCCTGCCAAAGATCATTCCCGCCCGGGTGGCATCCAGGGGTCTGGCCCTTGGCAAAGCAATTATCGCAGAGCAGAATCCAATTCTTGAAATGCTCCGAGGCGACACAAACCTCCCTGAGCCGACATCCCATACCGCTGGAAACAATGAGACCCTCCGGCTTGAGAATGCCATTGATCTGACCATCCGCCAGATCGAGGACATGGAACGGCAGATATCCAAGCGGCTTCCCGAAGCCGTTACCCTTATTTTCGATGCCCATATCATGATCCTGAAAGACAAGGGATTTTCCGGCCGGATGCTTGAGCTGACACGCCAGGGCACCTCTGCCCTGAGAGCTGTAATGGAAACGGCCAGGCACTATATCCATCTTTTCAGGTCAAGCAAAAACGACTACCTCCATGAAAAAGTCGCCGATGTTGAAGACATCACCCTCAGGCTCATGGAACATCTGGACGATACTGCGGGCCAGGAAGGGGCAGGGCATGAAAAAGGCATCTACATTGCCAGGGACCTGCTCCCGTCGGACGTTGTCACATTGTCGGTCAGGGAAACGGCCGGAATCGTCCTGACCGGAGGCGGCATCACCTCCCATGCAGCCATCCTGGCCCGGTCCCTCCAGATTCCCATGCTCATTGTTGACGCAGCCGGGCTGCAGTTCCTTCCTGATAAAACAACGCTCATCCTCGATGCCGAGGTCGGGAACCTCTATGTGGACCCTGAAACCAAAATCATCCAGCAGTTCAGGGAACGGATCCAGGCGGGGCAAAGTCTGGAGCCGGTCCCTGATACCCCTGACAGCCTTTTAAAGGGTGTCACCCTCATGGCCAACATCAACCTGCTCAGCGAACTGGATCTGGCCATCAGGCTCAAGGCTTCCGGAATCGGACTTTACCGGTCCGAATTCCCCTTTCTGGTCAGGAACAGCCTCCCGTCTGAGGCGGAACAGGCACGGATCTACGCCATCCTCTTCTCGACTATGAAAGACAGGGAGGTCACTATCAGGACCCTGGATGTGGGCGGTGACAAACTGCTCAGTTATTTTGACAATGCCGGAGAGGCAAACCCGGAACTGGGCCTCCGCTCCATCCGGTTTTCGTTCCGGTATCCGGAAGTATTTGAAGAACAGATCAGGGCTATTCTCATTTCTGCCGGTAACGCAGACCTCAGGATCATGTTTCCCATGATCTCGTCCCTGGACGAATTTTCAAGGGCACGTGAAACCGTTGTCCGCTGCTTTGATGGATTACGGCGCCAGAACAGGGCTCCTGCCCGCATGCCCCGAATCGGCATGATGATTGAACTGCCATCGGTGCTTGAAGTGCTGGAGGAGTTTATCATGGAAGCTGACTTCTTTTCCATTGGGACCAACGATTTCGTCCAGTACATGCTGGCAGCGGACAGGACCAACACAAGGGTGGTCGACTACTACTGCCCCTGGCACCCTTCAGTGCTGCGGGCCCTGGCCAGGATCGCCGAAGGGGTGCTGGGCAGCAACAAGGATCTGTCCGTATGCGGAGAAATGGCAAAGGAAAAGGATTTCATCCCCTTTTTCATGGGTATTGGCATCCGTAAACTGAGCGTTGATCCTCTGCACCTGACATCGGTACGAAAGTGTGTTGCAAACTGGAGCCTTGAAGGGGCCCAACGGTACACAAAGCTCCTTCTCAGGGAATCCACGGTCTCAGGAACACGCAGGGTCATTGATGCTCAAAGACTATCCGGACCGGAGTAGAACCCCAGTTTACCCCACTGAAATGCTGTCACCACCGTTCCTTGAGGCTTCCTGCCGGATTTCCCTGTCATGCATCCCGATAAGGTAGAGAAGCCCGTCAAGCCCCACGCTGGAGATTACATTGGTGGCCTTTTCCCGGACCACCTGTTTTGCCTGGAAAGCCACACCCAGTCCCGCGATGCTGATCATGGGCAGGTCATTGGCACCGTCTCCCACGGCAATGGTCTGCTCTATGGAAATATTTTCCTTTCTGGCAATTTCTTTCAGAAGCAACGCCTTTTTCTCACCGTCGATGATCTCGCCGCAAACCTCTCCCGTGACCTTGCCGTCCCGTATTTCAAGCTCGTTGGCATAGACATAATCAAACCCGAGTTTTTCTTTCAGGAACTGTCCCACAAAGGTGAAACCGCCGGACAGGATTCCCAGTTTGTAACCCAGACCCTTGAGGGTCCTGATAACGATCTCCACCCCTTCTGACAGGGGAAGATTCCGGGTGATGGTCTCAAGCTTTTCTGCATCCAGTCCTTTCAGCAGAGCCACCCGTTTCCTGAAGCTCTCCTTGAAATCCATCTCCCCCCTCATGGCCGATGCGGTAATGGCACTGACCTCAGCACCCTTGCCCGCAATCTTTGCCAGCTCATCAATGACTTCAGCCTGAATCAGGGTTGAATCCATGTCAAATACCACAAGTTTCCGGTTCCTGGTGTAGATATTGTCCACATGAAAAGAGATATCAATACCCGATTCCTGGGCAATTTCCATGAACCGGCCCCGCATGTCCCGGATGTTGTTGGGAGTACCGCTCACCGACATCTGGATACTGGCCCTGGGATTAGACTGGGGCGTATTCAGGGAAATCCGGCCGGTAAGCCTTGTGATACTGTCGATGTTCAGGTTGTTGGACGTGATCACCGACGCAACCTTGGAAATCTGGCTTGCGGTCAATTTTTTCCCCACCAGGGTGATGATCCTGCGCTCCTTGCCCTGGGCATTGACCCAGGTCTCGTAATGATCCTCCTCGATAGGACGGATGTCCACGGAAAGTCCCATCTTGTGCCCTTCAAAGAGCATATCCTTGAAAATGGCTGAAAAATCCTGACTCCTTGGAATCTCAACCAGAATGCCCAGGGAAATATGTTCATGGATGACAGCCTGGCCGATATCCAGGACATTGACATTGTATTCGGCCAGGATGCTCGTGAATCTGGAGTCAAGTCCTTTCCGGTCTTTTCCGGTTATATTGATCAATACAATTTCACTCATCAACTCCGTCCTTATCCTTCAGACCCTGCAGGGCCTGGGGTTGGTTACCCGGTAAAGACATGGCCGCACCAGGATCAACGGCAGCCAGATGCCAGTAAACACAAGTATTGAAACGACTTATATCGTTGGTCACGCCAGGAGTGCAAGATATTTATTTCAGGACCCGGCACCAGACCCGACCGGCTCCCGCACGGTCGGCACCAGGAAGCATCCCTGCCGGCAATTCCCGTTGAATTATTCCAGGAGGCGTGACATGATCTGACAGACCAGGATTCCCGGCCACGATAGTCCCCGGGAAAAAGGATCCGAGCCCCATGGAAAAACTCCTTGAAACCCCAGGCAGGAGGTGAGAGAATGTGTCAGATCTGTTCTGAACAAAGGAGCCCACGACATGGACAACCTCCAGAACCCCATACTGGTCATCGATGAAACCCTGAGGGAAGGGATGCAATTCCAAGGCCTTGTCTTTTCCCTGTCCCAGAGGAAACAGATCCTTGAATTCCAGGACGCCCTGGGTGTTGACATCTGCCAGGCGGGCTATCCTCCTGCCCATGCCTGGGAAGCTGAACAGGTCCGGGCACTGTGTGATCATACACAATGCAAAGGATTTTCCACCAGGATCGCCGGCATGGGAAGGGCCTTTTCCAGGGATGTGTCCGCTCTCCTGTCAACGGGGATCCGGGATTTTCACCTCCATTCCCACATACGTCAGGATGCGTCATCCGGCGAGGAAGACAGGATCTTCGGAGACATGGCCGAAACCCTGGCAGACTTGAGAGCCAAAAATCCCCTGGCTGTCATTTCCCTTGCCATGCTGGATATCGGTAGAACAACGCAGGAAAAACTTCAGGAGCACGCCAAAAGAGCAATCCGGGATCTCAAGGTTGACATCCTCTCCCTGCCTGATACATCCGGCGTTCTGGCACCCAATCGTCTTTTTGATCTGATCCGTCCCATCGCTGCTGCAGCCAGTTCGTACGAAACGCGTATCAGTGTCCACTGTCACAACGATATGGGTATGGCTTCAGCCAACACGGTCATGGGTGTATGTGCCGGTGCCAGGGTAATGGAAGCTTCGGTTCTCGGCATCGGAGAGCGGAACGGCCTGGCCGACCTGTTCACCACAGCCAGAATTCTCAAGGATCAGGGGTTCTCCATGCGGCTGAAGACCGACGATATTGACGGCTTCAGGGAATACTACACATTTGTTAACGCCATTGTCAAAGAGCAGACCGGCGAGGATCTTCTCACCTATACAACCCCGGTTTTCGGCCAGGCCGTCACCACCCATGTTGCAGGAACCCATGGGAGTTCATTCTTTGGCATTTCCAAGGAGGAGACCTATTATCTCAACCTCCTGTGCGGCAGACACCTGGTGAAAAAACACCTGGATGCATCAGGGATTGCCTATCGGCCTGACCGGCTGAGCGCTATCACCGAGGCCGTCAAGACCTTGAGCGCCCGCATGGGCCGAAGGCTCACCCTCCCGGAAATCAACGCCATTGCAACCGACCATTCCAGGGACCTGCCATGACCGTGTTTGAACAGAACCGTATCGCGCTGATCTGGGATTTTGACAAAACCCTGACACCACGGAATATGCAGACACCCCTGTTCAATGCCTTTGGTGTTGATCAGAAAAGTTTCTGGGAAGAGGTCAATGCCCTGCCCTTTGCACTGGAGGCCCAGGGCCACCGCGTCAACCATGAGATCTATTACCTGAACCACATCCTGACCTGCGTCCGCAGCGGCATATTCAAGGGGTTGAACAATGCCATGCTCAGGAATCTGGGCCGGGAAATCCAGTTCTTCCCCGGAGTCCTGAACTTTTTCAAAGCCATCAAGACAACCGTTGAGCAAGACCCCAAGTTTTCAGTGTTCGACATCAAGGTTGAGCATTACATCGTCAGCACAGGTCTGACCGAAATGATCAAAGGGTCTGCTGTCATGGATCTTGTGGATGACGTGTGGGGGTGTGAATTCATGGAGGACCGGGACGGGATCCTGTCCCAGATCATTTTCAGCATGGACAACACCACAAAAACCAAAGCAGTGTTCGAGATCAACAAAGGGGTCAACAAGCATCCCGGGGAAATCAATGTCAACTCCCTGATACCTGAGAATGAACGCCGGGTTCCTTTCAGGAACATGATCTACGTTGCGGACGGACCCAGCGACATCCCGGCCTTTTCCGTAGTCAAACGCAACGGAGGGCAGACCTTTGCCCTGTACAATCCCGATGACGACCTTTCCTTTGTCCAGGCGGACAACCTGAGGCTCGACGGCCGTGTCCACATGTACGGCCCCGCAGACTTCAGGGACGGAACCCTGACCAGCAAATGGCTGAAACAGCAGGCCGTTAAAATCGCCGAATCCATTGTGGACATCAAGAAAAGTGTCCTTAAAAAAGCCGGGGAACGTATACCTGTTCACACAGGATAGGTTCCCCGGACTGTTCCGGACCGTCTGAACTATTGAACAATCAGTTCATGGGAACAAAATTAACCACCGGTTCCGGCGCGGTAAAGACAATGGTTGAAATCTGGCTGTTGGCATTCTGGACCAGACCGCACAGTTTTGGCTCCGGGGATGAGACGATAATACGTCTGATCTGCGATGACAAAAGCGCCGGAAATAGATCCTGGCATGAACCCACAAGCTTGCCGTATCCATCAATTATGGTGTTATACTGGCCCAGAGTTGAACTGTCACCCATGGCGTAAAGCGTTACGGTCAAGGGTGTGGATCCCATATTGGTTATGGCGGCTCCCTTGACGGTGATGGCTGATGCAAAGTCGCTGAATGTGTAGCTCAGGACATCACTCAAGGTGTCCGTGAGTTTGAATTCTGCCAGGCCGCCCCCGGAGTTGAACTGACCCCCGATATTTTCAAAGGAAAGCCTGAAATAGAGATTCGGCCAACTGCTGGTGACCTTACCGCATTCTGCTGTCGGAGCCAGCGATTTCAGGTTGATCAGGGAATGACCCTTGGCAGAGACCCAGTGGGTTTTGGAATAGACAACCGCGCCATCGGCGTAAAGCGTCAACAGGAACGAGCGTTTATTCGTATTGTCGTTGTTGTCAACCTGGAGATAATCTATCCACTCGGGAGAACCGGCCGTGATATGGGGGATATAGGCATTGGAATTCGAACTGCCTGAATCAGGTTCGGCAACCGTAAAAACGATATTGGAAATGTAGTCGTCGGCGTTCTGGACCAGACCGCACAACTGGGGGCTGTCCGAGGTCACGACCATCCGTCTGATGTCCTGGAAAGCAATATCGGGGAACCAGCTGGTGTAAGACCCCACCAGCTTACCATAGGCAGGTATTGTTGTTTCCAGGGAGCCGAGTTCCTCGCCTGACCCTTCCGCGGTGATGGTTACATCGGTCTCGTTTAAGCTCATATTGGTCACAACCATGCCCTTGGTGGACAGTGACGGTGCGAAATCACTGAAATAATAGGTCAGCTTGTCATCCAGGGTTTTCGGTATCTTGAACTCTGCCAGGCCGCCGCCTGCCTGTTGGGAGTCCCCCATGTTTTCATAGGATAGCCTGAAAAGCAGATCCTGGTTGGAATAGGTTACCCTGCCGCAACTGGCCAGCGGGGCCAGGGACTTGAGCTCAATGATGGCATGCCCCATGGCTGGAATCGCATAATCGTTCGTATAATCCAGCACACCGGTAGCGGCAGCGCTGAAAGGGAGCTTCTCCGAGTGGTAGAGAGAAAGCCCGAAACAGGCAGCCTGGGAACTGTTATTGTCCACCTGCAGGTAGTCTTTCCATGAGGGGTCCTTGGCCGTGATGTGGGGAAGAAAAACTTCCAGCCCGCCCGTACACCTGGTTGTAAACGACTTTTCTTCTCCGTAGACGATTGTTTCCCTGTTGATCGCAAACGCTCTATAATAGTAGGTCGTAAAAGGATTCAGCCCACTGATGGCGGCTGAGAAATCACCCTCCCCGGAAGTGGTTTCACTGACATAATCGTCAACGGTCGGGTCGGGAACCGTGCTATAGCAGATCCCTTTGGAAATAATTCCCAGTTCACCCCGCGCTATTGCCCTGCCTGCTAAAATAGCGCTGCTGTCAGTTATTGAGCCTGATTGAAGCGTGGTCACATATAATAACGAGTCATGAAAAATTTCAAAAAGATCCACAAGGCATTCACAGACAATGTTGCAGTCCTTACATATTGAATCTTCACTGTACAGTACAAAGTCGATTTTCATCTGTGCCATCTGGCCGGCCATATTCTTGGTTTCTTCCCAGTCCACTACCATGAGCGGCAGCTTGATCGTCCAGTACTTTTCCTTGCTGGACAAGATCTTGTAGCCCGAAACTTCCCTCTGATCATTTGCGGTTATCAGTTCCACAAATCTGGCGTTTTCATTTACAATAAGGTTGGTGCTGTCATAGTCATAAATCGATTTTGTGGCCTCGGATTCATCGATCTGGGTACCGTCCGCTCTTTTATACAGAAACTGTGTCCAATCGTAGTGTCCATCTGTGTTTATTCCGTAGGACCTGTTGCCATTGGGACCGCTGGAGCATAGATTGCACGAAAACGTTTCTTCAAAAATGGCAAGAAGGTTCTGGTCATCCAGGGGCATGTTGGCAAAATAGACACCGGGGGTCATGGAGATAAAGCGAATGGCTATTTCAGCACCATCATGGCACCCCACGGAACCAGGCTGGCCCGGATCGCATTGAAGGCCTGATTCAAAATACTGGGGACTGGCGCAGTTGCATATCGTGAAAATCACATAGGGGCCGCAATTCACGCAAGAACCGGCATAAACGGGTGCTGTGGCAAAAAGACTTAAAAAAATGATTGCAGAGACGATCTTTTTCAATTTTCACGTTCCTTCATGTTAAAAGTCATACTCTTTTTTTTACACAGGCGTCATCATATACAGCCGGACAGGTTGCCATCAGGATAGTGTTCCAGGAACACAACCGATGCTTGACCACCATATTTAGCATCAACGATTACCAAAATAAAGGAAAAACAATATAAGTGCACAAAACTTCGAATCCGGCAAGGGCGCATGGCACCCGCATCTATCCCTGGACAACAGGCCTCCTTCGATGATAAGTCTTGTCAAAATTAAAACCCCTATACACTTCAACAGCACCGGCTGATGCAGCCTCCAGCCCGGTGCATCCGGAGGAACCGTCATGGAAACACGGAAAGTCACACTGGAAACCCGAGCTCATGTCCTGATGATGGGACTGAACCGCCCCGAAAAACGAAACGCCTTTGATCTTGACATGTACCGGAAACTGACGCCCATAAGATGAACAGTAAAGGAGAAGCACTTTATGATGCTCCAGTGTCCTAGATGCGGTTTTTCCGTGGATCAGACGGATCGGTACTGCCGCCAGTGCGGTACGGCTCTTGTGAGCGGTACCGGCACGCCTGCCTCGACCAGGGTTTCCCCTGAAAACGCGGCTGCCGTGTGGAACAATTTCTTTCGTCCGTTCTTCAAGACGGCATTTATTTTTTTCGCCTGCTTCTTTGGGTTTTCCCTTATCATGGTAGTTATATGGTTTTTCATGTTTAAGCGATGATGTCAAGGAGGGCCTTACCTCGTTCATGGAGCGGCGTGAGGCAAAATTCACCGGAAACTGACGCCCATCAGACGAATAGCGACACAGGCTTCCCATCTTTCAGGTTCACCAGGCCCTGATCACAGATTCTCAGGTAGGGGATGGCTGCGCCGGTCAGGGTGATCAGGGTCAAAACAGGGTCGGAAAACGGACACCCGAGGCTATTGACTGCCAGGGTTACGGCCTCCAGGTCACGGCACACCGCTTCCAGGGGCTCATCGGAAAGCAGGCCGAAAAGGGGTAGGGCCAGCTCTGCCATGATACGGCCATGGTCGCACACCACGACCCCGCCGCCTAGGTCCCGGATCCTGTTTACAGCCAGGGCCATGTCCCTGTCGTCAGCTCCGGCGACAATGATGTCCGGACAGTCCCAAGCGTTGCTGGCAGCAATTGCCCCGGACTTCAGTCCGAACCCTGAAACCATGCCGGTGAACATCCCGCCTGAAGTCCGTGCCCGATCGATGGCCGATACTTTGATGAGATCCCGGGAGGTATCCTGGAAGATCCGGCCGTCCACGGGCATCACGGATACCTCCAGCTCCCTGGTCACCAGGGCTGTTTCCAGGTGAATGGCCCGGAGAAGGTGCCCCCCGGGTCCCTGGGGAGCAGGAATGGAAAAATCTTCCATCACGAGCGGCCTTGCCAAACGGATGGTTTCCCGGGCCCCATGGCTGAACCGGTGACGGCGCGGACAAAGCTCGAGCCGGCCGTTCATCGACAGTACCCTGCCGGAGCTGATGACCATATGGGGTTTCAGGTCATCCATACCGGAAACAATGATCATGTCAGCGTACCGTCCGGGTGCGATGCCACCCACATGGCCGTCCAGGCCGAAATGCTGGGCCACGTTCAGGGTCACCATCCGGATAGCGTCCATGGGATCAAAACCTGCGTCCACGGCCTTGCCCACAATGGCTTCCATGTATCCGTCCCTGATCAGGGCCCCGGGATGCAGGCTGTCGGACACAAGACAAAGGTACCTCAGATCCAGGCCCCGGCTCCTGATTCCAGCCATGGCTTTCAGGTCTGAACGAACCCCCCCTTCCCGTACCATCACATGGATTCCGTTCCTGAGTCTTTCCAGAACCTGCTCTTCGGTGATGGGCTCATGGCAGGATGAAATCCCCAGGGCCAGGTAGGCAGCAAGCTTCTGGTTCCTGGCCCCTGCGGAATGGCCCTCCAGGCGCTTGCCCGCGCCCAGGGCCATTTCAAACCCGGGCAGGAACCGGTCCGGGTGCTGAAACACACCCTGCCAGTAGGACTCACCCAGGCCAAGAACTCTCTCCCGCTTCAGGAGTTCTTTGAGATCGTCCTGGGCAATGCCCAGGGTACTGGTACTGATGGAGCCCATGGCCGGAGCCGTTGCCAGAATTTTCACGGGCTGGTCTTCAAGGCAGTCCAGAAACTCCATTACACCTTCAAGCCCTGCCACGGGATACAGCTCCATGGTTTCCGTGACAATGGTTGTGGTGCCTCCCAGGGCCGCCGCTTCAAGAAACGATGCCGGAGACACCAGCCAGGCAAGGTGGGTATGACCGTCGATGAATCCGGGAATGACGGTTTTGCCCCCTGCATCCACAACCCTTGTATCAGGCCCGGCAGACCAGTCCCTGCCCTGTCCCACGCAGGCAATGCGGCTGCCGCCCACACTGATCCAGGTGTCATCCAGCATCTCCCGGGTATACACGTTAAAAAGCCTGGCATTGATCACCAGAAGATCGGGATACCTCCGCCCCAGTGCCGTTTCCATGAGCCCTATGGAATCGCGCGAGAATAGAGAATCTTTTTTCTCTGAGAAATCCATGGCGATTTAAATCCCTCTTCCACAGCAGGAACCCGGACCGGCACATCCTCCGTGCCCGGGTGATGACCCGCAGCACGCTGTATCACCGGGCCCCGGAATGGCATGGCCTTGCGATCCGGAAAGGGAAGAGTGGGCGGACAAAAGCTTTTTTAAATTAGCGGACCCGCATGAACTGCACCGCACATCCACCTGGGAGCCGGCTACCAGGATCTCACTGGTTTTTCCACAGTCAAGGCACAAGTAATCAAAAATAGGCATGAAATAGTCTCCTTCCTTTTTGGATCATCCAGGTTTTTCTGCCCGGAATCTGCTGTCTGAATCCCTCAGGATAGCTTCCGTGATTGGGCAGATTAACTGGAAACGGACAAAGGGTTGAGGATCAGCGATATCTGTTCAGGATCTCCTGGTAGAGTCCTTTTGCTCTGATGTAGTTCAGACCTTCATTGAAATCATCCCGGATCTGCCGTTCCTTGAAATTCACCTGAAACGTTGTCGTGTTTTCAAAAAGGTTATGATATACAAGCTCGCCCGTTGTGTCCACATCTACTGAGAGCTGTCTGGTGAACCATTTAAAGATGGCCTCGTCTATGATGATTACCAGGTCGTCCCTCCCTTTCCAGAAGGATTCCACCTGCTTTGCCTGCACAGGGATCTCCTTGTACTTTTCCCTGTAGGGCTGGGTAACCTCCGGCGAGAACAATGCCTTGAATTCCTCTCCCAGATCGTTGTATGCATTCTGCCAGGTGTAGATGGTCTTGCCTTTCAGATCAGCGATACTGTTGATGACAAGCCCGGCCTTTTTTTTGGTTATGGCAAAGTTTCTGAAAGCAATAAAAGAATCGGAATAAAACGTACCGTCGTCCGCTTCCCGAACAGCGGCCGCAGCGTCCAGCCCCATATTTGATACGGCCACCTGCAACCGCTTATAAGAACATTGAATGATGTGGAATGTATATCCCTTGTATTGCAGGGCTTCTCTTACAATGTCAATTTCCAGGCCCTTTGTACCGTCCTCAATGATAAATGGCGGAATGTCATAGGAAAAGGCTATCGCCAGTTCTCTTGATTGGGCAGGGGTGGTATTGAGGCATACCCAAAACACCATTACCAGGGACACCAGGAAATGCCTTTGGATTGGTTTCATGTTTCACCTCCAGCTTTCTTCACTACCACAGTATGGGCAAGCCAGTAAACCAGAATCCGCGCTTTGAGGATAATATCAGCGCTTTCCCCTCAACAGTTCCCGGATACAACCCTCTATGAAGAGATCTGGTCAGTCCACACCCCTTGGGGCCGGTTCCCCGGCCAGCCAGGGGTACGGCCGCCAGTAAAGGGCCCGGATACGGTTTGCGGCCCTGCGACGGAACTGACCAAGCTGCTCCAGCAGGTAGTAAAGGGTCGGGACGACCACCAGGGTAAGGAAGGTCGCCACCACCAGCCCGAAGATCACCACCACCGCCATGGAACTCCACCACTGGCTCGATTCGCTGACCCAGGCAATCTCCCACCTGTGAAAATCATAGGAGATACCCGTCACCATGGGGATGAGCCCCAGGATGGTGGTCACCGCCGTCAGGAGCACGGGGCGGAGCCGGGTGATGCCGGCCGCCACAATGGCCTCCTTCAGGGCATAACCCCGCTCCCTGAGTTTATTGGTGAAATCGATGAGAACAATGGCGTTGTTGACCACAACCCCGGCCAGGGAGATAACGCCCACCCCGGTCATGATGATGCCAAAGGAAAACTTGAACAATGCCAGTCCCAGAAAAGCACCGCCCAGGGACAGGATCACCGACGTCATTATGATGAAGGGCTGGACCACTGAATTGAACATGCTGACCAGGATCAGAAAGATCAGCAGCAGGGCTACCAGGAACGCCTTGGCCAGGAAATCCTCGGATTCTTTCTGGAACTCGAATTCGCCGGTAAAGGTGATCTTGTATCCCGGCGGCAGGGGAAAATCCTTTAGGAGCCTGTCTGCCTGGGCACGGGCAACAGGGCCGGGAATCCGGGTCTCGTCCACGTTTGCCTTGACTGTTACCACACGTTCGTTGTTGATACGGGTTATATCACCGATGGAACCGGCAAAGGTGACTGTGGCCAGGGTGGACAAGGGCACCATCTGACCCGAGGGTGTGGGCAGCATCAGCTCGTGGAGGATGTCAACGACCTTCCGGTCGCTCTCCCTGAGCTGAACCGTGATGTCATAATCCTTGTCCCCTTCCCTGAAGGTCGAAACTTCCAGACCGTTGTAGGCACTTTTGAGGGCAAACCCGATGGCGTCCGTGGACAGCCCGAACAGGGCCGCCTTCTGTCGATCCACATTCACCTGGACCGAAGGGATTCCTTCCACAAAGTCGTCCCGGACATCTTCCACAAAGGGGATCTGGGAGATGACAGTCTTGATGTTTGCGGCTATCTCCCCCAGAACAGCAAAATTATCCCCTGCAATCTCGATATTGATGGGGGCTCCCGTGGGAGGACCCTCTTCCTCCATGGCGATGGTGATTTTTCCGCCCGGAATCTCCTTTATCCTCTCCCTGATGTCGTCCACGGTCTTGTGGGTGGAGCGCCACCGGTCGGTGAGTTCAAGAAATCGGATCCCCACATGGTTGGGAGCGTTGGAAGAAAATGAGGCTTCCCCGCCTGCCGACACAACCCCCCTCATGTAGATGTTCTTGATGTTTTTCAGGTCACTGGGACCTGTGAAAGTTGTCCGGTCCGGCTTTTCATGTTCTTTAGGTGCCATGGCCCTGAACGGCGTCATATCCGGTGAGGCCGGAACACCGCCGGGCAGGCCCACGCCGGCTGCCGCGAATTCGATGCGCTGGATGATCCGGTCGATGTAATCCAGGTCCGCACCCTCGGGCACATCAAGGTTGACATAGATACCCTTGGGTTCGATTTCAGGAAAAAATTCAATGGGCTTTTCCAGTCCCACCACCAGAAACCAAACCTCTGCCATGAGAACCAGGACGCAGAAACCGATGCCGATGACAGTGAAGGGCATATCCAGGCAAAGGTTCAGGGTCCGGCTGTAGAGCTTGAGAAAAAAACCGTCGGCCTGGGCCGGCTTTTCCCCTCCGTCCGCGTTCTCCTGAAAAGAAGGGCTGCCGCCTCTGCTTCCCACCTTCATGAGCAGGGAAGCCAGGGCCGGATTGATGACCAGGGCCACGAACAGACTGGACGTCAACGTCACGATCAGGGTCAGGGGCAGGTAACTCATGAACTCTCCCATGATACCGGGCCAGAACAGCATGGGCAAAAAGGCGCCCAGGGTTGTCAGGGTAGACCCGATAACCGGCCAGGCAACCTCTGACGTGGCTTTCATGGCGGCCTCCACCCGGGGTACCCCCTGCTCCATGAACCGGTAGATGTTCTCCACGATGACGATGGCATTGTCCACCAGCATGCCCAGGGCAAGGGTCAGGCTGAACAGGACCACCATGTTCAAGGTGATGTTCATGATATAGAGAACCGTAAATGACAGGAGCATGGAAAAGGGGATGGCAATGCTGACCAGGATGGCGTTGCGCATGCCCATGGTCATGAAGATGACCACCAGCACCAGGATAAGGCCGGACAGGATGTTGTTCTCCAGGTCCTCCACCATGACGACGATATCCCTGGATTTGTCCAGAACCTTGGTTATCTCTGTTCCGGCAGGCCAGGTCTGCCTGTCCCTTTCAATGATGGCATCCACCTTTTTACTGATGTCGATGATGTTTTCACCGGAGCGCTTCTTTACCGCAAGGTTTACTGCAGACCTCCCGTCCAGGCGGGAACGGCTGGTCTCTTCCTTGAACCCGTCCACAACCTTTGCCACATCCTTGAGGTAGACCGGCTCACCCTGGTGGATTCCCAGGACCAGTCCATAGATCTCCTCAGGGGTTTTGAATTCCCCTGGGACCCGGAGCTGAAAACGGCCATTGCCCAGACGGATGGCTCCACCCGACGTGTTCTGGTTCTCGCTCTGCACAGCAGACTGGAAACTGTTGATGGTCAGCCCGTAGTAGGACAATTTTTCAGGGGAAACCTCCACCCGGATTTCCCTTTCCAGACCGCCGGTGACATCCACACCCAGGACACCGGTAACCGCCTCGATCTCGTCCTCCAGATCATCTGCAATGGACTTGAGGCAGGGCAGACCGCAGGTTCCTGACAGGGAAAAGACAACAATGGGCATTTCCGAAAAATTGACTTCAAAGACCGACGGATCATTTTCCAGGTCTTTGGGCAGATCGCCCATGGCCTCGTCCACCTTGTCCTTGACATCCTGCAGTGCCTGGTCGATGTCGGTTCCGGTGACAAACTCCACGTTGATGGAGGACAATCCTTCAGAACTGACTGACTTGATCTTCTTTAGTCCGTCCAGCCCCTTGAGTTTTTTTTCGATCTCGATGGTGACGGCTGTTTCCATGTCCGAAGGCGATACTCCCCGGTAACTGGTGGACACGAACACGTTGGGGATGGTGATATCCGGATCGCTCTCCCTGGGAAGGACCCTGTAACAGTAAACACCGAAAATGATGAGGAGCAGCGCCAGGACAACCACGGACGTGCTCTTTTTGACCGCAGTATCGGAAATGATCACAATCGTTTCTCCCCGAGCTTGTCCATGACTTTCACGGCCTTGATCGCCTGGCCGTCCTCCACATCCCGGTGGCCTTCAATGATCAGCCGCTGGCCGGATTCCAGTCCGCTGGTTATCTGGACCATCCATTGTTCCATGATGCCCAGGGTAACAGGCTTCTTCCTTGCCACGCCGTTATCATCCACATAGACATAATGCTCCATCTTCCTGGAAATGACGCTGTAGAACGGAACAACCACCGCGTTTCTGACAACCTGCTTCACCACGTCCGCCCTGACGAACATTCCCGGCAGGATTTTCTGGTCAGAATTGTCCAGGGCCAGCTCCAGCCTGTATAGGCGGGCGGCAGAATCGGGTGCCGGACTCAGGAAATGGCGTATACCGGTAACCCTGACATTGTCCAGGGCCTGGACGGTAACATCCACGGTGTCCAGCTTCCTGACCGGCGTGATGTCCGATTCCGGTATCCCCACCACGGCCTTGACCCGGTCGATCCTCAGGATCTCGGCAACCGGATCACCCAGGGACACCAGGAGCCCCTGTTTCACGTCCAGGCGCTGGATAACCCCTGGCATGGGCGCTGTGATGCTGCACCGGGACAGCAGGAGTTCAGCATCGGCCAGGTCGGCCTTGGCTGTCTGTACCGTGGTTTCCCGGGCCTCTATCTGGGCCGTGGGCACCATCCCCTTTGCATAGATGGCCCGGTCCCTTTCATAGCTGGCCACAGCCTGCTTGTACGAAGCCCTGGCCCGGTCAAGGGCTATCTGGTAATCATCGGTCTCAACCCGGGCCAGGAGGGTTCCCTCCTTCACAAAATCCCCTTCTTTGACCAGGACCTGATCGACAGTACCGTTGATCCGCGCCTTGAGATCCAGGCGGGTCCAGGGCTCGATGCTGCCCGGAAGGTTGATGCTGTCCCGGATTTCCAACGGTTTGAGTTCAAGCTCCACCACGTTCACCGGGGGACGTTCCGGTTTCACGGCAGAGGCGTTCCTGGCCTCTATGGACTGTTTCTCGGTTTTTATGAGGCCGCCCAGAACAATCCCGGCGACGATCATGCCGACAAAAACAAGGCGGGGAGCGCTGCGCCAGATACCGTACACGACCTTTGCCCTCAGGGTTGACGGACGGGTTGGATTTTCATTCATCGGATTTCTCCCATGGCAATCGTTTTCAAAGTGGTGTTGTTTACAAGGGATGGGGCCAGTCCATCCAGGGCCTGACGGAACAGGGTCTGCATGGCCTTGAAAATCTCGGATTCCGAGTTAAGATATCCGGAATACCAGGCTGAAACAGTCATGATATACAGACCATAAAAATGACCGGCAATGTGCAGGGGTTCCAGATCCCGGCGGAGTTCACCCCGGTCCATGGCCTGCTGGAACATGGGAAACATCAGGTCGAAATACCGATTGTCCAGGGCCAGATGGGCGTCAAGATCCGCAGGCCTTGGAAAGACCGCCTCCTGCATGTACAACCGCCCGAAGTCCCGGTTCCGGCTGAAATACCTGAACTCGGACTGGAACAGAGTCAAAAGCTTTTCCAGCAGGGTGAGATCCCGGTCCGGCTCCAGTTCCTGGCGTATCAGCTCCAGGCCGTCTTCACAAAAGGCATACAGGATATCATTCTTGGTCCTGAAATAGGTATAGATGGTTCCTTTGCCTATGCCGGCGGCCTGGGCCAGTTCTTCGATGCTGGTATGGTCGAACCCTTTTTCCCCAAATAGTCTTACTGCCGCCTCCATGATGGATTTTCGGGTTTGGCGCTTATTTGATTCTCTTTTTCCTGCCATGTCCTGTCCTGTTAAAAGTTGACCGAGGTCGAGATTATACGTAATCCCGAAAAACAATCAACAAAAATCTTTTCCATTCACCAGCATTAACAAAATCCTAATACTGACGGCTACAGGCCCTTGATCCGGTCCGGTAGCCGGCAACGGTCCTTAACTAATGGGACCTGAGGCATAAGGACGCCCAAATCCGTCAGGAGAGATTTAATCAATTCCAATTTTTCCGGATCTGTGGTAAGAAAGCCCTGCAATACAGAATTATTACACATGGAGATCCAGTTTTGACATCCGATTTCGCCGCCGTACTCACCAATGTCTCATTTGCCTACAGAAAGGGACCTGTTCTGGACAAGGTAACCCTGTCCATATCCCATGGCGAGTTCGCAACCATTGTTGGGCCTAACGGCGGCGGTAAAACAACCCTTCTCAAGCTCCTTCTCGGGCTACTGAAGCCTGACACCGGAACCATCCGGGTCCTGGGCCAGACACCGGAGAAGAGCCGGCTCAAGGTCGGGTACATGCCCCAGTACTCCCACCTGGACATGCTGTTCCCGGTGTCTGTCATGGATGTCGTACTCATGGGACGCCTTGGCAACAGTCTTTTTGGACGGTATTCCAGGGATGACAGAAAGCGGGCTGCCGCCGCCCTGGACGAAGTCCGTCTGTCCGAATTCAGCCGTACCCACTTCAGCGATCTTTCCGGTGGCCAGAAGCAGCGGGTTCTCATTGCCAGGGCTCTGTGCAGCGATCCGGAGCTCCTGCTCCTGGATGAACCGACCTCCAATATCGACCAGGAATCGGAGCAGTATTTCTACTCCATTTTAAGCCGCCTCAATGACAGGATGACCATTCTTCTGGTATCCCACGACATCGGTTTTACATCCCAGGTTGTAAAAAGCGTCATCTGCGTAAACCGCAATGTGGTCATCCACCCCACAACCCAGGTGAACGGAACCCTTCTCAAGGATATCTACGGTGGTGACTTCAAATTGATACGCCACGATCACCGGTGCAGCGAACTCGGGCATACCCATGATTGAATTTTTCCAGTCCCTGGCAGACCCTGACCTGCAGTTTCTGAGAAACACCCTGACCGTCGGACTTCTGGCCAGTGTCTCATTCGGCATTATCGGCACCTATGTGGTGACCCGACGCATTACCTACCTTGCCGGCGCCATCTCCCACTCGGCTTTTGGCGGCATAGGTGCTGCCCTGTTTCTAAAGACCGTCATGGGTCTGTCATGGCTGGACCCCATCCACGGAGCCATTGTGTTTGCCCTGGGGGCTGCCGTTATTACCGGCCTGGTTTCCCTGCACGCCAGGGAAAGGGAGGACACGGTAATCGGTGCCATCTGGGCAGTGGGCATGGCTGCTGGCCTTTTGTTCATCGACATGACCCCGGGATACTTTAACATGTCCAGCTTCCTGTTCGGGGACATCCTTTTGATCTCACGGAGCGACATCACCCTGGTCCTGGTCCTGGACCTTTTGACCGTGGCCATCACCGTTCTTTTCTACAACACCCTAATGGCTGTGTGTTTTGACGAGGAGTATGCAACACTGCGCGGTATTAATGCCGGCAGGTACTATATCCTGCTTCTTTGCCTGGTAGCCCTGACCGTGGTCCTGCTGGTCCGGGTGGTGGGCATTGTCATGGTCATCGCCCTGCTAACCCTGCCGCCTGCCGTGGCCGGCAAATTCACAACCCGGATGAAACGCATGATGATCCTGTCCATCTGGCTGTGCATGTTTTTTAACACTGCGGGTCTCGCTTTGAGCTTTTCAGCCGGCCTGTCAACGGGCCCCACCATCATCGCCATTGCAGGAACCACCTATCTTGCAGTGTTGGTCTGGAAACGGGTCAACCGCTGGCTGAACAGGCAAAAAGCATAGCCTGCAACCACTGTTTGTTAAAAAAGGCTTTTCCCGGCCAGGACATTTTTATCATCTTTTCAGTTGATAATTCGAAACCGGACGCTTATGTTCAGAGACAAACCGAAAAGAACTGCCGGGATACAAACCAGAATCAAACCAGACCAAAAAGGAGAATTTCCATGCTGGTAAAAAACTGGATGTCTAAAAATGTGGTCACCGTTGATGGAGAAAGCACCATTGTGGAGGCCATGAAGCTAATGAAAGAACACCAGATCAAACGACTGCCGGTTACAAAAAAGGGAAAACTGGCAGGTATTATCACGGACGGCGACATCAAGAAGGCGTCACCCTCGGAGGCAACAACTCTGGAAGCCCATGAACTGGCCTACCTCATCTCATCCCTGAAGGTCAAGACAATCATGACCTCCCCGGTTGTCACCGTTGCCAGCAACCGGAGTATCGTGGAAGCTGCCGAGGAACTGATGAGCAACAAGGTCACGGGCGCCCCTGTTCTGGATGACAAGGAAAATATCGTTGGCATGATCTCCATGACTGACCTGACAAAACTGCTCATTACCCTTACCGGCGTCGGCCCCTGGGGCATTGAGATGGGACTCCTGGTCAAGGATGAGCCAGGTTCCATACAGGCCCTGGCCGATGTCATCCGCTCCCATGGCGGACGAGTCAGGAGCCTTCTGACCCTGTATGAAAATGTCCCGGAAGGGTTCAGGAAAGTCTTTTTCAGGATCTATGAATTTGACCGCCAGAAACTGACTTCCCTGAAAAATGAACTGGGGAAAAAAGCAAGACTGCTGTATCTGGTCGACCATCTCCAGGCCACTCGGGAGATCTATGACAACTGATCCACGGACCGTGGCCCAGTCATGACCCCCAGCCAGATCCGGGAGTTCAGGCAGTCCCTGGCAGCATGGTACACCGTCAACCAACGGCCCATGCCCTGGCGTAACACAAAGGATCCTTACAGGATATGGGTTTCGGAGATCATGCTCCAGCAGACCCAGGTGGCCACGGTCATGGGCTACTACGACCGGTTCATCCAGGCGTTTCCCGATGTGAGGACCCTGGCCCTGGCCGATCTCCAGAACGTGCTCAAACTCTGGGAGGGCCTGGGATACTACACCCGCGCCAGGAATCTCCACAGGGCCGCTCGCCAGCTCCTGGACCAGGGTGACACCCGGGTTCCGGATACTCCGGAAGCCTTTCTCAGACTCACCGGGGTGGGAAATTACACGGCAGCAGCCGTGCAGAGCATCGCCTTCAATCACCCACTGGCTGTGGTGGACGGCAATGTCAAACGGGTCCTGTCCCGGGTGTTTGAGATGGAGATCCCGGTTAACGATTCATCGGTCCACCAGGAGTTCTCGGAAAAGGCCGCCCTGCTCCTGGACAGATCAGATCCATCCGGATTCAACCAGGCCATGATGGAACTGGGGGCCCTGGAGTGCCGGCCCAAAAATCCCCTGTGCCAGGACTGCCCGGTCAGGCTTTTCTGCCGGGCCGTGGCCGGCGGGACCGTTGCAGTGTATCCCAAACGGAACCGGAAAAAAACGGTCCCGTCCCGTCACCGGGTTGCCGGAGCAGTTTTCCACCAGGGAAAACTGCTCATCAAAAAGCGGAAAACCGACGGCTTTCTGGGCGGCATGTGGGAGTTCCCGGATGCGCCCCTGAAAAGAAATGCAGATCCTGAACAGACCTGCATAAGTGAGATACAAAAAATTACCGGGCTTACCGTAACACCGTTTGTCCTGGCCGCCCGTATCAAACATGTCTACACCCACTTCAAACTGACCCTGGATCTGTTCCTGTGCACAACCCAGGATCCGGGTATTGACCTGAACGGACCGGACGACATCGCGTGGGTTACCTGGAGCGAGCTTGAAAACTACCCACTCCACAGGGCAGTCCACAAGTGCCTCCCGGGTCTTTTGCAAAAAATTTCCACCGTGCCGTGATCCGGGCCGGGATGCCCCCCTTCAGGCTGCCACGTAGGCCTTCCATTTTTCTTCCACATAGGTAAGGTGGTCGTTCATGGCTTCCCGGGCCTTGCCCGGGTCCTGATTTTCTATGGCGTTGAATATATCCTGGTGCTGGTCAAGGACCGAGAGGATATGCTGCCGGTCACTCACCAGTTTTTCGACCAGAAACCGCAGATAAACATCGGACAAGTCAAAGATGCTCTGGAGAATATGGTTCCTGAAAAAATTGCCCGTGGACCGGGCAATGGCCAAATGAAATTCCAAATCGTCTGACAGGTGAAGCACAGGTTTTCCGGAATCGGCAGACATTTTGTCCAGGAATTTTTTCATGGCCTTCAAATCCTGACTTTTCCTTAGTTCCGCAGCTTTGGCAGCCGTTGCCAGCTCAATGTCCTTGCGGATATCGTAGAGCTGAATCAGCTTGTCCTTGTCCTCTTCCAGTATCTGACGAAGAGGGTTTGACAGCATGGGAGACCCAAGGCTCCGGACAAAAATCCCCTTTCGCTTTTTCGAGTCAACAAATCCCTGGGTCTGAAGGATATTGACAGCCTCTCTCAGGGATGACCGCCCCACCCCCATCATCTCGGCCAGGGTCCTCTCCGGCGGCAGCTTGGCCCCGGGGGCCAGCTTACCATCCTTTATGAGGGTCCGCAGCTGGTTGGCTACCTCATCCGTGACTTTCTGCAGTTCAATTCTGTTGAATAGGCTTTCCATTCAAAGCTCCGAAAAAAAGTCGTTTCCAATGGTTCCGGTCCCGGAAGCAGACGATCCATGGCGTTTGTCCCGTCATAACACACCTGTTCAAAAAATAACATAACCAAAGTTCAGCCCATCCTGGTTTCAGGCGGGATAGTCTTAAATATTATGTACTGGTCAGACCAATATTTTTCAAGGCACATTTTCGAGACAATTATAGATCATATCTGGATAAAAATTTCAACATATTAATAATATTAAGAATAAGTTGATATATAATTTTACTATCAAATAATAATTCTCCTTGACACCGAAATTCACACTTGGTAATACAGTCAGACCAGAATCCAAAAGTTCTTGCTTGTTAATGCTGATTCTCCCCGGATTGCTGAATACCACCCCACAAGGTTGGCCGTTCCTGTTAACCCATTTATTGAAGGAGGCTTGACGCCATGAAAAGATTCGCCCTGTTCATCAGTATTATCGCTCTGTTTGCCGCAGGTTCAACCGCCGTGGCCGGACCCCAGAAGGTCCTGCTGAAAACGCCCCTGTGCTTTTCCACGAGCCTCCCGGTTCTAGGCGACACCATCCCCAGGCTGGCCAAGGACATGGAAGAGGTCAGTGACGGCAACATCATCATCAAGTATTACGAGCCCGGCAAACTGATTCCGCCCTTTGAAATTCTGAGCGCTGTTTCCCAGGGCAAGGTCAATGCCGGTTTCGGTTCAGCCGCCTACTGGCAGGGCAAAATCCCGGCTGCCGCCCTTTTCTCGGCCATTCCCTTCGGACCCGAGCCCGACGAGTACATGGCCTGGCTTTTCCACGGCAACGGCATGAAGCTTTACCAGGAGATGTACGATACCGCAGGATTCAACGTCAAGGTCCTTCCCTATGCCATGATTTCCGCGGAAACCTCAGGGTGGTTTTCACGCCCCATTGAAAAACTTGAGGACCTGCAGGGACTGAAAATGCGGTTCTTCGGTCTGGGCGGAACCGTAATGCAGAAACTCGGCGTATCCGTCAGCCTGATGCCGGCCGGCGAGATCTTCCAGGCTCTGGAAAAGGGAGTTATCGATGCCACGGAATTTTCCTTTCCTGCCATTGACCAGAAGCTGGGGTTCAGCAAGGTGGTCAAATACAATTACTATCCGGGATGGCACCAGCCTGCAACCCTGCTGGAACTGCTCATCAACAAGGACACCTGGAACGGCCTGACTCCTGGCCAGCAGCGCCAGATAGAAATGGTCACCATGGCCAATGTTGTCACCACCCTGGCCTACTGCGAAGCCATCCAGGGCGCTGCCATCAAGGACAACGTCCAGAACAGGGGCGTAAAAAACATGTACTGGTCCAAGGAGATGCTCCAGGCATTCAAGGGTGCCTGGGACCAGGTTGTGGAAGAACAGAAGCAGGACCCGGCCTTCACCAAAATCTGGAATGACCTTGAAGCGTTCAGGGCCGATTATGCCTATTGGAAATCCCTGGGGTTCCTGCCCCGGGAAACCCATCACTGATCCAGTCACGGCCCGGTGTCAGATAGGGACGCCACCGGGCCGGCGCCTTGAAAAAAACGGAAACAGGTAAGGGTTTTATCATGACCAAGGAAAAACAGACAGAGCCTGTGATAGCTGCAGTTCTGGACCGTATTCTCCTGGGGATCGGCCACGCCGCATCCTGGCTCATCGCCGTGCTCATCGGCGTGATCCTGCTCCAGGTTGTCCTGCGCTATCTGTTCAATTTCAGCCATGTGGCCCTGGAAGAAATCCAGTGGCACCTCTATGCCGTTGTGATTCTCATGGGGCTTGCCCATGCCCAGACCACAAACTCCCACATCCGCCTGGATGTCCTCCATCTGGGATTTTCCAGAAAGACCAAAGAACTAGTTGAAATTCTGGGCATTCTCGGGTTTCTAATGCCCATGATCTATGTATTTTTCTTTCATAGCTTAAATTTTGTGACCGAATCCTGGATGGTTTCCGAACGGTCCGACGCCCCCTTGGGTCTGGCCTGCCGGTGGGCCATCAAATCCATGATTCCAATCAGCTTCGGACTGCTCTTTATCGCTGCCCTGTCCCGGCTGATCCGGGCCTTTCATTACCTGTGGACCCTGAAAAGGGAGAACCGCCATGGACGTTAACGGAATCCTGGTCCTGGCCATGCTCATCACCTTTATCGGGCTCCTTTTCACCGGATATCCCATCGCCTTTGTCCTTGGGGGTGTGGCCATGCTGTTCGCCGGGGTGGGTTACCTGTCCGACCAGTGGCTGGGAACCATAACCGGCCTGGATTTCATGACCGTGGGCATGGTGGTGAACCGGCTCTACCAGGTCATGTACAACTGGATCCTGGTTGCCCTTCCCATGTTCATCTTCATGGGCCTGATGCTGGACCGCTCCGGGATTGCGGAAAAGATGATGACCTCCATGCAGGAGCTGTTCGGAAAGGTCCGCGGGGGCCTTGCCGTGAGCGTCACCCTCATCGGGATTCTCCTGGCCGCATCCACCGGGATCATCGGTGCATCGGTGGTGCTCCTGGGTCTTTTGTCCCTGCCGGCCATGCTCAGCCAGAACTATTCCAAAACCCTGGCCGTGGGAACCATCTGCGCATCCGGCACCCTGGGAATCCTGATCCCCCCGAGCATCATGCTGGTCATGATGGCCGACCAGCTCAGTCTGTCCGTGGGAGACCTGTTCATGGGAGCCCTGATCCCCGGTATCCTCCTGGGGGTGCTGTACACCGTGTATATCCTGATTTACGCATTCCTGGTCCCGGACGCCGCACCCCTCCCGGAAAACCGGCGGCCCCTGGAAGTTAAGATGATCTGGGGTGTGATCAAGACCCTGATCCCCACCAGCGCCCTGATTCTGGCCGTACTGGGATCGATCTTTGCCGGAGTGGCAACCCCCACTGAGGCCAGCGGGGTGGGAGCACTGGGCTCCATCATCCTGGCATGGTTCAACGGAAAACTCAGCCTCAAAGCCTTCAGGGAAGTCCTGCACAACACCTTTAACACCACCGGGTACATCTTTGCCATCCTGGTTGGTGCCACCTGCTTTGCCCTGGTCTTAAGGGAACTGGGCGGTGATGAATTCATAGCCGCAGGATTCAATGCCCTCCCATTCGGACCCTACGGCATAATGGCTTCGATCCTGGGCGTCGTCTTTTTCCTGGGCTTTTTCCTGGACTGGATCGAGATCACACTGATCATCCTGCCCATCCTGGCCCCCGTGATTTCAAACCTGGGCATCCACATCACGGGCGGCGGGAAAGTTGACAATCCTGAACTGGTGTGGTTCGCTATCCTGGTAGCTGTTACCCTGCAGACTTCCTTCTTGACGCCGCCTGTGGGATTTGCCATATTCTACCTCAAAGGCGTGTCACCCCCGGAGATAAGTCTGATGCACATCTACAAGGGAGTGGTGCCGTTTATCCTGCTCCAGCTCATCGGACTCCTCATCGTCATGATGTGGCCGGACCTGGTTATATGGCTGCCCTCCAGGGCTTACGGCTGATGAAAATCTCCTGTCTTTCCGGAGCTTTTATATCCTGGTTCGCGGACCGGGCAGCGGCACTACCTGTAACCAGAGAACAATGCTTATCATGAGGCAGAACCCTATATGACCGACACCAGAAAAATAACCTTGTTTATACAGTGTCTCGTGGACAGCCTGTACCCCGAGGCCGGTGAAGCCATGGTAAGCCTTTTTGAACGCCTGGGCGTGACCATGAACTGCCCCACGGACCAGACCTGCTGCGGCCAGCCAGCCTTTAATGCCGGTTACCGGGACCAGGCCCGCAAGGCAGCCAAGCGGTTCATCCGTATTTTTGAAAACGCAGAAACCCTTGTCTGCCCCTCAGGCTCCTGTGTGGACATGGTGCGAAACCACTACCCCGAGCTGTTCAAAGATGAACCGGCATGGCTTGACAGGGCCCGGACCGTGGGCGCCAGGACCTATGAACTCACCGAATACCTGGTGGATGTCATGGGCGTGACCGATGTGGGTGCAAGCTTCAACGGAACAGTCACCTACCACGATTCCTGCCACCTCCTGAGAAACCTCAGGGTCAGCGACCAGCCGCGGAGCCTCATCAGCAATGTCCGGGGATGCCAGCTCATTGAAATGAAGGACTCCACCAAGTGCTGCGGGTTCGGCGGAACCTTTTCGGTGAATTACCCGGATATTTCCACAGCCATGCTGGAAGACAAGGTCAAAAACATCATGGATACCGGGGCCGACGCCGTGGTGGGCTGCGACATCAGCTGCCTGATGAACATCCAGGGCATGCTGAACCGGCGCGGATCCACCATCAAAACCCTTCATATCGCACAGCTTCTTGCAGGCCGGGACATGGACTGATCCATCCCGGCCCGCCCACAGGAAACGACCCATGGCCGACATTCGCACACAGTATTATACCACCGAAGCAACAAAAGCCCTCAAGGACACGGTCCTGAAAACAGCCCTGTCCGGACTCCAGGGACGCCTTGGCCCGGCCACGGCCGCCATGTACGCAGCCCTTCCCGAAGGCCCGGGCCTTCGGCAGAAAGCCCACCAGATCCGCATGGAATCCATCGAGAACCTTGACATACTGCTCGTGGAACTGGCGGAAAAAATCCGATCCCGGGGCGGCAAGGTCTTTTTTGCAGCCACGGCCCAGGAGGCTGTGGACTATTGCCTGGACGTGGCAAAACGTCACGGGGTCCGGCAGGTCATCAAGGGAAAATCCATGGTCACCGAGGAACTGGGAATCAATGACGCCCTCATGGCCCAGGGGGCAGAGGTCACCGAAACCGACCTGGGCGAGTACATCGTCCAGCTGGCCGGTGAACACCCGTCCCACATCATCGCACCGGCCATCCACAAGACCCGCAGGGAGATCGGAAAACTCTTTGCCGAAAAGTTGGGCATCCCTTACACCGACGATCCCCCGACCCTGACCCAGGCCGCCCGCAAGGCCCTGAGGGAAAAATTCCTGGCCGCGGACATGGGGCTGTCCGGATGCAATCTGGCCTGTGCCGAGACCGGCCACATCACCACGGTGTCCAACGAGGGCAACATCCGCATGTCCACCACCATGCCCAAAATCCACATGGCCTTCATGGGCATGGAGCGGGTCATTGCGCGCCTGGCGGACCATGACGTCCTGTTCAGGCTTCTCTCCCGGGGAGCCGCGGCCCAGAACATGGCCGGCTACGTCAGCTACATCGGCGGTCCCAGGACCCCGCACCAGATGGACGGGCCCGAGGAGTTCCATCTGGTAATCCTGGACAACGGCCGGAGCCGGATTCTGGCAGACCCGGAGTTCCGTGAGATCCTGGCATGCATCCGGTGCGCCGCCTGCCTCAATGTCTGCCCGGTGTACGGCAAAATCGGCGGGCACACCTACGGGTATCCCTATTCCGGCCCTGTGGGCGCGGTTGTCACACCGCTCCTGGTGGGCATCAACCGGGCAAAAGACCTGCCCAAGGGTGAGAGCCTCTGCGGAGCCTGCAAGGACGCCTGCCCCGTGGACATCGATCTTCCCAGGATGCTCCTTGCCCTGAGGGAAAAACTTGCCCAGGGGGACCGGCGCTGGGAGGTGACGCCCGTCAGTCTGAAAGAAAAGCTCCTGTTCTCGGCCTGGTCCCTGCTCATCTCAGACCGCAGGATCTACGAGACAGCCCTGAAAGCCGGGGTATTGATTCAGAAGCTCTTTCCCCGGACCAACGGCATGATCCCGTCCCTGCCCGGGGTTCGGGGCTGGACCCAAAGCCGCGACATCCAGCCCGTTGCGAAAAAGAGTTTCATGGAACGCTGGCGCAGGAAACACACCCGATGAAACCGGCGACCCTTACAGGAACAAGGAACATTTTGTCATGAACACAGACACCCAGGATCGGTTTATCCAGACCCTAACAGCATCCCTGATCGATGTACCTCCATCCAGGAGAAAGACCCGGGAATGGCTGTTCGCATCCGAACCCGATGACAGGTCAGCACGCCTTGATGCCCTTGCCGGCAGAAGCCGGGCAGAAAAGCGCAAACTCCTGGACCGGCTCAAGGAACGGGCCGCCCCCATCAACCTCAAGGTCATCCCTGTGGAAACCTGTCTGGAAGCCGGGCAGGCCATAGCCCAACTGGTCCGGGATAAATCCCCGGAATGGGGCACAACAAAGCAGGTGGTTGCCTGGGACCACCCCCTTATCCGTCAGCTCAACCTGGATGCCGCCCTTTCAGAACAGCCGGCCCCCCTGGTCTATACCCCCCAGGAGGGTACCCGGGCTCCTTCCGCCGAGCAGAGGCAATCCCTGAGACAGGAGGTCATTAAATCCTTTATCGGAATTACCTCGGCCGACTACTGCGTCGTGGAATCAGCCACCCTGGCCATGAAGACCCGCCCATCCCAGCCAAGAAGTGTATCCCTGGTCCCGGCCATCCATGTGGCGGTCATCGAACTCGACCAACTGGTGGAGAACCTGGGCGAACTCTACTTCAGGCTCCAGTGGGACCCCAAGGAGCAGGCCGAAGGGCTGACCAACTGCTTGACCTTTATTTCGGGTCCCAGCAAGACCGGAGACATCGAACTGGTCATGGTCCACGGCGCCCACGGCCCCAGGGAACTCCACCTTTACGTCATCACCGGCCCGATGGATGCATCCTGAGCCCCTGATGATAATTTCCGGACCAGGACCTGCCGTAAACACCCAAGCATTGGACACGTTTGAGAGGTAAACATGAACTATCCCAGTATGTACCGAATCCGCCAGGTTTTTGAAGCCCCCAGACTGGACGCCATTGAAGAGACCGTTGCAGCCGAACTGTCAGCCTCCGGGATCGCATCCAGGATAAAGCCCGGCGACCGCATCGCCATCACGGCAGGCAGCCGCGGCATTGCCAACATCCCCCTAATCCTGCGCCAGATCATCCGATTCCTGAAAGATCACAAAGCCGAGCCCTTCCTGTTCCCGGCCATGGGCAGCCACGGGGGCGGAACCGCCCAGGGCCAGCTGGCCGTACTGGAAAGTTTGGGCATCACCGAAGCCTCAATGGGCGTCCCCATCCTGGCCTCCATGGACGTGGTCCGCATCGGAACCTCCTCATCGGGCTTTCCGGTACTGGTGGACAAACATGCCTCCGAGGCCGACGGCATCATCGTGGTCAACCGCATCAAACCCCACACCGAATTCGAGGGCCCCATCGAGAGCGGTCTCATGAAGATGATGGCCATCGGCATGGGCAAGCACAAGGGGTGCTTCCAGGTCCACAAGCAGACCGTCAACTACGGTTACCGCAGGGTAATCCCGGAGATCGGCAGCATCATCCTGGAAAACCTGCCCATACTTTGCGGCGTGGGTATCGTGGAGAACATCTACGACAAGACCGCCATGATCAAGGCCATTCTGCCCGATGATTTCGCCCTCCAGGAAGCCCAGCTTCTGGCCCGGGCCAAACAGCTCATGGCACGCCTGCCCTTTGACCGCATCGATGTTCTGATCATTGATGAGATGGGCAAAAACATCAGCGGGACAGGCATGGACACCAATGTCATCGGCAGGATCATGTTCATCGGTGAAGCCGAACCGGAACACCCCCGCATCACCCGCATCGTGGTCCTGAACCTGACCCCCCACTCCCATGGCAACGCCATCGGCCTGGGCCTGGCAGACTACACCACCCGGCGGCTGACTGACACCCTGGACCTCAAGGCCATGGCCACCAACGCCATCACAGCCATGACCCCGGAAAAGGCCAGGATACCCATTGCCCTGGACGCGGACCAGGAAGCGGTGGTTGCAGCCCTTGAAACCATCGGGGATGTTATTCCCGAGAACGCCCGCATCGTCCACATCAAGAATACCCTGGAAATGGGAGAACTCCACATCTCCCAGGCATTGACCGGTGAACTGGAAGGCCGGGAGGATCTTGTCCTGGAGGAGGACCTGGGCCCCCTTGCATTTGATGAGGCTGGAAGCATTTCTCCCGTGAGGTTTACCTGACCAACGCGGCCCCGCTGATGACAAACGCTATTGGAACAGCAAAAAAGTCATGTCGCACTGAGGAAGGATACACATGCACACCCGAGTGGACACGGCCTTGCCATCCGTCAGGGGATGGTTATCTTTGGTCAATTAAGGCAGCATTGCAGAGCCCGAGTCCAGGGGCAAACATCCCCATGGTTTTCGGCAGGATGCGGCCACCAAACCGTCAGCAACCCATGGGTTGCAGGAGGATACCATGAAAGACTATCTGGAACAAGACGAGGCCAGTTGCTCCAGCCAATGCCATTCGGATTTCCTGGATTGCATGGACAGCAACGAAGATGAATCGGTCTGTATCATGAAACGGGTCCCATGCCTGTGCGCCTGTGACCGCGTCCAGAACTGATCGGGACATCCTGAGGATTCATCAACGTCTCTACATTAAAAGGAAAAGCCAGGTTTATGCCTGGCTTTTCCATATCCTTATCAAACTTATAGCTGCCGCACAGAGACCTTCCACCGGTCAGCCTTCCAGTTTCAGCATGCCTTTGAGCAAATCGAGCAAATCCTGTTTCCGGTTTTCCGGGCAGTGGTCCAGAAAGGTTTTAAAATTCATCTCCTGGAGGTTTCCGATCTCGGTCAGCACCAACCGGCCAGGGGATTCCAGGACAAGGATGGTCTTTCTCTCATCGGCCGCATCGCGGTCGCGTCGGATAAAACCTCCCTTTTCCAGGCGCTTTGCTATCCCGGACAGGTTGGGTGTGGATATGAGAAGCCTGCGGGAGATTTCGGTGATGGCGCATTGGCTGTCCCGGGAGGCCTCCAGCAACCGGAGCACGTTATACTGGGAAAAGGACAGTCCGTGCCGGGCAAAGATGGCTGTGGATTTTCTCTTGAACAACTCCGATACCCGGACCACTGCCATCATTATCCGCTCCTCAATTACCGGAGTTTCCTTATCATGCAGAAACATGGACACCTCCTGTCCCGGCCTGTCCCCTGATGCTCTGGAAAATCAAACCGGGCAAAACCGCTCCCTATTATAATCCAATTGACAGACTTAAGTTAACATGTTAACCAACAACATGTCAACCAAAGGATGGGTCAGAGTGAACTGAACCGGATATACAGACAGTAAAATTTTTTGGGAGACACCGGGCAGAACTGAAACCATGGGAAAGGACAGGGGCCGATATGGATATGGGATTGTTTTTTCTGAGCTGGACGCCGGTGGTTCTCTTGACGGTTCTGGCAGTAGTCTTGCGGCGTTCAGCCATGGAGTTGTCTGCCTGGGGATTTGCCTGGGCCCTGGTGCTTGCAGGCGTATTTTATGAAACCCCACTTTCGGTCTGCACGATGGCAGCCCTGGACGGGGTTTTAACCACACTACCCCTGCTCCTTGTCATCATGGCTGGTATTTTCCTGTCCAGCCTGCTCATGTCCACGGGGTCCCTTGTCCGCATCGTGGAATGGTTCAAGGGAGGTGCAGGAGATTCCCTAAGCCGGAACCTGCTCATCACCTTTGGTGTGGGCAACTTCATGGAAGGGGCAGGCGTGATCGCGGAACCCGTGGTCGCCCCCATGCTGCATACGGCAGGGGTTTCGCCCACGGGTGCGGCTGCCCTGTCCATCATCGGGTATGCCGGACTCATGTCCCTGGAACTGGCCGGGATCATCATCACAGTCCTGGCACTTGTAACCGGTCTTCCGGTCCGGGAGCTGGGAATGGCAACAACCTGGCTCTCCATCCCTGCCACCGTGCTCATGGCCCTGTCCGCCCCCCTGTTCCTGCCCGCTGGCCCGGACAGTAGACGCGGCTTCGGGATGGCCCTGGCCATAGGTCTCCTTCTTGGATTTGCGGCCCTGGGAACCGTCTGGCTGGGAGGACTCCCGGTTTCAGGGTCCATGGCCGGGGTGGCGGTCATCCTGCTTATCATCCTCATCGGTTCCGGACGACTGGTCCTGATGGGGGGAATCCTGCGCGACCTGCTCCCGTTCGCGTTCCTGATCACCTGCCTGTTCTCCGTCAACTCCATCGGATACCTTCGTAATCTTGCTTTTGAGAGGCTTGCCATCCGAGTCCACCTGATACCGGTTCACGTTATAACTTTCAGGCCCCTGTTTTCAGCTTATGTGTACATCTTCCTGGCTTTCCTGATTGCCGCCCGGCTGCAGCGCATCCCTGGAAAACAGCTGAAAGAGGTTATCAAGACGGGCATCGGCAAGGGTTGGCGTGCGTTTGCGGCCATGGCCCTGTTCGGGGCCATGGGACAGGTCATTTCCTACACCGGGTACGGGCCCGGTTTTGGAAATCTGGACAAGGCGCACAATATCCCCTGGATCATCTCCCAGGGCCTGGTACAGTTCACAGGCAGTTTATACCCGGTTTTTGTACCGCTCCTGGGCTGGGTCGGCACATTCCTGACAGGGTACGGCGTGGCATCCCTGATGCTCTTCGGGCAGCTCCAGATCCAGGCAGCATCCCTCCTGGGGACTTCAGGAACCTGGCTGGCCGCAGCCCTGGCCGTTGGCTCGTCCATCGGATCCATATCCTCACCCTTTAAGATCGCTCTGGCCACGGCCATGGTAGGTGCCATAGGCAAGGAGGGGTCTGTTCTACGCATAACCATCCCCCTGGGCGTGGCAGCTTCCCTCCTGGTAGGCGGTTTGGTCTGGATCTTTGCCTGACGATATAAATGATCTGAACGTTACCAGCCTTTCCCAAAAAGATTGATCCTCGTTTCCCGAAACAATCCCGGGTCACTGCTGCTTCACGGTTATGGGCTCCCCCTGGATGCCGGCATAGAACACGATGATTTCCGCAGGCGTGCTGCCCTCGTTTTTTCCATAGTGCCAGGTATCGACCACTTCCACCAGGGACTGACCCGCCGTGAGATGAAGTACCTTGTTGTCCCGGGTGACAACAGTCAGTTCACCCTTCAGGAGGACACCGGCATTGATCACGGGATGCTCATGCAGGGGCAGTTCTGTCCCGGCGGGGATGGTTATCCTGAGGATGGTTATTTCAGGCGTACCCTGGGGATAGGCAGGAAGGGCATTGCCGTCCCAGCTCTGTCCCGACCTGGACAGGGTTTCAACAACGACTCCTTCAGCGGCCCGGACATTTCCGGCAAGCATAACAGTCAGACACATCACAACAATCAGTTTTTTCACGTTTCCATCCCCTCTGGTTCCACAGGCTCACCGGATTACGGATCCGAACACCCGTCTGCTGAAAATTATATATAATACCACCCCGGCCCAGGGGTTTCAACCAGGAAGCAACTCACCGCCATTATCTTCCAATCTGTTTTTTATCTTGTCTTTTGTCGGATTATTGCCGATACTTTTTCCATTGGAGACGACAATGCCATGCTGAAACATTCATATGGGGCAAACCGGAAAACGCTTCTTGTTTTTGCGGTCATGGTTTCCTTCACGGTCATCATGACCGGCTTTTCCCGTGCGGCGGATTTCAGGAAAAATCCCTATCTTGTCCTTTCCGGAGTCAATTCAGGTGTCCGGCTTTTGTGGCAGACAGATGCTACCCCGGCCCATGCCATGGCGGAATGGGGACAAGAGCTTCCCCTGGCCCATAATTCGGGGAACCTGACTGAGTCGGGTACGGGCACGGATGCACATCAATTTGCTTTTGACATAACCGATAGTGAGCCGGCAACCTGTTATAAATACCGCGTGACTGTTGATTCAGCCGTGTTCACAGGTTCCTTTACCACGGCACCGGGAAATCAGGACACATCGGTGACCGTGTACGGATATGGAGACACACGCAGCCAGCCCTCTATTCACAACAGCGTTATGGGAGCCCTGCTGGCCGATGTCAACAGTGATCCCTTTAACAGGCAGACACTGCTTCTGCACTCGGGCGACTGGGTATATGCCGGGGATAGCGAAGAGGACTGGGACAACCAATACTTTAACAGGGATTATCCAGATACAACCGGACTCCTGTCCAGGCTTGCCGTCATGGGGTGCCGGGGCAACCACGAACAGAACGGACAGATTTATAAAAAATACTGGCCCTATCCCTACAGAAATCCGGATGGCTTCTACTACGCCTTTGACTATGGCCCCCTCCATGTAACCGTTGTTGACCAGTATGTTTCCTTTTCCCCGGGAAGCGCCCAGTACACCTGGATTGAAAGCGACCTGGCAAATACCAGAAAGCCCTGGAAACTCGTTCTCCTGCACCAGCCTGCATGGAGCGCCGGCGGGGGGCATGACAATGACCAGGCGACCCAGGACTACCTGTGCCCCCTTTTTGAAAAGTACAAGGTGGCCCTTGTCCAGGAAGGACATAATCACTACTATGCCAGGAACCGGGTCAACGGCATTCAATACCTGACAGCCGGAGGCGGAGGTGCCCCGCTTCACGCGCCTGACCTGGCGTCACCTAATATTGTAACAGCTATCCAGGCCTACCACTTTGTACGATTTGACATCACCGCTGAAAAAATGGCGGTAACGGTCAAGGGGACTGAAGGCGGGACCATTGATGCCTTTGAGATCAGCAGAAAAGGCCTGGAATGCCCAAGCATCGGTTCAGGGGTAAAGGCTGGTGACCTTGCAGTAACTGCACTCGATGAACTTTCCGGCCTGGCCGCAAGCCGGAAAAATCCCGGTATCTTCTGGGCCCACAATGACTATCCAGGATCACATCCCCAGGATGCCAACACCATTTACGCCATAACACCGGCTGGGACATTAATCGCCAGATATATCATTTCTGCCGCCCCGGGCGCACGGGACCCCGAAGACATGGCAGTGGGTCCGGGCCCCCTGAACGGAAATGAAAACCCGGCCGCCGGCAACTATATCTTTTGGGGTGATATCGGAGACAACAGCAGTCAATACTCGGAAATCTGGGTCAAGCGCATCCCGGAACCCGCAGTGGTCCCGGGCCCGGTCATCCCGGATGTCACCCTTGGCCCGGAAAACGGAGTGGACGTCATCCGGCTGAAGTATCCTGATGGCGCAGGGGTCCCATCCCATAAGGACGCGGAAGTCCTGATGGTTGATCCGCTGACCGGAGACATTTATATCGTCACCAAACGGATGGTCCCCAACGCAGTGTACAGGGCCCCCTATCCTCAGTCTACATCCGGCACGACAACCCTGGAGTATGTGACCGCCCTGCCGGCCACTGCCAGTCTGGCATGGATCACGGCCGGCGATATCTCCTCCGATGGCTCCATGGTCATTCTCAGGAACAGCGGCATTGCCGATTATGTGTCTTTCTGGTACCGGACACCGGGAGAGAATATGGGCTTCTTGTTGAGCAGGGAGCCGTGTTCCAGAACTATCCGTTCCGAGTCCCAGGGAGAAGCGATCTGCTTTTCCCCCCTTGGGGACAGTTTTTATACCACAAGCGAGACAAGCAACTTTCCGGAACCCATATGGAACTATACCGTGGGCTGGGACTTTTCAGGCAACGACATCGACCTGATCAGGACAGGATCCGTCTGGAGATATCGCGACGATGGTTCGGACCAGGGCTCTGCCTGGCAGGAAACGGCCTTTGACGACAGTTCATGGCTGTCCGGGCCCTCGGAACTGGGATACGGGGACGGAGACGAAGCCACCGCGGTGGGCTATGGACCGGATGCGGGGAACAAGCATGTCACAACCTATTTCAGGCATTCCTTTGACCTTGACAACCCGTCCTTTGACAAGCTGCTGCTAAGGCTCAAGAGTGATGACGGCGCCATCGTCTTTGTCAACGGAACCCAGGTCCTGGAAAGCCGGATGCCGTGGTGGCCCGTCTCCTACGACACCCTGGCAAACAGCCCGGCAGTATCCGGCATTGACGAACTGCTCTTCTTGGGTACAGAGATCAATCCCGGTCTGCTGGTCAACGGCAAAAACACGGTTGCAGTTGAAATTCATCAGCAATCGGTCACAAGCTCGGACATCACCATGGATCTGGAGCTGATAGGAAGAACGGTATTGAACCTGCCTGACGCGTCAACACTTCCAGCGTCTTCCGTCACCCCCACCTCTGCAGTCCTTGGCGGCACGGTTGACCCCAGGAGCCTGGAGACACAAGTTCTGTTTGAATGTGTCACCACAGGCGATTACAGCAGTGTCACAACCTCCGCCCAGTCACCGTTGAACGGAACCGGTTCCCAATCAATAAGCCGGACCCTGTCAGGTCTGTCCCCTGAAACGACCTATCTCTTCCGCGTCAGAGCAAAAAACAGGAATGGAACACGCCATGGACAGACGCTGACATTCACAACACCTTCTGCCGGGCTTGACCAGGTCTACGTGAACAAGACCAATGGTACGTGCGGAGGAAGAAGTCCCTGTTATCAATCAATCCAGCAGGCGATCAATGCCTGCGGTCCTGAATGCACGGTTAGGATTTCAGGAGGCCCATACACTGAAGACCTGCTCCTTGATGCCATGAAAACTGTGAGCATCAGCGGATGCTGGAATGATTCTTTTTCCGGACAGATTCCAAACACAACGGTGATCAGGAGTCCCGTGGTCAGACAGGGAGAACTTATCCTCAGCGAGATCACGGTTCTGCCCTGATACCGGATGGTTTCATTCAATCCAGGGGACACTCAAGCCAGAAGACGTTCCCTGGCCGACAAGTCATTTAACGCTGATGATCCCGTCCCAGGTGGAAGTTGATCCAGGAGGAGGTCCGGTTCAGCTCCCAGAGCCTGGGCGGCACATACTCCTTGCACAGGGAACCCTCCTCCCCGCAGCGCTGGAGCCTACGGAATGCACGGACCCAGATACAGAGCCTGTCGATGTTCACCTCACAGTATCCGTTGCTGCTTCCTCCGCAGGCACCGTTTCGTGTATGCTTGGGGCAGCCCGATTCCGGGCACTGGAAGGCGACGTGCTGGATGGCACAGTCGCCGCAGGACCGGCAGGACAGGAACAGCTGCTTCACGGGATCTTCCAGGAGCAGTTTCAGGATCCAGGCTCTTGTATCCATGGCCTTTGCAACCTGCCGAAACAGGGGGGCCGCCGGGGACGCTTTGTTGAACATCAGGTCATGGGCGGTTTTGAGAACCCGGTACGGACAATGGTCTGTCAGGGTTTCTCTCAGACCCGGCCCTGGCTCAGGGAGCTCCGGCTGCGCTTTTTCACCGGACGCCGGATAAAGGTAAAAGCAGGCTGTATCCCTGGGCCCGAACTCGTCCAGGTACTCCTGCCACGGCCTGTTGAGGGCATCCATCCTGTCCAGGATGGCCCCCACGGTTTTAAAACTCCGGTGAACCCCGCCGATGTGAATCCCGCTGTACCCGAACCCCTTTAAAATCACTCCGAGCTTTGCCGTACGGTCGATGGAAAGCTTCAGGCCTTCCCGGGGCTGTTGCCATTCCCTGACCACCGACTGGTACAGGCTGTCCGGCACATGGGCGCCGGGAACCCGTCCCCGGTTCATGGCACGGGCCGCCCTGGGGCTGAGCAGGTAGACCGAACCGAGCACCGGAGCCTGGATACCGGTTTCCTGCCTGTGGGCCATCAGCTCCTGGTACTTGTGCACATCATATCCCAGCTGGGTAATGACAAAGGAGGCTCCGGCTTCCAGCTTCAGGCCCAGTTTCGCATACTGGGCGCGGCACTCGGCCCGGGTTGTCTTAAAGGGCGACACGGCGCATCCGGTGAAAAATCCGTCCGGATCCCCGGATGCAAGGAGCCTTTCACTCAGGTGCCTGAGCATGGCGGTCAGAATCACCGAGTCAAAATCAAAGACAGGTGCCCCCTGGCCTCCGAATCCCCTGCCCGAGTAATCGCCGGTAAGGGCGAGAATGGTTTTCATTCCCATGCGCGCCAGCTGCAGGGCCCGGCTTTCCATGCCGGCCCGGTTCATGTCCCGGCAGGTAAAGTGAACGATCACATCGAGCCCTGTTTTAAAAATCTCATACCCCAGGACATCCGGACTCAGGGACGGGTTGCCGCCGGGGTTGTCGGTGATGGACACGGCTGACACGCGGCCGTCACTGAAGGCGTCCCTGGCAATGCCGGTGATGGTGTCAATACTCCTGCCAATGGATTCCCGGCCAGGTACAAGCTCGAGGGTAACCACAAAATTGCCGGGCTGGGTTATTTCCTGGTTGAAAACGCGAAGCATGAACTGTCTCCTTGGTCATCCGATTTAATAGGTTTCCCTCAGGGTCCGGGACATCTGCTTTACTGTCCGGAAGGCTCTTTCAATGGTCCGTTCCCTGTCAGGGACCTTCCGGTCCCGGAAATTCTCTGGAATGTAATCGGGCAGAGATCAGACCAGGGGTTCAAAGTCATCCTTGCCCACGCCGCAAACGGGGCAGGTCCAGTCATCGGGAAGGTCACCAAAGGGTGTGCCCGGGGCGATGCCGTTGTCCGGGTCCCCTTCTTCAGGGTCATAAACATAGGAACAGGGAATGCATTCATACTTTTCCATGGTGTCTCCTTTAAATCCGTTTGAACGATCAATCATCGACCAGAAACTGTGAAAATCCTGCCGATGGGTTATGGAAAAACCCTATCATGGGACACATCCCGGAACATTGACCTGAATCAATTATGGAAAAAATTAATCCCCGATCCCCGGATTACTTCTCCTGGTAAACCGCCATGGCCTCATCCACGGACCGATTTTCCAGGGTGATGGCGGAGATGGCCCTGCACATGCGTACAGCCTCATCCAGGGGTTTCTGGTGGATGTTCCTTCCCGTGGCATTGCCCCTTGCCCCTGAAATGAAAATCTGGTCGTGAAGATCCTGGAGGAATTTTTTCACATCGGTACTGGAGCCGCCTGCGCAGATGACATGGGTTCTGCCTGCTGCCTTCACTGCCTCCTTGAAAGCCTCTGCGCTGGCCACCCCCAGTTTCACGGGATAGTTGACTTTGACAAAATCAGCTCCCAGGCAGGCTGCAACCCCGGTTGCTCCGGCAATGAGATGGGGATCCTTTTCATCGCCCAGAGCTTTGCCCCTGGGGTAAATCCACAGGACCACCAGGAGCCCGTTCCTGTGGGCTTCGTGAATGATCCTTGACGCCTCGGTGAACATCTTCGCCTCATATTCGGACCCGATGTAAATGGTATACCCCACACCGACAATGTTCAGCCCCGAAGTTTCCTTGAATTCCATGAGCTGGTCCATGTCCAGAAGGGCACGGCTCACCGGATCTTTCTGTTTTGTTCCCACAATCGGGGTTTTGGAGTTGAGCTTCACCAGGTAGTTGATGCCCCGGTAATCCATGCCGTACCGGGCGATGAGACCCGCCTGGGCTGCGAAAACACCCACCTTGGCCCTGTCCGCGATACGGAACAGGTGTTCAGGGTCACTGTCCTCCGGTGCAATACCCTTGCCGAAAAAGTCATCGTTCAGGTGTTCGATCTTCTGGTCACCGGCAAACAGCATTAACCTCCCTGTTCCCCGGGTCGCTTCCGTGAAATTTTTCTGATACGTCCCGTGCATGGATTCGGGCACATCCAGGGGGACACAGACATCCAGACCTTTCATGATTTCTCCTTGTTGCGGCCTTTTGCAGCCGCATGTATAGGGGATAAGCCGGGGCCCCGGATCCCATGATCCAGGACCCCCGGAGTATAAAAATGAATCGGAGACAGCCGGCACGGCATCACCCCAGGGCCAATCTGTCCCCTATGAGAATCAGCATGAAAACCAGCATGGAACAATTCAGAACAGCAAACCTCACCCGGCCGGAACGCCATCTCCCCAGAAAATGGGACAAGGTGAAAACCGTTGACGTGACCATGGCATTGACCGCGATTCCCCACCCGGCAAGCCGGGTCAACCCCGGAACCGTCAAAACTGCAGCCAGGGTCATGACGCTGAACAAAAGAACCCAGACCAGCAGGATCCGCTCCAGTTGAACAGTATCAAACAGGGACAGCATGGACACCCGGCCGGAGCGGCGGTAGTCACCGGCATGGGTCAGGAGCACCAGCCAGAAATGGGGCAGCTGCCAGACGCCCATGACAGCCATGATGGCCAGGAGCGGACCCGCATGGGGAAACGCCCGGGTTCCCCCGGCTGCGGCCCAGCCCATGGCCAGGGGCAATGCCCCGCACAGGGCACCGGGAACTATGGCCAGAATTGTCCTGTGTTTCATGGGCGTATACACCCCGTTGTACAAGACGACCCCAGCCAGCCCTAATCCCGCAGCCTGGATGGATCCGGGCGAAAAAAAGAGTCCTGCAAGTCCCATAAGCACCAGCAGCCAGCCCTGGAACCCGGCACCTGCCGGAGACAGGTGACCGGCAGGCAGGGGACGCCGGCAAGTCCGATCAAGTTCTTTGTCCATGTGCCGGTCCTGGAGATTGTTCAGACTTGCGCTCCCGCCGGTTAAAAGCTGGGCTGACAGGGCCGTCAGCCAGAACGGACCTGCCGCCTCGGGCAGGATCAGGACATAGCCCAGCAGGCAGGAGACGGTCATCCCCAGGCTGATGGGAAGCTTGGCCACCCGCATGCGCACAAGGAGACACCCGGCAAAGCCCGGCAGATAACGGTCCCGGCTGCAGGTTGCGGGCCCGCGGTTTTCAGTACAGGTCATGGGTATCATGGAGCATGGTCTCCCAGCAGAACATCTAGTTCGATGTCAGCCACTTCTGGTAATCATCCTCGGAGACAACACGGAGTGACGCGGTCATGTCCGCATGGCCGATACCGCAGTATTCCGTGCACTGGACAAAATACTGACCCTGCTTGTCCGGGTAAAACCAGGCATAGGTGTGAACCCCGGGAACGGCATCCACTTTGATCCGGAACGCAGAAATGAACAGGCTGTGAATGACATCTTCGGAGGTGATATTGAGCTTGACAGGTTTGTTCAGGGGCACCACCAGTTCATTTTCGCTCTCCTTGCCGCCGGGGTAAACAAAAATCCAGGAGTACATCTGGGCATAGGTGTCTATCACCAGGGCATTGGCCGGAACATTGCGCAAGCCTGTGTAGGACGACCAGCCGACCCAGAACATGGACATGGCGATAAAGGTGGGCACCAGTGTCCAGACCAGTTCCAGCTTCCAGTTGTCACGGATGTCGGAAGGAACAGGGTTCCGGCTCCGCCGGTACCGGATGACAAACCAGATCATGGTCACGGTGATCATCACCAGGAGGGCTATGGAGATGCCCAGGATGTAGAGGAATGCCTCATCAACCGACTTGACTGGATTTATGATGCCGTTCATGATGCCCTCATCTGAATGCTATGTCCCAGAACAGAAAACCGATCAGGATGGCCAGAAACCCCACAGTGGCCAGAAACGAATACCGGATCAGGGACGGTTCGAATTTCAAATGCATAAAAAATAGAAGCACAAGGCTGGCCTTTATTGAGGCGATGCCCAGGGCTATCCAGATATTGGCGGCTCCCAGATCTATGGTTGCCGCGCCCACGGTAATGGCTGTCAGGCACAGGAGAACCGCCAGAACAGCAAGGAGTGTCCGGTATGTCAGGGCGCCATGGGATGAATCCTTGTCCAAAACCTGCCTCCTGTATCCTGTCAGAGAATCAGATAAAACAATGGAAAGATGAAAATCCAGATCAGGTCCACCAGGTGCCAGTAAAGACCTGCATTTTCAAGCAGCACATACCTGGTCCGGGTGACCCTGCCCTTGAGGATCATGACCATGCTCACGGCCAGGAGGGTCATCCCGATGATGATGTGGATGCCGTGAAGCCCGGTAATGATGTAGTACAGGCTGAAGAACAGGATACGGCCATGGGGGCTTCCTTCCAGGGCCGGGGAATTGGGATAGATTCCCAGTTCGATCTTGTGTCCCCACTCCATGTATTTGTTGACCAGGAACACGCCGCCCAGAACCAGGGCCAGCATGAGAAACCGCACCGCGGCCTTCCGGCTGTCCTGACGCATGGCGGTGATGCTGGCTGCCACGGCAAAACTGCTCACCAGAAGGATCACGGTGTTGGCCGTGCCGAACACCAGATTCAGCTCCTTACCGGCCAGGACAAAGTCGGCCATGTACCTCTTGTAATAGGCTGCGTACAGGATGAACAGACCCCCGAACAGCATGATTTCCGTGTACAGGAACAGCCACATGCCGATTTTGGATCCCAGGGCATCGGTTTTACTGTCCATTGTTCTTCTCCTGGTCCTGGTTTGAATGGGAACGCAGAATCACCTGGGAAAAATCATAGGGAAATCCCCTGGGCTCCGGGGGGCGGACAAAGTTGTGGACCGGCGGCGGCGACGGTACGGTCCACTCCAGGGTTGTGCCGCCCCACGGGTCACCCGAAGCCAGGGCTCCGGTTTTAAAGCTTGCCGCAAGGTTGACGAACATGAGCAGAATGCCTGCCACCATGATGTAGGCCCCGATGCCGGCATAAAAGTTACCGGTCTCGAACTGTGGCAGGTAGTCGAAATAGCGCCTGGGCATTCCCTGGAGCCCCAGGATGAACATGGGTACATAGTGCAGCATGAACCCTATGGTGGTCGCGATGGCAGCCACGTAAGCCGTGCGGAAAGAGTACATCCTGCCGAAGATTTTGGGCCACCAGAAATGCAGGGCTGCGAAAAATGCAAACCCTGTGCCGCCGAACATCACAAAGTGAAAATGTGCCACAACGAAATGGGTGTCATGGACCTGGATATTGGTTCCGGCCGACCCCAGCACAAGACCGGTCAGGCCGCCAACGGAAAACAGGTAGATGAAGCACAGGGAAAAAAACAGGGGCGGAGCCATCTGGATGGAACCCCTGTACAGGGTCGACACCCAGGAAAAGACCTTGATGGCACTGGGGATGGCCACGATGAACGTCAGAAAGGAAAACACGAACACAGCCGTATCGCTCATGCCGCTGGTGAACATGTGGTGGGCCCAGACCAGGGAGCCGGCAACGGCAATGGCCATGCTGGAAGCCACAATGGCCTTGTACCCGAAAATTGATTTCCTGGCGAACACGGGAAGAATTTCCGAAATCACCCCCATTCCGGGCAGAATCATGATGTAGACCGCCGGGTGGGAGTACATCCAGAACAGGTGCTGGTAGAGCACCGGATCCCCGCCCCGGTTGGGGTCAAACATGCCGGTGCCAAAAACCCGCTCAAAGATGATGAGCAGCAGGGTGATGGACAGGACCGGGGTGGCCAGGAGCTGAACCCAGGCCGTGGCATACAGGGACCAGGTGAACAGGGGAATCTGGAACCACCCCATGCCCTTCATGCGCAAGCGGTGAACCGTTGTGATGAAGTTGAGTCCCGTGAGCATGGAGGACATTCCCAGGATGAATGCCGCTGTTACGGTCAGCCCCACATTGGTCTTGGTGGAAACACTGAAAGGCACATAAAAGGTCCAGCCGGTGTCCGGCGGCCCGGCAGCAAACAGGGAACAGATGGCAAACACGCCGCCCAGGATGTACAGGTACCAGGACAGAAGGTTGAGTTTCGGGAAAAAAACATCATCGGCGCCGATCTGGATGGGCAGCAAAAAATTGCCGAAAATGGCAGGGATGGCAGGGATGACAAACAGGAAAATCATGATTACCCCGTGCAGGGTAAACATGGCATTGTAGGTCCGGGCTTGCATGATGGTGGGGCCGATGGCCATGAGCTCGGTCCGGATCAGAAGCCCCAGGATCATGGCCACCACAAACCAGAAAACAACCACGGCCATGTACATCAGGCCTATGCGTTTATGGTCCGTGGTCAGGAGCCAGGCTGCCGCCCCCCTGCTGCCCGGGGGTGACGGCGTGTGGTAAAAGGATTGAACAGAGTCCATGTCAAACATCCCTTTCCGGGTATTTCAGCACACCGGTTTTTTGTACCGGTCCTCCTTGTTTTGTCTTTATCGGGCCCTTGCCGGCCGGAACCATAGCCGGGAAGTTCTCAATCTTTTTCTCTATCCCGACCGCCTTTCCTGAGAAGAAAAACCAGGAATGCACCCAGGGCAAGGAGCACAGCCCCCCCCATGATCCGGAAGGTCCTGAACACGTATTTCTTGCCCTTGGGATCGTAGTCGAAACAATAGGTCAAAAGCTTTCTGATGGAAATGGACGGCATGCCCCTGGACGCCTCGGTCAGGGCCATGCTCACATCAAAGGGCAGATAGCTGACACCGTATAGATACCGGATAATTTTCCCCCCGGGGCCCAGGGCAATCAGGACATTGGGGTGGATGAAGTTGTGCTCTTCAACCCGTTTGAACCTGAAGCCCACAGCCTGGGTAACCCCTTGGATCGCCCCGGCGTCACCGGTGAGGAAATGCCACTCTCCCACCGGAAACCCGGGTTTCAGGAGTGCCATATAATTAGCTTTGGTGTCCCTGGCAACCTGAGGAGTATCTTCGTTATCAAAACTGATGCTTAAAATCCTGAAGTCCTTTCCCGGGGAAAGGGTGACATCCTTGAGGATGTTTGCAAGACCTGCCATCATCAGGCTGCAGGACTGGGGGCAATGATAAAACACCAACTGGAGGAGGACCGGACGATCCAGGAAATCACCAAGGCGAACAGGCTGCCCGCTTTCATCCATGAACACAGGATCCCCGGGAACGATGCCTCCCAGGTGCTCGTCCAGGCCCACATCATCCATGGCCGGCTGTACCTGAGTCGGCATCGGCATTTCCATATGCTTGTGCCCGGGTTTGACTTCGGGCTGCGTATCCGACGCCAGTCCTGCCCCCGCCGCCATGATAAGGGACGCTGCCAGACTCAGCACTGCAAGCCCGGCCTTGAAAACAGGAAACACCCTGCCCGTTTGTTTCATCTACTTGTAGGCACCGGTCGTGAGATTGACCGTCAGGGCTGTCCTGAAACGATGCTTGCTGCTGAAACTGTCCCTACCTACGCCATAGGCCAGGAGAATTGTGGTGTCGCCCGTGGGGGAAATGGCCTGGTCCTTGTCATCACCTGATTTCAACGGAATGGTAAAGCCGATGGTTGTAACACCGTCAGCCTCGCTGCCTGAAATATCGGTCACGTTTTCGGCACCGCCCAGTTTTTTATCCTCCATGTGCTGGTAATTTGAGGTGCCGAACTGATCACTGACAGTGACCTCGGTCCCTTTCACGTATCCCAGGATAAAATCAGCACCCTTCATCTCTTCTGAGGGGTTGAACCCGATACCGACCCAGGCATCGGTTTTTGCAGATATCTGTACATTCAGGTTGCTGCCGTCAATGGTCCATGCAAAGGTCATGTCCTTTACATCAATCTTATGGGCATAGTTCCCTCCGGCAAAGGCAGACGTCAGGCTCATCATGAAAAAGCAGACACACACCACAACGATAAAACGCGGTTTCGCACTCATGGATTAACACTCCTCATTGGTCTTGAATAGGACCTGAGACCACGACCGGCGCAGCCCCTGGTGATATTCCATTAGTAATCATCCCTGCGGCGGCTTACGCAGCATGGCGTTTCTTGTACTGATGAAAAACAACCGATTATCCGTACTGAAGCTGACCGCCCATGAATCCAAGTCCCACGGCCAGTACCAGGCAGGCAAAATAGATGCCCACAAGCTTCACGGGTTTAATGGTATGGCCCAGGCTGACCTTGATGGCCACCAGCATCATGACTGTGAGTCCCAGGGCAAACACCATTTTCGCAATGATCAGGGGATGCCACACACCGGAAAAACGGTACTGCCAGTCCATGACTCCCAAAAGAACGGTGGGAAATATTCCCAGAAAACCCAGCCCCATGCAGTAGGTGGCTGTGGTCAGAAATTCAGGTTTCTTTAATATGGCATAGACCAGGACAAAGGTGAATCCACCCATGACCATACCCATGGGAACATGGGTGAGGGCGGGATGGAGCGGATGGGTAAAACCAATACCTTCCAGAAAATGATATACAGAATCAATCATGCGGTCACCTTCCTTTAATCAGAGTTAAGCCTGAACCGGGGGTTCATGTCCGAAACTAGCAAGCCGCATTTTTCTTCCAGCAGACTGTAACGGCTTTTTCCATGGATCTAATATATATCGCCTGAATAAACTGTCAAACCAACAACGGGATGAATCCTGAAAATGACAGATCTTGATTGGCGGTATCATAGTCAGGAAGGTCTTAAAAAGTCAAGGCATACGAGGGCGTGCTAACCTCTTTTATCATTGGCGATGCCCGCCCGCTTCATCTTATACCTTAGGACCCGCTCGCTGATACCCAGAATTTCGGCAGCCCGGGTCTGCACCCAGTCGGATTTATCCAGGGCGCTCCGGATCATGCGGGCCTCCAGGGTTTTTAACTGCTCATCCAGAGTTCCCTGGACCATATCGCCGTGATGCAGGACCTCCTGGGGGAGATCCCGAACCTGGATCTGGCTGCCCCGGGCAAGGGTTACGGTCCGCTGAACAATATGCTCCAGCTCCCGCACATTTCCCGGGAACGGATACTTGACCAGGGCGCTCAGGGCTTCCTGGGAAAAGGTCATTGGCGGATTGCCGCACCGCTCCAGGAAGACCTCAACCAGGGGCGGAATATCCATGCGACGATGGCGCAGGGGCGGGATCTCAATCTCAAGAACCCGAATCCTGTAATAGAGGTCCTCCCTGAACGCTCCCTGCTCAACCTGCTTTTTAAGGTCCCGGTTGGTCGCTGAAATCAGCCGCACGTCAACGGGCAGGTCCGTTTCGCTGCCAACTTTCCGGATCTTGTGTTCCTGGATGGTTCTCAGCAGTTTGGGCTGAAGCGCCATGGGCATCTCGCCGATTTCGTCCAGGAGCAGTGAGCCGCCGCTGGCCAGTTCAAAGGATCCCCTGCGATGGGACACAGCCCCGGTATACGCCCCCTTGACATGGCCGAACAGCTCGCTCTCGAACAGGTTTTCCGGGATGGCGGCACAGTTGACATCCACAAATTGTGAATTGTTTCTATCACTCATGAGGTGGATGAGCTTTGATATCAACTCTTTCCCCGTACCGGTTTCACCGGTCACCAGAACCGGCCACTGGCTGGCGGCCATGCGCCGGACCAGGGACAGGACCTCTTTCATGGCATCACTCTCGGCAACGATTTTCAGGGGCAGAGGGCTGTTGTCCAGTCCCTCCTGCATTGCCTCCACATCCCGGTCCTGGGCCCTTTTCTGCTGGATCTCCTGAATCCTTGCCAGCAGGGTTGACAGGTTGACCGGTTTTTCAAAAAACTCTACAGCCCCCAGTTTCATGACCTTGACAACTGTATCGATATCACCGTAAGCGGTTATCATGATGGCATGGACCCGGGGGTCCAGAGCCTTCATCTCCTCCAGGATCTCACCACCGGACATACCGGGCATCCTGTTGTCCAGGAGAACCAGTTCAACAGGCTCCTGCCTGAAAATTGCCAGGGCCTCTGAACCGCAGGAAGCTGTCCGGGTGGGAAACCCCTGCTTTGCCAGAAAACCCTGTAGCATTTCCCTCTGGGTCTGGTCGTCATCAACTATGAGAATAATCATCCATCACCTTTTCGCTTGAATTCTCCTGATACCGGAATTTATGAATTCCTATCCGTCAATCCCTGGGTTGTCCGTACCCTGAATAAGACCTGCCCGGCAGCCAAATCCGGATTTCAATGATTCCGGATCCATCGACCGCCACCTGGACCTGTCCGTTCATTGCCCTGACAATGCGGCTTACAATGGCCATTCCAAGGCCTGTCCCCTGGGGCCGGGTGGTAAAATACGGTTCCAGGATGCGGTGAGCCTGGTCCGGGGGCACACCACATCCGCTGTTCCTGAAAATCAACCCGACCCGTTCGGGCTGCCTGACAATGGAATACTCCAGAAATCCCCCTCCGGGCTGGGCTTCAATGGCATTGAGCACAATGTTCTCAATAACCTGTCCCATGAGTTCAGGGTCGGCATTCACGGCTTCATGGTACTGTACACTGCTGGATATGGAAATCCCAATCTCCTGGCAGTGCTTGACGTAGGGACTCAGGAGATCATGAACAAGCCTGTCAAGATGTACCGGCTTCATGCCGGGTCTGCTGGGTCTGGCATAACGCAACAGTCCCGTGACACTGCTGTTGGCCCGTTGAACAGCAGCCAGCATCTGGCGCACCAGGGCCAGGTGATCCTGGGGAAGGTTCGTGCTTTCCAGCTCCAGGCGCTGGAGTCCCATGCCAAGGGCATTCAGGGGATTGCGGATTTCATGGGCAATGGCTGCAGCCGCCCGTCCCAGGGCGGCATCTTCATGCTGGGAGGCCAGCTCCCGCTCGTAATCCCGCGCCTGTTTAACAATGGATGTCTGGTAACGGTGAAGGAGCACGCTAAGGGCCAGTCCGGTCAGGGCCAGGCACAGGCTGAACAGGCCCAGGTGGACCCACAGCTGGTTTATGGACCCCTTAAGGTGCCCTGCGTCCACGGCAACCATCAGGACCTTGCCGTCCATGGCAAGCCTTGCCTCGACCACAGCCTGTCCCTGATCATTGATATTGAGGGCCGGAATACCGTAATCCGCAGAATCCCCTTGAAGCAACGGCTCCAGGGTCACACGGGTGATCCCGGGAACCCCGGACACTGCCCTGATAACGTTATCCAGTCCCACACCCTCAATAAGGGATACCATTTCCGTATCAGCCATTCCCAGGACCACGCATCCCTTGAGAGATGCATCCGGCCAGGTCAGGACATAAAGCCCCTTGTCCGGGATATGTTCCATCCTTGCCACTCCTGAAGGGGGCGCGACGACCTCCATGGCAAGCCAATTTTCAGGTCCCTGGACGAACCGGCCATCCGCCCCCAGGATGCTGGTTCCGGCCAGGCCGTTCTTTCGGGAAAAGACACTCAGCTCTTCCCCGGAAAAGGGTTCGAGCATGTCCAGGTAATCCACAAATCGGGCTGTATTTCCCAGAAGACGCATCAGCACATCCTCGATGGTCTGCCGTGTCAGCAGGGTCCCCCTGGCATTGAGACGGATAATTTCTGAAACCAGGGTGGCATGCTGCTGTGCATGGTCGAGAAAGGCCTGCTTTACCCTTTGGCTCTGCCAGAAAAAAAAGGCAATGACCATGGCCAGAAGGACTCCGAAAACCCCCAGCGTGACGCCCCACAACGGGAGCCGCTGTTTACGGTTTTCCATGGCCCATCCCCATATTTCCCCTGAATACTCCCATGGACTTCTTGAGCCGTCTGCGCACTCCGGAAAGATCCGATTCCCCCATGCCAGGCAAGGGGCCTGGCAGTGGTGTCAGCACCATCCCGGAACCGGTCTGAACCATATCGCCCCACACCCGTATGATCTGACCCGGCTGGACCCTGTCCGCCAGAGTCTGATCTGAAATTTCAACTACATCTGAGATTTTTGTTTTCTGGCCATCTCCCCCGTCCTGCAGCACAGGGCCGCCAGCCGCATGGGAATCGACTGCAGCTTGCGGGGTGTTGACGGATTCGGCCGTATCGGAAACCCGGACATGGACCGTACCCCTGTCCCTGTCAACCGAAACCACGGTTACCAGGAACAGTTCTTCGCCCGGGCTGTTTGAAACAAGGCCCAGAACAAGGATCAGTATGACAGGGAGATACCGCATTGAATTATCTGCCGGGTGTAGAATTCACGGTTCAGTGGATGTTCGCCCCGGACAATTCCGTATCGGGCAAATACCGCCATCTTATCAAACGAACGGCGAACCTCAAGGAGCATGCTCCTGGTTTCGTTTCTTTCCCTCACATGGATCGATTCAGCGCCTCCTGAACCATCAAGGTATGCTTCCAGAGCATAGTAATCTCTGTACTCAATGGCCAGGTCCAAGGCCAGCTGCCACTTGTCCATGAACAGCCATACCACGCTCACCGAAGGTGTCAACTGCCGGTAGGATTCCAGATCCAGGGATGAGCTGAGGTCACCGTAATCCAGGGCCAGGGTCCCGGTCAGGTTCGGCAGGAGAAAAAGATCCATGGCCGCCTTGAAGGCCAGGTCCCTTTCATCCCGGGCAGGGACGGGCTGCATCAATGTCTGCATGGTGCCCCCCCCCATTCCATTGCCCGACATACTGCTTCTGCACATACCGCCTCCGCACATGCCTCCGCCTCCCGGCATTGAATTGCCCTGTCCTGAACTGCCATGGGACAGGGGGGCTGATTCCGACAGATAGTTTATGCTTTTCCAGGCCGCTTCCAGAGAAAGCGAGTACCGGGCTGAGACAAACCAGTCGACCCGGGCTCCCAGGGAAAAATCACTGCGCTCATCGGCCTTGACGAGCTGATCCCTGAACAGATGCGCCCCGGCAAAAAACCCGGGAATGATGTTCCCCAGGGGCGTCTTGGGAGACAGGGCCAGATCAGCCCCCAAAGCATAGTTGTCCTTAAACTTCCACAGATCCTGATAGGTGATCCAGGGCATGGCTTCCAGGATCCAGGCGTCTCCCAGGGACAGATCCTGAACCAGGGTTGCGGCATACTCGGAAAACCCGGAACCCTTTCCATCGGATTCCTCTAAGGGATTAGAGGCATAACCTGCCGACAGATCAAGGGTAATGTCTGCCGACATGGCGTACCGTTCAAACCCCGGCCACTGGATAATACACCATGCGAACACAATTACGGTGCAGAGCAGTCCGGTTTTCATTTTCCCGGGTTGCTCCCGGTTTTCCATCATCGACGGGGTTATGTGGAAGGGTTGCCGTTCCATGGATTTTTCCTGTTTTCCGGTCAAAGGGGTTGAGGGGATCGGGACGCCTTGCTGACTAACATACACAAAATCCAGGAAAAAGGAAAGCGTTCCGGAACCACCCGGAAAACAGATCACCCCCTGAACAGGATAGGTATCCTGCCCGTCTCTGACAGTATCTGATTCAAGATACATGCCATTATTAAAACTGTTCAAATTTATGATGTTATATCAATACACCCTCTTTGCAGATCGACAACAACCGCTGCTTTTCGACATTATTGTCGAATCCCTCCGCCTGGTATCCTCTCCAGGCTTGACACGAAAAACACTTCCACCCGCCTGATTCAGAACCTTCCCGGGAGAACCGCCATTGTGCAATAAAAATATTGCATATCGTCATTGAAAACTGAACAACTCCGTGATGCTGCCCGTGAGCAGGCAGGGGCAATAAAATTGATGCACGGCACATTTTTTACTGCACCGGGCATTCCTTTGAATTTCTTCCGCCAGGTCCGGTAAAACCCTTATTTGACGGCCTCCCCGGCAGGAGGTCTAAGCCGCGGGCCGGGCGGAGTATAACCCCGTGGCCCGGAAGCATCCGGTTGCAAGCCCATGGACCAGGGTCGGGGACCTCTGAATCTCCGATGAGAAAAATATTATGATTTCAGATAATTAATACCCATAAATTACCACACCCCCCTCGGTTTTCAGATTCGATGGCATACTTGTTGCCTGATGGTATTGAAATCTCAGGCAACACCATCCCAGATAGACGAAACGGAGGCAGCAGGCTATGGATAAGGATGTTTTCAGTTTATGTTTCATGTGTTCCGTCAGATGTCCCATTAAGGTAACCGTCAAGGACGGTCATGTGGACTGGATACAGGGGAACCCCCATGTCCCCGGCATTGACGGAAGGATCTGTCCCAAGGGATCAGCCGGTAAATCGATGCTCTACGATGATCAGAGGATTCAGTCCCCCATGATCAGGGTGGGTGAGAGGGGCTCGGGCAACTGGCGCAAGGCCTCATGGGATGAGGCCATCGATTATGTGTCAACCCGGCTCAGGGGGATCATCGACAAGCACGGGGGGCACAGCGTTGCCCTGTGCGAGAGAACCCAGCTGGCCACCCATGTGAGCAAAACCTTTCTCAAGGCCATCGGCTCCCCCAACCACTTTACCCATGACGCCCTGTGCAAGGGTTCGGTGAACACGGCCTGCAGGTCCCTGTTCGGCTATACCGACGCCCAGATCGGCATCCAGTACGGCAAGACCAAACACATCGTCCTGTACGGACGCAATATCTTTGAATCCGTTGCGGTAAAAGAGGTGAACGGCCTGATGGATGCCCTGGAAAAAGGGGCAAAAATCACCTACATCGATCCCAGGGTCACTGTAACGGCCACCAAGGCCCACCGTTACTGGATGATCCGGCCAGGCACAGATCTTGCCCTCAACTATGCCCTGATTCACATCATCCTCAAGGAGAGGCTCTATGATGCTGAATTCGTTTCCACCTGGGTCCACGGCATGGAGGATCTCCAGAAATTCGTAGAGCCCTATTCACCCCAGTGGGCCGAGGCTGAAACCGGCATTGCGGCTCAGGAGATGATCGATCTGGCAAGGGAGATGTCCAAGGACAAGCCTTCGGTCATTTTTCACTTCGGTTACCGGGGGGCGAACCACACCGACGAAATTTACATGCGCCGGTCCATTCTCATTCTCAACGCCCTCATGGGCAGCGTTGAAGCCCAGGGCGGCCTGTTCATCAAAAAAGGTCCCGGCGAAGTCGGCGGGAAACCTGCACGCAAACTCACTGATCAAAAATTTCCTCCCATTACCGTACCCCGATTCGACAAGGTCGGCACCCCGGATTTTCCCCTGCCCGATCCTGCCCATGGCGTGGGCCAGATTCTGCCCTATGCCATCCTGAATGAGGACCCGTATCCCATCAAGAGCCTTATCATTTACAGGATGGAACCCCTCATGTCCATCGCCGACACCAACCAGATGAAAAAGGCCTTTGACAAGCTGGATCTCATCGTTGCCATTGACATCAACTACTCTGACTCGGCCTGGTACTCGGATGTTATCCTGCCCGAATCCACGTTCCTGGAACGAACTGACTCCGTCCAGCAGATGAATGGCCTCAAACCCCAGATGTTTCTGAGAAAAAAGGCTGTGGAACCCCGCTATGACACCATGGATGGCGCCATGATCCTGAAGCGCATTGCCGACAAACTCGGCACAGGCGGATATTTCCCCTACAATTCCATGGAAGAGCTTGTGGCCTGGCAGCTGGAAGGCACCGGATTCACCATGGCGGATTTCGAGAAAAAGGGGTTTGTGGCCTACGGGGCAGACCAGATTTTCTGGGACAGGAAAAAGGGCATTAAATTCAAGACTCCGTCCGGAAAAATAGAGTTCAGATCTTCACTTCTGGAAAATGCCGGTTATGAATCCTTCCCGGCCTACCAGAGTGCCCGCTCACCGGAAGCCAACGCCTTCCGCCTGGTTGTGGGACGCGTTGCGGCCCACACCCATGTATCCACCCAGAACGTGCCCCTGCTCAACGAGCTTGTGGGTGAAAACGTACTGTGGATCAACAGTGCCAGGGCCAAAAAACTGGGCATTAAAAACAGGGACAGGGTCCAGGTGACTTCCCCCTGCGGAACCGGTCAGATCAACGCCTTTGTAACGGATTTCATCCATCCCGAGGCTGCGTTCATGCTCCATGGTTTCGGCCACGAAGCCGTCCGGGCGGCACGCTCGTTCAGCAAGGGGCTCAATGACGGCGTTCTCATCGAAAACAAATATGACAAAATCGGCGGCAGCCCGGCCTATCACGATACCTTTGTGACGGTTGCACCCCTTTCCTGAGAATGACATTTGATAACTACAACGGAGGCGTTGAATGAGTAACTATTACCTGTTCCAGGACATAAAACGATGCATTGGATGCCATGCCTGTGAGGTACAGTGCAAGGCCAACAAGAACCTGCCCCCCGGTCCCAGACCCTGTCAGGTCATCCAGGTGGGGCCCAAGATGATCGGGGGTCTTCCCAGGTCGTCCTTTATATTCATGCCCTGTTTTCACTGTGAGAATCCCTGGTGCGTGGCAGCATGCCCCACGGGTGCCATGCAGAAAAGGGCAAAGGACGGGATCGTGTTTGTTGACAAGGATCTTTGCGTCGGGTGCAAGACCTGCGTGTCGGCCTGCCCCTGGGGAGCCCCCCAGTGGAACCCTGAAACAGGCAAAGTGGTCAAGTGCGACTACTGCAAGGACCGGGTCGACCAGGGGCTTCAGCCTGCCTGCGTCACCACCTGCACCACCGGGTGCCTGAAGTTCGGCAAGGTTGAAGATATGACCCAGATCCGCAGGGAACGGCATGCTGCGTCTGTAGCTGTCCCGGAAAAGAGTGCTTTTTAACGGTGCTCACAAGAAACATTTTTGACACAGCAAGGAGTAGACATGAGTGACGTTTTGTGTCCGGTCCACGCCATGATCCTGAACCTTTCCGGAAAGATTGACTCCGGGGTACTGACAGATCCCAAAGCCCGGCGGATTTCGGAGCAGATTCTGAGGCTTCTGGAGGACATCGCTTCAGGCCGGGGTGACTCCCATCACCTGGAGGCCCTGGACAGCCTTGTAGAGGAGTATCTCCAGGAGAAAAGCACCCCTGTCAGCCAGGCAACGGGTGCCGAGATCAAGGCGGCTCTGGAAAAGGACCGGGAAACCTTTGTCAGTCATATCGAATCCAGGAACTGCCCCACGGCAGACTGCATCACCATATCGCCGTCCCCTTGCCAGATGGCCTGCCCGGCAGGCATAGACGTCCCCACATACCTCACCCTGATAGGCCAGGGAAGAGACGCAGAAGCCATTGAGGTCATCCGCCGGGACAACCCCCTGCCCTGGGTCTGCGGCCTGGTCTGCACCAAGCCCTGTGAGATGATGTGCGTCCGGGGACGCATCGACACCCCGGTCTCCATCAAGACTCTCAAGGCCTTTGCGGCAGAGAAGGCCATGTCGGACAGGAACTACCGGAACCCTGAAAAAAAACCGCCCAACGACCGCAGGATCTGTGTTGTGGGAGCCGGCCCGGGCGGGCTGTCAGCATCCTATTACCTGGCCCTCATGGGTTACAGCGTCACGGTTATCGAGGCGCTTCCCATGGCCGGCGGCATGCTCATGGTGGGAATTCCCCGGTACCGTCTGCCCCGGGAAGTCATTGACCGGGAAGTGGCCATGATCGAAGATCTTGGTGTGGAATTCAGGTACAATACCCGTTTCGGCAAAGATGTCACCTTTGAGGGCCTGAAACATGATGGGTTTGAAGCCTTTTTCTTTGCCATCGGCGCCCACAAGTCCTACAAGCTTGGCATCAAGGGTGAAGGCGATTTTCCAGGGGTCATCGACGCCGTGGAATTTTTGAGGAGTGTGGCCCTGGGCAACCGGCACTCACCTGGAAGGCATGTGATTGTCATCGGTGGCGGCAATGTTGCCATTGACGCTGCCCGAACCAGCCTGAGACTGGGAGCGGACACCGTGACCATCGCCTACAGGAGAACCGAGGCTGAAATGCCAGCCGACCCTGAAGAGGTCGAACAGGCCATGGAGGAGGGGGTCAACTTTTCCTTCCTCACCATCCCCACCCAGGTAGTGGGGACTGGCAGCAGTGTTGAAGGACTGGCCTGCTTACGTGCCGAACTGATCCAGAAGAAAGACAGTGACCGGTTCCATCCGGTACCGGTCCTTGGCAGTGACCACACCATGGCGGCCGATGCGGTCATCAGCGCCATCGGCCAGCAGGTCGATACCGCCGGGTTTGAATCTTTGACCGGGCTGAACTGGACCCGCCGCGGGACCATCGAGGTTCGCCAGGCCAGTATGGAAACCACAATGCCCGGAGTTTTTGCAGCCGGCGATGCCGTAACCGGTCCGGCAACGGTTATCGAGGCCATCGGCGGCGGCAAGCGTGCTGCCGAAGCCATAGACAGGCATCTCAACAACATCCCCCAGCCCAGAATGCCCAAAGTGCCGGTCCGCTACCGCAAAGAAATCCCCCTGGAGATTCCGGCCGAAACCAAGATGACCCTGAAACGGCCTGAAATGGGAATGCTCAACCTTGAACGGCGGAGGACAACCTTTCAGCAGGCGGAACTGGGATATACGGAAAATCAGGTCCGGGAAGAAGCCCGCCGCTGCCTGCGGTGCGATATCTGCCGGCGGTGCGGGAAATGCGTGGACATCTGTCAGAACAAGATGGGGATCGGGGCCCTGACCCTGGGTTACATGGATTTTGACAGCCCGGGGAAAACCGATTTCAGGGATACCATGGGAAAATGCATCACCTGCGGAGCCTGTGCTGCCAACTGCCCCAACCATGCAATCGTGATCCAGGAAAAGGGGAATGAACGGATACTGAACCTGTGCGGTACCATACTCAACCGCCAAAAAATCCAATACTGCGAAATGTGCAAAAAAGCCATGGGACCGGAATCCTACACCCGGTTCATACGCAAGCGCACCCGCACCGTCAGCGACACGTCCCACACCGGCAGGATCTGCGAAGCCTGCCTGAGACAGGATACCGCTGCAGCATGGAACGTATAGAGTAGTCACATATTTGGGGAGGGAGAGCACGATGCTATTTCACAAAGGCCATAAAATCGAGGTGTTCCGGAAATCCTATGATGAAGCCTGGGAAGACTACATGGATGATTTCATCGGCCTCCATGGGTATGTCACAGATCCCGATGCCAGCATCAATGATCCGGATTCCCTGATCGAAGTCAGCCTTCAGGGCAAAGGAACATTCAGGCTCCCCCAGGACTGCCTCAGGGTGATTGATTCAGGGAAGGCCCAGGGCCGCTCAGCACGGGCAACCCAGCAGGTAAAAGAACTCATTTCATCGGCAACCCATCCCGTTCATGTCATTGATCCTGAAAAAAGTGTGGCCGACGCCCTGCGCCTCATGACGGATCACAGCCTGTCCGCCCTTATTGTCAAAAGCCAGGACACCTATGCAGGGATATTCACCGAGCGGGACGTCCTGAGGTGCCACGCCTCATTCCCGGACGCCCCGGTTAAAGAGATCCGGATCAAGGATGTGATGACTTCCAGGCTCATCGTGGCTGAACCTGATGATGAGATCAAGGATGCCATGGGCATGATGATCAAGGCCAGAATCCGGCACCTGCCCGTTATCTCAATGGGAAATATCGTGGGATTGCTCGCCCTGGAAGACCTGGTAAAACACCATGTGGGCGCCCTGACCCAGGAACTCCATTACCTCCAGGATTACATAACCGACCTGCATGCTGCCGGCCAGGACTGACAGGCATAATCCATTACAGGACAATACCAGCACGAACAGGACTTCAACCATGATAGAAATCACCATCGACGGCCTGGCATACCAGGCCCGTGAAAACCAGACCCTGCTCCAGGTTGCCAAGGAAAACGCCATTTCCATTCCCCACCTGTGCTATCACCCGGCCCTCAAACCCATTGGTTCGTGCAAGCTTTGCGGAGTTGAAGTGGTTTCCCTTTCCGGGAAACCGGTGATCATGCTGTCATGCGTCCTCAAGGTCAAGCCCGGGCTTGAAGTAAAAACCACGGGAGACAGGGTCCGTCAAGCCCGGGAAAAAGCATTTGGCAACCTTCTCCAGAAAGCACCGTTTTCAAAACGGATCCGGGAAATTGCCGCAGATTTCAATGTTAACGTCCAGCCCCCTCCGGACGGGTGCATCCAATGCCGCCTGTGCGTCCGGGTGTGCAATGAGGTCATCAAGGCCGGGGCCCTGAGAATGGAAAAAGTAGACGGCAAGAGCATCATCACAGCTGAACCGGGCCGGTGCATCGGGTGTGGCACCTGTGCCAATTTATGCCCGACCCGTATTATCAAAGTTGAAGACAGCGATACGGTCAGGACTGTATCCATCCAGGACCGCATCATTGGAACCCTTCCCCTGGAGCGGTGTGAAGGATGCGGCCAGCGGTATGCCACCGCACCCTTCCTGCACCATGTGGACCTGAGCACCGGCAGGCACCCCCATGTCAAAAAACACCACCGGTTATGCCGAACCTGCGTAAAACTATTGTCCGACAAGGCAGAGGCAGCCCTGGACCGGTTGTAAAACCTTCAAACCAAACTGTACAGAACCCTATCCTAACATACAGGGAAAGGAGGCGATAACCGTCTGCACATTGTGTTTTTCGGTTAAACGGCGGTTCCCGGACCAGGATGGCTCCCGGCTCAGAAAACGGACGGCTCCTCCGGGGCTGTTTAAATGTTTAGTGTCTTTTACCAATTTTAACGGAGAATTGTTATGAAACAGAGGTATCGTATTGTGTCCATGCTTTTATGGGCAATAATTCTATGTCTTGGCATTCCCGCTGCCCAAGCCGCTGACACGGCTGCAGGGGAGGCGTTGACCATCACCATCGACAAGACCGCCATCACCAACGGCGGCATCATCAAGGTCACGGGCAAAGCCCCTGCCGGTGCACCGGTATTCCTGGAAGTCTGGGCCGCTGACCACAACGTACGCTCCAACCAGTTCGACAACAAGAAAGACAAGGAAACGGGCAAGATCCCCTATATTTTCTATATTACCAAGGAGATGCCGGCCTACTACAAAATTTTTGTCCCCACAGACCTGAAATCAAAGATCGATGATGCCAAAAAAGAGGGCAAGAAATGGAGCTACTCAAAACTGCTAAAGGACCTGGGCGCCGGGGATGCCTATACCATCCCGGCCAAGGCGACCGTGGATCACTACCAGGCAAGCCTCATGGCCAGCATCATCGGCAGCCGGGGGACCAAACTGCCGGACCTGGAACCCAAGGATAACGCAAAGCGCTCCATGAGTCTGATTAAAGCCAGGTTCCGCAGCATCGAGAAGGTGTTCGGTGCAGACGTCAATGTTTCTGCGGATGGAACCTACACCGCTGACATTAAAATCCGGAAGGGTCTCGCTCCAGGCAAATATATGATTGCAGCCGTTGCGGGCAAGGGCCTGCGCAGCCAGCCTGCACTGTTCGAGAACACCATCAGTTTCCCGACCGTTTACCTGTCCAACGCCGGAACCAGCATGAACCTGGTATGGCCCTTTTTTCTGACCCTGGTTATCGCCATTTTCGGCGTTCTCATGGGTGCAGGCGGCGGCTTTATCATGAATCCCCTCCTGGTCACCCTGTTCCCTGCCCTGCCCCATACCGTGGTTGCCGGAACCGTAACCCCCACGGTTCTTTTCTCCCAGGGCTCGGGTATCTACAACTACTCCAAGATCAATTTCATCAATTGGAAACTGGGTGTGGGCATCGGGTGCGCCATGATGCTCGGTGGGTTCATCGGCCCCAAACTGACGGAACTGATCACCCTGGACCAGTTCAAATTCGCCTTTGGCTGGATTCTCCTGGTTCTTGCGGCACTGATGTTTTGGCAGACAACCCCGGGGTACCTGGCCAAAAACAAGAAAGAACAGGCCATCCTCAAAGAGTTCAAGAAACGTGCTGAAGAATCGGCCAAAAACAAGAATTAACCCGTCTGGGAGGAATAAATCATGAAAGTAGAATTCTGGGGTCAGGAATTTGAGGTAAATATGGTTGTCGGATGCATCGGCGGATTTCTCATTGCCATCATGTCATCCATGTTCGGATTCGGCGGAGGGCCATTCATGGTGCCCCTCATGACAGTCGCCCTGCGCCTTCCCATGTACATCGTTGTCGGGAGTTCGCTCCTGGCTATCTTTTTCAACACATCCATCAGTACCATCCGCCACTACCAGTTCGGCAACTTTGACCTGGTCTTTTTCCTGGCCATGTTCCCGGCAGCGCTCCTGGGCGGCTACATCGGCCCCCAGATCGCAAAACGGGTAAGTCCAACTGTTGTAAAACGCGTTGCCTGCGTGGGACTGCTGCTTCTTTCCCTTAATCTTCTCGGTGTTTACTGATCTTTAACCGCTCCCGCAGCCTCCATCCGGACGCTGCGGGAGCACAACTCTTTTTCCCCTTGTTGGGAAAACCGGTAGCAGGTATAAAGAACATAGCGACCGACCCGGGTTTTAAAAGAGCCATTGACATGCACAGCATTCCCTGCTCAAGGGTCGAAAGACATACCCAAGCGGTGATGACCATGAAAACACCAGCCTTAACAAAGCTGTATTACACCCTGATTCTGATTGGCATGTTCTGCATCCTGGACTCTCAGGCAGCATACGCCACCCAGATGCACAGCAATTCCGAAGGCATTATTGTGCACCAGCTGGGGCATATGTTTTTCCTGGTGTCCATGGCCATCCTGATTTTCACCATCAACGGCAAGGAACTGAACCGGGAAAAGGGGTGGAAACTTCTCCAGTACTCGGCCTTTTTGTTCATCCTGTGGAATCTGGATGCCGCCTTGGCCCATTTCCTGGACAACCAGATCAACGCGGTCACGGTTACCATGACGGACAACTGGCAGACGACCATCACGGCCCGGAACAGCAGCCGTTTCCTGGCCGTAGCCTATTATATCCTCAAGCTGGATCATCTCCTGTGCGTACCGGCCATTGTCCTGTTCTACAAAGGTCTGTGCCAGATCCTGGAAACCCAGACCATGACCGGGAATTTCGGGAAACGCCGATGACCACTTCATTCATCCCCATCCTGGCAGTGGACGTTCTGGGATCCGTGGTCATGGTCGTGATCAGCATACTGGCCCTGAACACGGCCCGGATACTCAGGATACATGACAGGGACAATGCGGTTTTCCTTTACCTGCTGTGGATTGCTGCAGGGTTCTGCATCTTTTCCGTATCCCGCTCCTTCGGCCATATCCTGCGCCAGTTCCTGACCCTGTCATCCTACCAGGATATCTGGGAATCCATCAGTCCCTACAGCGGGACCATCAATACGGTCTCCTTCATGCTGGTGGGGCTCATCACCCTGTTTTTCGGCCAGAGCTGGAACATCAATGAAAAAATCCTGACCGCCAAAAAACGCTTGGAGGAAACCCACACCGAACTGCTCCACCTCAACCAGAACCTGGAACTCAAAGTGGTGGAGAGGACCGAGATGCTAACCACCTCGGAACACAAGTGCCGCAGGATTTTCGAACAGTCCCTGGATACCATCCTTGTCACTGACAATTCCTGGAAACTCCTGGAGATCAATCCTGCGGGCATTGCCATGACCGGTTATCCCAGGAAAGACATGATCCACGGCCCCATGCACATGGACCGGCTGTTCGCTTCGCAGTCGGAATGGGAACGCATCAGGGATGCCATCGTGGCCAATGAATTCATCCTGAACGAGGAAACCGACTTTGTGCGGCCCGACGGAAGCCTGATCCGGGTGTTGATCACCGGAGCCGTGGACTATGGTGCTTTCGGGTGCGGGAAAACCCACCATTTCATCATCAAAAACATCAATGACAAAAAACTCATGGAAAAGCAGATGGCCCAGGCGGAAAAACTGGCAGCCCTGGGTGAGCTGTCCGCTGGTGTCGCCCATGAGATCAACAACCCCCTGGGAATCATCCTTGGCTATACCCAGCTCATGCTAAAGCGCACAACCGACCCGGAATCCATTGATTTTGATGACCTGAAAACAATAGAAAAGCACGTTAATGCCTGCCGGGCCGTTGTATCGGATCTTTTGAAATTCTCACACAAGGTTTCAGCGGAACAGACCCGGGTTTCTGTCAATTCCCTGGTCAGGGATGTGGTTAAATTTTTGAGCAACCACCCGGCCCTGCGTCAAATCGAAATTGATCTTTCCCTGAGCCGGGAAAAACCCTCTGTCATGGGAACCGAGCAGGAACTGAGGCAGGTTATGATCAACCTGCTCATCAACGCCGGGCACGCTGTGAACAAGGATGGAGAAATCCGGATCACCACCACCCGGAAAAGCGACGGTCACGTCCATATCGCAGTCATGGACAACGGATCGGGCATTGATCCCGAAACCATGCCCAGAATCTTCGACCCCTTTTTCACCACCAAACCCGTGGGAGAAGGAACAGGCCTGGGGCTTTCGGTGAGCTACGGCATTATCAAAAACCACAAGGGGGATATCAGAGTCCAGAGCAGACCCGGGGAATGGACCGTGTTCACGGTAATTCTGCCTTCAGCTCCGGAACATGAGGAACGATCATGACAGGAAAACTGCTGGTAGTCGACGATGAAAAAGACATGGCCAAGCTCCTGAAACGCACCCTGGAGCCGGAGCTGGACTGTACGGTGACCACGGCCTTTTCCGGGGAAATGGCCCTGACCATCCTGGAGCAGGAAAGCTTTGACCTGGTGCTGTGCGACATCCGCATGCCCGGCATGGACGGGTTTGAACTGCTTGACCGGATCCATGTCCTGTACCCGGGGCTTACCGTAGTCATGCTCACGGCCTTCGGCAGTATTGACGTTGCGGTAAGGGCCATCAAGAAAGGCGCCTATGATTTTCTGTCCAAACCCTTTGACCAGGATGAAATCATCTTCAAGGTCCGCAAGGCCCTGGAACGCAGCAGCCTGCTCAAGGAAAACAGGCGGCTCCTCCAGGAAAAAACCGGATCCGGCGTGAAGCTGGCCGGCCGGAGCCCTGCCATGCTCCAGGTCTTTGACAAGATCGCCCTGGTGGCATCCAGCGACGTTACCGTACTGATCACCGGTGAATCCGGAACCGGAAAGGACCTGACGGCCCAGTCCATCCACAGTCTCAGCCAGCGCAGCAGCAACCCTTATGTCCCGGTCAACTGCCCGGCCATCCCTGAACACATCCTTGAAAGCGAATTGTTCGGATATAAAAAGGGAGCCTTTACCAATGCCGCCCATGATAAAAAGGGCCTGTTCCAGGAAGCAGACAAAGGCACCCTTTTCCTGGATGAAATCGGGGACATCAACCCCGTGATCCAGACCAAGCTCCTCAGGGTCCTCCAGGAGAAGGAGATCAAACCCCTGGGCGATACACGGTCTGTCAAAATTGATGTCAGGATCATCGCTTCCACCAACCGGAACCTTGCCCAGAAGATAAAAACCGGTGAATTCCGGGAGGATTTTTTCTACCGGCTCAATGTGTTCACCATCGAACTTCCCCCGCTCCGGAACCGGATAGAGGATATTCCCATCATTGCCGGGCACCTGGTAGCCAAGCATTGCAAAGCGCTGAACAAACCCGAAAAAACCATATCCCCCATGGTCATGGACCAATTGATGTCCCAGCCCTGGAAAGGCAATGTCAGGGAGCTGGAAAACGCCCTGATCAAGGGGGTTCTGGTCTCGACCACCGACACCATCACCACGTCGGACATTGAACTGCCAAACCAGGCACGGACCTGTCAGGAAATGGCCGCCCGGGAAAATCTCCACGCCCTGCCCTACAAGGAGGCCAAGGAAGAGGCCGTCAGGCAGTTCAACCACAACTACATCGGCGCCATGCTCTCCCTGACCCAGGGAAATATAACCCAGGCCGCAAAACGCTGCGGTCTGGACAGGCAAGCCCTCCAACAACTCTTGAAACGGTTTGACATCACGACCGACCGTTACCGATGATCCCTGGTGACAGCCCTGGTCGGCAAAGCAATTGACAAATACCGGGTTTATGGATAAAACGCACTGATGAATTGATGTCAGCCTGGAGTCCTTCCTTTAGTGTGCAGGAAGGACAAATTATTTATTGGGCCGGCGTCGCTGCACATGGGCCGGTTAACGGTCCCTATGCCAACCTATTGATTCGGACAGTGAGTATGAACATGACAATTAAAGAGCCAAACCGCATCGGTGTTGTCGGAGCCGGAAGCTGGGGAACGGCCCTGGCCAACCTGCTGGCGGAAAAGGGATACACCGTTGATCTCTGGGCCTATGAAGAGGAAGTTAAAACCGATATACTGACTTTCAGGGAGAACAGGATTTTTCTTCCCGGCGTTACCCTTTCCCCGGGAATCCTTCCGTCCAACGACCTGGGCGCCGTGGTACGGAAAAACAGCATTATCCTGATTGTTGTGCCATCCCACACCATGCGGGATGTCACCCTGCAAATGGCGGCCCACATCCAGGATGACACCATTGTCATCACGGCATCCAAGGGCATTGAGGACGACACCTACCTGACCATGTTCGGCGTGATCCAGGAAACGCTTCCCGGACTGGACCCGGGAAACATCGTTGTCCTTTCCGGTCCCAGCTTTGCCAGGGAAGTGGCTGAAAAAGTTCCCACCGCCATCAGTGTTGCATCCACCAACCTGGACATTGCCGTCCGTATCCAGCATATATTTGCCACAGACTACTTCAGGGTCTATGTCAACGACGACCCCATCGGTGTGGAACTCGGCGGGGCGGTAAAAAACGTCATTGCCATTGCCGCAGGGTTTGTGGACGGCATGAACCTTGGACTCAATACCCGGGCCGCGGTCATTACCCGGGGCCTGGCTGAAATCCGACGGCTCGGTCTGCGCATGGGCGCCAACCCCCACACCTTTTCCGGCCTGTCCGGTGTCGGGGATCTCATTCTGACCTGCACCGGAAACCTGAGCCGGAACTACACCGTGGGCAAGCAGCTGGGCCAGGGCATGACCATTGCCGAAATCCAGGGAAAACGCCGCACCGTTGCAGAAGGTGTCCGGAACACCAAATCCGTGTACAAACTGGCAAAAAAACTGGGGATCGAACTGCCCATCATCAACGAAGTCTACCATGCCCTGTACCAGGACGGCACACCCGCAGAGGCCGTGAAACGCCTCATGACCCGGAAACTGGGGAACGAAAACAGCGAACTCAACTAGCCCCTTACCATAAAACATACGGACAAACCCATGCGACGAAAAGAAAAAGAAATAACAGACCAGATAGTGCTCGAAGATATTCTGGCCCGGGCACTGGTGGTCCGGTTGGGCCTTATTGACGGACAGGAACCCTACATAGTACCCCTGTGCTTCGGATATGCCGAAAACACCCTGTATGTCCATGGAGCGCTCCAGGGCAGGAAAATGGATCTGGTCCGCCAGAACCCCGAGGTCTGCTTCGAACTTGAGGCCGGGGTTGAAATCCTTCAATCGGACGCCCCGTGCAAGTGGAGCCTAAAATTTAAGAGCGTCATCGGCTGGGGGCATGCCCGGATTGTAGCCGATCCCCTTGAAAAAGCAAAAGCCCTTGGTATCATCATGGCCCACTATGGGGGCAAAACGGCTGAACCCTGGGCCTTTCCCGATGCCGGTCTCCGTGGTACGGCCGTTATCAGCATCCGGATCTCCCGGATGACAGGCAAACAGTCCGGATTCTGATTCCCGTGACATCACACCGGTAAAGGGAGGCTTTCATGCCCCTTTTTGACGCACACAACCATCTCCAGGCTTCAAGGATTCTTGAAGCCCTGCCGGACATCATGGCCGGATGGGAGAGATCCGGCGGAAAATACCTGGTGTGCTGCGGCGGTGACGAGAGTGACTGGGAGGATGTCCTGTCCCTGTCCCGGGCATATGGCCAGGTCATCACCAGCTTTGGCGTTCATCCCTGGTATGTACGTACCCTATCCCCCGGCTGGGAAAACACCCTGGTCCGGTATCTGGAGACCATCCCCTCGGCCGTGGGGGAAATCGGCCTTGATTTTGCCATCCCCGACCCGAACCGGGATCTTCAGGAAGCCGTGTTCACGCGTCAGCTCCAAATCGCAAGAGAGATGAACCTGCCGGTTTCCATCCATGTCAGAAAGGCCTGGGAAGCGGTGGTCAGAATCCTCAGGCAGGTTGGAACCCTCCCTGCCCGGGGCCTGGTTCATTCCTATTCCGGGTCGGCAGACATGGTTCCGGTTCTGGAAAAATTCGGGCTCATGATCTCCTTTTCCGGGTCCATCACCTATCCCGGCAATAAAAAAGGGATAAAAGCCATCGGGCATGTCTCCGGCAACAACCTGCTCATCGAGACAGACAGCCCGGACATCCGCCCAAGGGTGCCGGAAACCGACGGCCAGGTCTTCAACATCCCGGAAAATCTCATCCATGTTGCCCGGGCAGCAGCCGAAGCCCGGGGCTCTGCCCTGGAATCGCTCATCGACCAGACCCATGCCAATGGCACGGCGCTGTTCTCCTCCGTACTCCGGATCCCCTGACCCCCCTGCCTCCCCTTGACAATGGCCTAGGGTATGCAGTTCAGGCAACAACAGCCACGAATTCCGAGTCCATATCCCTCGCAGCGTTTTTATGACATCAATTTCCCGGTTGAAAAAGGACCGGATGGAAGCAGGATAGTGGAGGATAAAACATGTCTGGGCAGGACAAGAGTACCAGGTGCAGATAAACGGACGGCAATGCCTTGGATTTCCCGGTTCAGGGTAGCTGGATACCGCGTTTTTCAGGATCGCTGTGCTGCCGGTAATAGATGGCCACATGTCCTATGAGTCCGGCCAGGTGAGCCCCGGTACTCGAAGCTATTTCCTGGGCAAGGGATGACTTTACCGGCTTTTCCTTGTAATCGATGAACCTGACCTTGATCAGCTCACTGGCATCAAGCCCCTGGTTCACTTCCTGGATAAGGGCTGCGGTCAGACCCTTCTGTCCCACATAGGCCGATGGGTTGAGGTCATGGGCCAGTCCCCTGAGGTACTTTCTCTGGGCCCCTGTTAATTCTTTCACGTGATAGTCCTTTCCCGGGCAATAGGCATACCCGCAGAGATTAAGAAATTGACATTTATACCATACCCATCAAAAATCAACAAGTCTGTTTTCGTGAATCACAAATCCCCGGTCATGGTTTCAGGAGATGCAAGAGGCAAAATGACAGGCCACGAACTTTCCCGGCATGATTTCCCTGAGTTCAGGCGAGTCTTTCCGGCAGATATCCCGGGCATGGGCACAACGATTTTCAAACCCGCACCCCCGGGGCAGGTTAAAGGGGCTCGGCACATCGCCTTCAATCTTCAGCGCTTTGGCTTCTGCCAGGGGATCTGCCACAAACACACTGTCCATCAACGCCTTTGTATACGGATGGGCCGGCTCTTGCCGGGACAGTCCGGCGGGTGTAATCTCAACGATCCTGCCCAGGTACATGACGATGATCCGCTGGCAGAAATAATCCACCAGGGCAAGATCATGGGAGATAAACAGGTAGGTCATGCCGAACTGATCACCCAACTGCTGCAGAAGGAGAATGATCTGGGCCTGGACCGATACATCCAGGGCTGCGGTGGGTTCGTCAAGGATGATGAATTCGGGAACCATGGCCAGGGCCCGTGCGATCACGGCGCGCTGCTTCTGGCCGCCTGACAGCTGGTGGGGGTAGGACCGGCAGTGTTCAGGTTTAAGGCCGACCATGCCCAGGAGTTCGACGATCCTGTCATTGATTTTTTTCCTGGAGATCTTTTCTTTCTGGATGGTAAACACCTCATCCAGACTGCGGTAAATGGAATTGCGGGGATCCAGCGATGAATGGGGATCCTGGAACACCATCTGCATTCTCCGTCTCAGGTTGCGCAGACGGGTTTTACCGATACGGTTGACATCCTGGCCGTCAAACAGGACCTGTCCGCTGGTGGGCCTGATCAAGTTCAGCATCAGTCTGGCAAGGGTGGATTTCCCGCACCCGGACTCTCCAACGACCCCCACCGATTCTCCTTTGACAATATCAAAGGAGATATCGTTCACTGCTTTGACTTCTCCGATCTTCCGGTGCATCAGTCCACCGGTAACTGGAAAAAATTTGGACAGATGTCGTACTTGAACTAACGGGTTCATCATTCCTTGCTCCACTCGGGACTGAACTGGTGGCATTTCACTTCTGTGCCGCTGCCTGTCTGCAGTGATCCCGGACTTTCCAAGACGCATACAGGTTTCATGACAGGACAGCGGGGATGGTAGCGGCATCCGCAGGGGAATGTTCTCACACTGGGGACATTCCCCGGAATGGCTTTCAGGGATCTGCCCGGCATACCGAATTTCGGGATGCAACTGATAAGGGCACGGGTATAGGGATGCCTGGGGCCGGTAAAAACCTCTGCCACCCTTCCCTTTTCCACCACGGTTCCCGCATACATGACCACCACTGTATCGCACAGGTGGGAGATGACGCCCAGATCATGGGTAATCATGATCAGGCCGACATTTCTTTCCTGGACCGTTTTCCGGAACAGCTCGACAATCTGGGCCTGAACAGTCACATCCAGGGCCGTGGTGGGTTCATCAGCTATCAGCAGCTGGGGATCTGCACATAAACCCATGGCAATGACGATTCTCTGCTTGAGGCCTCCCGAGAGCTGATGGGGATATTGGAAGAACACTTTTTCCGAATTGGGGATTCCCAGGGAAGCCATAACTTGGACGGCCCGTTTTGCCGCATCTGCCCTTGAAATGGTCAAATGCAGTCTGAGTCCCTCCACGATCTGGTCTCCCACCCTGTAAACAGGATCCAGGGAGGTCATGGGGTTCTGGGATATGAGGGAGATCTGGTTTCCCCTGAGTTTCTGGTACTGGATCTCGGACAGGGACAAAAGGTCCTGATCCCTGAAACGGATCCGGCCCTGGGAAACCCTGCCATTGAGAAAGGGCAGAAGCCCCATGATCGCCTGGGCCGTTACGGATTTACCCGATCCTGTTTCTCCCACAAGCCCCAGGATCTCACCGGGATTCATGGTAAAACTGATCCCGCCCAGGGGCTCCACCACACCGTCCCGGGTTTTGAATTCCACCTTTACATCCTCAACCGTCAACAGGCTCATTTGATGGTATCCTCCCGGATATCCATGATATCCACCAGGACGTCTCCGAAAAGATTGAATCCGAAAACCGTGATCATCATGGCAAGACCCGGAAATACGATCACCCAGGGTGAAATAAACAGATAGGCGGTGCCGTTGCTCATCATGGCTCCCCAGCTGGGCAGGGGCGGCTGTGCACCCATCCCCAGAAACCCCAGGGTCGCCTCCAGAACGATGGCCTGGCCGATCCCGATGGTGGCGGCGACAATCACCGGTGCGATGGCATTGGGAAAGAGATGCTTGAACAGAATCGTAAAATCGGTTGCACCCAGGGAACGGGTGGCTTCCACATAAATCTCATTTTTAAGCATGAGAATCTGCCCCCGTATCAGCCGGGCATACTGGGCCCAATAGGTCAGGGCAATGGCGATGATGACGCACTCCACACCGGCCCCCACCACGGCAACCAGGAGCAGGGCAACGAGAATCTCAGGCAGGGACCAGGTCAGATCCGTAACAGCCGAGAGAAGACGATCCAGCCATCCACCGTAGTATCCGGCAAGGGCGCCCAGGATGGAGCCTATCAGCACTGACAGCCCAACGGATACAACACCCACATAAACCGAAATCCTTGACCCGTAGAGGATACGGCTGAACACGTCCCTCCCGAACTCATCCGTACCCATGACATGTTTCATGGAGGGTGGGGTGTTCATGATGCTCAGGTCCTGGGCCTTATAGGAGTAAGGTGCGATAAAATCCGCTGACAGCGCAACACCGATAAGCCCGGCGATGATCATGAGACCCAGGAGTCCGGCCTTGTTCTTTTTCAATTTTTTCAGACGCCTGAACCACCGGTTGGCCGGAGGTATGATAGGGTCATGGTCTGGATTGGTTTCCATGGTTGATCCCATACAGTGAGCGCTCACGTCAGTTATGTTGATCCCTGACCCTGGGATCTGTTAATGCATACAGGATATCGGCCAGAAAGGTGCCCAGCATGATTCCCATGGCCAGGAGCAGCATGGCGCCCTGGATGACCGGATAATCCCTTCTGAACAGGCCCGTGATCAGGAGCTGGCCGAGCCCGGGACGGGCAAACACGATTTCCACGGTCACCGCCCCGCCCAGCACCCACCCGATCCTGAGGCCAAGAATGGTAATGACCGGTATCAGGGCGTTCCTCAGAATATGTTTGAGCAGGATGGCCTTTTTCCCAAGCCCCTTGGCATGGAGCATGACGATAAAATCCTTGGAGGCCACCTCCAGCATGGCTACCCGGGTGACCCTGGCGATGAGACCGGCACCGCCCAGGGCCACTGTAGCAGCCGGAAGAACCAGGGAAAGCAAGGTGCCTGAACCTGAAACCGGAAGCCAATTGAGCCACACGGCAAAAATCAGGATAAAGATCAGTCCCAGCCAGAAGGCTGGAATGGTCACCCCGAACAAGGCCACCATCATGGCCAGGTGGTCGATAAAAGTATTTTTGGCTGCTGCGGAAATGATTCCCATGGATACCCCCAGCACAAAGGAAAGGGCAATGGCCGTCAGTCCCAGGGAGAGGCTGTAGGGCAGATGGTGCAGAAGAAGTTCCGTCACAGGTCTTTTTTCAATGATCGAGCGCCCCAGATCACCGTGGAGCAGATTGTTCAGCCATTTGAGGTATTGCACTGGAAGCGGTTTGTCCAGAGTGTATTTCCGGATCATTTCCTGTTCGTGGGCCTTGGTCATTCCCGGTCCCATGAGATTATCTATGGGGTTGCCCGGGACAATGTGGATCAGAGAGAAGACAATAACAGATAAGACGAAAAATATCGGTATCATCAACAGTAACCGGCGTAACGCAAACTGCCACATGGATTTTCCGCTCCGGGCAAAAATTGATTTTTTACCCCCTCTGACCTGTCTGGAAACTATCTCCCAGAGACCAGAGGGGGCAAATCAGATTATTTCAAATCCCAGTCCAATATCCCGATTTTCATGAACTTCCTGACGCGGCTGGTCCCGGGCAGCACAACACGGCTTCCCACTGCAAAAACCTTATCCGGCAGGTAAAACGGGGCCCAGACATACCGGCCCAGAAGATAGGTGTGGTACGCCTTGAAATTGGTCACCCGTTCCTCCTGGGAGCGGGACCGGGTCATGGCTTTCTGCATCAGGTAATCCGATTCGTTGTCATGCCACATGGCTGCATTGGGATACCCCTTGCGTGTCGAGTTCAGGAACCACTCCAGGATATCGGCATTTTCCCAGTTATAGGAACGGACAGCCAGCTGGTGTTCACCTTTTTTATAATAGGCCCGGATGGAGCTCGGATCCATGAGCGTTATCTTTGCATCAACACCTGCTTTTGCCAGCTGGGCCTGGATCACCTCGGCGGAACGCCGGTATGAGGATTCGTTTTTGGCCAGCATCTTGAGTGTAAGCTTATTGCCGTCCTTATCCTGGCGTATCCCATCGGGTCCCACTGTCCACCCTGCTTTGTCCAGGGCTGCCTTGGCCCCTTCAAGATCAAAATGGATTTCAGCCTTGGGATCCACTTTACTTTCCGGAAGTGAATCTATCAAATAGGTATAAGCAGGTTTTCCTGCATCGGCAAAGACGTTTTTGGTGATGCTCTCCTGGTCAACTGCCAGGGAGATCCCCTTTCTGACCAGTTCGTTGTCCAGGGGCGGGGACTGGGTGTTCATGACCATGTGGTACAGTTCATCCCCGGGCATCCGGATGATCTTCAGGGACTTGTCTTCTTCCACCTTGCTGATGAACATGGTGGGCACGGCATAAACAACATCGACCTTCCCGGTTTTCAGTTCCAGGAACCGTGTGGATTCTTCCTTGGTGTCCTTGTAGACGACCTTGTCAATACGCGCAGGTCCCTTATTGGTGACCAGGGACGGTCCCCAGGTATAATCCGCATTTTTTGTCAGCACCAGCTCATTTCCCGGAGACCAGGATTCAAACTTGTAAGGCCCTGATCCCACGACATATTTGATGCCGAAATCCTCTCCGTATTTTTTGTAGGCAACCATGCTGGGTACGCACATGAAATCCTGGGCCATGTTGAAGAACATGTTGGGTTCAGGGTTCTTCAGGTGGAGGGTAACGGAATAGGGCCCCGTGATCTCAACCGAATCAATGGCTCCTACCATGTAGGCGGAAGGGCCGGTTTTCATCTCTTCCAGAAACCATTTGACCACCTCAGCATTGAAGGGGGAGCCGTCATGGAATTTGACCCCCTGTTTCAACACCATTTTCCAGGTGAGCCCGTCGTCGCTGATGCTCCAGGATTCAGCCAGGGCCGGATAGTATTTCCCATCCTCCCCCCATTCAATGAGCTTGTCAAAGATCAGTGACATGGAGTCGTGACTCAGTTCAACTTTGATGGGGTTAAAGGTTGTGACCCCGAGTTCATTGGGGTTGCCTGCCACGTACAATACTTTTTCCGCCTTTGCCTGTACCGGCGCCAGAATAAACACGGTTGCCAGCAGCATCAGAAGCAGACTGCCCAAACACTTTTTCATCTACTTTTCCTCCTTGACATTTATTACCCGATTAAATGAACATACCCTCTTCCATTCCAGCGTGACCGCCCCCCGCGGATCATCCGGTCAGACACTCCTGAAAAGCCGTTTTCCCGGAAGATTTCCCGTGTGGCTTCCGTTCAGGAGAACCGCCTTTCCATTGACAAATACATGGCTGATCCCCGCCGCATACCGGTGAGGGTCAGCAAAGGTTGCCTGGTCCCGGACCGTATCCGGGTCAAACAGAACCAGATCGGCCGCCATGCCCTTTTGGACCAGCCCCCGGTCTTTCAAGCCGAGTTTGGCGGCAGGCATGCCGGTCATTTTATGAACAGCCTGTTCCAGGGAGATAACCTTCCTGTCCCGGACATAGTTTCCCAGAACCCTGGGAAATGTTCCGTAATACCGAGGGTGGACCGGTGATTTACCGCTGGGGCCATAAGGAGCAATGGAGCGGCCGTCAGAGCCGATCATCCCATGGGGATCCTGCATGATGGCCATCACATCGTCATCGGACATGGCAAACACAATCATCCCGAGCCGGCCGTCTTCCTCACAGAAAACCTGGAGCAGGGCTTCCAGGGGTTCAAGCCCCCTGGCCCCGGCCAGGGCCTCTACCGTGAGACCGTTGAGATGCATATTGTCCGGCCGGGTATACCCCATGATCTGTATCCGGTCCCATTCCAGACCCTCCATGGGGTTGTCCCAGTCCTGGGGCGGGGATATCATGTCATTCATTACCCGCTGCCGGGACCCGGTATTGCCGAGGATCTCGATCATCCTTGAGGAGCCGCCTTCCTTGGCCCAGATGGGAAAAATTTCAAGAAGTCCGGTGTGATAGGCCGTATAGGGATATTGATCAAAATGTACGTCCACGCCCTCGTTTCTGGCCTGACGGATCTTTTCAAGAAGTAATCCGCTTTTCCCCCACATGGCCGGGGTCTCGCATTTCAAATGGGAAATCTGGAGGGATACTCCGGATTCCCGGGCAACGGTTAGGGCCTCGTCCACGGCCTCGAACAGAAATTTGCCTTCACTTCGCATGTGGGTTGAATATATGCCATCAAAGTTTTTGACCACAGCTGACAGCTCGGCCAGTTCACCCGGTTTCGCAAAGGCGCCCGGATGATAGATAAGACCCGATGACAGACCGAATGCGCCGCGTTCCAGCTCGATTTCGAGCAGGCGCTTCATCTGCTTTATCTCACGGTGCTCCGGAGCCCTGTTCTCATAACCCATGATATTGGCCCTCAGGGTTGAATGCCCGACCAGGGGCACCAGGTTCACTGCCGTTCCCCTGGCGGCCAGCCTGACATAAAAATCATCCAGGGTTCTCCAGTTCCAGTCTTCCGGTAACAGGTTACGTTTATAAAGGACCCCCAGATCGGACATGTATTCCATGAACGCCACGCGGCCTGAATCGAGAATCGGGCCTGGAGACCCGCCGCAATTACCGGTAACTTCTGTTGTCACGCCCTGCCCGACCCGGCTTTCCGCCTCGGGCTCCAGGAGGAGCGAAAAATCCGAATGGGTGTGCATGTCGATGAAACCCGGACAGAGGACAAGCCCACCCCCGTCAATGGTTTCGCGGCAGGGCATGTCCAAGGCGGTATCCATTTGGGTGATGATCCCGCCGGAAACCGCAACATCTGCTTTAACGGGTGGTGCTCCGGTTCCATCAATCACCCGGACGTTTTTAAAGAGCAGCTCAGGCATGGCAGGAATCCTTTCCCCGGGTCAGGGTCCTTGGCGTGGTGTCGGGCAGACGTTCATGGTTCCGGATAAAACCTTCCAGAACGGGCAGGATTTTTTCCATGGTCTCCTCCATGGGACAGATTACCGGGATCCTTACTTTTTTCTCAAGGTCCCGGGCGTAAGATACCAGATCATCCCTGGTGCCCCCTGTGCCGTTGAGTGTCACGGCGATCACCCTGGTCCCATACATTTCAATGAGTTTTATTTCACTCTCAATATCCGGCAGACGGCAACCCAAGGCTTCGGTTGAGTCATAAAACTCCCTGAACGGAGTGTGCTGGAGAACAACGCCTTTGACATTGCCTGAAACGATAATCTCCGAGCCGCAGGGCCCCTGGGGATTTCTCATTCCGGATTGCCCTTCAACTACGATCAGATCAGGGTGAGCTTCCTGTTCGCACCGGACAATGGCGTCCTCCACCTCTCCGCTCACAAAGTCGTTGACCGTGGTGTCAAGGATAAATCCAAATCGGTTGCCCTGGAGCCACCCGGTTTGACCGGTATAAATCATTTCAGCCCCTATCCCGGCTTTCCGGCAGGTCTCCACAATCATGCGGGCCGTGGTCCGTTTGCCCAGGGCACAGTCGGTCCCGAGCACGGCCAGGCGGGGAATTTTCATCTCAAAGATGCGGCCTGACCAGAAGTGAAGCTGATCAAAGGGTTTATGCCGGCGGATATCGATGATGGTGACCCCATTTTTCAGGGCGGCTTCTTGAAAAGCCGGCATATCTCCCAGCAGCATGTGCATCCCGTTGACGATGGAGACCCCCTTGTTGATGATGCTGAGCACCAGGGTCTGCCACGCTTCGTTCAGCCGTCCTCCGCACAGGGCAACGCCGATGATTGCATATTCGGGTTTTTTCCCCTCGGCAGCGATATACGCGTCAATGTCGGCATACACGGGAATCCTGCGGTGAATGCCGTCCAGAACCTCGCCTGCGTCCCGGCCTGCACTATTAAGATCAATAACACCCTTGACGGCAAACCTCTCGGTTCCCCGGATCAGGCCATGGGCGGTTTTTGCATCGGCATGGGCCAGAAAGCCGTTGGTCAGGATCACAGCAGATCCCATTATAAGGCTTCTGCACCTGTTCAGGTCCGGCGCTATATTAAAATCAGTATCCTTGGCTTTCATCAAATCCTTTTTACTCCCAATCCAGGTTCATCTACAGTTCTGAGCCATCCGTTTTCCAGGATGAATCCGCCGTTTACGATATCACGGGCCAGGTCCAGGCTGCCGTCAAGATCCAGGTACCGCGTGGCACCAGAAGCCAAGGCGGCATGGAGAGCCCCTGCGATGCTAACAATACTCTCATCCATACATCCCCACATCAGGTCGATCCCGGCATGACCTGCCATGGCTGCAATCTCCAGCCCAGGTGCGATACCCCCGCATTTCATGAGTTTGATATTGAAAATACCAAAGGGCCGGGGCGCCTGGAGAAGGTCCAGCGTACTTTCCGGCTGCAGCAGACTTTCATCCGCCGCACAGAGTCTGCGGACATCAGCCGGAAGGGTCCGCATCCCCTTGAGATCCTTGGCATTGAGCGGTTGTTCCACAAACTCAACCAGACCCGCGGTCTTTTCAAAAAACCTTTGAAACTCCAGAACACCATACCCCTGGTTGGCATCCACCCTCATGAGAATGTCAGAGCCAAAGGCCTCATGGAGGCGCAAAATCCGTTCGATATCCTGCTCCACATCGAGCCCGGTCTTGATCTTCAGGATGGAAAATCCCCTGGCCAGATATTCCCCGGCCTCTGCCAGGGTCTCCTGGACAGGCTTGATCCCGATGGTGATGGAGGTGGGCAGGGATTGGTGGACCCGGCCTAGAAGGTCTGCCAGGGGGAGGCCCAGGGCCTTGGCAACCAGATCATGAAGGGCAATGTCCGCGGCAGCCATGGCTGCCGGTGTCTTTGCAAGAACACGGCTCAACTTCCGGAGCATGGACCTGAAATGCCGGACATCCCCGCCACCGATTATGGGTTCCAGATTATCGGCCAGGGCTTTTTCGCCCGCCGCCATGGTTTCACCGGTCACATCTTCAGCAGGTGAGCCCGCTCCGATTCCGGTGATGCCGTTATCGGCTTCAAGCGCTACGAACAGGTTCTCAACAGAATTTACGGTCTCATAGGCGATGGTATAGGGACGGGTGAGTTCCAGGTCCTCTTTCCACACTGTAATTCCTCTGATTTTCATTCCTCTGTCCTCTCAGGTATCCAGCCCTTGATCTGGGGCGGCAGATGTGTCCATTTCCTGCGCGTATTCGTCACCATGAAGGATTCAGCATGGCTGATGCCGTCAATTTTGCTCATCTGCTCTTCATAGAATTTGAACATCCATTCAATCCCTTCAGTTACGATGACCTCGGCAAAGATATCGTAGCGACCGGTCACGGCAACGGCCCAATGGACATTGTCAAATTCCATGAGCTGATCGATCACCTGCCCCATTTTGCCGTTGTCATCCACCCGGATGGCAATAATGGCCACCAGCATGTTCCTTACCTTGAAGGTATCAACCAGCCCGGCCACCTTGAGAATTCCCCTCTTGATGAGTGAATTCAATCTGGAATGAATGGTGGGGGCTGAAACGTTCAGCCGTGTTGCTATGTCCTTGGCCGGCATCCGGCCGTCTTCAGAGAGCAGTTTAATCATTTGCTTGTCTATGATATCAATTTCTTTCGGGTCCATGACCTCTCCGATAAATTTATTATGTTAAGTATATTTCCAAAAAAAATATGTTATATAAATAATTCTGTCAATAAATTTATATTAAATAAAAATCTGGCAAAAAGGAATTCAATCCATAGGCCATCCGGGAGGTGAAGAAACGAGATGAGCGCACCTACTGACCCCCAGATAATTACCCTGAACCAACCTATTATCCTGAAAGGGTCGAAATAGGGCTATCACACAATAAGACTTGCCTGTCTCCATGATCGCTGACATCTCAGCCATGGCTTAAAGTCCGCCAATGGTTACCGGCCCTGGAAAAGCTGACCTGAGCTTATCAAAAGAATAGTTAGTGAACGACCATGGCCCCATGAATTTTACGGGATAATCCGAAAATCCTATTGACCTTTTAGCGCGGTTTTGTAAGAACAGGCATGAATTTCAACGCCATGGGCGAATCCGGAGGGATGGGCATCCCGGATTTACACGGGTTTGGGGAAAAACCCAGGATACAATATCCCGGGATTGCAGCATACGGTATGCAGAGCCATAACGGAGCCGGAAACCGGGAAACAAGACAAAAGGTCCTGCTGTTTGATGCTGGCTGAGAATTCAAAGAGCGACGGGAGATGCTTTGGCTGATACATGTATCTGCACTTTGCTTTATGGAAGACCTCTCTACTATGAAATAGGACGCAGAGCCGTTGTATCCATGCTGCGCAAAACCAACTTTGATATATTCCTGGCTGTGGAGCGCGGCACTTCCCCCATATTGAATCTGAAACCATCATCGAGGTTACACATTGAGCCACTTCTGGGTGAACTGCCCCCCGCATTTCATCGCGCCTTCCCTTTCCTGCTGAAATTCCGGGCGCTTCTGGCCTGCTTACACCATACTTCCGCCGAGCAGATCCTCTTGATGGATGCTGACACCCTAATCGTAGCCGACATCAGAACCCGGGATGTTCAGAACGCTTTGAACGGCCATGATTTCGGCATGGTCGAGCAGACGACCATAACCAATTCGTCCATGACCCGGAAGGACTTTCTCAGCCATTATAATCGACACACCCTGGCCTGGTTCGATCCCAGCGTCAGGCCTCCGTCCCTGGACAATTTCCGTTTTTACAACAGCGGGGTTGTTCTCGGAAAACACGGTGCCTTTGAATCCCTGGTTGACTGGGCGATAGCAGCCATAGCCTCCAAAAAGAGCAACCACCAGGTGGGAAACCACATGATAGCAGATCAGGACTATTTCCAATACTGGACCAACTCCTTGCGTCCGGATTCCTGCCAGACACTGCCCTGGACATGGAACCACTGCCAGCACTGGGATCGGGGATTTCCCGATACCCGTGCCCTTGTGCTTCATTTCAGCAATTTCTGCAAGGGCCCGGACCGCCTGCACCAGATCCGAATGGTTTATTACAATCATCTTCTGAACCTCAAGACGTTGCTTACCAGGGGCAGGAAGGACTCATGTCAACCGCTATAAGGCCCGTCAGATCATGAACGACCTGAGCATCAGTATTGTCATTGTCACATACAATTCAGCGGCCGTTATTGGCCCTTGCCTGAATGCCATAGGAAAGGATCTTCACCCCAGCGTCATCCTGGTTGACAATAACTCTTCAGACAGCACCATCACCATTGCCCGAATCTATGGGATAAAGGTTTTGCCGCTGCCGAGAAATATCGGGTTCGGGCAGGCGGCCAATCGCGGTGCCTTGGCATCAGATGCGCAGTTCCTCTGTTTTTTAAACCCCGACTGTGAGCCTGGAGAAAATTTTTTTTCCCATGGGGTCGAGGCTGTCCAGGATTTCCGGCTCAGCTGCGGGGTCCCAAAATTCACGGGTGGAGACTCGACACCCACCAGAGGACGCCAGCCAGGCTATACTGTATTGAAACTCCTGTCGGACATAATACTTACCAACTATGGATGTGCTCTCATCTGCCGGCATATCAGCCGGTTTCCAGGGTTCCATAACACCGGCTGGTTCTGGCCCCACGGGGCGTGTCTTTTTATCCACAGGAAGACCTTTCTCGGTATTCATGGTTTTTCTCCACGTTATTTCATGTACATGGAGGATGTGGTTCTGGGCAGGAATCTGGTTCGTTCAGGAGGGGAAATTCTTGAATTTGACGCCTTTCTTGTCCACCGGGAAGGCAAGGGTGCACGGATCAGCACACAACACCGCAGACGGCTTTTGAACAGGGCGCGATGCCTTTACGCGCTGGACTATCACGGGGCCTGGCTGGCCATCCTCATGGGGGCCATGGCCCTGCCGGCGGAACTCCTTCAACGGTTATGGGAAAGACGTCAATGATCTATTATTTTCTGCCTGACCCGGGAATTTTCGGTGGCGTCAAAGTCGCCTGTGAATTTCTCGAGATGATCATTTCTTGTGGAGCAAAAGCCCTAGCCGTTTTTCCAGGGGGAATTGCACCCCAGTGGTTCCCGGTGTCGGTGCCGGTAATGGCTGAACACGACGCCTTGAAGTTAATTAACCGGAGCGACCGGGTTATGATCACCTGGCCACCGGACTACCATCGCCTCAAGGGGTTACCGGGCAAACTCATCTGTCATTGCCAGGGAACGGATGATCTGATGGATCCAATATTCGCAGACAGAACGGTCCCTGTGCTGACCTGCTGGAAGCAGGCTGCCGATTATGTCATGGGAAAGTTTAATCGATCGACTATCCATGTGGGCATTTCCATACCTGACTGTTTTTATTATGATGGTACGGTGAAGCTTGACAACCGGGTCGCCTATATGCCCAGGAGAGGTTTTCCCCTGGTGCGCAGGTGCATGCGCCAATGTGACGGCATTGATTTTGATCCCCTGGACGGATTGACCGAACTTAGGGTAAGCAGACGTCTGAAGCAAGCTGGACTATTCATGGCCACATCGGTTGGAGAACAGTTTGGTCTCCCTTCACTGGAGGCCATGGCAGCAGGATGCCTGGTCGTTTCAGTGCCTGTAAAGGGAGGCATGGAATACCTCTGCCACGGGGAAAACTGCCTGGTTACTGAACCGGATTCGATTGGGGAAACGCTGAACTGGATTACTTCCCGAGACAATGAAACCCTGAGAATCCGCTTAAGGAGCAGGGCCATTGCCACCGCATTTCTCTATCGCAGAGTCCTGCAGAAGCGTCTCCTGAAAAATCTGCTGGCAACATCGCTTAAGGAACTCATCCAATGACGGCTCCCGGTATTACAGTCATCATAGTTTCCAAGGGGTTGGACGCGCTTCTCAACCAGTGCCTGATAAATCTCGGCACAGCTCTGAAAGCCCTGGATCCGGATTCAGATACCTGCACGGTGGTTGTTGATAATGCTTCGGAGCTTCCCTACAGGAAGAACCGGATGGCAGACTTTCATGCTCATCTGATCCGCCTGGATAAGGCACACTCCTTTTCTGCAGCCAATAATCTTGCAGCGAGGCTCTATCCCAACAACCGATACCTCATGCTCAACAATGACGTTCTATTGCACCAGGATACTATTGCCGCGATGATGAAGGTGCTCAAATCACGTCCTGATGCAGGCATATGCGGCGCCCGTATGCTGTTTGCCGATGGAACCGTCCAGCATTGCGGTGTTGTTTTTGGACCCGGAGCCATTGGCCCGTATCATTGCATGCGGAAACGGCCGAATCACCTGGTACCGAGAATGCTTTCCGAATACCAGGCCGTAACCGGCGCCTGCTTCATGGTAAGGGACACGGTCTGGAGCTCCCTCGGGGGATTGGATGAATCCTATCCCTTTGGCCTCGAGGACATTGATTTCTGCCTTCGGGCACGTCTGGCCGGCTGGCGTGTTTTCTGTGAGAACAGCACAGACTCACTTCACTTTGAATCGACAACTCCCGGTCGTGTGAAAAAAGATGTCGGGTCCAGAAAGCATTTCATGAAACAATGGAGCGGCAGATATACCATTGATGGATGAACCCTGTCTGGATTTCTTCCAGTATCGGTTTAGATGAGCGCTCAACGAACGCAGAAGCAAAAAAAAAGAAAACTAGGACGCATGCCAATGAAGATATCCTGTATCGTGCACACCCGGAACTCAGGGGAAACGCTGGGCCGGACCCTGGCTTCCGCAGCCTGGGTGAATGAACTGATTGTCGTGGATATGGAAAGCACGGATGACACGATGATGATTGCAAAGCAGTTTAATGCTGTGATTTTTCACCACCCGGTTGTTCCAAGGGTTGACGGGATTCGCAATATTTTTATTGAAAAGGCGTCCCATGACTGGGTTCTGGTTCTCGATTCTGATGAATACCTTTCCGATGATGCAGCTGAAATTATGATGCAACTGATTGAGCAATACCAGATGAAAATTGATGCTTTTTCCATACCCCGGTTCAATACCATTGCCGGACAGGTCATGAAAGGCAGTAACTGGTACCCGGACCATCAGATCCGACTGTTCAAAAAGGGATGCGTCAGGTGGGGTGACACGACTCACAGGCTCCCTGACGTACTGACAGGACCCCATCGGTTACTGGAACTGTGCCCGCCGGATTGTCTCCATATTCATCACGCCAACTATAAGGACATCAGGAGTTTCGTTCAAAGGCAAGTTGATTATGCACTCAACGACAGTTATGATCCCGCACCCGGGAAGTATGACTTTTCAGACTATATTGCCATGGCATATGAACGGCTTGCCCTGCATCATGATCCTGAAAATGATGGTGATTTATCCCATGCCTTGTCCCTGCTCATGGCATGGGATGCTGTTGTCCGGGGAATCCTGCACTGGGAAAAACTGAACCCGAGACCGCCGTTATCGTACCTGAAAGCATTGCCCATGACCCAGCAGAAGGTCCCGAGATGGAGAATTCTGTTGCGGAAGTTAGGATTTCGGCATTTTGCCGTCGCCTATGTGGCAAGGCGTCTTCTGGCTATGGGCAAAGGGCTGATCCGGCTGAAGCCATAGAGAACTCAAGGCAGAATCTGGGTTTGAAACAGGGCCTGATACAGCGGGCTGACAGATAAAAGATGTTCATGGGATCCGCTGCAGACAAGGGATCCCTGGTCCATTACCAGAACCTGGTCTGCCTGGGAAATGGTTGAAAAACGATGGGCGATGACAATGGTTGTCAGGTGCCCCTTCAAATCGGCCAGGGTCTGTTGGATTGCATTCTCCGATTCCGAGTCAAGGGCGCTTGTAGGTTCGTCAAGTATGAGGATTTCGGGTTCAACGGCCAGTCCGCAGACAATGGATAGTCGCTGGCGCTGGCCCTGGGAAAGCCGGCATCCGCGTTCGCCTATGACCGAGTCCAGACCCTGGTCCAGAGCTCCGACAATGTCAAGGCAATGCCCCTGGTGCAGCAACTCCATTATCCTGTCTTCGGAAAGCGGGGTTTCCAAACCAAAATTGATATTGCTGCGGATTGTGTCGTGGAACAGCAGGGGCTCCTGGGAAACGTAGGCAATCTTGCGCCGCAGTGTTGAAAGGCTGTAATCGGGAAGCGATACAGCATCAAGCCTGATGTCACCGCTCTGGTATCGGTAAAAACAGGCCAGCAGATTGACGAGCGTTGTCTTACCTGCGCCGGATCGTCCTACAATGGCAGAAACGCTGCCCCTTGGCAGAAAAAAGCTGAGATTGTTGAGCTTAAATTCCGAATTAAACCCATGGGGATAACAATATGAAATCCTATCAACGGTGATTCCTGTTGTCAGCCTGGTAAAAACAATGCTCCCCGTTGACACCTCCTGTTGCTGCCGTGCCATTTCAATCAGTGCTTCCATTTTCTGAAAGCTTACAACACAACCGTGCATGTGCGCCCACATGGAATTGATGAGTGTAAGCTGCGGTACAAGACGGGTCATGACGAACATGAAAATACCAAGTTCGGCAAGGCTGATTCTCAGGCGCACAATGGCTATGTACAGGATGATGAATGCAGCGAGCACCAGGATCGGGTAGATGCCGATTTCAACGATTATCCGAAGCCGTTCCAGCATTGACAGATCATCCATTATCCTCTGGGCTTCGTTGCCTAACTTGCTTGATATCCAAGATTCCCGGGCTCGCATCTTAATGCGGATCAGGCAGTTGAAATAATCGCCTATCCGTTCTGCAAACCCCCTGTTCTTTTCATAGACAGATGCGCTTAATTTATTGGCCAGCATTCCCTGTCGCCTGAAGATGAACCCTACGAGCGCAAAAACCGGCAACGTATAAACCGCAAGGAACGGGGAGAAAAAAAACAACAGTGCCAGATACACAAATAACAAAACCATGGCATTGAAAAACACGATACGACTTGCGATGGCTTCTGCTGCCCTGTGTGATTCCAGGGTAAGAACATTGAACAACTCTCCCCTGTCATGGGCCGTTACAAAGGACATGGTACTGTGAAGGAAGGTTCCTATGGCCCGCTTCCTCAGCTGGCCGGCCACCCTGAATTTGATCTCTGCGGCACCGATATCACGGGCATACTGGAGCACAGAACGAATTGCAATGGCCAGAAAAGAACTGATCATGAGAACAGACAAAACCGAGCTATTCTCTTGAAACCCCATAAAATTCAGTACCTGATGAAGGATCCGGCCCTTACCGGTAACGGTATTGTAGTATCCTGTTTCAGCGAATTCAAGAATCGGCAGAAACATTGCGATTCCGAATCCTTCGAAAAAGGCAAACCCCAGAGTAAGGACTGATAACCACACGACATCCTTCCGGTCTGCTCCAAGGGATTTAAGATCATAAATCTGTTTATGTTTTCCCAGCTGTGCAATCTCCATAGACAACCATCACTTTGCCTTCAATGTCTGAAGGTTTGGGGCATGAAACCATATTCCCCTCAAAAAAACAATTTAAAAGAGAAAGGCTAAAGCCTTACAGGCCGGAGCATCCTGATTTTTTGTTTAAGCCTGCCCACCGTGAATAGATGCCAGAAATGTTCTTCCCTCCTGGCCTGGTTGACATTTTCCTTGAAAAATTTGGCTGAACTGCTAATAGTTCGACACGATATCTACCAGGGAGTATGGTCCATTCTTTGAATCGGTGATTCCCATGCAGCATTACAAGTCCGTTGCCGTAATTATTGTCAACTGGAACAACCGGTGGGCTACCAGCTGCTGCATCCGGTCTCTGCAGCGTATGGTATATACCAATTACTTCATTATCGTGGTGGATAATGGGTCAACCGATGGCTCTATCGACTACCTGACCAGGCAATATCCTGATATTGCAATGATCGAAATGAAACGTAACACGGGCTTTGGCAAAGGTGCCAACGCAGGTATCCGCCATGCACTTGACCACAATGCTGATTTTCTCTGGATACTGAACAACGATACCCAGGTAACACCCAATTCACTGTTGGCACTTGTCCTCAGTATGGAACGCGACACTGACGCAGGTATGGCCGGTTCTGTGCTTATTGAATCGACCAATGGTCATCGTACCCGAGTCGGAGGTGGGAGGGTGAATTTTATTACCGGGATCCCTTCCAATAGAACCGGAAAAAACACGGCGGACAAACTTGATTTCATAAAAGGTGCTAGTATTCTGTTGAGGTCCCAGGCCATCGACATTAAAGGAGGCGCCTGTTTTGATGAGTCCTATTTTTTATATTGGGAGGACACGGATCTCGGATTCAGATTAAGGGCCCGTGGGTGGAAGCTGATTGTTGTTCCAGATTCCATCGTTATCCATGACGGTTATGGTTCCATGACCCATGAAAGTCCAGGGTGGGATTACTATTTTACCCGGTCCTCCCTGATTTTTTTTCTGGCTCATGCACGGCTTCCCCTGCTGCCTATCTGTGTCAGCGTCATAGGCCGTATGACCCTGAGGTTGATGCGAGGACAGTGGTCCAATGCAACTGCATTGCTCAAGGCACTCTTTGTCCCCGGCTCCGGGCCTTTCCCTCCAGGGGCTCCCGATACTTCAAAAGGAAGCCTGCAATGAGGGATAAATCCGTTGTTGTCATGCTGGACCCATGCAGCTACACTCCCTTTTATACTTATAATCTCATATCCTGCCTTGCCGACCAGGGGTGGCCTGTCCGGTGGATCACATCGGATTTCATTTTTGAATCCCTTCCGGATGCACGGCATGTTCCGATTACTCCCTTTTTCTTTTCGTGGTTCCCGGCCAATCGCCTGCTGTCGGTACAACCTTTCGCTCACAATGACTGTCTGCGAGGACTTGTAAAAATGGCCCTTTACCCTCTGGAAATGGCCCGGTTCAGTATTTACCTGAAATCGTTGCCGCCGGGGATACTCCATGTGCAGTGGGCAAATCTGCCGTTCCTGGATCGAACACTGTGGCAGGGATGGAAACGAATGGGATGGAAACTGGTTTATACCGCCCACGATCCTGTCCCATTGGAAGGGACCACGCCCCATCCCTTTTTTTCAGCTGGCAGGGATCTCTTGATGCATGCCGACGCCATTCTTGTGCACAGCCGGAAAGGCCGGCTGAAGCTGATCCAGCAGGGCCTGAATCCGGGAAAGATTCATGAGATACAGATGGGCCCCACATTGCTGGCAGAGACAGATCCTGTACCCCAGGATGCTGCCCGGCGTGAGTTGGGGATCCCTGCCAATTCACCGACGATTTTGTTTTTCGGTTTTATAAAGCCCTATAAGGGGTTGGATCTTCTATTGGAAAGCATGTCAGCCATACAGGATGCCTTCCCTGAATCACGCCTTGTCGTGGCCGGAAAATTAATGGAACCATTTTCTCAGTATAACGATATCCTGGAGAAACTGCCCTCACGATCGTCAATTATATGGAATCTGGATTTTATTCCCACCTGCAGAATGTCCGTGTATTTTTCTGCAGCCGATGTTGTGGTTGCCCCGTACCGTCAAGGGTCTTCAAGTTCGGTGATCGACCTTGCTCACTATTTTAACAAACCGGTCGTAGCAACTGATGTGGGGGGGCTATCCGAACAGGTTCATACTGGATACGGGGACTGTATAGTTCCTCCCGACTCCCCTGCTCTTCTTGCAGAGGCTGTGATCCATGTATTAAATCAAAATCAAAGACAATCAGATCAATCGAATCCAACCGTTCCTCCGACTGGACGGATTGCCTCGACATGGTCGGCCATAGCGGCAAATCACGGCAGATTATACAACAGTCTGCAACACGCATCCTGACAGGAGAATGATAATAATTTTCAGGAAACCTCCAATTCAGAAAACGAAAATACTCTGGCTTGACCTTGGAGAATTCAAACCCCTCATCCGGGACCGGTGCGGAATGGATATGTGGCAGGATCACGGCATCGGTTTACTGACAGGGAAAGGGATATTGATTATGCATTTTATGAGGACCTTCTCAGGGGCAGGTATGCATCGGAAATTGAAGGTGTGAGCTTATGAGCAGTCTCAATGCACCAACGAAATTTTATCTTTTCGATCTTGATAACGGAAAGAAAAAACTGGCATGGGGTCAGTCTCCCGGAGAGGCCTTGAAGATCTTGAGTTACCGGTTAAATCAGGAAGAAATGGCTCAAATAAATGTCAAAAGATTCAAGGTTATCAAACAGCGGAATCTTCAGGATGTCAAAGGGCAGCTTGGATGACAAAAAAAGCACACGCCAGAATATGATGACCTGAAACCCACCGGGAAGCGCAATCTTTTAACGCCCCATACACCAGAACAATGCTTGATGAACAGAGTCTGCTGGGCTATACGAATCCATGAAGACACGGGAGAATAAATAGGTGAGAATTTGAACTGGACAGGAAATACAGGCTGACCCATGAAGACTTTCGCCAGCATCATTCCAGGTGTGCGTATTGATGAGGCTGACAACCTGCTGACCAGGGTCCTGCCATATTTTTTCATGATCACGTTTTTAACAACGGCAGCCGGGGCGGCCTGCGGATATCTGGAACATGACAGCTGGAGAATAGGGGACTGGCTGGTGAACTACCAGGGCGGATTTGTCAGAAGGGGACTGCTGGGTGAGATGATCTACCAGATATCCAGGGTTACCCATGTGAATCCAGGAGTATACGCCTGTTTGCTTCAGGTTTTGTTTTATGCTGTCTATTTTGTGTTTTCATACCTGCTTATACGGCAGCAGCAATCCCTGGTCCCCTATGCCCTGCTGATCTTCTCCCCATTTATATTTTCATTTCAGATCAATGACATCCAGGGAGGTTATAGAAAAGAGGTCATCTTTTTTGCCATTATGGCAGCCACAGTTTACGCCGCCAGAGTCTGCAAGCCAAAACGGTTTGCGACCATAGTTTATGGGGTACTTGCACTTTATCCAGCAGTGATTCTGACCCATGAAATGCTGGCTGTATTTCTGCCCTATGTATTGGCTGTCTATAGTTCTGTTGTACCCATAACCCGAAAACAACTGGTGCTGGTCGGGTTACTCCTGGTGCCGTCCGGGGTGAGTTTATGCTTGAGCGTGTATTTCCCCGGAACGTCAGGGCATATTCCTGCGATACTCGAATCCATCAACAGCCAGGGATATGCGATGAGCGGCGGTTCAATCGAGTGGCTGGATAAATCACTATCTTACGGATATGGTTTTATGATCGAACTCGCCCGCAGGAACAGGTTTTTTTTCTATTATCCCCAGATCCTGATCCTGTCAATGATCGCCTACGTGCCAGTCAGCAGGCATCTGATCCGCTTTTTCAAGAACAGACTTTCCCTGGTACTGATTCTCGGAAGTATTGCCGGAACCGGCCTGCTCTGTCTCCTGGCCATTGACTGGGACAGATTTATGTACAGCCACCTTGTTTCCCTGTTCCTTTTAACCCTGCTTGAACCCGGGAAACCGCCGGCTGCAGATCCGGGAAAACGGTTAAACCTGCTGGTCATTTCTGTTTTTGTGATCTACTGTTTATACTGGCATATACCGCACTATGGTTACCCGAACCCATATGCCCGGAGTCTGAAAGCAATTAATCCCGGCTCCTACATCTATGTCTATAAAAAATTATGCGGCTACCCATTTTGATGATTTTAGAATTGGAGGCGGGTAATGCTCACCCACTGCCCGCCTTGGTATCCGCAAATAAAAATCAGGGGGTTAGTTTTCTCCATAAAGGGGCGACTCGAGTATGGAATGGATCTCCGTTCCAAAGCAGCATCTGAAGCTCATGAACATCCATTGTTCTGCCTGGAGAAGAACACTTTTGAGGCCACCACTTGAATCGTCCTTTAGAAAGGCGTTTCTGACAGAGCCAGAACCCCTGCCCATCCTATAATGTGGAGCTCCAAAGATGGGGCATTGCAGACAATTGATTCAAACGGGAGTATTGGACGACTGGAGAGAAGCCCTTGAACACGATGAAACAGAGTCTGTAAAATTTCAAATTGAACTTTTCTACAGGAAGTTTAAACACCAAAGAGAGGAGAATGAAAAAAAACTTCATCAAGTAATCTCTCAACTTGGTGGCTCATTTTTAAGGAGTTTCATTGAAATACCTGAGATCCAATTTCATGCGGTAAAAGCGATACTACCCGCCCATAGCGTTCTTAAAATAATCAATGGTATAAAAAACACTTCACAGTGACTGCTCAAACAAAACGAGCCTTCCTTTCCATATCGATGTCATGCCTAACCAAAACATGCCAAGTCCCCTGAACAGTCTATATTATGGCTTTAGGAGAGCCATTAAACCTGAAATTCTCCTTCCAGGTGGTAAACAGCTTTATAGGATCCCACTGACACCGACTTCTGCATCCTTTGAATGCGCTTCGACCACTAAAAGGCCAGGCCAGAAAGCCGCTACTGAAAGTTCAACGCCGGGTTCTGTAAATGAAACGGTATATCAAAATGGAACCAGTAATACCACAGCGCTTGCAACCAGATCTGCAGATAGGATCCATGAAGTTATCGAAGGCATTATAGCATGGATTGCCTGGGCAACCGACGATAAAACTGGAATAGCTGTAATCCTGCTTTACAAGTTCGCCGTGGGGTTGATCTGGGCAACATATCGCAATATCATTCAGATCAAGAAGTTCCCCCCCCCCCTCCCTTTGTTGCTACTTTGCACTGAAACGTAAACTCCTACCTACACGGTTAGGGATTTATGCCTTGTGGAGACTCAGACCTCCTCTGCATTTTTATTCTTTCTTATCATAACCACGGAACCAATGGCCAATAGACAACCCATCAGAATTATACCCCATTCATTCAACGTGGGAATTGGTGCAATGCTAATTCCGCTAATACTCCAGGAATAAGGTCCACCAACAACACCGGGAGCATTTGCGACGCCTGATACCACCATGATTATTGTAGTATTAGCCGGGACTGAAAACGTTTGATTTGTGAAAGCCTGAGAGGAGCCGAATGACCATAAATAATTTTCACAGATATTGACTGGATTAAATGATTCCTGGTGAAAAGTAACAAAAATACCGGTACCAAGCGTTCCAGGATCAAAGTTTGCAGTCAGGGAGCCGGTGGCATCACTTTTGAAAGAGTGTTCTTTATATTGAAAATTCCCAGAGCTGAATCCAGAGCAAGAATCTCCTGGGGTTCCAGACCGAAAAAAACGGGGAGACATGGTCGATTCAGTTCCGGAAAATGAGTCTGTACCGCTGAACACATCGCCAGAGGGAGGAGCTGATTTTAATTCGGGAATGAATACTATTCCCGTATCATTGGCAGCCTCGACGGCGTATAAATTTTGAGAAAGAGCGGTCATCATTATAAATAAGCATAAAACAATTTTTTTCATTTTTTCCACCTCAGTTTTTAATTATAGAATCCTTCCTGGAAACGAAATTTATTTCAATAATTCATCTATGAAATTTCAGCGACAAGCGGTTTGAAAAAATTTAAAGGTGCTTTCTGAGTACAAAAATTCATCTGATATAGCAAGAGAAATAAAAGAGGTTTCCCACAATCATGTTAGCCTTGAAGATGCAGCCACGGTCATCGGTGGTGTAATCATGGATCAGAGTTCCCCGAGGCGCTTCCACGTGGTCTACGCCCCATCCGGCCTTGGGCGCAACCTCAAACCGGGTCGGCCTGTCCGTGATGGCGGTGTCCTGGAGCAGCTCCAGTGTCCGTTCACAGGCATATACCAGCTCGATGAGGCGGGCCCAATGGTAGAGCAGGGTATGCTGGGCAGGCCGTCCAAAGGAATCCCGGAAAATTTTGAGCTCAGCCTGGGCCAGGGGTGTGGCTATCTGATCGCAGACATTGATCCTGGCCAGACAGTTGGACCGGTAAATGCCTTTGGGCGCGTCCAGGTCCATGGAGAACCCCTGGTTCCAGGAGCGGGCATAGGGATATTTGCCGTAAGAGACATTGACACTGTGCTCGCCGATGTAATCCAGGTACTCGGAATGATGGAACTGGGCAAACTCCAGAAGTTCATTTGTATTATCGATCAGCTCCAGCCGCTGGCGATAGCTCATGGGCATGAAAAGCCGCCCGGGACCCCGGCAATGGGATGGATCACCTTACCGGCGAACCGCTCCATCATCATCTGGCCGAGCTGGCGCATACGGATGACTTTCCGGGCCAGGTCCGGAGCTGCATTGTCGATGCCGTTGCTGACCAGGGCTTTGTAATTACCGTCCAGGTAATGGCACTCACCCAGGTGTCAGCCCATGACCATGACGCCGTCGGCGCCCGGCTTCAGGGCGTGGACCACCAGGTCCTGATGAACCATTCCCGAACACATGACCCGGATGGCCCGCATAGTCCACAAGGGAGATGGCATTGAGTTCAACCTTTTCCGGTTTCATGTCGAAGTTGATGGCGCCCGCAGGACAGACCTTGGCACAGGTCCCGCACCGGCCCCGGGTCAAGTACGGGCAGGTCACAGGGTCAATAAGGTATTTCAGGGGGACTGTCTGGCCGTCTTTGATAAAGACAGCCTTGCGTGTGTTGAGCCCTGCGTTGTATTAGTCGGAAACTTTTTCCGGACATTTTTCCGTACGCATGCCGCAGGCAATGCATTTATCCTCGTCGATATAACGGGGATTTTCCCTTACAGTAACCGCATAGTTTCCAGCCCCCCCGATACCCGAACTCTTTTCCACCAGCTACACGTAATACCCCGAATCAGCCATGTCCAGAGCGGCCTGAATTACCGCGATCCCTCCGCCAACCAGCAGAACGGATCCCACAGGCTTGTTTTCCATAACCACGACAATGATAATGTCCGGCTTATTGTCAAATTCTTCCCAGTCTACCCTAAAAAACCCCCGCCATTTCCAGGTTATATTTAAGCAACATTGAACAATCAGCAGTCCATGAACTGCTGTCAGTGGATTGCCCATGTTTTTAGAAATA
>JAZDGN010000090.1:0-2285 GCA_043806875.1 Pseudomonadota bacterium
ATGCCGGTAAATAAGCCTTCGACATTCTGACATACGGTCTCTGCTGTCTTTTTGACCGGTTTTGGCTTTTTTAAAAACTTCCCCTCGGGACGAGGGGTCTGTTGTTGGGGTGACGGTTTTTGAGAATCCGGTTCCTGGGTCGGGGGTGACGGCGGGGATTTCTTTGGATTAGGAGTAGGATTAGGAGAAGGACTAGGATTAGGGGCATTGCAACAAGCATTGCGGTTAGCATTGCTCGTAGCATGAGAGTCTTTATCCATAAGCTTTTCCGTCTGCTGACTTTTTCTTGTTTTATCCCCCCACCGAGCACTTGCAGCAGTTTTTGCCCGGTCTGAACGTGCTTTTGCATGGGCGACATACCCGTTATTATCCTCCCAGGAATGAAGCTCGTAACATGCGGGTGGATTGCTATCTGCATTGCTTGACGGATTGCTTACAGCATTGCCCGGAGCATTGCCGCAGACATCCAACCACCGTAAATCGACAAGGGTCTGAACAAAAACCCCAGGTTCACCATTCCACTGAGCAGCTATTTCTATGTCCTCCTCAGTGAGGTCAATAAGTTTTCCATCATGTTTGTACTGGGCAGCGAAAAACCAGAGCCTCAGAAGGCATTCCACTCCCCCGAATCCCAACTTACGCCGGAGCTTGATCGTCTTTGGATGATCAAGAAAGCCTATGGCAAGACGAATATCCTTACTCATCTCATGCAGCCTCTTTTTCAAGTTCGTTTGCCAGCCTGGCCAGTCCCTTCGGAGTAATCCGGACCTGCTCATACACTCGTTCGAAACCGTCACTGTTGATATGTGTGGTAACTTTGTGCTCAACGAGGCCCTGCTGAATCCTTGCCTGGTATCCAAGGTAGGATTTATTTCCTGTGCGCCGGTAGATCCATACGTTCTGAACCAAGTGGGCAAAAAGGTCCTTTGGCCGAACCTGCAGGTGTTTTGCCGCGGAAGTAATGCACATTGACCCTTCAGCCGTTGCGATCCGATCAAGGGCGGCCACCTTGGGAGCCTGATCCCTGACAGTCTCCTCAAGGACAAGGACTTTTTCCGTGTAGGTAAGCAGGAGGTGACGCATAGAAGCAGGATCATTGAGGACTTGCAGAGGATCAATGGTATTGTAGGTGCCGGTCTTTCGGATTTGCGGGAGGACGTCCCCTGCAATCCATTTTTGCATTGGCAGAGCGGCCTTTTTATCTGACCGCCCAAGGAAGAAATAAACGCCCTGTTCCGAAAGAACCGCCATTTCCTGTTCTCCACCAGGGGTCACAATCGATGTGACCCCCTTCCACTCTTCAGGGACATGGCTGATCCGTGCGGATCCATTCCACTGATATCCGAGTATTTCCGTCAAATCCTTGGCCACGAACCATGGTTCTCCGTTTATTGCCACTGTTCTGACATGTTGTTGCCCATAATTAAAAACCGTGAGGGAGTTCATTTTGACAAAATCTCCTTTTACCTGTTCCGCCCTGCGTAACAGCTGAATTTCATGATTTCTTCCCTGGGCGTCCAGTTGACGGCCCTGGTGGATACCCGCTTTCTTTTCGCCCTGGGCAGACTGGCACCTTCAGGAAAATCCTTCAGGGTCTTCGGCATCTCCGCCGGGTAATATTTCCGGACATAAACCAGAAGGTTTTCCAATTCAGGCAGCGTCATCAAGTCCCGGGCCTTGCCCATGGACCGCTTCAGTTCCATGTTGATCCTCTGAGGCTCGTACCGATGCTGAAAGGCAAACCGGTTGACCAGAGAGTTGATTTCTTCACGGATACGTGTCTCTTTTTCCTTCACTGTTTCTACAGGGTCAGTGTGTATCATCGGGATATCGCTGAAAAACTCCAGCTGGCCTGTTGGGGAACCGCCAACATGAACTTCCCGGGTGTTCGTAAGGGTTGACCCTATGGGGGTAATTTCCGGACCAGCCTGACCCCCTTCTCCTTCGGACGGCAGGGACCCGCCGCCGGAGGAGGCTCTTTCTTCCTTCAGGATCGGGGCCTGCTCCTCCCGGATCCGGGCGATGATCTCCATAAACTTCTGATCCCGGGGAGCGAACACATGAGCTCTCTGGGAGCTGTAGGGCCCGGCTTCCTTGTCGATCCGAACCGCCCGGGCAACCATCTGTTCTATCCAGGGTGTGGACCGGATCTGTGTCAAGCAGCAGATATGGGTGACCTGGGGAACGTCCAGGCCTTCATAGGCCATGGCAATGGTGACCAGGACGTTCAGGGAGGGCCTCTTGAACCGCTTGATGGCCTGGGCGGCCTGGGGAGAATTGTGGCT
>JAZDGN010000091.1:0-50696 GCA_043806875.1 Pseudomonadota bacterium
CCCCATTCCTCAAAAGGTGCAACGCATTCCTGACCAAAGGGTACACCATCACGGTCTTTACCCGTGCGCCGTGACGCTCGTGCTCTCTGTCCATTCGGCCTCGGCCGCTGGTCTGGCCCAGGACCTGCCAGTTCGCGGCTCGATAACATCCTCCATGGTACAGTTCCTGGTCAACCAACGTTTCCGCCAGCCATGGCTCCAGGCCTTAGTGGGCATGCCAATCCTCGCGAAGTCTTTTCAAAACCATGGAAAGCAGCATGCTCGGCAGGTTCCGGACCCTCGCAAGGACCAGGAACCGACTGTTGTTCACGATGTGCTGAAGATGCTGACCCCGTATGGTATCATCCCAACCAATCCATTGATCTCTGGCCATCATTCGCCAGGCTGGGCTTGTAAACTGTATGCAGCCGGCTATCCGGCGAACCGGCCCCGTTACATAGGCCAGATACTGCAGGCGGGTTCCATAAGGGGTTGCATAGCCAAGATAGTGGTAATCCCTGACAAGATCTCTGAAAAGTCGGCGCTGCTCCTTTGTCTCAACCAGTTCCACATCCAGCGGTGCAAAATCCTCCACGCTTCCCGCCACCTCCGCCAAAGGTTCACTCTTCCTGATGGGCGGAATCGGCACCGCCACCGCCACCGTCACCGTCACTGACTTTTTCTTGGAGGTGTTCCTTTTCTCCGGCAGTTTCAAAACCCCCCTGGCATCAAGCAGTTCGAGGAAGGTTCGACATTCGACGGTTTTCAGTTTGTTCCCGGGACTCTTCCAATCCAGAAGTTCACATACGGTGTTTGCCAGTTCCGTTCTGGCGATCCCGGGAAAATCTCCGGCAATCTCCTTGATCAGTGAGAGCTCTCTGGAGGAAAACTCTCGGCCTTTGTATCGCAGAAGTCCAGTTTGTGCGCTGTCCATGGACGCCTCCTTTCTGTCTGTCTTGCTTATAGCCAGAAAGCCGGAAGATGTTCAGCAAAAAATGTCCTCACGAAAACAGTCCGACCGAAATGATCACGACCGCCCCAAGACATCCCCTATATGATCCTCGCCATGACATAAGTCTCCAGGAAATGGGGGAACCTGCAGTCGGAAATGGTTAACCCGCTTAGATCTATGGTCATATCAATGCTGTAAAAGAGCCGCACCCATTTTTTCCCCCCCCATTCCGGGGTGTTGTGTTCCACGGTTTGTCCCACCCAATGCCCATTTGTAAAAAGAGCGATCTGTGTCTTGTCCAATCCGTTCAGGATGACTGAAGGTGCTGCATGAAGGGCATAGAAAATTGCATCTGTGCAGAATTCTGAAACTCATTTTTAGCTCAATCTCAAGCAGTGTACCGGGATTTCCCATACTTTCCCTTTCGGGGCTGCAATATGACAACAGGTAAATACGACAATAAGAAAGTCCGATGAGTCAAACAATTGTTTGCTCATGGACAAGACAGGCAAACCTGAATCGATTGTCCTGGGGAATTGGTGGGAAAGTACAGGTCGATGGTTCAGAAGAAACAGTCCGCCCCGACTCCCAGGTATCGGGATTTGAGGAAATTTTTACCCGCAAACCGTTCCCTGTAAGTCAGGTGAAAGTCCACGGGCAGAGGGAATCTGCCTTGCTTGTACAGATTAGTAAAGGAAAGGGTGATGCCGAGCCTGATCACCTGACCAAGGCCCCCGGATCCGGATTCCAGTTCATGGTAGTCAAATCCGCAATTTCCTGAAATCCGGTCCTGAAGCATTCGTGAGTAGGAATAGGTAATGAATGAAGACGCCCTTTCCGAAAACCGGTAGGAAGCTGTGACATCCGCACTGAATCCGTCCCCGGGGTCACGGTGAACCGTTTCCCGGTTGGCGGTGATGGGCTGGTCCATATCCTTGGGAAGCCTCATGGTTTCCCGGCCGGGGAGTGTCAGATCATAGGCACAAGTGAGGTTGAGAACAAGGTTTTCAATCCCCGTCCAATCGGCATGCATGCGCAACAGGATCGCGTAATTCCCGTCACCCACGGGCCAGTCAACCAGACTGTCAGGATCGTCTGTCTGCCCTGTGGGAAATCGGAGTCCACCCGAGTACGCCAGCCGCCAGTTCGGGGTCTTCCTGTACTGGTACCGGGCACCCGCTTCCAGGTCCCCCAATCCGCTTCCGGACCAGGACTGTATCCTGCGATATCCATATTCCCTGATGAGCAGGTCCTGGACAAGGCCGGCTGCCAAGGTATCGTCCCGTATGCCGCCTTCAGTAACGGGAATGAGGGGTGTTCCGTACCGGTCCTGGGAAGTGCCCAGGTCCGGGTTGATGCCAAGGGTCGCAGCGGATGTGTCGATCCGGGCGGTAACCCTGTTTCTGATAGTGCTTAAGGTCAGAGAAGCCCCCACTGACAGACGGTCTGTCAGTCCGTACTGGACAGATACATCAGTTGTGGTGAACTGGTATTTCATGGATACTTCGCTCCTGCCGATGGCTGCTGATCCCCAGGGCATTCCGAATCCCGCTTCCAGGAGTGCCACTTCATGGAATACATTGCTGCCCAGGGTCGCTGAATAATCGGTTCCCAGGTTTTCGATATGCCCACGGCGGTCATAGTACTGCCTGACAGGGAAATAGAACTTGGAGTCCAGGGCCAGTCGGGTTACTCCCCTGGGTAATACGGCGGCGCTATCGCCCCGGGAGATCCCCGGCACCAGCAGAAAAATCATCAGCAGAACCACGACTGGCCCTTTCATTTCCAAGGATGTGGCATCTCCTGCATAGGGGTCAAGGTTTGTCACGATCAGTTCTTTCCTATGAAACATGTTTCTTTTTATTGGATTCAAATAGATAATCCAATATCTATTTAAATAAAAAATTCATAGTTTAAAAATCAAAATCTATTTATATAAAAACAAGATGTTATAAATTATTATATACAATATAATAATTTAAATTAAAATATCATATATCAAGAAATATCAGGATATCAACATAAAAATAAACTATTGCAATATTCAAAATTATCGGTCACCATGCATGGATTACGGTTGACAAAGGCGGCCGTTTTGCAAGCTGAAATCCTGGAGAGGTTTTTGGTTCAGATGGGAATTGTAACAAGAGGTTCGATTATCACAACTAAGTCCGGGAATTTGATGTTGCGCAGATTCTCGGCGGCATTCTCGGCTTCCTGTATATTTGCTGCAATCTGCTGGTATTCACCTGGAGACTGCTTTGCCATATCAGACACACCCGTGCTGGTTCTCGAATCCAGGGACCGGTCCTATCCCCTGAGGCCCGTTGCGTTCCTGTATGAAGACACCACTTGTTCTTTGACCATCGACGAGATCTCCTCGGAAAGATTCCAGGGCAGGTTTGTCCCCCTGGCATTGGAAAAGAAATTCATCGGGTATGCACCCTCACGGTTCTGGGTTCGCTTTGACCTGGTCCACTCAGGGGAGGCAGACAGGGGTTCCCATGGCGCAGCGGCCTGGACCCTGTACAATTGGGAGCCCCTCATGGACAGCATCGACCTGTATTCCCTGGCTCCTTCCGTTAGGGGCAGGCCCGGGTGGACCGTAACCCAGGCTGGCAGGAACCGTTCCTGGCAGCGATCGGGAACCGCCTTTGAACCTATTGTCATGGGAATCGATCCCCCTGTGGGAGAGCCTGCCACTTTTTACCTGTGCATCACGAACACCACCGTTCTGGTTCTTGATTTTTCCGTGGAAAGCCGATCCATGGTCCAAGGGAAGGTCCGGATCCTGGATACCGTTAATTTCCTTAATCTTGGGCTGCGTGCCGGTCTGATGGTCCACAGTTTCTTCATGGGGGTCATGCTCCGGGATATCAATTACCTGTACCTGACAGCCTATATTTTTACCGGCATATTGGCCTCCCTTAACCAGGATGGTCCGGCCATCCCCTTTGTCAGTGATTTTCCACCGGAAACCGTCGATTTCCTGCGCAGGTTCAGTTTCAGCATGGGACTGGTATTCGTAATCCTGATGTGCCGCAGCGTTTTTGGCATTCCCGGGATTTTCCCGAAATCGGACCGGCTGCTCCTTTTATTGATTCCCTGCCACCTTCTCCAGTGGACAATGACCGGAATCATGGGTCCTGAACTGTTTCACGGTATTCGGTTTGCTCTTGATGACATTACCCTGGTGCTGGTCATGGTCATCGGAATCATCTCCTGGTTCTGGGGATTCAGGCCGGCCCGTTTTTTTTTCATGGCGTTTCTGGTACACAGTACGACCATTCTCCTTGGGATGGCATCCAATAGAGAGTGGATCCCCATGAGCCCTGTAACAGAAGTCTTTCTCCCGCATACGCTGGATTCAGCAGCCCTCATTGCCGTGTCCCTGGCCCTGGCAGACAACGTCACCCGGCTTAGGATCGAAAACAGGGCTCTGGCCATCAAGGAAAGGCGGCTGACAACCCTGAGCTACACAGATGGCCTTACCGGTCTTTTCAACAAGCGCTACCTGGAATCCAAACTGCAAAGCGAGGTCGAACATGCCCGGCGGATAGGCAGGGACCTGTCCGTGATTGTTCTGGATGTTGATAACTTTAAAAGGTTCAACGACCGGTTCGGCCACCTTGAAGGGGACAGGGTCCTGAAAATTCTGGGGGAGGTCCTCCGGATGAGTATGCGCGATATTGATTCAGCCTGCCGGTTCGGCGGGGAAGAGTTTGTCATCATTCTTCCGGGCACGGGCCTTGCTGGCGCATTCACCCTGTCGGAACGGGTCCGCCGGGAATTTTGGGCAAGAACCGCGGCCCTGGAACCTTCATGCACCCTGGCGTGCACCCTCAGCTCGGGCGTGGCCCTTTTCACGGCATGGGAAGATGAACACAGTTTGCTGAAACGGGCGGACGAGGCCCTCTATATGGCCAAGTCCTCGGGAAAAGACCGGACCTTCATCGCAGTGGATATCCATGAAAACAATGACTTGCAGTCTGTTGTGTCAAGTTCATAACCGTATTCGTCCATGTGCTCCTGATCCCAGGAAAGTTTAATGGCGGCCTCAGCGCTCCGGACCAGGCATCTGCAGGCCGGTTATTCACCCTTGTTGCCGGTGATGCTTCAGCAGCCCTGAAGACACTTCAGTCCCAGCGCACTTTTCTGTATAGTGTCATTCTGGTCCTGGTAGCCATTCTAACCATTATCGCCTGGTGCGCCTGCTGCGGATAAAACCGGATCAACCTAATTTTTGTCAGGCTTTTTCCAGCTCCGGATCAGCTCAAGGAAGGTCCGGACGCCGATGCCCGAAGGCCCCTTGGGAATGTAGGACTTTTCGGTGAAATCCCAGGCTGTTCCGGCGATGTCAATGTGAGCCCAGGGGGTGCTTCCCACAAAATTCTGGAGATAGGCCGCTGCTGTGATCGCACCGCCTGGCCTTCCGCCCATGTTCTTGATGTCGGCCACCGTGGATTCGATCTGCTTGGCGTACTCCTTGGCCAGGGGCATCCGCCACAGGGGTTCTCCGGCCCTTTTGCCGGCTGCGGTAAGTCGTTCTGCCAGCGTTTCATCTGTGCTGAAGAAACCTGAGTAGTGGTGGCCCAGTGCAATCATCATGGCGCCGGTCAGGGTGGCAATATCAATGACATGGTCAGGTTTATAGGTTTCGATGCCGTAGGCCAGGGCGTCGGCCAGGACCATGCGTCCCTCGGCGTCGGTGTTCAGGATTTCAGAGGTGACACCGTTGAAGTGACGGATAACGTCCCCGGGCTTTACAGCACCCCCGCCGCCCATGTTGTCCGTGGCCGGGATCATGACCACAACACCCACCCTGGGTTTTTCCCTGCCCACAGCCTCCATGAGGGCAAGTACTGCAGCGCCTCCGCTCATATCGTATTTCATGTCACCCATGCCTTCGGCCTGTTTCAGGCTCACGCCGCCTGAATCAAAGGTGATGCCCTTGCCGACCAGGAGAAGGGTTCCCGTTTTTCTGGGCGGGTTGTATTCCAGAATAACCAGTTTGGGCGGTTCCACCGACCCCTGGTTTACGGCCAGGAGTCCGCCCATGCCCAGGGTTTTCATCTCCTCTTTTTCGATTACCCGGCAGGAAAATCCATGGGTCTTGGCCAGGTTCCGGGCATGGTCTGCAAAGCTCCCGGCTGTCCAGCCGTTGCCAGGTTCGTTGGCCATATCCCGCGCCTCGCAGGCTGCCTGGGCAGCATTGGAACCCAGGCGGATTCCTTTCCGGACCCGGTTTGACAGGTCCGTGGCAGCAAGGGCGAGGGTTTCAATGCCCGGATAATCCCCGCCGTTTTCCTTGGGTTTCTTGTATTTTGTAAACCGGTAGTCCCCCAGCAGTATGCCTTCTGTCAGATACTGGGAGATCTGCTCCTGATCAAGGATGGGAACAAAGGGGATGCTGACCATTATGGCTTTCGCTTTGGTTTTTTCTGAAATTTTTGCAATGGTGCCGCCGGCTTTTCTCACCGATTCCCTGACCAGGTCAGGATCTGTCTCCGTGTCTGTGGAGCCGAGTCCGACCACCAGGACCCGCCTGGCCAGGAACTGTGCCGGGTCTTTGTCCCGGGTCGGGTAAAAGATAAGTGTCTCCCCTTCTTTGCCTGAGAAATCTCCCAGGGCATGGGCGCTGCTGATCTGTTTTTCGATGACGGTGTCACACCTGGGGGCGCTGTCTTTGATCTCTGTGGCCAGAAATGCCACAAGATCCCCGCTGTATTCGCGGACATCCTTGCTTGAAATCGTAACCTTGGTTGTTTTCATAGTCCATCCAGTTCAAAAGAGATGTTGTCGTTATCCAGTTACTATAGGTGTCCGCTGGCCGGGTGTCAACCTCGGAAAAACAGGTAGTCTCGCCTGCTGCCCGGAGCGGTTGCCTGAATCCGTTTCAGGTATTATTTTTTGGGTCAGCCGTTTAACCGGGCCCCATGGCGTCAATTAACCTGTAAGGGAAGAGGAAATCTGGCAAATGAAACCCATAAGGATGGAACCTGACATGAAAGGGATCCTGGGCAACTGACAACGCATGTCCGGTCCAGGATAGACCTGACATTTTTTACAAGGTCGGTCATCCTGTAGGGCTTGCTGATGTACCCAGGCGCCCCGAGTTCCAAACAGTGGCCCTGTTCGTTTTCCGAATAGCCGCTTGCCATGTTTTCATCGTACCCTCTTATGGAGAGTTCCGATACATCTTCCAGAATTTCCCTGAACCGGCGTTCGCTTTGCCTTATTGCATCCTCGGCCTTTTTTCTTGACGTTATGGACCGGACCACGGCAATAATGATTTTTTCACTGTTTCACGCCAGGTCGGATGGATACCCATGGATCAGAAATGGGTAACAGTACTCCACTCCGTAGAGGCGGTAATAAATCCGTCCAATAGTTGATCCGGTATCATAGGGATCTTGTCCCCCCTTTGGCGATGACAAGCAATCCTGTCGTTCATGGAAACGGTTTCTGCAATTCAACGAATTGATTTATTTAGAGTATTTTATGGGTTGAACTGTCAATTGAAATTGCAGGTTGCCGGTCCCAGTCCTGGCTCAATCCTGGCGTAGAAATTTATCCGCTGCCAAGGTGAGTCCCTTGCCGGGCAGTGTCATGAGGGTTGATGTGCCGTGGGCGATGATGGTCTTGTTCTCATCAAAAACCGTTGCTTCGGAATAGCTGATTGTCCGGCCTGCCTGGATGCATTTCCCCCTGGCGACAAGGCGTCCGCTGGCTACAGGCCGGAGGTAATTGAGCTTCAGGTCCACATTAACCAGTCCCGAATCCGCAGGAATTCTTAGGAATGCAGACCAGAAGGTCGCCGTATCGATGACAGTGGCCAGGACACCGCCATGGACAATGCCAAAGGGCTGGAGATGATACTGGGCCAGGTCCAGGGTTATTTCAGCAACATCAAGCCCGATACTTTCGAGCTTCATGTTCATGTGTTTCGGGTAGGGGCTGTCTTTGACCAGGTTTTTCAGCTCCTGAATATAGGCCGGGTTGGGAAGGTGCATGATTTGCCTCGATGTTTTCGTTTGTCAAATTAGAGTTTTTTGCGGGCGCGGTAGACCTGTTCCAGGTCGATGAGGGCGTTGCCTACCTTGGCTATGTGGTCGTGCATGGCTTTGGAGGCCTGAACAGGGTCACCCGATATTACCGCGTCAATGATGCGCTGGTGATCGTCATGTTCATGAATAACCTTTTGGCTTGGCTTTACAACAAGCACCAGTTCCCGCGTAAGATCCAGAAGCGGGGTGAGGATTGCTTCAAAAAACGGGTTGCCGCACATGCGGGCCAGGAGATAGTGGATTTTCAGGTTCCTGGAAACCCAGGTGGTGTGGGTCATGTTCCTTGCATGTTCCTGCTTGAATGCGGTTTCGAGCCGGCCGCCGGCCTCGGTGTCTCTGGTCAGGGCGGCCAGCCGGCACACCTCGGGCTCTATGTGCAGCCGGGCCTCCACCAGGCCTTGAGCTGACAGTTTGTTGGCAAGGAACAGATCCCTAAAGGCATTGGAAAGGTAGGTCAGGGTCAGCTCCTGGACAAATGCCCCACCTGACGGCCCCTGCCGCAGGGTCACGAATCCCGTCAGTTCCAGGGCCCTTATGGCTTCCCGGATTACAACCCGGCTGGCCTCGAACTGAAGGCAGAGTTCCCTTTCCGAAGGGAGTTTCTCACCAGGGAGATAGGTGCCGGAAAGGATGGCCTGCTTGAGCTGGGTCAGAACCTTTTCGGAAATCCGGGTCTGCCTTACCGGTTGAAATGACGTCATGGCAAATAGAGTCTCCTGGTTGTCAATCGGTCTCCGGCCAGCACCGGGGCGGTCTGATGTCCATGAAACCGTAGGTCTCTGATTACTACATTTCGGCTTAGGTTTGCAAGTCTGAAAAAAGTGACAAAACCGAAAACAATTATTGACAGTAATTGGTATAACATATAACATTTTTTCAACTGACGGATTCCCTGTGGCATAAACCTGAAATCAAGGAGACAATCATGGCGAATAAAAGTATGACAGTCCTTCTCGTTCTGTGTATTCTCATCACGGGTGCCAACTGTCCGGCATTTGCGGCAGACTGGCCGGATAAGCCCATCCAGATAATGATTCCATGGCCGCCTGGGAACGATCCCACCACCATGGTTGCAACAGCCATGGCACCCATCATGTCCGAAGATCTCGGTGTCCCGGTCAAGGTCGTGAACAAGGCCGGAGGGGGTGCAGTGCTGGCCACCAACGAACTGGCCACCACAAGACCAGACGGCTATACCCTGGGCCTGATCTCCATCGGCCCCATGATAACCCAGGTGCTCCGGGGCAAGACGCCTTACAAGAACCAGGATCTGAGGCCATTGGGACTGATCTGGTCATCACCCTTTACCATGGCCTGCCGGGCAGATGCTCCTTACAACAATTTGAAGGAACTGGCCGAATACGCAAAAACCCATGATCTTCGCTTGGCCCACTGGGGACTGGGAGCGGTTCCGACCCTCATTGCCATGAACGCGGCAAAGATCGGCGGTTTCAAGTGGAAAGAGACGGCATACAAGGATCTCAATCCCCTTCTGATCACCAAAGGGGATGCCGACGTCATCACCTTTTCCATCCCCGGCATCAAGGATTACATTGAAGCCGGACAGATAAAGATCCTGGCCTGCATGCTGCCTGAGAGGCTTGCCCAGTACCCGGATGTTCCAACGGTGACGGAGCAGGGTTTTGGAGATGCCTATTCCATCTGGTTCGGTGCCTTTGTTCCGGCAAAGACCCCCGATCCCATCGTTGACCGGTTGAGCAAAAGCTTTTTCAATGCCATGGCAAAACCCAATATCAAGGACATGATAGACAAGGTCGGCGTCATTGCGCACCCCACTGACCCTGAAGCGGCAAGAAAGCAGATGGACAGCGAGCTGATCAATTTCGGCGCCATCATGAAGGATCTTGGAATTATGGAGTAGCCATGACCGGAAAAGATACACCCCAGAGCCGGGTCCATGACCTGCTTGGGGCGCTCATGGGCCTGTTTGCCCTGGGGATGCTTGTCACATCCCCCTGGCAGGTGGATACCTCGGGGCCTGAACCGTTTTACAAGGGTCCCCTGATTTTTCCCATGGTTGCCTTTTGCCTTATGGTATGCGGGGCCCTGCCGTCCTTCCTGCGCCTGGTCCGTCCTCCTGAAATGGCATCCTGGTACCTGGACGGCAAAGGGATTCACGGCCGAACCCTGGGCATCGCAGGGCTTCTGGTCGGTTACATGGCAGGCCTTGTGTGGATGGGGCTAGAAGTTTCCACATGGCTGTTTCTCATGATCACCCTGCCCATGGTCGGTCACGGATCAAAGGCAAAACTGACTCTCATACCCCTGGGTGTGGCACTGGTGCTGTATGTCATGTTCAAGTGGCTGCTGGACATCTGGTTTCCCCAGCCCCTGCTGCTGGAACTGTTTCTGGAGTAGACCATGATCGAGTACCTGTTTTCCGGATTTCAGGCCACTTTTACCCTGGCCAACCTTGCAGCCATTACCCTGGGCACACTGGTTGGAATTGTGGTGGGCATCATCCCGGGACTCGGGCCCATGGTGGGTATGGTGGTGCTGCTGCCCTTCAGCTTTGCATTTCCTCCGGATGTGGCCTTGTCCCTGCTGCTGGGTGTTTTCTGTGGCGGATATTTCGGGGGAGGGATCCCTGCGGTTCTTCTGCGTACGCCGGGCGTGCCCTCATCCATTGTCACCACCTTTGACGGTTATCCCCTGACCTGCAGAGGAGAGGCCCAGACCGCCCTGTCCGCCGTTCTGGTCGGGTCCTTTGGGGGCGGTGTCATCAGCGTGGTGGTCCTCATGTTCCTGGCACCGCTCCTGGCTGGTGTGGCCTCAAGTTTCGGATCTCCTGAATACTTCATGGTCGCTGTTTTCGGGGTGGTCCTGGTGGTTATGGCATTCAAGGACCGATTGGGCCAGGGGCTGATCCTCCTGGGTCTGGGATTCTGGTTCTCCTCAGTGGGCATAGACGGGGCCACCCTGGGCAACCGCTTCTGCTTCGGCAGTCTGTCCATGATGAACGGTCTCCACATCGTACCGGTCTGTCTCGGACTTTTCGGCCTGGGTCAGACCCTTCTCCTGGTCGAGGGGGAGATCCTGAAAACCCAAGAGATGAACCTGGGCCGGAGCACGCTGGACTTTTCCAGGATCTGGTCCCTTGTTCCCTATTGGAAGACCCTGGTCCGCTCCGGCCTTATCGGTACCTTTGTTGGCCTTCTGCCCGGCACGGGTTCCATACTGGCCTCGTTTCTTTCCTATGACGTTGCCAAAAGGCTCAGTCCGGAAAAGGACCGGTTCGGCAAGGGAACTCCTGAAGGCTGTCTGGCTTCCGAGGCGGGTAACAACGCCGTTCCGGCCGGGGCCATGATCCCTCTCCTGACCCTGGGGATACCAGGGGATGCGGTAAGTGCGGTGCTGCTTGGTGTGTTCACCATCAATGGCATTTACCCGGGGCCTCTGCTCCTGGTCAAGGAACCGCAGCTCATATCCACCCTGTACTGGTCCATGTTGCTGATCAACGGGGTTGCATTCATCATGCTGGTCCTATGGCTGAGGCCCTTTGCCATGATCGTCCGGGTTCCCGGGAAGCTCCTGGCGGTTGTTATCATGGTGGTCTCCCTGGTGGGGATCTATTCTGTGAACAACCGGATTTTCGATGCAGGGGTCGCGGTTGCCATGGGTGTGCTGGGCTATATCCTTTTACGTCTCAACTGGCCGGTGGTCAACCTGGTCATGGGCGTAGTCCTGGGAGATATCATGGAGAACCGTTTAAGGGAGACCCTGAGCATCGGCGACGGCAGTCTGGCGATCCTTTTCCAGCGGCCAATCTGCCTGGTGCTGATTGCCCTGATTCTGCTTACCGTCGGGGTGCCGGTGATCATGGAGCGCAGAAAAAAACATCAGCCGGCCCGGTCCCATACCAAGGATTCTGAGTCCCTGTAACGACTTTATTAAAGGGGTGTCCAATGACCTATCCAAGTGTGTATCCCACGGGAACGACCGTATATAATCCAGACAAGTGCTTTAACGGCTATACCGTGTTCCAGGCCAAGGAACTGGGAGCCCTGGTCATCGACATGAATGGCGGGGAAGTCAAATTGTGGAAAGGTCTCCATGGATTCCCCAACAAGGTTCTTGCCGGGGGTTACGTCATCGGTCATACCGGAGAGCGCTCCACCCGGTACGGCATGCAGGATTACCGGGACCTTGTCCAGGTAGACTGGGAAGGTAATGTGGTTTGGAAATTCAACCAGTATGAATTTATCGAAGATCCGGGTGAGGAACCCCAGTGGATGGCCAGGGCCCACCATGACTTTCAGCGCCAGGGTAATCCTGTGGGGTATTACGTCCCGGGCATGGAAGCCATGACCCACGGGGGCAATACCATGATCCTGGGGCACAAGAACCTTAAAAGCCCCGATATCACGGATAAGAATCTCCTGGACGACACCGTGTACGAGATTTCATGGGAAGGGGATATACTCTGGGAATGGGTCTGCAGCGAACATTTCCACGAATTCGGATTCCGGGAGGAAGCCCGCAACATCCTGAGCCGGGATCCCAACATGCGGCCCTGCGGCGGAGGAATGGGAGACTGGATGCACCTCAATTCCATGTCCCTTCTGGGACCCAACAGGTGGTTTGATGAAGGTGACCAGCGATTTCACCCGGACAACATCATCGTTGACGGCCGGGAGACCAATCTGATCTTCATCATCAGCAAGCAAACCGGGGAAATTGTATGGAAGGTGGGACCCTATTACGACCATACGCCTGAAAAAGCCCTGGGCTGGATCATCGGCCAGCACCATGCCCACATGATTCCCAGGGGGCTTCCCGGGGAAGGCAATATCCTGGTTTATGACAATGGCGGCTGGGCAGGATATGGTGCCCCTAATCCAGGGAGCCCGTCCGGGGCTAAAAATGCTTTGAGGGACTATTCACGTGTCCTTGAATTCGATCCCGTGACCCTTGAGATTGTCTGGCAGATGACGCCCCAGGAGGCTGGACTGGTACACCCCACGGACTCCAACCGTTTTTACAGTCCTTTCATAAGTTCGGCCCAGAGACTGCCCAACGGCAATACCCTGATTTGTGAGGGCAGCGGCGGAAGGCTCATGGAAGTTACCCAGGATCATGAACTGGTCTGGGAATACATCAGCCCCTACTGGGGGAAGATCTTCAGGATGAATATGGTCTACCGGGCATACCGGTTTCCCTATTCCTGGGTTCCCCAGGAGAAAACGCCCCGGGAGATTGCCATCGCGAAGGTAGACGTTACCGACTTCAGGCTGCCGGGAGCCAGTCCCAGAGGGCCGAGGTCCACTGTGACCGTGGAAGGTACAATCCCTTTCCAGACATCATCGGCCCTGTGTGTTGTGGCTGATACTGATTCGTGAACTGATGGAGAAACCAGGAGAAAGGATATGCGCGAGCACGGTCAGCATCAAGGAAAAGGAAAAACGGTATGGGACTGACGCTGTTCAGCACAACGGGCTGCCGGCGGTGCAGCATTGTAAAATCCGCCATGGAGGACTGGTCCAGGACCTGGGAGGAGCTTGATATCAAGGCCGGAGCCAGGGAGGTTTTTAACGGTTTTTACCGGGAGCACCGGTCCCGGATATACCGGGGAGAGGACGGGGTTGAGTTTCCTGTCCTGCTCACAGGAGACAAGATTCTCCAGGGCCCCGGAGTCATTCTTGCCTGGCTGAAAGCCGGTGAACCCCTTCTGGACTTTTTTTCCCCCAGCCAGCTGTCCGGTGACTGGATCAGCGGCATCACACTGTCTGTCGTGGACCATAACAATGTGGGCCTGCACATTCCCGAACTGCTTGGTCGTCTGAAGAAAGGCGGACTTAAGATAGAGGTGGAAACCGATGGTCGCAATCCATCTCTCCTGGAAATTTTGGCAAAGGAAGCACTGGTTGATCGACTTATCGTGGTTTTACGGGGGCCGGCTCAAAGATACCAGGAGATCACCGGAGCCTCCCTGAACGTTGACGATATGGGAAAAACACTTGCCCTGATCAGGCATGTGCCCGAATACCGCCTGGAACTCCACCTGTCACCGGTCTTCTCCGGTGCGGGCAGGGGGTATCTGCCTGTGGAGGAAGCAGCCGGGACCGCAGCCATGGTGGAAGCAGAAACGGGCAGCAAAAAGCATCCGTTTCTTATATCAGCCGGTATTCCGGTTGATGAGGCCCTTGCGCCCCTGTCAACGGCAGAGCTGTTCAGATACCGGACAGCCTGCAGGCGCCACATGGTTATGGCGGAAATCGCGAAACCTTAAACTCCGGGCGATCGCAGCCTTCCATCACTTGCCTCCGGATGCAGTGAACGACGATTAAACACAGGTTTAATAAAGCACTTAATAACCCGCAAAGCCTGATATAACATTACACGTTTTGGAAAAATTTATGGGAGTAAATTTTGAGCAGTGTCCCGACTTGAATGTTTTCCAATGATCCCCATGGATTTATGGTTTTTTTCTGCAATCAAGTCTGGTATATAGCTGCTGTCATCTGGCATCTGCATGCAGCAAAAGCCATGGGGCGGTTGAAATGGAACTTAACTTCAACGGCATCCGGGACCGGTAAGTGTTCCTGTGCCTGAAGATCTTGGGAAGCAGGTCATATGAAAGTCAGGGTTGCAATAAACGGATACGGAAGGATAGGGCGGTGTGTCCTCAGGGCATTGTATGAGGGAGGCCGGACAAGCGAACTGTCTGTCGTGGCCATCAACGAGCTGGTGGATATAAAGACCATGGCCCACCTGACCCGGTTCGATTCCACCCACGGCCGTTTCAACGGGACCGTGTCCGTGGACGGGGACACGCTGGTAGTCAACAACGACCCCATCCGTGTCGTGTCGGAACCCGATATGGCAAAGCTGCCCTGGGCCGGTCTCGGGGTGGATGTGGTCCTGGAGTGTACAGGCAGTTTTACCCGCAAGGACATGGCCGCCAGACACCTGGAGGCCGGTGCCCGGAAAGTGGTATTTTCCTGTCCTGCTGAACGAGATGTGGATGCCACCATTGTTTACGGCCTTAACCAGTCCATGCTGTCCTGTGACCACACCATCATATCCAACGCCTCCTGTACCAGTAACTGCATTTCCCATTTGATCCGGATTCTGGATCAGGCCTTTGGCATCGAACAAGGCGTCATCACCACCATCCACTCGGCAATGAACGACCAGCCGGTCATAGATTCCTTTTGCAGCCAGGATTACCGTAAAAACAGGGGGGCTTTCGCTTCCATCGTGCCGGTGGGCACAGGGCTTGAAAAGGGTATTGACAGGCTGTTCCCCCATCTCAAGGGCAGGTTCGAGGCCGTTGCACTAAGGGTGCCCACACCAAATGTGTCGGCCATGCAGCTGACCGTGAACGTGGGGGTGACAACAGACAGGACCGCAGTGAACCAGGCCCTCAGGTCAGCTTCCCAGGGAGCTCTGGAGGGTATTCTCGGGTTTTCGGACGAACCCCTGGTTTCCTGCGACTTTAACCACGATCCCAGGTCGGCCATTGTGGATGCGGCCCAGACCCGTGTGGTCAACGGTAGCCTGGTCCATGTGATGGCCTGGTTTGACAACGAATGGGGCTATGCCAATCGCATGCTGGACACCTGCCTCGCCCTGGTCAACGCACGGTAACGGGAAATAGCTGAGGTCTCGGCTGAAAGGAATGGTGTCTTGAACAATTCAATTCTTAACGGCGTATCCGGTTATGGGTTCCCGGTCGTAATTTTTACCTCATATATAAAATCCCATAGCTTGCCGGTTACATAAAGTTTATCCCGGGCCTGGTCATAGGCGATTCCATTTAGGACATCCTGGCCTCCCAAGGATGCAGAACGGGTGTGCAATCCGCTGAAATCGATCCAGCCGGTTACCCGGCCCGTGTCCGGGCAGATACGGGCCACCTGGTCTTTCATGTAAATATTTGCAAATATTTCACCGTTGACATACTCCAGCTCGTTCAGATGGTAGACCGGTGTGGAACGGTCACTGACCGATACTGTCCTGATCAGCCTGAAATCATCCGGATCAATGAATTGGAGCCTGGGTGTTCCGTCGCTCATGATAAGATTCTTTTCGTCGTGCGTCAGGCCCCAGCCTTCTGATGAGTACCGGAATGTTTTGACGGGCTCCCTGAGGTTTAACCCATCGGCGGAATAGACAAAGGCCAGCCTGTTTCTCCAGGTAAGCTGGTAAAGCCTGTTGTTGAAGACGGTGATTCCTTCACCAAAGTACAGGTTCTCAAGCATTTCCATGGCCATTATCCTGCCAGTGGATATATCCGCTATCCTTATGGATGATTGTCTGCCTACGATGGGACTGGAGTGTCTGTCTCCGCCTGTACCGATAAGGAACCGGTTGTCATAAACGATGAAACCCTGGATAAAGGCATGGGGATCCGATGGGATTTTTCGTATGATCTCATAAGAATAGCGTCGGGGCTCCTGGCTGGTATCTCCAGGAAATGGGGGGCTTGCAACGGCATGGTCTGCACCGGTCTGCTGTCGGTCGAGCCCCAATGAAACGACTGCCTGAATCAGGATGAGAAAACAGATCAGAAATTTCATGGGTCAGCCGCCGGAGTACCTATGCAATGGGTGCTCTCCCAACCCATACCTTCAGAAAAACCTTGGGTTTCCATATTGCGTGCCGCTCCTTTTTCCGCTTGACTCTTTGATGGTATACCCCGGCAGCAGGGGCGTGTCAAACCGATTTGAAATTTGCGCAACGACCAGTATTTATGGAAACGATGCTTATCACTTTTGTCACAGAAGCAGGTTCATGGGTTCTTCATAGTGATTCTGTAGTGCTTTTTGATTGGTCTGGAAGGGGGGTGACGATTATCCTTTAATCTGAAATAACTGGATTTAATGGCAGACAAGGGTATACTGGGCAACATATGACAGCTAACTCCGGCAAACAACCCCTTTTTCCCCAGGTTGTCCCTGATACCGGCGCATGATTCCAGGGAATCGGCAAAGGCGCTTACCATCGGGTGACCGGGGCAAGGAGACAGACCATGACCCTGCTCCAGCAAATCGACACAGTATTTCCTGGTGACGGGGAGATCCCGCCGGATCTCCTCTCCCATGTTCCCCTGGACCAGACAGGATATCTGGTAAACGGCGAGATCCTTCATTGGCAAGGCTCTTTCCAGGAAGTGCTCTCCCCGGTGTGGACCGTCTCGGAAAGCGGCGCAAGGGCAGTGCGTATCGGTTCTTACCCCCTGCTGACGGAAACAGAGGCACTCCAGGCGCTGGACGCTGCATTCGCAGCCTTTGACCACGGCAGGGGGGAGTGGCCCACCATGTCCGTGGCCGAGAGAATCCGTCACATGACCCGGTTCGTATTCCAGATTCTGGAGAGCAGGGACCAGGTCGTGCGGCTCCTCATGTGGGAAGTGGGAAAATCCCTCAAGGATTCGTACAGGGAATTCGACCGGACCATTGATTACATCAACGACACCATTTCAGCCCTCAAGGACCTGGATAGGGTCTCGTCCCGGTTTTCCATGGAGCAGGGTATTGTGGGGCAGATCCGTCGGGCACCCATGGGGGTGGTCCTGTGCATGGGTCCCTTCAATTATCCGCTCAACGAAACTTTTACCACCCTGATTCCGGCCCTGATCATGGGCAATACAGTAATCCTCAAGCCGCCCAAGCACGGAGCCCTTTTGTATGCACCCCTGCTCCAGGCCCTGTGCGACGTTTTCCCCAAAGGGGTGGTGAACGTCATCTATGGCCAGGGACGGAAGGTCATCCCGCCGCTTATGGCTTCGGGCAAAATCAATGTTCTGGCACTCATCGGCAACAGCACCACGGCCAATGTATTGAAACGACTGCACCCCATGCCCAACCGGCTTCGCTGCGTCCTGGGTCTTGGAGCCAAAAATCCGGCCATTGTTCTTGGCGATGCGGACCTGGATCTGGCGGTCAGGGAGTGTGTGTCCGGAAGCCTGTCCTTTAACGGGCAGCGTTGTACGGCCCTGAAGATCCTGTTCGTGGAGTCCACGGTTGCAGAAGATTTCTTGAAACGTCTGGCAGAGGCCGTAAACAGCCTATCCTTTGGGATGCCCTGGCAGGACGGTGTGGTTGTCACACCGGTGGCTGAACCGGGGAAAACCGATTATCTGGCAGGCCTTGTGGCCGATGCCAAAGCCCACGGGGCCAGGATGGTCAATGAGGGCGGCGGACGTGTCAACAACAGTTTCTTTTTCCCAGCGATCGTGTATCCGGTCACCCCGGCCATGCGGGTATTTCATGAAGAGCAGTTCGGGCCGGTGGTTCCGGTCCTGCCCTTTGATACCATCGACGAGCCGGTGGAATATATGATCGCGTCCAATTACGGCCAGCAGGTCAGTATCTTCGGTAAAGATCCGGACAGGATAGCCCGGCTCATCGATCCCCTGGTCAACCAGGTCTGCCGGGTGAACATCAACAGCCAGTGCCAGCGGGGACCGGATACCTTTCCGTTTACCGGACGCAAGGACTCGGCCGAAGGAACCCTGTCCGTTTCCGACGCCCTCAGGGTTTTTTCCATCCGGACCCTGGTTGCAGCCAAGGAGACCGATCTGAACAAACAGATCATCACCAGCATTGTGCGGCATCACAAGAGTAAATTTCTGGCAACGGATTTCATTCTGTAACCCGGCTGTGATACCAGGGATAGGGTTGCGCCTGCCTTTGTTTTATCGCCAAGCTCTTTGCGCCGCGTCCGGCCGTGACCGTGGTGCGGCGACCGGGTGATCGCAATTCAAACGGGACATGGGAAGGTTCTTGACATGACAGGGTGTTTGGCTATAGGGACATACAGTGAAAACTGCTGGTTCCATTGCGATTAGCATTACCGGTTCGGCACCCTTGGAGATTGACAACCTATGAAATGGAAATGGTCAACATTTGACCTGCAGATAAAAACAATTATTCTGGCATGCGTTGGGCTTGGATTCCTGCTGTGCACCTTTGCCCTGGTCTATGTGAAAATTGAAAGTTTGAACAGGGCAACCCTAAACCTTGAGCTTGCCGAGGATCTGTACGATTCAATCCATGAAATGCGCCGGTATGAAAAGAACTTTCTGCTCTACCATGGCCAGGACAACCTTGACCAGACCGTTATTTTTTTTGACAAGGCGCGGCAGATTTTCCTGAAAATGGTGGAATCGCCTGATCTGTCCAGCAGTATCAAACCGGAAACATCCCAGTTTGACAGGGATTTCCAGGAATACAGCCATGTCGTCGAGTATTTCAGGGCCGGCAATGCAGGCACCGATGAAGCAAAGACAAACCAGGATAAAATAAGGGCTGCCGGGAACCAGATGATTGAGTTGGCAAAGGCTGTTCTCAGCGACAGCAGGACCGAGGTCGCCAGGACAGCTCACAGGGCGATCCGCCTGCCCCTGGCTTCCACAGGCCTGGTCACCTGCCTGTTCCTCATAGGTCTGTTCATGATCAACCGGAAGGTGATCCGGCCCCTTGTCATGCTGGAACAGGCCACTGGTAAAATCGGCCGGGGGGATTTCGGGCCCATCAGCCACATGGGCGGGGTTGAGAATGAGGTGGAGCGGCTGGTGTTTGCTTTCAACCGGATGGTTGAGGAACTGGACGCCCGCCAGGAGCAGATCATCCATGCCCGGAAGATAGCCTCCCTGGGGACCCTTGTTTCCGGTGTGGCCCATGAGCTGAACAACCCCATAAACAATATTATTCTGACAGTGGATACCCTGGTCGGCAAACGGCAGCTGACCGAGGAGCGCCGGGGGGATCTGCTGGAGGATATTCTTGCTCAGGCCATACGGGCCAGCGATATTGTAAAAAATCTTCTGGCCTTTTCCAGGGCTGAAGTATCGTCCATGCAGGATGTAAATATGCTCCCTCTGCTGAACGATATTTTCAAGATCATCGACAACGACCTCACCCTGAAAAAGATCCGCCTGCACCGGGAGATCGATCCAGGACTGCCGGTGATCTGGGGTAACCGCCAGGGGCTTCAACAGGTTTTTTTCAACCTGATCATCAATGCGGTCCAGGCCATGGCCGAAAACGGTGAGCTTACCATAAAGGGATTTTTGGGTGAGAACCGTTGGGTTGTGGTTACGGTTGAGGACACGGGGGTGGGAATACCGGAAGAGGTCCTTCCCCATATTTTTGATCCCTTTTTTACCACAAAGGAAGTGGGCAAGGGAACCGGCCTGGGGCTTTCGGTCAGCTATGGGATCATTAAAAAACACGGCGGCAGGATCTCCGTGAAAAGCAAGAAAGATTGCGGCACCACATTTACGGTTGCCTTGCCGGCAAAGGAAGATCTGTCCGATGAATAGGCGCAGGATCAGGATCGCCGTGATCGACGATGAAAAAATTTCAGGAATGCGTCTCCAGGAGCACCTGACCGCTGCCGCCTATCCTGTGGATCTGTTCTTTGACGGGGAGTCGTTTCTTGAAAGCTTCCGGTGTGCTCCCCATGACCTGGTCATCACCGACATGATGCTGCCTGGGATCAACGGACTGGAAATTCTAAAGCAGGTCAAAAGCCGGCATAAGGATGCGGAGGTTGTTGTCATTACGGGATATGCAACCATCGATTCCGCCATTGTCGCCATCAAGGCCGGTGCCTTTCATTATCTGACCAAACCGATCCGGCTGGACGAATTCGATAACCTGATCTCCCAGGTCATCGAGAAGATTCTTCTTCGCATGGAAACCCAGGACCTTCGCGCCCTGATGATGAGAAAAGCCGGCAGGGACGGGATAATAGGCACCAGCCGTGAGATGGGTCTGGTGTTTGAGTTGATTGAAAAGGTTGCACCCCTGGATTGTCCTGTCATCATCCAGGGACAGAGCGGGACCGGTAAGGAGCTGGTTGCCCGGTCCATCCACCGGCTCAGCACCCGCCGCGACCATCCCATGGTTTCATTGAACTGCGGCGGATTTTCCCAGGAACTCATTGCAAACGAGTTGTTCGGACATGAAAAGGCCGCATTCACAGGGGCCTTCAGTGCCAAGACAGGGCTTCTGGAAAGCGCCAACCACGGCACGGTACTGCTTGACGAGATCGCGGAAATGCCGCAGGATATGCAGGTTAAGCTGCTCAGGGTTCTACAGGAAGGCCAGATTTACCGTCTGGGTGCCAACCGTCCAATCAATCTTGATATACGCATCATTGCGGCGTCCAACCGGGACCTTGAGACAGAGGTGCAAAACGGCCGGTTCCGGGAAGACCTGTATTTCAGGCTCAATGTGATGACCGTAAACCTGCCCCGCCTGAAGGACCGGGAAGGTGACCTCTGGCTGCTGACCGATCATTTTCTTCACAAGTTCAACAAGGCCTATAAAAAGAGCATCCGGGGGTTTTCAAGCCAGGCCAGGGATCTGCTGGCCCGGTACAGCTATCCCGGAAACGTGAGGGAGCTGGAAAATATTATTGCCCGCACTGTTGCCCTTGCCGAAGGCGACCTGGTCCAGATCACGGATCTTCCGCCGCACATGACTGATCAGGCCGGATCCCCGGATACGACGTTAACCAGCCTTGAGGCCATGGAGAAAGATCATATTTCCAAAGTTCTCAAGGTCGTGGACGGCCAGCGGGAAAAGGCTGCCACGATTCTCGGCATTACCCGGTCCACCCTGTGGCGCAAGATGAAAAAGTTCAATCTTTCCCGCTGAAACCTCCGCTCTTTCAATCCTGGGTCATGTAAAACAAGATTGCATCAAACCTTCCATTATCCTTCATTCTTTAAGACCCTGATTTCAATCCTGGGTCATATAAAACAAGATTGCATCCAGGGTGGTTCCGAAGGTTTCATACACGTGGGAGCAGGCATCTGACGACAGGGGATAGACCAGGAGATCGGCCTTGTCCATCTCGGTTTTCAATCCCGGCCTTCCCAGTTTTCCGGCAGTGAACCCGTCTGCATCGATGTCTTTTTCCTTGAGAATGGCCAGTCCCCTCTCAAGGATAAGGGGTTCTGTGGCTGCCTGGGTATCTGTTTTTCCGGCCAGTCCCAAAAGGGTTATTTTTTCGGACAGCAGCGGGCTGATCCGGTTCAGGAATCCCAGCGATTTTGCCGAAGCATCCCCGCCATCGGTCAGGGCAAGGGTCCTTTTAATTGCGCCAAGGTTGCGCACAACCAATAGGGGGAGGTCCTTTCTGGATTTCCGCAGGGCATCAAAGAATCGACGGGCCAGCGCCAGGGGTTCCAGGCCCCGGAAATGGTCACCCACGATGAGCATGTCATAATCCCCCTGAACAAAATGCTCGGTGATGGACCGTATGGGGTCTCCAGATGCAACAACGGGCTCTTCGATCATGGGACACGTGCGTCCCTGGGAAACGATGAGATCCTGGGCTTCTTTGCGCGCCTGGCGCATGTTTTCCTTTGTCCAGGACATGCGCGCCCAGCCAGCCCCGATGGCCAGGTCATGTCCGGGGGGCGGTGAGATATGGATCGGATGGATACGGACACCGGATTCAAACCGGCATGCCATCTGAAGTGCCCTGGTTGCTTCCGGACTGTTATCCACAACAACGAGAAGATTACGCATGATTTCTCCTTATTTGCATCTATCAGGCCCTGGCTTTTCGGATGCGTTTCTGGGCTTTTTTAACCGCACTCCGGATTTCATCGATCCTGAACGGTTTGGCAATGACATCATATGCTCCGCGGACAAAGGATTCCCGGACCGATTCCAGGGTCGCATATCCTGTTATCATGATCACTTCCGACTCCTGGCAGCGTTCCTTGACCTTTTCCAGGAATCCCATACCGTCTACACCTTCCATTTTCAGATCTGTAATGAATATGTCAAAACACCTCTCGTCCAGCCGTTTTATGGCTGACGCACTGTCCGTAAAGATTTCCACATAATATCCGTCTTCCTCGAGTTCGGGTTTCAGGCGGTCACCTACTATGGGTTCGTCATCAAGTACGCAGATCGTTACTTCGTTTTTCATGGTTCTATCTCCTTGTAAAAAGTCTGATCGCTGGCAGAAGAAAGGTTGTTGTCTGTCATGAACCGCTCGAAATAGAGATCGACAGTTGAATCATCTGTCATCAGTACATCGAGCTGGCGGACAAACCCGATCAACCGTCCGATGAGATACAGGTACTGCTTTATCTGACCGGCGCTGGAATTTACGGCCCGGGCGATCACCAGGTCTCCATTCCCTTCAACTTTAAAACCTATTTTTTCCAGAATATAGACCAGCAGTGTTGCCCGTCTGGAGCGTCTGCTGATGTCCGTGGCGCCCCCCAGGAACCTGAAGAAAATGTTGTTCTTTTCAGGCTTGAGACCCATCAGGGCATCCACCACAGTGAAATGATATCCGACCCTCAGGGTCAGGTTCATGTAATTGTCGCCCAGGACGGCAACATTCAGTCCGGTCAGGGTCTGGCCGGCAACCACGGCAGCCTGGGTCCGGGTTACCCCTGACATGAGCCCCTTGAAATCCGGCGGCACCGGGTCCGTGCTCCACATGTTCTCAGAATCCATGCCGGCCCACAGGGCCTTCATGGGCCGGGAGCGTATATGTTCCGGAAGTACCCAGCCTCCCTTGCCGGCCTTTTCGTCCAACCCGCCGCCGATGTCGATGAGGATCAGGTTCAGGGGGATGTTCGATTTCAAGCGTTTGCCGCCCCTGGAGAGCAGGGCGGATGGTTTGCTGGCAATGGCCAGCAGGGCCTGGATCGATTTTTCATGGATAAACCGGATAATGTCATGAAAGGTGCGGCAACCCCTGGCAGTGAATTCCGGGGCCTCGGGGTCAAGCAGGGTCAAGGGTGAAATTCTGCGCAGCAGTCGCCTGAGAATCTGAAATTCATAACGCACCTCGAACAGGGGGCGTTCCAGGAGCTGGTGATGAAGAAGCTCATTGATGCGCCCTTCATATACGGTGTTGCGCTCCGCATCCACGGTGATCTCCTGGCCGTTTTTCAGGGTCTGGGTCGCCGAGCCGGTATCCACGATGGTGGGAATCTGGAACTCCCTTGCAACCGTTGCCATGTGACCGGTGGGACTGCCCACATCGGTAATCACGGCACTGGCCCGTGGAATGGCAACGGACAGCAGGGGGATACCGTATCGGGCAACCAGAACGGCCCCGGATGGAAAGCGCTCAAGGCTCTTTTTGTCATCGACCAGCCAGACCGGTCCGCTGCCCACACCCCTGTAAGCGATAATCCCCTGATCTTTCAACAGAACCTTCTGCTGTCTCAGGAGGGAAGTCAGTTCAGGACTCCGGGCCTGTCCTCCCCGGGGGAGTCCAAGGGGTCTTGCCTGGAGGATTCTCAGCCGGTCCTTTGAATCCAGGCACCATTCAATATCCATGGGACGCTTGAAAAATCGTTCAATAATGAGGATCGTTTCCACAATGGATGATGCCTGGGCTTCGGTCAGGCAGGGCTGGGTCCTCATTTCCGGCGGGACCCGCGTGCCCGGAACCGTCTCCGATGGCCCCATCATCCATTTTTTCTCGTTGACCCTTTTTTCCAGGGTGGCATAGGGAGTCTTGCGGGATACGCGGAAGGTATCCACTGCAGTGCTTCCTTCCACAACGGCTTTTCCCAGTCCCCAGTTCGCTCCCAGCAGGCAGACCTGCTCCTGGGGAGAGTTGGGGTCCACGGTATAGGCCACCCCAGCGGTCTTGCAGGAAACCATCTTCTGGTACAGGACCGCCATGGCCATGTCGGTCAGGGGCATGTTCTGGTTTAGACGGTATTCCAGGCTCCCGGGATTGTACATGCTTGCCAGAACTTTTTTGTAACTGGACAGCAGTTCCCGGTAGGGAACGTTTAAAAATGAATCATGCAGACCGGCAAAACTCGATGCTCCATCCTCACCCACAGCACTGCTCCTGACCGAGTACAGACCCGATTCCGGACTTTTCGGACAGATGGTTTCCGCAGCTTTGAGGATTTCCTTCCTGAGGTCAGAGGGGATATCACCGTTCAGGATCAAGAGCCGGATGGTGTCGGATACGGATTGGACTGTGGCACCATTCTTAAGGCTGTCCAGAAGTTCCTCGATTTTTTCGAACAGGTTGTTGAATGCCAGGAATTTGTGGAATCCCCCGATGGATACCACAAAGCTTGCGGGCACGTTGGCCTGGGGCAGATTCATGATTCTGAAAAGGTTATAGGCTTTGTTGCCCACGGCTTCGTCCATGACTTCCTGGATATCTTCCAGGGCAAGGACGATCTGGCCGCTGGGTATCACCAGCTGGCCGGCCAGTTCCATTTTCAGCTGCCTGCCCAGGGTTTCAATCACCGTGTAAATGTCAAAGTACTGGTTCCCGGTGATAAAATTAAAGTTGTAGGCATTCTGGAGTACGGTTTTTTCAAGTTCTGCAACCGTGTCTTCCATATATTTCTTATCAAACACATACTGGCCGCTCAGTTTGTCCTCCATGTCCGCAATGATCTCCATGGTTCTGTTGTTACCCCCAAGGATATCCTGGAAACGGACAAACAGGTCCGTGAACGAGAGAGATTTCGGCGTGTCACGAAGAAGATGGTTCCTTATATACGCCATAATCCGGCCAGGCAGTTCCATCAGTGGCCTCCACCGCTCTGGCGGAAAAGAACACCCATGATCAATCCTGCCATCAGGGCAATCACCACAGCTGCAACACCGTACACAACCCTCTGGTTGGAAGCCATGTCGTTCACCATTTTCACAAACCCGATCTCCCTTACAGAGAACTGTTGGGTTATCTGCCTCACCAGGCGGCCCTGTGAGGTAACAGTGGCTTTGACGTTGTAGGTGCCGGTCGCTATCAGGGCCGGCAGCGGACAGAAGGCCTCAAATTTTTTCCTGCCGTCCTGCTCCCCCAAATACCGGACCGCCTGGGGAAATTTTTTATACAGGCCTTCAGTGTCTTTCATCTGGGTGAACATGGTGAAGATATTTTGAGGTACATCATCAGTGCCGGAGGTGATTACCCTCTCTTCCAGCTGTTTCATGCCAAGGCCCAGGGTTTCCGCCTTTTTATCCCAGTCCTGGCCGTCAGGCAGAAGCAGCAGGTACATCTCGGGAATGTTTTCAAAATGGACGCTGCCGTTTGTCATCCAGAAGGGACCGATCCGGTCTTTCAGGTCAAAAGTCGTACGGGTATTTTTCCCGTACAGTTCTATGATGATATCTTCATCGGCTCCGATATCGCCTGTCAGTGTCAGGCGGCCTCCGGAAAAGAATGCGTCGATGTCCAGGATCCGGGGGCTGACCGTCAGGGTACCCAGGAGAGCTGCAGGCGCTTGATCTGCTCCGGCACCGGCGGCCAGGACGATCATTGTGGCCCAGAGTATCACCAGCAGGGTAATGGCTTTTGGTTTCATGGTATCAGTGTCCTCCATGATAAGCTAACAGGGTATGGGGTGGAATGACAAGCCCGTAGAGCATTTTTGCCATGACCAGGAGCACGATGACGGCCAGGTAAATCTTGAGCTGATCATCCTTGAGACGGGTGCTCAGCCGGGCGCCGACCTGGGCACCCAGGGTTGATCCCACCAGGAGCAGAAGCGCCAGTACAAAATCCACGGTCCGGTTGGTATAGGCCTGCATGACGGTCACATTGATGCAGGTAAACAGAACCTGGAACAGGCTGGTTCCAACCACCACATGCATGGGCATCCTGAGCAGGTAAACCATGACCGGTACCATGATGAATCCCCCGCCCACGCCCATGATAGCGGCAAGGATGCCAACCAGGGTACCCAGGAACAGGGGCACCACCGGAGACAGTACAATGCCTGATTTTTCGAACCGTGTCTGGTATGGCAAAGATTGGATCATCCTGGTATAAGCCGAGACTTTGCGTGTTGAGGGTGCCGTCTCCGGCATCTTGACGGACCGCTTGGCCTGGAGGCTTTCAAACAGCATGTATCCGCCCACAAATCCCAGCATCAGCACATAGGTGATCTTGATCAGAAAATCCGCATTCCCCATCTGGCGGAGGATTTTGATGATCTGAACACCACCGGTGCCACCCACAACACCGCCGATGAGCAGATAGATTCCCATCTTGAAATCCACATTCCCAAGCCGGTAGTGGGCATAGGAGCCAGAAGCCGATGCGGCTACGATCTGGTTTGAGTCGGATGCGGCAGCAACGGTCGGCGGTATCCCGAACATGATGAGCAGAGGGGTCAGAAGGAACCCGCCGCCCACCCCGAAAAGTCCGGAAAGCAGTCCCACGATGAATCCAAGGCCTACCACCAGCGGCAGGGCCATACTCTGATGCGCGATCGGTAAATAAATGTGCCAGGGCATAGTCACTCCATTGTTAAGGGTTCATTATCGTTAGTCCCCCCTCTTTATGGCAAAAGGAGTGCCAATCTTATAAATTGATTAATATCAAATAGTTGTCATTTTTTGGCTCGAGGCGCCGGACTGAATATGATTGAATATTAAACATGGGTGGGTACGCTCTATGGGGAATTTTGTAAATTAAACCATATTATCAAATAGATACGGCATGTTTAAAAATGCGACATCAAGAGGAGATGAGGAGCTTTTCAGAACCAGGGTATATCAAAGGGCTGGGTTCCGGCATTGTTGTCCTGTAGAACTTAAAGAGATGCTTTGATGCATTTTCCGGATCTGTAAGAATCAATGGAAAGGCCCTGGGTTCGGATATGATCAAAGCCCCCTCAACGTTGCCTGGTCCCTGGTCTTTGACTTTGTTGATCTCATCAAGGCTGTTGGTGGCACAGTTTTTTGACAACAGGGATACACATCCGTCCACAGGTGTGCAAGTCTTTCAGGGATAGTTGCCCTGACCTGTGTCCTTGTTTTCCAGGGTGGCCCCCTGCTGGGCAAAGAAATGATCGGCCGCCTTTTCCACGCTCTGTTCCGTGGTCATGAGCATGTCCATCTGGCGGGTGAAGATCAGGAGGCGTCCAAGGGTTTTCAGTCTTTCCTGGATAAAGGACGGGGGGTATTTCTGCAGTTTTGCGTCTATCTTGTCTTCCTTGACCGTAACGGTGAAGTCAACCTTCTCCAGGATAAGGGCAATGGCCCTGACCCGGCGGCCGCGTTTTACCGTGTCGGCCGCGCCGCCCTTAAAAGAAAAGGTGATGTAGTTCTTGTTGATGGTGTTGCCGCACCAGGCATCAACCACACTGTAATGGTAGCCGACACGGGAACTGAAATTGAGGTACTTATCGGAAATGATGGCATAACTCCTGTCCCCGAACCGCTCTCCCACATGCCCGGGTGCCATGGCCTGCTCCCGCATAACGGACAGGAGGCCGGAAAAATTGACGGGCCTGGGCCCGGTGCCTGCGATGCGGGGATCGAGCATCCCGTCAAGCAGAGCCAGGAGGGGCACGGACATGATCTGGTCAACGGTGGTTTGCCGTGCTCCCGGATCAACATCCGGTTTCAGCCCGCCGCCCAGGTCGATGAGGTGCAGGTCAATGGGCAGGGGCGCATCCAGCTTGAACGACCAGCCATGGAGTTTTGAGGTCAGGTCGCTGATGTTGAACATTTCCGTATAGGTGTTTTCATGGCAGTACCGGGCGATGTCATGGAGCGTTCTGCAGCCTGCCGGGGTAAAGTTTTCAGCCCGGGGATTGACAAGATTGAGGGGGGTCATGAATTGGGCAACCTGCTTCAGGCAAAGGAAAACCGGGGTGCCTTCCATATGGGCTGCCCTTTTCTCACCGGCCGCGGCAAGCTCCGGAACAATGCCTTCATAAATCCTGCCCGTATAGGCGTCCACGGTCACGGCCATGCCCTGGGGGATCTTCTGGAGCGCATTGACGGCTCCCAGAAGAGCGGGCACATGGAACTCCCGGGCAAGGGCCGCCATGTGTCCGCTGATACTTCCCGATTCCGTGATGATGGCGCTGCAGCGTTTCATGACAACCACATATTCCGGGGACGAATGATGGGCTACCAGAACCCCGCCTCCCGGAAAGTCCCTGAGATCATTGTCGGACCGGACATGAACGGCAGGCCCGGTCCCGATACCCCGGGATGCGATGTCACTGGTTTCCAGGATCACGGTAAAACCGGGGACCGGTAAAGCCCGGGTTGCGGCCCTGGTTGAGATTGTTTCTATTTTCAGGGGTCTTGCCTGAAGGATCAGGAGGGTGCCGTCCTGATCCAGGGCCCACTCTATATCCTGGGGTGTACCGTAGTGATCCTGGATTCTGCTGCCGTATCCTGCGAGCCTTGTTACCTGCTCATCGGTGAGGCAGGGTGCTGACTGCAGGGATTCGGGAACAGGAATCTCGGTTACGCCCCCCTGGCCGGAGCATATCAACTTCACGGATTTTCTGGAAACGGTGCGTGTCAATATCTTGTGGGGTTCTTCCCCGCCTGCCGTATAGGTGTCCGGAACGATTACTCCGTCTACGGCATAGGGGCCAAGCCCCCAGACCGCATTGATGACGATGGCATTGTCGTTGAGGTTGTAAGGATGGCGCGAATACAGGACGCCCGAGGCAACGGACTCGACCATGCGGATACAGGCGACGGCCATGGCCAGGTCATCGTCGTAGATTCCCTTTTCAATCCTGTAGGTAATGGAGCGTACCGAATAGAGGCTGGCAATGATGGATTTGTAAGCCTGGCAGAGCTGGTCCCGGTTCACGTTGAGCAGGGTCAGGTACTGGCCGGCAAAGGTCAGGGCTCCATCCTCGCCGATGGCGCTGCTGCGCATGGCGACCGAAATGTGGTCTTTCCCGGCCCACAGGGAGTCGTAGGCCGAGAGCATCTCGGAGGCAACCTCATCAGGCACGGGTTTTTCCAGGATAAGGGCTGCAATCTCCCGGCTTAGACGGGTCACAAGATCCGGGTCCGTGACATCCATCAGGGTTTTTCTCATCCGGATCTCGTCCCTGAGTTCATTGGCATCCAGGAATGTGTCAAAGGCCCGGGTTGTAATGGCAAACCCTTCAGGCACAGGAATGGCGATGCTGTTTCTGATCTCCCCGAGATTGGCGCTCTTGCCGCCGACCCAGTCAGCATCGTTTTTGGAAATCAGGCTGTATGGCATGACGTGGCGTTCAGGCAGGGGAGTTTTCTTTTCATCCAGGACTGCGGCAATGGTCCGGTTGATGGTTTCCAGGGCCTGGTAAAGGCCTTTATGTCTGCCATTGGAAAGGACATTGAGGTTTTTTACCATGCTGAAGGCCTGCATGAGCGACCTGTTTATCTGGCTCCTTATATAGGCCATGCCGAACAGGTCATTACCCCTGAGTTTTTCTTCCATATCGGTGAGGATGGCGAGCAGTTCTGAGTTGGCAGCAAGCAACTCCTTGAACAGGGTGTATTTGAAACGGAAAACCGAATTCATTTCCGTTGTCCCGGTAAGATTCCTATTTTTTGGGGCACGTCCTGCCGAGAACAGCTTTTTAATATTGTCGAGTAGGGTCGCCATGTGTTCCTTGGATTTTCGGTGTTTTTCCATTATCAGGGGTGCTTGGGCGATTCCCGATATTGCTGCTCCCGATGCCGCCGGCCCCCTGCCGTGCCTGAAACAGAGAAATCTACAAGAATCATACCAGCAAGGCGATTTGTTGTCATCATCCCCTTAAGGTACCGGAAAACACCTATGCCCCTGAACAGGAGCAAGGCATCAGGCCACTATTCCCGCCAGGTTTCCTTTACACCTGTAAGACAGGGCAAGGGTTCCTGTCCATTTCCCCGGCAGAGAGTCGGCTGGAATTTTACATTGTGTAAAGGAATCTTACATGCCTTAGGCTTCCCACCCCTCAGGATTTATCAGGCACAATGTAACGCGTCTTTGCACCGCCGCCACTCTTGATGAGAAGTCCCTTTTTAACAAGATCACCAAGATCATACAAGGCTGTCCGGGAGGGCAGATCACCTCCTGCAATCATCTGGTACTCTGTGCGGGTAATGCTTCCTTTTTCAAGCAGGATAGGGTAAACAGATGCCTGACGGGGATTTAACTCGAGACCCGGCAAAGGATCAGCACAGGGATCTGGAATTGGCTGGCTTTTGACTGCTTCCCGTGATTCCGGAGAGGGCGCAGCTGTAATTATTTGTTTCTGGTCCAGGAAAATATCAGAAGCAATGGGTTCTGCAAGATCGATTCGAATATCCTCGGCCTGCAGGATTCTATTTTCGGCCATCACTGCAGCCCTTGTGATACAATTTTTTAACTCTCTGACATTTCCGGGCCAGTTGTAGCGCCGCATTTTTTCAATCGCACCTCTGCTGAATCCAAGATTTTGAATTTTTGAAAGTTGTTCGCTTTCCCGGAGAAAAAATGTGGCAAGATTCGGAATATCTTCATTATGATTCCTCAGTGGCGGTGTATGAATCGTAACGACTTTCAGTCGATAGTACAGGTCTTCCCGGAACCGCTTTCTTGCTATCAATGCTTTAAGATCGGCGTTGCTGGCTGCAATCAAACGAACATCCACATCGATCTCAAAATCATTTCCCAGAGGTTTGATTTTGCGCATGGAAATCGTTCTCAGCATCGATTGTTGAACACGTAGGGAAGCAGACTGTATTTCATCCAGAAACAAGGTTCCTCCGTTTGCCTGCAAAAATGCCCCTTTCCTATCTGTTTTAGCCTCTGTAAATGCTCCTTTTATATGTCCGAACAAGGTATCCAGCAGAAGATTTTCATCCAAAGCACCGCAGTTGATGGCAATAAAGGGTTTTTGTGCCCGCTGGCTGAGGCGGTGAATGGCTTCAGCTGCCAGTTGTTTCCCGGTACCGGTCTCACCAAGAATAAGAACGTCCACATCAACCTTGGCAGCCTTTACTATCTCTGATTTTGTGGCGGCTATTGCGGTGCCGGATCCGATAATATCAGGGAGTTCGATATCCGATTGCGACAGCCGGCCATTGATTCCCTCGGGAGTTACAGGTTCTTTGAGACTTATGTTTTCAATGGCTCTGTCTTTTTCCCGGATTTCCTGGATCTGCCGTTTAACGGTCATCATCATCTCGTTGATGGCAGACTGAAGAGCGTTGATCTCATAACCGGCATAAGGAAGACCAATGGGATCCAGGATGTTGGATTCACGTATCTGGGTGACGGCCTTTGATAATTTCAGGATCGGCCGCATGATGATGTGCCCCATAAGATAAATCAGGGCCGCAACAGTGATGGTGGAGATTGTTGTTATGATAAACATCATGTCTATCTGTTTGTACCCGGCCGCAATGGTCAGCCTGCTCACATCCACATAGGCAAGGCCGGCATATACATCAGGTTTTTCATTGGGTTTTGATGCAAAAAACACGGGTGCATAGGAAAAATGCTGGACTTTTTCTCCATAGGTGGGAGCAGACGGTTCAAGGGTTATCAAATCATGCTTTCCTTCCTTCAGATCATTTACCATTTTCCAGAAATGGCCATAGAGGGCAGCCGGCCTGAAGGCTTCGGGAAGACCCGGTTTTCCCAAAGTCCCTGAATAGGAAGAACGGGCAAGATAGGTTGAAAGCGGTGAGTCGGGTTTGTCCGGATCGTCGGATTGAAACAGTATCCATCCTTCCTTATCCAGCAGATAGGCATACCGGGTTTCCGGCGTACGGGGGTAAGCCCAGATCGGCGATTTAGGGGAATTGTATGTGGAGAGAATATTGCGGATGTCTTTTGCATCAACGGACAGGATCAGGAACCCCTGGCTGGTGCCGGAACAACACGGAGTTATGAGATGAATAACCCTGACGGACCGTTTCTGGGAAGGGTTGAGTTCTACCGGCAATTCCGTGTCAATGACCTGGGACAGCCATACCTGTCCTGGAGTGAGGGACTGGGCTTTTTCATAATAGTAAAATGGACTGGGCCGTATCTCATTGATCTGCGACGGTAATACTTCGAAATAGCCATTTCCGGACTTAACGATCAGGAACGGGGACCCGGAATTTTGCGAGATATAGGTCATGGAAACATAGGGAACGGTGCTTCTGGCAAGATATCTCGCAAAACAGGTTTTCATCCCCGCGACATCGGTTTCCTGAGTAATAAAGAGCAGATCATCCCGGCATCGTTCAAAAAAACGGGTGATTTCATGAGCCATGGCCTTGGTCTGGAGACGGACACTGCGTTCAAGTGCGGTGTTGATGAAATGAAATGAAACCTGGTAGGTCAAATATCCGGTTATCAGAAGGATCGCAATAACCGGGGGAATGATTCCCATCACAAGCTTGTTCTTAAGGCTGCTGGATTGAATACCTTTTTGAAACCGTAAAATGTTCAAATATGGAAACTGGCTGTTGAATAAGCCATCTTTGACGTTATCACTCATCTCGCAAGCCCCTTGTTGAAATCTCGCAATATGCTGCCACAGTCCTGCAAAAAGAATTGCGAGATACCCTAACACCTCTGATAACATAAGGCAAACAATTTCGCAAAAGCACGTTGGCACACCTCTTGCCTACAGGAATAGTCGAAACAAGTTAATGAAAACAAAGTAAGGAGGAGGTCGTGGTACGAACCTACCAGGATCAGAAATAAAGCTCAGTAAGGGATATTAACCGATTTATGAAAACAAAAGGAGATCACGAATGAAAAGTTTTATCAGAAAAGCAGGGATGTGGATAACGGCGGTTTATGTTCTGCTTCCCGGAGTTTTGTGGGCAAGCGGCGAAAAGGCGGCCGATCTGGTCGTTGTGGCAGATACCCGGGTTATATCCGGCAGCATTATGAAGTACTTTGCCAATCTTTATAATACCGATATTCTGCTGTTCGCCGTATGGACAGTTGTCCTGACCGCAGTTTACGGATGTTTTCTCGGAGTGCTGATGGACAGGATCATGATGAGGACCGGTATAGATCTGAGCAGCAGAAAGATCGTGGAGCATTGAGATTTGAACTCTATCTTCAATTACAGATAATTATGGAGGAAATTTTATGGACTTCTTGTCAAACGCAGACTGGCTGTACATGTACATGCCCATTGCAGGCGTAAATATTTTCTGGCCCGGTCTGGTACTGATCGGTTTCTCAGTAGGTGTTATAGGTGGATTTTTCGGAATGGGCGGTGCATGGATGGTTACCCCGGGTCTGAATATTCTGGGCTTTCCCATGGCGTTTGCCATTGGTACGGATATCGCTCATATAGCCGGTAAGTCAATGATATCTACCATCAGGCATTCCAAATTCGGGAATGTGGACTACAAGTTGGGATTTGTCATGCTCATCGGTACCATGGTCGGTATCGAATGCGGTGCGCAGATCATTATGGCCCTTGAACGACTCGGAAGCGTAGGTCCCGTTGTCCGATGGGTCTATGTGGTTTTCCTGGCACTGATCAGTATTATGGTTTTTTATGATTACTTTAAGGCTGTATCAAAGAAAAAAGCCGGTGTGGTCGACGGTGATCACGGAACTGAAGGGATTACCTGGTATAAGACCCTTCACAAGCTCAACATTCCGCCCATGATGCACTTCAAGACCGCAGGGTTCACCTGTTCAGCATGGCTGCCCATCATTATCAGCTATCTGACCGGCGTGCTGGCAGGTTTTCTCGGAATCGGCGGCGGTCTGCTCCGCATGCCCGCCTTGGTTTACCTTATCGGCGCACCCACCCATATCGCTGTGGGTACCGACCTGTTTGAGGTTATGATTTCCGGTCTTTACGGTGCATTCACCTACACACTGAAAGGAAGAATCGAACTGGTCGCAGTGTTTGTCATGCTGACAGGCGCAGCCATCGGAGCCCAGATCGGAACCGTTGCAACCAAATACTCCAAAGGTATGGGAATCCGCGTTGCTTTTGGTATTGCAGTACTCTGCTGCATGATTTCCATTATCCTCAAGCAGTTCAAATACAACACGCCTGCTGCGGTCCTGATTCTCGGCACAATTTCGCTCATGTGTATCTACATCATTAAGATCATGTTTGTGGGTGCGGCCGAGGAGCTTCGAGAAAAGAAAGCAAATAATGGTAAACTCACCACCTAATCACCCCTTTTATCGGAGGAAATGATACCATGATAAAACGAATTCTAATCATTACTGTCATATGTCTGGGTTTTGCAGGATATGCTGCCGCAGCCGAGGTTGCCCAGGGGAAATGCGTGAAGTTCGACGAGCAGGCCATGACCATGGTTGTGGAAGAATATGATATCAATTTCAGCAAGGCGAATCCTTACGGAATTTCAACCGGGATTGTCAGCGAATTCAACTGCAATACCGCAATGATCGGAATCACCCCGAAACCCGGTGACATTCTGCGGATAGCCTACGACGTCCAGGGAGAAAAGAAGATAGCCTTGAAGGTTATGAACGTGTCCAAGCAGGATCTGAGAAAGAAGTAGGTATATAAAACATCATGGATAACGGCGGGCAGAATTGCCCGCCGTTATCCATGATTAACTTCGCTTTCGAGAAGGAAAATGAATATGGAAGAGAAACTGAACTGGAAACAAAAAATGGTTGTGGTAATCATGGATATCCTGCTGATTATTGAATTGGTTGTCAGCATCGGCATTGCTTCCCAGCAACCGGGAGATTTCACGTTTCTTTTCATAAAACTCTATGTCCCTGCACTTCTGATAACAGTTATCACCGGGAGAATATGCATCCGGAAATTGCAGGCGTCGTCAACCCAAACCGTTAAAGCCTGAAAGCCGATAAGGAAAATTCCCAATGGCAAACCAGATGAGAATCGCCGTCTTTATTCTCCTAATCGTTTCAATGATCGACACGTTTGTTTTTTCAATGTTCGATTCAGGGAATATCCTCAAGGTTATGGTTGGTTCTACTGAGACCATAAGCGGAAAACTGGGCGGTGATCTCCGCTTGATCAGTGAAGATCTATCCAACAAAGTTACCGATGAACACAAACTACAATCATTGCTTGACTATGCACCGCATTACTCCAACCTGGATATACACTTCATCGAACTTAAGGGAAGATTATGGCGGGCGACGCTTCATGCCGACAATGTTCTGAATACCGGAGACTATCCGATACGTGTATTTGCTTCAGCTTTGGGATTGGATATGGATGCGCCTCCGAGCCTCATCCGACTTTTTCCCGACAAACTATCCTATGAAAACAGTTTCCGATCTGTTATCCGCCGGTACTTTGGCATTGCACCCTTCTGGATCACACTCATCATGATTCCGGTTTCCATTTTATATTATTTTCTGGCATTCCGCAAAGCGTCAAATGAAGAACAGGAGCTGATCTCACAAGGAATTGGGCCCATATATAAGGTTTCAAAGCAAAAAGAAAAATGGGAAATCATCATAGGCCTTGGCATTTCTCACGGCATCCGAACCGGCGAATCTCTGGTCCTTTTGAACCGAGATAAAGAACCGGCAGGAGAAATCGTTGTATCCCGGGTTAAAGAAGATCACTCATACGCATTTGCGGATATCAGCATGAAGATCCGGCCGGATTTTTATGTTAAAAAAAATGAGTGATACCCCTACCTGACGCTCCCCGCCTTTCGTTCCGTTTTGGTGATATAGGCCTGCCGGATTTTGTCCAGGAATTCGGTCATGCTGGCGGGCTTCATGATGTAATCAAAGGCACCGAGCTGCATTCCCTGTATGCCGGTGTCCACGGCTGCATGACCGGTGAGGATAATGACCTCCACGTCGAAGCCGGCGGCCTTGATCCGCTTCAGGGTTTCGATTCCGTCCATACCGGGCATCTTCACGTCCAGGACCACCACGTCGATATCCATGTCTTCCAGAACCGCCAGGGCCTCCTTGCCACCGGGCGCGGCCAGGGCAGGAATGTTCCTGCTATTGAGACGTTTGACGATAGTGTCCCTGAAATCCTCTTCATCGTCGACGATCAGGACCTTTATTGTTTCCATAGATTACCTTCTTTCACGTTTTCAGATCCGGGTCACCCCGTATCCGGTGTAGTTTATGTTCTTTGGCCTCATGACAGTGCTTGAATTGCACCTTTCCGCTGTTGTAACAACCAAGTCAGCCAAAGTTTGCTCCATGGATCTAAAATCCCTATCGCTACGTTTGTGGCGCAAGCTTTTTTCCATTGGTGATGCCACAGCCAATTTGTATCTTTAAGTTCCTATGATCAATTTGTATGCCATGCTGAATGAAAAAGAAAGTATATCGATATGTGCTGAATTTCAAGGCAATATTAATAGGTGTAACCCGGATGTGTCTGGTTTTTTATCACAATGTAAAAACTGATCCAACTTCTGACAGGCAACCTGACACAAAGAAAAAGTTTTTTCCACTCCAGGCGATGGGATCCCTGCGATGCCCTCCTGATTTGTCTCAATGACCAGGTGACCCTTCGGACCCCAGCAAGGTTCCCGGCATGCAAACCAGGTGGGTTGCTATGGACACAGGGTTCTTGATCTGCTTCTGGGAGAGCATGATTGTTTCTGTCTGGATCCAGGCATCCGTATCCATGGTGCCGATGGGGACCGAGGAAAACGGCATGATCAGATCCCGGGTGGCATCCAGCTGAAGTTTACGGATTCTGTCCGTATTACCCTTGTCAAAGGTTTTGAGAAGATCCAGGGTTACCGCTTCATTGGCCGGGTCCATGGCCGCTTCCCAACCGCTGAGCAGGGCATTCAGAAACCGTGTCACGGTTTCAGGGTGATCCCTTAGCATGGACTCCGTGGTGATCACGGAATTGGCAACAAAACTGACACCAAAGGTTGCCGGGTTGAAAAACCGCACCGCCTCCCCCTCCTGTTTGAGTTTGTCTTCCAGAATAACACCCTGGGAATTGCGGTACACGGGCCAGATCTCCACCTTTTTTTTCAGGAACGGGGTAAAATCGAACCGGACGCCGGAAAGCCTTACGTCGCGGTTGGTCAGGCCTGCACTGGCCAGGAGGGTGTTCATGATGGTTTCGTCATTCCCCCCGAAGGTGACGCCGATGCTTCTGCCCTTGAGATCCTTGAGCGATTTTATCTCCGGCCGGTTTGCCCGGTAGATCCACTGCATGGGGTTGACCTGGAACAGCTGGGCGATGACCACGATGGCCGCACCCTTGTCCAGGGCCCGGATGACCTGGTCGGCCGAAGCCACACCAAAGTCGGCATGTCCCAGCTCAAGCTCCGTGATGGCGTTTTTTTCAGGACTTCCTTCCTTGACGTTTACGGTCAGGCCCTGGGCGCTGAACAATCCCTTTTCACTGGCATAGATGTCCCCGGCAACACTGGCATTGAACAGCCATTTGAGCCGGTAGTCCAGCTGGGTAGTCCCGCCAGGGGCAGGAACGGCATAAAGGAACGTCAGCACGATTACGGTCATGGCGCAGGTCAGGCATGCGCGAATGGCTGTCATGGGAGAGTATCCCTGTCTGTAAGAGCCCATTGTTGTTTCACCTTGTCTCCTAGGGTTTCAAGAATTCCCTGGTAAAGGGAAATGATGATTCCGATCATGAAGAGGGCAACCAGTATTTTGGCAAGGTCGCTCTGGTAGAGTGCTATGCGTATACTGTACCCGATCCCCGCGTTGGCTGCAATAAATTCGGCAACAATGGTCCCTGCCATGGCCAGGGTGGCGCTTCCTGCAATGACCGTCACCAGCTTGCTCAGGTTTTCAAAGGCTCGGATTTTCACTTCCAGCTGCCAGCGCATACGTCCTGTAGTGATGTAAAAATGCTCCACATCCGGGACAGGAACGGACATGATTCCCAGGACTGACAGGAGAAGGGGAAAATAGCAGATCATGGAGGCGATGAGAAGCCGGGGCAGGAATCCGTCGCCCAGGAGAATGAAGATAATGGGAGCCAGGGCAACGATGGGGTATGCCTGGATATTGTAGGCGGTCACCTTGATCAGGGAGCCTGCAAAGGAGGACTTTCTGCCTACGATGCCCACGGTAAAGGCCATGACAATGGAAATGACCTGTCCCAGCACCGTGACGGACATGGTGTTCATCACATCCCTGACATAGGTTGCTGCCACGGCTTTTGAGGTTTCCATGATATCGGAAACTCCGGGAATCACGTAGTCAGACAGGCTCAGGGAGTACTTGACGGCAAGAAGCACGGCAAGTCCTGCCACGTATACGATGAGGAACTGATATATGCGCTTAAAAAGCATCCATGATCTCCAGGAGGGTTGTGTCCAGCTTTTTTTTGTCCAGGGCGTAGCCTGCCCGGTAATCCTGCCCCTGGATCAGGGAGTAGCCCTTGAGTTCTGCAGGGTTGCTGAACACCAGAATCTCCCTGCAGAATTTGGACACTTCCATGAGATTGTGGGATATGTACAGGAACAGCTTTTCGGGAAATAGATCCTTGATGGCCAGGATGATGGTTTCCCTGAGCTTTTCGTCCACGTTGGCCAGGCTTTCGTCCATGATCAGGAGATCAAAATCCTGGAGCAGGTAGCGGATCAGGTTGACGCGGTTCTGCTGGCCCATGGACAGCTGGGCAAACCGTGACCGGAGCACATCAGCGATTTCGAAGATGTCGATGAGGGTTTGTTTCAAGTCCTGCCTGCCCGGAGCCGTGACCCTGTCCAGGTGCTTTCCTGTACTGGACCAGCCGGGAAGCCTTTCCAGATTATAGGAGTAGAGGATGGTGTCCAGGCCCCGGGTCTGGATGGTCTCGGTGCTTTTGGTCCTGCTGCCGGCGATGAGCCTGGCAAAGGAGGTCTTTCCCACGCCTGACGGGCCGAAAAGGGCGTTGAATCCCGGATGCTCCATGGAAAAGGACAGGTTGTCGATAACAGGTGTGTCACTGCCCGGGTATTTGAAACTCAATTGGGTACATTTGAGAAGCATGGGAATCCTTAATTTTCTGTTTGTGCATGTTCCCGCTTGTGAACATTTACAGCTCTTTTGCCGGAAAATCAATGCTCTTGTGGATCGGTGCCTGTCAATGGCATCCGAAATTGCTGTTTTGGACTTGCACAGGACGCAGGGTTTGACTATACTTCGTTTTTCACGGAATCAGGGAGGGATCCTTTTCATGGCTGAACTGGCCATACGGGTTGACGCTGTCACCAAGACATTCAAGAGCCTCAAGGCTGTTGACCGACTCAGCTTCGAGGTCGAGACCGCCAGGTGCTTCGGGCTGATAGGCTCCAACGGGGCCGGCAAGACCACCATGATGAACATGATTTACGGTAAAACCCGCAGGGATCAAAGCAATGGCGGCCAGATCAACGTTCTTGGGTATGACCCTGAAAAGAATGTGCTGGAAATCAAATACCTGTCAGGAATAGTCCCCCAGGAAAACAACCTGGACATTGAGCTGAGTGTTCTCCAGAATCTCATTATTTATGCCAGGTTCTACGGTCTTAAAAAAAAAGAGGCCATGCCGCGCATCGGTTATCTCCTGGAGTTCATGGAACTGACGGACAAGAAGGAAGCCCGGATCCGGGACCTTTCAGGCGGAATGCAGCGGCGCCTTGTCATTGCCAGGGCCCTGATCAATTCCCCTGAACTCCTGATTCTGGATGAGCCGACTACGGGTCTTGACCCCCAGGTGCGGCAGCTCATCTGGGAGAAGCTCAGGGCACTGAGGCAGGAGGGGGTCACCATTGTGCTGTGCACCCACTACATGGAGGAGGCCTTTCAGATCTGTGACAGCCTCATGATAATGCACCGGGGGATCAAGGTCATGGACGGGAACCCGGCCTCCCTGGTCAGGACCCACATGGAGCCATGGGTGTTGGAGGTATATAATCCCGGCCATCTTATTGGAAAGAAGATCGGGCAAACGGTGCGGATCGAGAAAACCCCGAGCCGGGCCATGCTGTTTTCCAGGAATGTGGATGACCTGAAAGCTGTCCGCGACGCCCTGCCCGCCGGCGACTATTTTCTGAGGCAGTCGAATTTGGAAGATCTGTTCCTCAAGGCAACAGGAAGGAGCGTCAATGAGTGACAAGCCCCGTGTCCGGGCAACCTGTCCGCCATCCCTGACTGCCCGTCTGTTCAGCGTCTGGTACCGCCATTTCAAGGTATACAGCAAGAACCTGATCAGCAACGGGTTTCCTCCGTTCCTGGAGCCCCTGTTCTTCCTTGCCGGCGTGGGACTGGGACTTGGCCAGTACGTGGGGTTCATCCAGGGAAGTCCCTATGTCACGTTCCTGGCCACGGGTATCATGGCCCCATCGGCCATGTATACCGCCACCTTTGAAACCACCTTCGGCACCTTTGTCCGCCTGGAGTTCGACAAGGTATACGACGGCATGGTCGCCGCCTCCATCACGCCCGGCAACCTGTTCGCAGGAGAGATGCTCTTCTGCGGTACCAAAGGGTTGTTCTTTTCCGGTGCCGTGATGTCGGTCATCTATCCCTTTGGGCTCATTCCCTCGCCCATGGGACTTTTGGCGCCGGTGGGCGGTTTTTTTACCGGGCTCATGTTTGCGGCTCTTGGGTTGTATGTCACCTCCTTTGTGACCAACATCAACCATTTTAACTTCTATTTCACCGGGCTGGTGACGCCCATGTTCTTTTTCTCAGGTATTGTTTTCCCCCTGGATGCACTGCCCATGGTTCTGCGGCCCGTGGCCGAGATCATGCCCCTGACCCATGCGGCACGGCTGATCAGGGCCTTCTGTTTCAACCGGTTCGACCTTGTGGTGCTTTTCAGCGTCCTGTACATGACGGTGTTCACCCTGGCGGTGGGGTATGCCGCCGTGAGAAGGCTTGAAAAAAGGATTATCACATGAAACCTATGGATATCGTACTGATCGGCGGCGGCATTGTGGGTGTTGCCACGGCCTGGCGCCTCAAACAGATCTGCCCCAGGGCAGAAATTCTGCTCATGGACAAGGAAGACCGGGTTGCTGCCCACCAGACAGGCCACAATTCCGGGGTGATCCATGCCGGGGTCTACTACCAGCCCGGGAGCCTCAAGGCGGACTTCTGCAAGCAGGGTTCAGCGTTGACCCTGGATTTCTGCAAGAAGCACCGGATTCCTGTTGATCAGTGCGGAAAACTCCTGGTCGCCACCGATGCCCTGGAAATGAAGCGCATGGAGGCCCTGGAAATCCGCTGCGGCGTCAACCATATTCATACACGCCGTCTGTCCGCCAGGCAGCTCCACAGGCTGGAACCCAACATCCAAGGGCTGGGAGCCCTGCATGTGCCGGCCACCGGCATCACCGATTACCGGAAAGTTACCCGGACCATGCTGGATCTGTTCAGGGACCTGGGCGGCAGGGTTCTTATGGGCAGAGAAGTCACCGCCGTCCGGGAAGACGGTTCGGGTGTGGCGGTCGTTTCAGGGGATGGGAGCATCCGGGCCCGGAACGTCATCGCCTGTGCAGGCCTCATGGCCGACAGGGTGGCAGCCATGATGGATATTGACATGGATTTCAGGATCATCCCTTTCCGGGGGGAATACTACCAGCTCCCGGCGCGCCATAACCGTGTGGTCAGCCACCTGATCTATCCGGTTCCGGACCCGGACCTGCCCTTTCTCGGGGTCCATCTGACACGTATGATCGACGGGTCTGTCACCGTGGGGCCCAATGCTGTCATGGGGTGGAAGCGGGAAGGATACGCAAGGGTCAACCTGGATGGCCGGGATATCCTGGACATGATAGCCTTTCCAGGTTTCTGGGCTGTTCTCAGGAGAAACCTTGTCTCCGGACTGTCCGAGACCAGGGATTCATTGTACAGACCGGGTTATCTGGAGCGGGTTCGAAAATATTGTCCCAGTGTTTGCCTCAGGGATCTGAAACCCTATCCGGCAGGGATCCGGGCCCAGGCCGTAAAGCTGGATGGAACCCTGGTCCATGATTTCCTGTTTGCCGAAACGCCCAGGTCTCTCCATGTTTGCAACGCACCGTCACCGGCAGCCACGTCGGCCATACCCATCGGCAGGTACCTGGCTGAAAAGGCCAGGGAAAAATTCGGCCTTGACTGACCGGGATGGGCCCGAGCATAGGACAAAAGCGCCTTGTGACCGGGAGTTGACCCCGGCCCGGGCTGCTCATATTCCCGGTCCGGGTTTTTCCCGATGGCAGCTTACTTCAGTGTCATGGCCTTTTCCGGACAGATCTCCTGGCAGCAGAAGCAGGTGACGCAGGTGTCCGGGTCGACTTCCGGACTCAGGCCGTTCATGGTAAGGGCTTGTACCGGGCAGTGCTCCACACAGGCGCCGCATCCCGTGCACAGGTCCGGGTCGGCCGCGGGTCTGACCCGGGCCCTGGCGCTTAAGAACCCCTGGATCACGTCGTTTCCGGCAATGGCCTCGCCGCCCAGGGGAGGAAGCTTGAAGTCAGAAATCACCTTGAGTTCGCCATGGAGTCTGACCGCTGACAGATCAAACTCTCCCAGCCCCAGTTCACGGGCTTTCTGGAGAAATCGAAGTTTGCCCGGCGCAAGTCCCATCATCCTGGCCATGACCCCGTCCAGGGCAACGGCGTTGTCAGAGGCCAGGATCAGACCGATATCCCTGAGTTCAGGCGAAGCCGGACCGTTGCCCTCCATGCCCGTTACCGCATCCACGATGAACAGATCCGGAACCCTGAGGCGGAACACCTCCACGATCACCTCGTGGAACCGCTCCGGCGTTCCGGCAATGCGGTGGAGCCGTGCTTTCTGGGCACCGGGCAGGATCCCGTAACTGTTCTTTACGGCGCCGGTCATGACCGTGAGCCCATGGGTTTTGAACTTGGGGAGACTGATGACGATATCCGCATCCAGGATTTCGCTGGAAACACCCACTTCAGTCATGTAGGCCGGATTAAAGGCGACATTCCTGGGGGAGTTTCCCAGGTTCCGGTAATAGCCACGGGCAGCATCCATGAGTCCTGCGGTTCTGAAGCTGTTTTCGTTGTCGCCGTAATTGAACAGTCCCGGGTTGTCCCCCACCATGAGCTGGGAAGGCCCCATGGATTCGACCTTGTCCACAACTGCCCTGAGAACGGCAGGGTTGGTCACGATGTGCTCTGAGGCGGATGATGCCCTGAGCACGTTGGGTTTGATTACGACTTTTTTTTTGGCAATTTCCATGGGAAAAAGCTCAAAGGCTTTGTCCACTGCCTTGCGGCAGTCGTCGTAGGTGGCGGGGTGTATCATTACCTGGTGCATGTGCAGTTCCCTGAGTTTACGGTTGATCCAGGTGCCATCCGGCCCTGTATCCTGTCCTGGATGACTTTTTTGCGTTCATTACCAGGATCGGACTCCGGTGTCGAAATCGTAGGTGCCATCACCGTTCGTATCTGCACGGACCTCATAGCTGGTGGTTGAAAGAACGGTCAGCTCGGCCTTGGAGTTGTCGGCTGCGATAATGAGAAGAACCCCCTGGTAGGGCAGGAAATCGGTTTTGTTCATCTTGAAGGGCGTCGTGGTCTGGATGGAGAAGGTTCCGTTGTCCGGGTCAGTGAAGGCCCCGGACAGGGTAAATGTCAGGACGCTGGAAACAAGACCGCTGAGGGATACCGTGAACTGGTCCAGGACATAGGTTTTTCCTGTGGTGTCATCGGTAAGGGACAGGTCCATGAGGCCGGATACGGCATCCAGACCCGTCAGGGTCATGGACATGATGCCGGAGATGGTGGTCGAGTCACCGGTTTCCGTGAGAAGAACGTTGAACCCGGCAAAGGACACGGCAAAGGACAGGATCCGGTCCTGGAGCAGATCGATCTTGCCGCTGATGGCCATGGTGCCGCTTAGAATTGTACCCTCGTACATGCAGTAATCGGAAAAATCAGCATCCAGGGAGAATTCCTTGTCCAGTGTGTCGATGCTTGCCGTGATCTGGGCCTGGCCGCCGCAGGTCCCGTCGATGACACAGCTTTTCAGTGACGACAGTGACGTTCTTGCCTGGCCCGGGGTCAGGTCAGCCCTGTCCATGAAATCAAGGACCAGCCGGACCAGGGCCAGGGCCTGGGGGCCGCTGGAAGCGGATCCGTTTTCCCGGTGTCCGGTTTTTATGGTTTCATAGGAACCTGAGCCTGAATAGACGGCAGCCATGCCCTGTTCATAGGCATTGACGGCAACCTGTTCCGCATTGGCTGCGGTAATATCGGTCTGTGTCTCCAGACTGGCCGATCCGCCACCGCCGCCTGAAGCGACGATGGTCACGATGCCTGTCAGAACAACACAGCACAGGGCGAAAAATTTTATTCCTGGTATTCTGGAAAACCTGTTGGCTTTTGACATGTCCTTTCTCCTTAATTTTCAGGTAGACAGCTCCGGCCTGGGGCCAGAAGCAGCTGTTCGGATCCCATGTGTGTTTATAGGGTCCAAAACCGGACTTTGTCAACCGGATTGACAGGGTGGGGTACCTGTCTTCTTCCATCCTGCCAGGTTTTTCCTTCCAGGCCGGAAATTTTCATGTTGACAGACCCGGATACGGACCTATCATTTGACCGTTATCATGTTGATGGCAATCAGAGGAACAGGCGACAGGAGAACTTGGACCATGATCCGGCAGATGATCCGCAGTTATTTATATCTTGACTATTATTTCCATCGGATTACCGGAACAGGAGCTTTTGGCTCAAGGGCTGCCGGGCCTGTGGCAGAGTCGTGCCATGAAATCGTAAACCCTGTCAAGCAAGCCCTTTACCGGCATTTTGTCTTCCAATACCACGAGTCCTCCTGTTCGGTTGCTTCGGTGGTTGCGGCAATAAATACACTCCTGGATGTGTCCGGGAACCTTGACAGGCCTCCCGTTACCCAGAAGGAGATCCTGGAAACCGTGCGGGAGGGGCACTGGAAGGAGCGCATGGGTGAAAACGGTTACAAGGGGCGCAGGGGGCTTCCCCTTCATACCCTGGGCCAGGTGGTCCGGGCCAGCCTGGATGCCTATGGCTTTTCCCATGCCGGGGTCGAAACGGTACAGGCCTCGGGTGATTCACGGCAGTCACGGCAGATCAGGAGCCGGCTCATGGCCCACCTCCTGCAATTTGAAACCTCGGGGAACTGCCTGATCATCGCACATTTTGACCAGGGCAGTTATGTCCCGGAGCTTCACATCCCCCACATCTCTCCGGTTGGCGGGTTTGATCCCGTATCACGCATGGTGACCATCCTGGATGTGGATCCCTCCCAGGCCAATCCCTACCGGATTCCCTTTGATCTGTTTTACCAGGGACTGTCCAGCAACTATCACAATCTGTTCAAACCCTTTGGATACGGCAGGGGCGGTTACATTTTCATCCGGTTCCGGTAGCATGCGGATAATAGGGCATTTACAAATACGGACGCCATCCTTATTGTCCTATTTACAGGCCCGGGTTTTTCCATCCGCCTTACCGCATGGCTGGGCTTAAAGTCCGGGCCGTTGACACTGCCGACTCAAGTGCGGCGGATAATGACAGACAATCCACAGGGAGAATGCCCATGAAACAGATCATCGCACGTATTCTGCTCCTGATGCTCCTGATGCCCGTTCCGGTTTTTGCCCATCAATGGACACTAGATCCAGACCATTCGGAAATCAATTTCAGGATTCAGCATATCTATTCCAAAATTACCGGACGTTTTCCAGGCGTTGATGCCGACGTTTTCTTCAACCCGGAAAACCTTGGCGCAAGCCGGTTTAACTTTACGGTGGCCGTGGACAGTGTGGATACCCGTAATCAGAAACGGGACACCCATCTCAGGTCCCCGGATTTTTTTGACTCAGCCCGGTTTCCGGTAATGCGGTTCACCTCTTCCAAGGTGAGCCTCGTCCAGGACAACACCTATTCCCTGGAAGGAGAGATTACCATCAAGAATGTGACCAAACCACTGGCCATTACCTTTGTTTATCATGGGGAAAAGGAAAATCCCATGAACAAGGCGGAAATGGTCGCAGGATTTGACGCTGAGTTTTCCCTGAACCGGCTGGATTACGCCGTGGGTTACGGGAAATTCTTTTTCATGGGAGCTATCGGCAACCAGGTGGATATCACCATTTCCCTGGAAATGAAACGACGTCCGTAACCCTTTTGGGGCGCAGGCTTGTCCCCGGAGGATGCTTCCTGGCTGCTGTTGATCTGTTCCGTTATAAAAGGGAATGCGGGGATGGAAAAATGGTATCGAGAAATTTTTCAACCTCGGCAAAGACACCCAGAGCAACAAATCCCCTGACAACGCCGTGCAGGTGAAAGTCAATATCCCGGTAACAGGCATGGGTCTGTCGGATACGGCAAAATAGTCTCTTGCCGCTTTGCCCATCCACCTTTGGATCCTTTGTCCCCTGCATGATCAGAGAAGGTATTCCCAAAGAAGGAAGGGCCCTGTAGACTTCTTTCATGAGGGCCCTGACTTCAACAATGCTCTGTATGGGGCATTCATCATAATTGATGTGCGGATTGTCCGGGTGATTGCTCGCATATTCCTTGAGCCACAACCTGATTCCCAGCTTAGTCCAGATGCGGTTCCATGCATGGACAATCTCAACCAGGTTCGACGAAGCTCCTTTGAACCTGAGGGGTGCGCTGATGGAAATGACCGCGTCGAAATGGCCGGGTTTCTGAAGGGCCTGGAGCAGCGCAAGACCCGCCCCTGTGGAAAAGCCTCCGATAACGATTTTTTCACAGCAGGTTTTCAGGATGGCATGCCCCCTATCAACGGACTTCATCCAGTCTCCGTAATGTCTGGTTGAAAGATCTTCCGCAGAAGTGCCGTGCCCTGCTAGCCTGGGCGCATAGACCGTATAGCCCTTTGAATATAAAAATTCAGCCCATTCACGGACCTCTTCCGGGGCTGCCATTAAACCGTGAACCAGAAGAATCCCTGCTCTGGGTAGCGGGTTCTGCAGCAGGTAAGGCTCTCCGATGGTCTTTGGCTTGGTTTTGCCCTTTATAAAATGCAGATCATAATCTTTATTGAAAAGCCGGCGCTCGTTTTCAAGGAGCGCTTCCCGATCGACAATGGCGTTCTCCATGGTCCGGTCAGACTGGGTCATTTTTCATGCCCGGTTATGGAACATCTGCAGGGTTTGAGACAGGCGAGGGTCATAAAGACCCGACTATGCAAGGATTTCAAAATAGACCCGGTAAATCATGATATAGTGAAGTGATCCCCCGATCAGTATCATGACATGGAAAAGTTCATGGAAACTGAAAATGCCGGGGATAAGACGGGGTCTTTTAACTGCATAGATCAGGCCGCCCGTTGTGAACGCGGCACCGCCGGTAAACAGCAGAATCTCCTGTACCCGGGACATGTTCGCCAGTATCTGATTCATGGGAAACAGTGCTGCCCAGCCCATGCTGATGTAGATCAGGACATAAAGCATTCTCGGTGCACCAGGGAAAAACAACTGTGAAATAGCGCCAAAGCCGACCAGTCCCCACTGGAGGGCGATCATGCCCCATCGCCAGTGTCCCTCCAGGCAGAAATAGCTGATGGGTGTGTAGGTCCCTGCTATCATGAAAAAAATGGCAAGCCGGTCCATTTTTCTCCAGAAGGAAAGTTCGTTCTCCTGTTTCTTAAACACGTGGTAGAGGGAACTGGCGCTGAAGAGAAATACCACTGAAATTCCGTAAACAAGCGCCGTAATAAGCATGGACGCTGAATGGCTTGCGATTTTAGCCAGATAAATAGTCCCTATGGCTGCTGCGATTCCACCGGCCAGGTGTGAGTAAAAGTTAAACGACTCCTGAATTCTGACCCCCAAATTATCTCCTTTCCGGAACCAGTCCCTGGGCCCGGCCTGGAAAACTGTTTTCCCATACGAAATATCAAATCTGACAAAGACTCTATCCTATTGAACCTTATTGCATTTTTTGATCAGAACATAAATTGAAACCGTTTCTGTTACATTCTTTTTACACACGGCCGGATAGTGATACAAGGTTTTCAGGCGGCGCCGGCCGTCCGATCAGGACGGCTGGCATAGACAATGCCGGTAAGCAGCAGCGCACTTCCAGCCAGGGTGAGTCCGTTGGGGATCTCCTGGAAAAAGACCAGAGCCAGGACGGTTGCCCCAATGGGTTCAGCAATGACAGCTACTGACACAGTGGCTGCAGACAGGTAGCCCAGGGCCCAGTTATAGGAAGAATGGCCGATCAGCTGGGGAAAAATGGCCATCAGCACCAGCACCAAATAGGCACTGCCCGAATATCCGAACAGGTCATAGCCCTTGGCCAGGGCCATGATGATAAGGAAAAAGGCGGCTGTGGAATAGACAACAGCCGTATAGGTGAGCAGGGAAACCCCAAGCCGGAGGCGGCGTCCGATGATCAGGTAGGCCGAAGCGGCAACCGCACCGATAAGGGCCAGCCCATTGCCGAGAAGCGGGTTGGGCTGGCTGGTGAACTGGGTGAGGCTGAATTGTAACCGGCCATCTGAAAACGTCACCACATCGGCCAGGCCGATCATCACACTGCCGATCATGGCCAGGGCAATGCCGATTTTTAAAGGCCTTGACAGCGCCTCTTTGAGCAGGAACGGAGCGGTCAGGCCCACCCACAGCGGTGACGTTGTCACCAGCACTGTGGAGCTGGCGACCGACGTATATGCCAGTGAACTTACCCAGCTTGCAAAATGCAGTGCCAGCATGAAACCTGACATGATCGCCAGCCCCCAGACAGGGCCGTTCATCTGTTTCAGCTCGGTGCGCCTTCTGGTCATGGCCAAGGGCAATAGGACTGCCGAAGCCAGTGTCAGCCTCCAGGCCGCAATCACCAGTGACGGCATGTCCTGACCCTGGGCCAGACGGACCAGAATTGACCCGGAGGAAATGCCCAGGACACCGAAGAATAGCACAACCATAAGAGGGAAACGGGGAGCGTCGTCTTTTTTCATTGTTTGTTCATGCCTGATGTTTTGTGTCGGTTCTGGATGGTCTTATCTGGCAGCAAAGCCAGGGTTCCTTTCCCGGTCTCTTGGGGTTTTGCACTGTCGCGTGCTCGGTGTTAGTCTATTTTCGGTTCTGTGTCAACGGCCATTTGAGAAAGGGGTTAAGGGGATGACTTGATTCGCCATGGGTCCTGGTGTATAGAATCCCATTGGGAGAGGATGGGCGTTTGAGCTCCTGCGGACAAATCCGGGTGGGAGATCCGACTGTTGGAAAAATTGATATATTCGTTGAACCTGGTGTTCTGGGGCGTGAGTGCAGGTTATGTCATCCAGGTCCTTGCAGTCAGGGGAGTCATAACCCTGGGCATCCCGATCCTGGCCCTGAGAAAGAGACTCCAGGCTACGGCCCTGCTCTTTTTCAATCCCATAGCCATTCTCGGGGCCACCTGGGTTGCCGGAATCGATTCCGTGCGCATAGCCGCACTCCCGTTTCTCGGGATAGCGGCTCTGGTTTCCGGCGGACTCCTGGCCTATGCCGGCTCCAAAGTGTTTGCCATGAACCGGAAGCAGACCGGCGCCTACATCGTGTGCGGCGGTTTTACCAACATCGGATCCCTGGGTGCCCTGTTCTGCTTTATTTTTCTGGGGGAGGCGGGGTTTGCCCTGGTCCCGTTTTATAAGCTGTTTGAGGAGTTCAGCTATTACGCCATCGGGTTCCCCATGGCCAGATCCTTCAGCGACGACGCAAGCGGGCAGGAATCTATCCTGGCCCGTCTGAAAACCGTTGCTTCCGATAAGTTTGTGCTGGTGGCCGTGGGCAGTATCGCCGCCGGGCTTATCCTGAATCTTTCAGGTATTCAAAGGCCCCAGTTCTACGGTACGGTGAATGCCATATTCGTTCCTTTGGCCGCGTTTCTGCTTCTGGTGTCCATCGGTATGGCCATGCGGTTTTCCAGCGTCGGGAAGTACCTGAAGCAGGGGCTTTTCCTGGCCCTGATCAAGTTCGTGATGGTACCTTTCGCCATCGTCAGCGCAGGATTTTTTCTGGGGCTGGGGAACATGGATGCAGGACTCCCCCTCAAGGTTGTCCTGATCCTGTCCTCCATGCCCGTGGGATTTATCGCCATGGTCCCGCCCACCATTTA